>CAIKEH010000048.1 GCA_903826405.1 uncultured bacterium
ATATTGTAGTTGACTTCGTACCTGATGCTGGAGAAAAGGGGCTGTCCAAGGGATTCCCATTTGTTGACGGTGAATAAGACCAGCCTTTCCTTATCCCCTTGTTGGAACAGGTTTATCAGAGAGTCGGTATTCATGGTCCATCCCGTGGGCAGCTCACTAGCTATAACGCCACGTTGTTGAAGTGAGTGGGCTACGGAACTGGTGAATTCTTCCATTAGTGCTTTTCCGCTTTCCGTTTGCATGTTGTATCCGATCTGTGCGGTGGACATCATTTTTCCGCAGAAACTGGGTTTTTGTTGACCGGATAAAACTTCATACCTGTTTTCCTGAAATCCAATGGCCAGACTTTTAGTGATGGGGTAGTCCGTCGTGACCTGTTTTTTCTCAAAGCTCATTTTCCTGCCTATGACACAACTTTGAAAAATGAGCAGTAGAACAATGATGATGGAGTTTTTCAATATATTTTTCATGTGCTGCTGAATAGGTTAGAATAATTCATGTCAATCTAATCAGTGCGGGGTGGTTGTTAAATGATGTCGGTCATCGGGTATCGGGTTATTTGTCAGTTGCATGCTTTTGGCAGGTTTTCATGGATTTCAGAATGTAGTAAACCGGGCCTTGTCGGAGAATCCTGATCAGATGAAATTGTAATCTTTCGTACTTTGTCGCTTAAATCAACAATTATGCGTCGGATCATTTTTTCAGCCATGCTGATCTGTATTTCTTTTTCCAGCCATGCGCAGAAGGTTTTGGGCTTCACCGATGGCAATGCTGCCACCCAACTGAAGTGGGAATCGGTTTTCGATTCCCTGGTTGCTGCCCCCAATCTGGATACGTACATGAAATTCCTGTCTTCCCGGCCACATCACGTGGGCTCGGTTCAAGGCAAGGCCAATGCAGAGTACATGGTCGGCTTGATGAATAAGTGGGGCTGGGATGCGCGCATCGAGGAGTTTCAGGTTTTATTCCCCACACCGAAGACCAGATTGCTTGAACTTCAAGGGGCAAAGCCTTTCCGAGCCAAGTTGGAGGAGCCAGCCTTGAAGGAAGATCCCACCACGGGGCAGAAATCCGAGCAACTACCTTCCTATAATGCTTTTTCCGCTGATGGTGATGTGACCAGTGAACTGGTTTTCGTAAATCGCGGGGTCCCGGCAGATTATGAGGAATTGGACCGTCGTGGGATCAGTGTAAAAGGTAAAATCGTCTTGGCCAAGTACGGTGGTTCATGGAGAGGGATCAAGCCAAAGGTGGCCGCTGAGCATGGTGCGATAGGATGCCTGATCTACTCCGATCCGGCCGATGATGGATACGGAGAGGGAGATGTATATCCCAAAGGTGCATTCCGTCCGGGAGATGGCGTGCAGCGCGGTTCAGTGATGGATATGCCCGTCTATCCCGGAGATCCCCTTACTCCCATGGTAGGGGCAGACAAGAATGCAAAACGTCTCGATCGTTCCGAAGCCACGACGATCATGAAAATACCCGTATTGCCAATTTCTTATAATGACGCACTTCCTTTGCTCCAATCTCTGGAAGGACCAGTGGCTCCTGCATCCTGGAGAGGTGGGTTGCCTATCACTTATCATATCGGGCCGAGTCTTTCCAAGGTCCATCTTCAACTTGCTTTCAACTGGGACATCAAACCACTTTATGATGTGATCGGGGTGATGAAGGGCTCCGAATATCCTGATGAATGGGTCATTCGTGGTAATCACCATGATGGTTGGGTCAACGGTGCATCAGACCCATTAAGTGGCATGGTCGCGGAACTGGAAGAAGCCCGTGTAATCGGTGAGATGGCCAAACAAGGTTTCAGACCCAAGCGGACACTGGTCTATTGTGCCTGGGATGGAGAGGAGCCGTCCCTGCTCGGTTCCACGGAATGGGTGGAGGAACATCAGGAAGAGCTGAACCGAAAAGCAGTGGCTTATATCAATTCTGATGGCAATGAACGTGGTTTCATCGGCGCGGAAGGTTCACATACCCTGGAACCGTTTTTCAATGAGATTACTTCATTGGTGAAAGATCCGCAAACAGGGGTAACCATAAAGGAAAGGCGTTATGCACGAACAATCATGGATGCCGATAGAAGTTCAAGGCAGAAAATGTATGGGAATAGCAACATCAAACTATCCGCTTTGGGCGCAGGTTCAGATTATTCTCCTTTCCTGCAATATCTAGGCATATCTTCCATGAACCTCGGGTTCGGTGGTGAAGGGGAGGGTGGGGATTATCATTCCATATATGATTCCTACGAGCATTTCAAACGATTCAAAGATCCCGGTTATGCTTACGGCGCTGCTTTATCGAAGACGGCAGGAAGGGTCATGTTGAGGTTGTCAAATGCAGATATCATACCCATGGATTTCACCAGCTTTTCCTCCACGGTGAATGATTATGCTTCCGAAGTGAAGACATTGGCCGATCAGATGCGGGCAGATGCGGAGATGGATAGGAAGATCATGAAAGATAACTTATATGGACTGGCCGCCGATCCCACAAAAAAGATCAGTGCCATTCCTTATAAAGGGGATGTTCCTTTCCTGGACTTCAGTCCACTCGACAATGCCTTGGCGGCCCTTCGATCCAAGGCCGATGAATACAAGCTATATCAGGGGAAAGCCATGCAACTGGAACCGGCTAAACGCATCCAGCTTAATTCAATATTGTACAAGCTTGAAAGGAGTCTGACTAGCCCAGAAGGTCTTCCCCGCCGTAAATGGTATCGTCACCAGATCTATGCTCCCGGATTTTATACCGGCTATGGAGTGAAAACCCTGCCCATGATCCGTGAGGGCATTGAAGAGAGGAAATGGGTTGAAGCCCAGACGGGCATCGCTCGCGTATCCGAGTCCATCAGGGCATATACAGCAAAACTCGATGAAGCGGTATCACTTTTGAAATGAATATTTCTTGTGCGCTTTTTGAAAGGGGGCATGCCCCCTTTTTTTTGTTCGAATATTCCATTCTTTTTGGAAAAGGGAATGGGAAAGCCGCTGCGGCAGTTGCAACTTTAACGAAATTTTCAAGTCAACCACTGGCGCAGGGGCTTTTGATTGTCCGATCAGAAATTATATTTCAGATTCACGCCGGCGAACCAGTTGGTATGTCTGGGTGCAGGGAGATAGGCATCCGGTAGTTGGTTGGCAAAAACCATCATATAATATTTGGTATTGTTCAGATTGGTTGCCCCTGCATAGGCATCCAGATCAAAATGCCTTCCAAGGGCCTGACGAAAGCCTAATTTGCCGTTGACGAGGTTGTAGCTGGTAGCATAGGTGTCGTTGAGTGAATTGATCGGCATCTTGTCCCTATACGTATAAGTCAGGTTGGCATAAATGCCTGCAAGTAAGCCGAGATCCACGCCCAAATTGAATACTTTGGGAGAAACGGCAGCCACTTGCTTGCCACTATAATCCTCGGTTACGGTAACGGATTTCTGGATTTTGAAGTTGTCTCCGTACTTGAAGTCAGAATACGTGAAGTTCAGGAAAGGACGAACGGAAGTGATGAAGCCGCTTTGGGCGTTATAAGCTGTGAACCTGACGAGTGCTTCAAGTCCCTTATGTATCTGGTCACCTCCATTGACGACGTAAGAATAGAGGGTGGTATTCGCATTGACTGGTGAGACCACTGCGATGGCCGTCATCTTGTTGCTGAACTTTGCCTGGAAAAAGGCGAGTTCGTAATGCATCCTTCCATTGGCCAGATCACCTTTGGTCCCGATTTCGAATTGCTTGCCGACCTCAGGCTTGAGGTCCTCATTCACACGTCCGGTTGCAGGCGTGGCAGGTGTGGTGGCTACAGCAGGTGTAGTGATATAGAAATAGGAACTGACCGGAGGTTTGTATCCTACACTGTAGGATGCATAAACGGAGAAATGCTTGTTGAAGACCTTGTTCACCGCGAAATGTGGGGAGATCATACCGGTGTATGACTTGTCATATGTTGCAGGTCGGGTGGTCAATGCGGGATTGAGCCTGTCGTTCAGGGTGATCTTCATGTTACTCAAGCCGATTCCGCCGGTGACGAAGAATTCACTGGGTAGTCCGAGGGTCCATTCCGTGAACAGGGAAGAGGTAGTAGTCGCGTAATTGATATTGGATGTATTGGCGTTGATGACCCAATATGGATTCACTCCCAAAGTCCATGTCTTGCTGGTGTCAGATGGATCCTGTTTCATGTTGTAACCGACGACCTGTCCATCCTGTCTCTGTGTTTCCAGTCCGGTGAGTCCGCTCAAGGTCACATTTCCGCCGAGATCGAACTTCGTATCGAATGATGATCGGAAACCGTAATTAATGGTGCTTTTGTCGGTCCAACCTGCAGCTGAACTGGCATTGCTGGTAAACCCGGTTCCGAAAAGAGTCGTGGTATTGGAAATGTTCTTATTGAATACATATGTGTGACCGATGCCGGCGCGGAAGGTGATCACATTGCTGTGACCATTTCGCTTGATGTAATCGGGATTGCCGGAATAGTCATCTTTGTTCCATTGGTCGATGGTGAGTTCACCAAGGCGTTGGTCGTAACTATTGCTATATGCAGCGTAAGCGGTGAGGGTCTGCTTGTCGTTCGGATTGAAATCACCGACGAAATTGACGAAACGTTTTTTGGATTCGTTGTGGATACTATATCCGTCGGAATGCTGGTATCCGTAATTCAGGAGGATGGAGGAACGCTCACCTCCAGATTGGAATGTTGTGGTGAAGCGGCGCAAACCATAGTTGCCAACCATGGCTTCCTGTCCGATGGAAGTTTTACCTTTTTCAGGCCTGATCGTCCTCAGGTTGATAGCACCGGCTATGGCCAGACCATAGAGTGATCCAGCAGGTCCTTTGGTAACTTCTACGTTGCCGATCGATGCGAAGTCGATATCATCCATGGTGGTGATACCCTCGGCATCGGTGATCGCGATGCCGTTCAGATACACCTTATATCCCTGACCATCAAAGTTGCTGCTGACACCTCTGGTGCCTCGGGTGCCATTTCCATAGCCTCTGATATTGAATTGCTGTCCACCACCCACACTGCGGCGAGCCATGGTGACACCTGGCACGTTGATGAGTATGGCATCGTCCAGATACAATCCTGTACCTCTTTTAAGCTCGACAGATGATAATTTGGATATGGACGCAGGCTGATAAAGCAGAAGTTTGTTGACATTTGATGTCGCTGTGATCTCCACCGCATCCAAATTACGACGGTCGCTTTTCAAAGCTATGTTGAGCGTAGCGTCGCAATCCTGGATGATCTGTTTTTGTGCGGAATAGCCAATGTACGAAACCGTAATGGCGGTTGCTTTTTGACAATCAATGGTGAATTGCCCGCTTTTGTCAGTGATGACGGAGCCACTTGTAAAACCGATGGTAGCTCCGGACAGAGGAGCACCTGTTGCAGCGTCGGTTATCCTGCCACTGACTTTTTTCTGCGCCTGACCGGTCAGTGCAGAAAACAGAATGGCCGTGGAGAATATGGTCCTGAAGATCATATTAAATAGTTTACTGGAGTTATGAATATGGAACTGGACGGCTTGGGTAAACCGCGCCAATCAAGCAAGAAAGTAATGAGATAAGGATCAGGCCCAGGGCGGGCAATGGGGAACCGACCCCGGTATAGACTGATATGTTGATCCGCTATATTCAGTCAATTGGGTATCGCAAATACATATAGGATAAAAGAATGATCTGTCGGGTATTGTGAAATGGCTGAACGGGAACTTGAGTTGAGGTTTCCCTTCGTTCCGTCCATCCGGGGTTTCTCTTTCGGATGACAGCACACGATCCAATTGATGGATCAATTCATTTTCCTGCCTGTCATTCATGGCGAAATAAATCTTTTTTCCGCACTCGATCCTGATGTTAACCACATCGTAGAGATCCCGACCGAGTCTGAACTCTTTTTCCTCTTCTTCCCATTTGACGGAAGATGAATCATCTACTCTGGTAAGCATGGATTCCGGCATGCGTCTGAACATTCTTTGTTCCCAATCTTCTTTCATCCTCCATTGCTGGACGACGAAAAGCAGGTAGTGGCCGAACTGGCAGGTCAGTATCAGGAAAAGAAATGATATGGAGGCTGTCTTTTTCAAATCGATAAAGCGCGAAAGTTACTGAATTCGCCTTGAAGGATGATCAGAAAAAGCATTTCACATCCTTTTCACTTGATGCTCAACCGATTTTTTATAAGTTTCGTATAAAAGATGGCAGGTTTGATGATACTTGTTTGGTTTATGAACTAGCTCAGATGGAATGATCAATCAAGGGATCTCACAAATTATTCAGGGCCCGACAACCCTCGGGACGTGGAATGTATCAGCAAATATCCTTTTGTGAAAGCCTATTTGTCCAAACCTTTGTCGGTAGATAAAGTGCTCGATCTCTTCAAAGGGGAATTATTTTGAAGGGCAGGTTCCTATTCGTGCAGCTTTTTATTTTAATTACGAAGCACTGCTTTGATAACCCTTTGTGCATTTCCCCCTGCGACCTTTTGAACTTCATCATGACTCATCCCTTTGGCCCTGAGGGCGCTTGTCCATTCGGGCAACTGGCTGTATCTGTTCATGACCGGTTTGAAATTGCTATCCATATCGGTCCCCAGCCCAACATGGTCGACACCAACGATATCGATCAGCCTCATGATATTGTCAATAAAATCCTCGAAACTCCTGTTGTATCCGGAAGGCCAGGCGCCGATCACGCCGCCACTTTCGGCCACCCATCGGGCATGTTCACCGGTGATGGTCCTTGCGGAAATGGGCCTGTCGTTCCCTACATTTAGCAGGGAGTGGGAAAGAATGAAAGGTGCTGAACTGGTTTTCGCCACCGCTTTAACTGTTTCTGCGGATGCATGTGCAACGTCTACCAATATTCCCAACTCATTCATTTTTTTGACCACGGAACGGCCCAGGTCGGTCAAGCCCTGATGAATAGGGGCATGTGTCTGGAGGTCGCCCAGGTCATTAGGGGCATAATGGACCAGTTGGATGAGACGCACTCCGTCAGCATACATCTCTTCCAATTGATCGGTGTGTTCAATATGATCCCCACCTTCACAGGCTAGATAAGCAGTGATTTTGCCTTTCTTTTCCTGCATCAGTTCCCTTGACTTGGTAGCCAAATGAATAGGGGCGATCTTGCATAACTCAAGGAACTGTTTCAGTTGTCGATGGTATTCAGCGATCCCTTCCCCTTTCTCGTATTTATCTGTTATCTCCACACCCTTCTCCGTCAGTTTAATCAAGGGGAGATCACTGACCAGACTGAAGAATCCTCCCGACATCCCTTGAGAAAGCATTTCTTTAACCCGGCTTACCACCTCATCATCGCCAGCAAAGACCGGTGTTCCACGTCGAAAAAATACGCCCGGATGGGTATGCAGATCAAAGCAGCGGTATTCTGGTCGACCAATTAATTCCATGGATCGGCTTGAAGGGATTCCGATCATTACTGCACTGGCAGATGCTTTTAGAACCTGCTTTATGAATTTTTTTCGACTGGTCATTGGACTCTGCTTTGGGATGAATTTTTAGGTTACTATTTTTCAAATTCCCGAATGCTACATTCCATTTATGGACAGGATATATGCTTTACGAATCGAGTCCAACCTTGGGAAAAGCGTAAGAATTTTTTTTCGGTCGGTTCCGATCGAATCGATCTTGGTCATGGTCGAGTTGCCATAACCTCCATACAACGCTTCCACCACAGCCATCCCTTTCGTCACTTCGCCAAATGCTGGAAATCCTTTGGTTTCGTTGTAGAATATAGTATCGAGCCGGCTATTGTCTTTAAGGTTGATGAAGAGTTGGGTGCTTCGCGAATCTTTACCACTTCGGGCAAAGCTCAACCTGCCTTTGATATTACCTTTGATAACGGGTTCGTCCGATACTTTGAATTGATCCCATTTCAGGGTCCGGGTGGAATCGATATCGCCGAATTGTGCCACGAAATCGGGTACAATGCGGTAGAAGAATGAATGATCAAATGCATGATGTTTGAGCAATTGATGGAATCTGTCCGCCGCCCCGGGTGACCATTCCCGCTCCACGGTTACTTCAAAATCACCCTTTGAAGTCTCGAACCGAGCTAAAAATCGGGGAGGGGCGGTTCCATGTGTCCAACCCTTTCTGAATGCTGGAGTGGAACAGGATGCCGCCATAGCGGTCAGTAAAATGATATAGATCGTTTTCATCTCTTGCGTTAAAGCATTGGAGCTTTCAGGAAGATGCGGTTTGGTCAATCAATTCAAGTCTTTTGACCACAGATCCCTTACTCAGAATCGTACCTGGGGAAAGCACTGCATTCGCACCGATCTTTGTTCCATCACCGAGGAGGGCACCAAATTTGGTCACGCCCGTATCGATCATCTGGCCGTCCATGCTTATACGAATCGTTTTATCATCCCTTTCGTTGTAATGATTGGCGATCACGGCGCCAGCTTCCAGATTGACATGATTCCCGATGATGCTATCTCCGATGTAGTTGAAGTGAGCGGCTACAGAATGATTCAATAAGACCGATGACTTCACTTCGCAGCCCGGCCCAATGGAGCTGCCTTCACCCAGATATACCCCTCCCCGGAGGTATGCATGGGACCCTACGAAAGAATTTCTGCTGATGACGACGGGCGGCTTTAATACCGCGCCGGATTCAACCTGGGCAAGATGATGTATGGCAATACCATCCCGGATATCATATTCCTGGGGAAGGTTTTCGATCATTTTGTACAGTAATTCGTTCAGGTTGGTTGTTATATGCCACGGGAATGGAGTAGATGAAGGTTGTAGTGTTTCTGGAAGATTTTCAATGTATGTTTCCAACATGAGAAGGCGGAATGGGTAGTTGACATCTTTTGTCCAATTTACGGCAATAAAATTTCTGCCATCTATTTCACTTGGAAATGGAAGGGCCCGCAGATCCGGCATCTGTTTAAATGGGCAGGTCATTCGGATGGTTGAACTTCGTGGAAATAGGAATTGATATAGCCGGATCTGTATGGTCCGATCAATTTGTATCTTCGGACTCCAGGAATTGATAAGATGTTCTGGAGATCTCGCTGACTATGGTAGGCATATCTTTCAGGTTGTTCCCGTTTGCCATGACCGTAATCAGATAATTGCCTTTGGTGCCATAAATGATTCCGGTTTCGCTGAAATCGGGTTTATTGTCAGGGCCACCTTCGCCGAACTTATGTGCCACTTTACATTCGCTTGGTAACCCGGAAACCATACCCTCCTTGAAGTCGGATTGAGCAAGTAAAGAAGTGCAGTATTCGGAATCGGTGGTGTTCAGATATACTGCATTGTATAGGACCTTGAGGAAGACGGATGCATCCAAGGCGCTGATCCGGTATTCTTTCGCCGTGAGGTCCGGTTTTCTGAGACCCAGTTCCGTGAAAATGTCGGAAAACATCTTCATATCCATGTGCATGTTAAGCAGTTTGGTCGCGTTATTATCGGAATGAACGATCATGTATTTGATTAATTCCCGATAACTATAATATTTCCCCAATTGAATGGCGTTGGAAGTGAAATGGACATTCCTGTCTGAATCGAAGGGCTTGAGAAAACCTATTTTTCTGTCCAATAAGCCGGGGTCCTTTTCGTTCATCTTGAAAAAGGTCATCATGGTGGGGATCTTGAGGAGGGAGCCAGGGCTATATGTGTTTTCTCCATTGATGCTTATCCAGGTGCCATCGACGAATTTTCTTACATAGATGGAGGCATGGTTTATGACCCCTGATGATTTGTAGTTGGCAATCATCCCATTCAGTGCAGATTTGAGTGGGATCAGGTGCTCTTCTTCGCAGGTTTTCTCAGCATAAAGTAATGGATTGACGTAATTGAAGCCGCCCAGCCTGGTCAATTTGTAACTGCAGTAAGTGGTTGACGCAATGCTTGTTTTGGGATCGGTTTCTGAATTATTGATATGTAGTCCTGTGATATGTAGTCCTGCCAGCAAAAAACATGAACCACCTGTAACGGCAGCCATCAAAATTGTCCAGTAAACGGAAACTTGCTTTTTTAAGATTTTACTCATTGGCTGGCTTTCGTTAAATACAGTTTTCGGACCTTAATAATTTGACTTCTAGTTTGGGACGAATTTTTTGGTCTCATTCTCAGCAGGGCAACATAGGATTATGGCCCCTGCTACATGAATCTAGGCAAATGGGTACATTTCGATGACATTATCATGTTCATATTTGTAAAAGGGTTTGAAAATGAAGGAAATATTTGGATTTGAGATTTTTTCAAGAAGCAAATCCTTTGGTTTTCATCTTGAAATGGCAGTATGGCTTTTGGAATTTCCAACGATACGAAAAGCGAAAACCGAGGGTGTAAATGCCTTTTCATTGGTTTAAAATCCTGATAGACTGAATTGACCATATTTGCTTTCAACGCTCATCAGGAAATGATGATTGAATTTTATCAAAAACAGTAGAGACATTTAATTTTTGCGGAATATTTTAAAAAACCAAGCATGAAAAAGAATAAACAACTGTTCCAATTTGCGGCATTTATGGCTATCCCGGCCCTTGCCATATTGATCCTTTCAGCAAGCAGACCTGTAATGATCAATGATGCTGTCAAACAGGAAACTAGTCTCAAGACGGCCAATCTGGATGATTATTCAAATAATTCTTGCAAAACCGTTAGCGGAAAGGTGACATATAATGGTGCCGGAGCTTCAGGTGCCCAAATAACCGCAGGTACTTCAACGGCGACTGCTGGGGCAGATGGATCTTATTCTATTCAAAGCACTTCTGGTATCTCTTCAATTGATGTGACTTATAATAACACAACTTCAAGGTATTCCGGTTCAAAAACCGTAACCGTAAATGGGCATTGTAACAATGTAAATGCCACTTTCCCGTAGAAGCATCTGATCGGGAAATTGTTTTTTCATCCTGCAGTCCTCATGCTGCAGGATAATTATTTTGGGGTAATGAATTTTGGATTTCAGGGACAGATCTTATTCTACAGAGATTGATCCGGTTGCTTATGTATATGACTCAGGCCGGATAATTGATGATCCCTGTCTATGGTCATTTCTCAGTCGAAAAATGGAAAACATTAATTTGACAGTCTGGGATTCTATTAACTCTCCATCGACTGGCTTATAAAATTTGTTTTAAGCCACCCGATTGATGGGCTTACCATGGATGAAGGCTTTGATGTTTTCCACGGTTACATCCATGATCCTTACTCTTGCCTCCTTGCTTATCCACGCATTATGGGGAGTGATGACGCAGTTTTTTGCAGCAAGTAATGGATTATTAAATGATGGAGGTTCAACTGATAAAACGTCAAGTGCTGCTCCGGCGATGACACCTTGGTCTAGAGCTTCGGCAAGGTCAGATTCGTTGATCAGCTGGCCTCTTGCCGTATTGATGAGGAAAGAAGAAGGTTTCATGGTGTGCAATAAAGCCCTGTTTATGAATCCTGCATTTGTGGAAGTAAGTGGGCAATGCAGGGAGACGACGTCGGATTCGGAGAAAAGTGTCGCCATATTGGTGAAGGTGTAGTCCGGGATATGTTTATCTGCAGTTGCATTATATACGACATGCATGCCGAGCGCAGCTGCGATTCTTCCGACCTGCTGGCCGATATTTCCAAAGCCTACCAATCCGATTGTTTTACCAGATAATTCGGTTATCGGTTTTTTTGTATAGCACCAGTCGATGGCCGTTACCCATTCGCCTTGTTCAACCGAATGCCTGTGTGCAGAAATGTTATTGGACAATTCGAGCAATAGAGCAATGGTATGTTGGGCTACAGATGCAGTGCCATAATTAGGCACATTGCAAACAATTATATTTTTTTCCTTGGTGGCGATCGTGTCCACGATGTTATAGCCTGTTGCCAGAACAGAGATCAACTTTAGTTTATCGAGTTTGCTGATCAACTCCCCGTTTATGGGGGTTTTATTATTAAGGATGATATCCGCGTCTTTGCATCTATCATAAAGGTCGTCGACATGGCTCCTTTCGTAAATGGTCACATTTCCGAGTGATGTTATACTTTGCCAGTCCAGATCCCCTGGATTCAATGTGTAGCCGTCGGTTATTACGATATTCATGGTGTGTGAATTTATGCCATTCGTCCTGATTTCCGTTCCTTGATGAGTGGCATGAATATCTCTGCTATTTCATCTTTTTTTCAGCTCTCCATGCCAGATGTTTTTTGTCGGCTTTTTTGCATGATTTTTTCCGTTAGATTGCCTCAGGTCTGTCTGTAGTTTCCAGGACTAGGAGGAACTTATATGATGCTCTCGACTTGGTTCCAGTATTTCTGCCTTCATTGTGCTGGAGTATACGCCTCGAATTATCTGCGGTTTCGCCTTTGTGAGTAATCGGGCCTGATAATGCTACTTATGATATACACATCATGCATGGGCGCAAAAAAGCCCCAACTTTCGTTGAGGCTTAATGCGGACCGGACGGGACTCGAACCCGCGACCTCCGCCGTGACAGGGCGGCATTCTAACCAACTGAACTACCGATCCAATTATTTCAAATGCTAGAAGCGCTTTGTCCCTTCGGACAAGAACCCCCTCAGCTAAGAAGAAGCGTGATGGGTGGCATTCTAACCAACTGAACTACCGATTCAACTATTTCAAATATTAGAAGCTTTTGGGCCCTTCGGACTCTAACCATCAAGCCTCCGGCGAGACAGGGCGGCATTCTAACCAAAATATGTCCTTTTTAAAGAACTTTTTCAGGACCGCGAAGATAAGGGGATTTATATTTTCAGGCAAGAAATTGTTCAAAAATCCACCTTACCTTACCTTTACAAACATTGACCCTTAATGGGTTCAATAACCACTCGTCTATGCCTGAACAAAACCAAAGGCAGTACCTTGATTTTGAAAAGCCAATCAAGGATCTGTATGATCAGATCGGTCAACTTAAGACCACGGCGGAGAAGAACAAACTCGATCTCAGCGATTCCGTCAGGCAACTTGAGGAGATGATCGTGGAGAAGAAAAAAGAGATCACCCAGAATCTCACCAGTTGGCAAAAGGTTCAACTCAGCCGACATCCTGATAGGCCTTATACCCTCTCTTTTATTAAGCGGATGACCGAAAATTTCGTGGAACTTCATGGGGACAGGGGTTTCAAGGATGATAAGGCCATAGTTGGAGGATTTGCCCAGATGGATGGTCAGACTGTCATGATCATCGGACAGCAAAAAGGTTCGAACACCAAAATGCGTCAACTCCGCAATTTCGGAATGGCCAACCCGGAAGGTTACCGTAAAGCCCTCCGCCTGATGAAACTTGCAGAAAAGTTCAATAAGCCTATCATAACATTAGTGGATACCCCCGGGGCTTATCCCGGCATCGAGGCAGAGGAAAGAGGACAGGGGGAAGCTATTGCCCGAAATATATTCGAAATGTTGAGGCTGAAAGTCCCTGTCATTTGCGTCATCATCGGCGAAGGTGCCAGCGGCGGAGCATTGGGAATTGGTGTAGGGGATAGAGTATTCATGATGGAGAATACCTGGTACACGGTCATCTCCCCTGAAAGTTGCAGTTCGATACTGTGGCGGTCTTGGGATATGAAAGAAAAGGCTGCCGATGAACTTCGACTCACCGCTGATCACATGCTCAAATTCGGCCTTGTTGATGGTATCATTCCGGAGCCTCTTGGCGGTACACACTGGGATTATGATCAGGCGGCACAATTGTTAAAATCATATCTGCTCCCCATTATAGCCGAACTGCAGGCTCAGGATCCGGTTGTAAGGCAATCCGCTCGTATTGACAAATTCAGCCATATGGGCTTCTGGGAAGATGTACCACAGGACTGATTCATTCCATTATCTTATATATATCCAGTAATGTCCATTCCACGATTCCAAGGTACAGGTGTAGCCATGGTAACTCCTTTTTTGGAGAACGGAGACCTTGACCTGCCCAGTTTACGAAAATTGATAGATCACCTAATACTTGGAGAGGTGGAGTACCTAGTGGTTTTAGGCACCACAGGGGAGACCGCCACGCTGAACACAGACGAAAAACAGAGGATCTTTTCGGAAGTGGCATTCATCAATGACGGTCGACTTCCTTTGGTCGCTGGCATTGGGGGAAATGATACGCGTGAAGTGTCACATGCTTTGACCGCATTCGATCTGGATGGCTATAGCGCCATCCTTTCGGTTAGTCCCTATTACAATAAGCCCAATCAGGAGGGGCTATTCCGACACTATCTGCAACTCAGTGAAAGCAGCCCGCTTCCACTCATGATGTATAATGTTCCAGGCAGAACGGGCATGAATGTATCTGCCGATACAACCTTGCGCATTGCAAATAGCTGCAAGAATATTTTCGCTACGAAGGAGGCGTCGGGTAATATGGATCAGGTCTCCCGGATCCTGAAATACAAGCCTGAAGCATTTCAAGTAATCAGTGGCGACGATGGCGTCACCCTCCCCATGATGGCCATGGGTTCCATAGGTGTGATATCCGTAGTGGCCAACGCCTACCCATTGATCTTTTCCCGGATGGTCCGCCATTGTCTGGAAGGAAATTTCGAGGCTGCAAGACCTTTGCATTTCCAGCTAATTGATGTCATCAACTCCATGTTTGAAGAAGGCAATCCGAGCGGCTTGAAGGCCTATCTGAGTGAGATGGGAATCTGCGGGAATAATTTCCGATTGCCTGTTGCTCCTGTCAGTAGGGGCCTGCAGGCCAAGATCATGGAGCTTATGGCTGAAGTTGCGGCGAGAAATGTAGATCATGCTAAAGGGATATGACTTTTTGGGGCAAAAGGAATTTCAATGCTTTCGTAGCTGATTAATTTGCCCTGCCTTTTTCGGGTTGCGGTTAATCTCTGATCAGGTAGCTGGCTCCTTCGATTGCCAGCTCGGTTTGGGGGAATAGTGCAGATGCTTCTGTCAGAAAAGGAGCCAATTCATCGTATTTGCTGCTGAAGTGACCTATCAGCAAGTGTTTTGCTTCAGCGAGCAGCGCCATCTTCGCTGCCTGCTTGGCTGTTGAATGGAATCGGTCCTCAGCTTTTTCCCGGAGGTCGTCCAAATAGGTCGCTTCATGATAAAGAAGATTGCAACTTCTTATTTTATTGGCGATCTCCGGATCGAACCGGGTATCTGCGCAGAATGCGTAAGACCTTGAAGGATTTGCGGCCTTGGTGACCCATTCGTTCTTGACCAGCCTGCCTGAGACATGCATATAATCTTTTCCCTCTTTCAACTGTGGGAAAAAGGATGAAGGGACATCAAAATCAAGGGCGCGATCCGTATCTATCTTCTTCGGTTTTTCCTTTTCCTGAATAAGAAAACCCCAGCATTCAATTCTGTGTGATACGCGAAAAGCTTTGATGGAGAATTTCTTAAGGTCGGTTATCTCTTTTTCTTCTTTTAGTTCATGAAAAATCAGGGAATAGCTCAGATGAGCCTGCGCAGCATCAAATTGAAGATCAAGTATAGGCTTTAATTCAGCTGGAGCATAGAGGTGTATTGGATCTTTTCTATTGGTCAGGCTAAAGCTATTCAGTAAGCCCGGCAACCCAAAGTAATGGTCGCCATGCAGATGTGAGATATAGATGTGGTTGATACGACTTCTACGGATCTTGAATCTGTTCATCTGTGACTGCGCACCTTCGCCACAATCGATCAGTAACAACTCATCACCCGCCGTGATCACTTGGCATGTGGGATGCCGATCATGCATGGGAAGTGCAGAATTGGAGCCTAAAATGGTTACGGCGAACAAATTATGAAATTCAGTGGTTTATGAAGAATACCGGAATTTAATCTTCTTTTAAAAATTCCCGTTCCATTTCCTCCATCTGTACAATATCCCATGCCTCGGATTCCGTTGGGGTGGCGTTGAGTTTTTCCAAAAGACCTTCCTGTTGGAAGTCGTTTTCGAGTTCCTTCGTCATGCCACAAAGCACAAAGGAATGACCATTCTCATAAGCCTTTAGCTGCATCCTGGCTATCTCGGTTGCCAGCAAAGGTTCAACATGCTTGACGCCAGAGAGATCCATTATCACGTTTTTAACATGCTTCGAACTGATATTCGTTAGGATTTGTCCCAAGTCTGCTGACATATTTGCAGTCAAAACGTCTTCCTGGATGTTTATGACATGGAATCTTTCCTTGGTATCAATTTTGACATTCATAAGCGATGGCATTACTTCTGGTGCTAAGTTATCAAATGTAAGCCTGTTCATGCTTAAAGTATCGTGCTGTCGATGACCGTAACTTCCTTCTCATAAGATACTGAGACCGAGATTCTTCATCGAGTTTTGCCCTTTTGTTTCAGTTAAGCAAATCAAAAATAATCGGTAATATTGTAATGACTCATTAAATAACAACTAAATGGATAATAACTTTTCGGCCCAGGTCAAGGAGATCATATCATTTAGCAGGGAGGAAGCTCTGAGGTTGGGGAATGATTTCATTGGCACAGAACACCTGCTTTTGGGGTTGATCCGTGAAGGTGAGAATACTGCCGTCAAGATCCTGAAGAACCTCAATGTCGATCTTTATGAATTGAGGAAAGAAGTGGAACTGGCGGTCAAGGACAAGACAGGCAAGAACATAGCGAACATCAACAGTCTGCCTCTGACGAGACAGGCGGAAAAGGTGATCCGGGTAACCGTGTTGGAGGCCAAAGCCCTGAAGAGTCCGACAGTAGAGACGGAACATCTCATGCTTTCTATACTCAAGAACAAGGAAAATATCGCTACTCAGATCCTGAATCAGTTCGATGTGGATTACGATCTTTTCCGGAACGATTTGGGTGTGGTCAAAAGCAATGAGGTTCGAAGCGAGTTCTCTGATGATCCCGAGGAGGAATTCGATGAGGAGAAAAAAGGGTACCAGCAAAAATCCAAACAGGCAGGTGCTGCTGCAACAAAAAGCAAGACACCTGTATTGGACAATTTTGGAAGAGATATCACTCGTTTGGCAGAAAGCGGCTCACTGGATCCAATTGTTGGCAGGGATGAAGAGATCGAGAGGGTATCACAGATCCTGTC
The DNA here is from genome assembly GCA_903826405.1 of uncultured bacterium. Taxonomy (GTDB): domain Bacteria; phylum Bacteroidota; class Bacteroidia; order Chitinophagales; family Chitinophagaceae; genus Pollutibacter. The sequence continues at coordinate 17,011 of CAIKEH010000048.1, forward strand.
CCGCAGGAAAAAGAACAACCCTATCCTCATTGGTGAACCCGGCGTGGGTAAGACGGCCATCGTGGAAGGTCTTGCACTTCGGATTGTTCAACGCAAAGTTTCAAGAGTACTGTTCGACAAGCGTGTCGTTTCTCTAGATCTTGCTGCTCTTGTCGCCGGCACGAAATACCGGGGGCAATTCGAGGAGCGTATGAAAGCGATCATGAATGAGTTGGAGAAGAATAGGGATGTCATACTCTTCATCGACGAGATCCATACCATAGTAGGCGCAGGTGGAGCCAGCGGTTCGCTGGATGCTTCCAATATCTTCAAGCCCGCACTCGCTCGCGGGGAACTCCAATGCATCGGCGCTTCCACATTGGATGAATACCGGATGCACATCGAAAAAGATGGTGCCCTCGACCGGCGTTTCCAGAAAGTCATGGTCGATCCTCCCAGTGTGGACGAGACGATACAGATCCTCAATAACATCAAGTCCAAATATGAGGATTATCACAATGTAAGCTATGCCGATGAAGCCATAGATGCTTGTGTCAAATTGAGTGACCGCTACATCACGGATCGTCTGTTGCCAGACAAGGCCATTGATGTCTTGGATGAAGTGGGTGCACGCGTTCACCTGAAAAATATCAATGTTCCTACTGAGATACTCGACCTGGAAAAAAAGATCGAGGATATCAAGTTGGAGAAGAACAAGGTGGTCAAAAGCCAAAGATTCGAAGAAGCAGCATCCCTCCGCGATAATGAGAAAAAACTTCAGGAAGAGTTGGAACGGGCCAAGACGAATTGGGAGGAAGAAAGCAAACACCGTCGGTATCCCATCAGTGATGAGGCTATCGCGGAAGTGGTGAGCATGATGACCGGTATTCCCGTCAAGAGGATGGTTCAGGCCGAAACGGAGAAGCTTCGCAACATGGCTACGGATATGCGTGCCATGGTCGTTGGCCAGGATGAAGCCATAGCCAAAGTGGTCAAAGCCATCCAACGTAACCGCGTGGGACTGAAAGATCCAAAGAAGCCAATCGGCACATTCATATTTCTTGGCCCCACTGGCGTGGGCAAAACCGAACTCGCCCGTGCACTTTCTCGGTACATGTTCGACTCTGAGGATTCTCTTGTGCGCATCGACATGAGCGAATACATGGAGAAGTTCACCGTCAGTCGTCTCATCGGGGCACCTCCCGGTTATGTTGGATATGAAGAGGGTGGACAACTCACGGAAAGAGTCAGACGAAAACCCTATTCGGTGATCCTACTGGATGAGATAGAAAAGGCACACCCCGATATTTACAATATACTCCTGCAAGTGCTGGATGACGGCCAACTGACCGATGGTCTGGGCAGGAAGGTGGATTTCAAAAATACGCTCATCATCATGACCTCCAATATTGGTGTGCGTCAGCTGAAGGATTTTGGAGAAGGTGTGGGATTCGCCACTTCAGCGCGTCAGGCAAATTCCGAAGAGTCGGGGAAGGCTGTCATCGAGAAAGCCTTGAAGCGCACCTTCTCACCGGAGTTCCTGAACCGTGTGGATGATGTGATCATCTTCAATTCCTTGTCCCGCGAGCATATCTTCAGCATCATCGATATCCTGATGAAGGGGGTGATGAAGCGCCTCAGCGCCCTCGGTTTCAGTCTCGAATTGACCGAAGAAGCCAAGGTCTTCATTGCCGACAAGGGCTACGATCAACAATTCGGTGCCCGTCCGCTCCATAGGGCCATCCAGAAATATCTCGAGGATCCTCTTGCAGAAGAGATCCTGAACATGAATATCAAACCGGGTGACATCATGATAGCCGATCTCGACAAAGAAAATCAGAAGATCAGTTTCTCCTTCAAAGAAGGCGCAAAGACTGAAAAGTCGGAAGCATCATCGTAGTCGGATAAAAACGAACGATTCATACATGCCCGCATTTGCGGGCATTTTTTTGTCCTTGATTCATTTGCAACTGTTGGAAGGCATGGCAATTCAGGTCTCCTTCGTACTTTCGTTCCGATGAAAAAGATCGTAATCGCCATCGATGGTTGGTCATCCTGCGGTAAAAGCACTTTGGCCCGGCAACTGGCCGATGAACTCGGTTACCTATTCATTGACAGTGGCGCCATGTATCGTGCGATCACCCTGCAATTTCTGCGCAATCACGTCAATTGGGAGTCAAAAAGCCAGGTAGAGAAAGCGATCGGGGATATTGAATTGGAATTCATTCAAGATCCAGTCGAACAGAAACAGCATATTCACCTGAACGGTGAGAATGTGGAATACGAGATCCGGGACATGGTCATTGCTGAAAAAGTGAGTGAGATCGCTGCAATTCGGGAGGTTCGGGAGTTTGCCGTTGAACAACAACGCAAGATGGGCAGGTCCAAAGGGATCGTCATGGATGGCAGGGACATTGGAACCGTGGTGTTCCCCAATGCGGAATTGAAATTATTTATGACTGCGGACAATGCCGTTCGGGTGGAAAGAAGGTTCAAGGAACTTTACGCAAAAAATCCTCAGGTCACCATCGAGGAAGTCAAGAATAATCTGGAAATGCGGGATTATTTGGATTCGCATCGTGAAGTTTCTCCTCTCAGAAAGGCTCATGATGCCATCGAACTGGACAATAGCGACCTCACTCCGGAAGATCAGTTCAGGATAGCCCTTCAATGGGCCAGGGAAAAAATCGCCATGGCTGAATGACCTTGACCGTCAAGCCCATAAACTCAGGATACTTTCCATGGTTGCTGCATCCGCATAATATGATGATAATTTCCTGATCACCCCTTCCACAAGGGCATCCGGGCAGGATGCGCCACTGGTGATGAGTACGGTTGTCGGTTTTGCAGCAGGCAGATACTTGGTGCTGATGTGTTCTTTTTTCGCGATCCAATCGAAGTGCAGGATCTCATTCTCGGATAGAATATCTTCTGCTGAACGGACGAAGTAGGTAGGTAAGTGTTGCTCGCATAATTCCACAAGGTGGGAGGTGTTGCTGCTGTTCCGACCACCCACAACAAATGCCAGGTCGGCCTGTTCTTCCAAAAGTCCCTGAACGGCGGTCTGGTTGTCCAGCGTGGCATAGCAAAGGGTGTCCCTAGTATCTGCGAAATGCGCAGAAATGGATGATCTGCCATATTTCAGTTCCATGGCCTGTTTCAATCGGTCGGCAATAGCCTGCGTATCGCTGGCCAGCATCGTTGTCTGGTTCACCACACCGATACGGTCAAGATGTTGCGAGGGATCGAATCCGGGCGATATCCTTCCCCGGAATCTGTCGTGGAAGCCGTCCAGCGCAGACTTTCCATTGATGTAAGCAGCAAGGATCTCCGTCTCAGCCATGTCATTGACTACGATGGTAGGGGTGTGGGCCGCGCTGTGTGAAAAGGTCGCTCGAGTCTCTTCATGGCTGGGCTTCCCATGCACGACCACAGTGAATCCCTTTTTTGCAATCTGCTCCGATCTGTTCCAAACCTTCTCCACAAATGGACAGGTCGTATCGTACTTCTCAAGTGTCAGACCAATATTCTTCAGTCTCTCTTCAATATCCAATGTGGTTCCGAATGCGGGGATCAGAACGATATCCTCTGCATTGAGATCACTGAACGGGATCACCGAATTCCCCTTGGTATCCATCAGAAAACGTACACCGCGTTCTTGAAGATCGTCATTCACAAAAGGATTATGGATCATCTCACTCAGCAGGAATATCCTTTTTCCGGGATTCTCCTCGATCGTACGGAAAGCTATCTCGATAGCATGTTCCACACCGTAACAGAAACCGAAATGCCTGGCCATGTGGAATCGAATAGGCCCAAAATCCAGAAGGGTGGGGGTGAAATCCTTCTTCATCCTGTCCTCTAGTTTCCTTTTCTGCTTGATGGCGGAAATCAGCGGACTCCTGTAAATGACGGGGACATCAAAAGACTTCATGGAGTAAAATTAGTGGATTAACGGATTAACGGATTAATGGATTAATGGATTAGTGGATTAGTGGATTAATGGATTAGTGGATTAACGGATTAGTGGATTAGTGGATTAGTGGATTAATGGATTAACGGATTAACGGATTAATGGATTAGTGGATTAGTGGATTAATGATCTTTCGAATTTGCCTATTTGCAAACGTGAAAGGCAAATCTCGAATTTCACCAATTTCACCAATTTCACCAATTTCCCCCATATCCCCCATTTCCCCAATCCATTAATCCATTAATCCGTTAATCCGTTAATCCGTTAATCCATTAATCCGTTAATCCATTAATCCGTTAATCCGTTAATCCATTAATCCGTTAATCCTTTACCTTCCCTCCATGGAAAACGACTGGAAAAAGGTGGACTGGCGACATACGACCAGCATCTATGAGGTCAATACCCGTCAATATACACAGGAAGGTAGCTTCGATGCTTTTCGTAAGCACTTGCCCCGGCTGCAGGAGATGGGCATAGGAACATTATGGTTCATGCCTATCACACCGATCAGTGTTAAAGGGCGGAAGGGGAGTCTGGGAAGTTATTATGCTTGCTCCGATTATCGTTCCGTGAATCCTGAATTCGGAACGCTGGAAGATTTTAGGGATCTGGTCGGGGAGGCTCATGTTCGTGGCATGAAGGTGATCATAGACTGGGTAGCCAACCATACGGGATGCGACCACCGATGGACCATTGAACATCCTGATTTTTACAAAAAAGATCAGGAAGATAAATTTTATGATGCCCATGGCTGGGAGGATGTCATCGATCTGGATTTTTCGAGTGAGGACATGCGCAGGGAGATGATAGATTCAATGGCCTTTTGGGTGCGTGAGGCAGATATTGACGGGTTCCGATGCGATATGGCCATGTTGGTTGAGGTTGGATTTTGGAAGCAGGCCCGGGAGGCTTTGGATGCCCAGAAGCCGATGCTGTGGCTGGCCGAACTGGATCAATGGAATGATCCGCAGTACCTTGAGGTTTTTGATGCAGCATACAGTTGGCATTGGATGCATGCCACCCAAGACCATTATAAATCAGGCTCCTGGGATCTTCAAAATGTGAAGTCAATACTGGAACAATATGGTAAGTTGTCTCCCGCTGGAAGTATGCGGGCCTGGTTCACCAGCAACCATGATGAGAATACTTGGAACGGCAGTGAATATGAGAAATACGGGGCTTTGGCCATTGCTTTGGCGGTGTTCAGCTGCACCTGGGATGGGATTCCATTGATCTATAATGGACAGGAGCTTCCCAATTTGAAACGCCTCGAATTTTTCGACAAGGATCCGATAAACTGGACTTCTGAACCCCAGCTTCACGGGCTGTACTCCAAACTGCTGCACCTGCGAAAAATTCATCCTGCCCTGCGTGGTGGGGATGAAGCTGTTCAAACCACCTGGCTTTCTGGAAACGATAACGAACCTTTGCTGGCATTTGAGCGCAGGAATGGAGATCGATGCATATTGGTTTTACTCAACTTTTCCGCGCAACCTCAAAAAGCTGATCTGGATGGTCATGGTCACCGCGGTAAATTCTTCGAATTGTTCACGGGGCGGATCTGGGACATGGACAAAGAACTGACCAGTGTATTGTTGCCCTGGGCATCTCAGGTTTGGGTAGATCAACCATGATGGGAATATGGAGATCACACAGGTCATATCACGCATGGAGACGCTGCTCAACATCATTCCACCCATGGTTCGAATGATGGATGACGGGATGCTCCATAAACCCGGCCATCCGAGTAAATGGTGTCCCCTGCAGATCATCGGACATCTCATAGACAGCGCGGCCAACAACCACCATCGGGTGATCCGCTCGCAGTATCAGGACAGCCCGGATATCAGTTACGATCAAGTGGCATGGAACCGGCTCGGGCACTATGATAAAATGGACAGGGAGAACCTGCTGCAACTGTGGGTATCCTACAACCGCCATCTGGTGCATCTGTTCCGGCAATTAAGTCCAACAGACCGCACCAGCACCTATCGCGTGAACGATACCCCATACGATCTTGACCACCTCGCCACCGATTATCTTGCGCATCTGGAGCATCACCTGCATCAATTCCTCACCTATTGAGGGCAAAAAGAAACCGGGCCCATTAGGACCCGGTTCCATATTCATGCGGATTCACTTTCGAGCTTATTTCACTTCGCTCAGTCCGTTGATGCTGTAAGCGTAGAGGCCATCATATCCGGGATAGAAACCCTCCAGAGTGGCACTATTCCCGGAAGATTGAATGAGTCTTTTGAAGTCATCGATGTTCTTCACCGGTTTCCCGGACACACGGATGACGATGAAGCCTTTCTTCAGGTTGGGCACTTGGTCCGGTATCAGGCCTTCATCTGCGATCGACTTGACCTTGACACCTCCCTCAAATCCATATTCCGATACGGCCTTCTTGTCGACATTCTCGAATTGAACGCCCAATTTGTCCATGACGGAGACTTTGACGACATCATATGTTCCGGTCTTGTTCTTGAGGGTGACCTTGGTATTGTATTCTTTTCCATCCCGGTTATAGGTAACCGTTATGGCGTCCCCGGGCTTGTAGCTGGCAACCTGTTCCACCATTTCAGAGCTGCTCGTCACTTTTGTACCATTTACCTTGGTGATATAGTCCCCTGCTTTGAGGCCGGAATTGCTCATAGCGCCATCAGTGGCTACTTCACGCACCAGTACTCCTGTTCCTTCTTTATATCCTACCTTCTCTTTTTCGGCATCCGGGGCGTTCTCAGGCATGAAACTGATTCCTAAGTAAGCACGCTGAACTGCACCATACTGGAGCAGGTCATTGACGATTTTCTTCACGATATTGACCGGTATGGCATAGGAATATCCTGCATAGGCGCCGGTCGGCGATGCAATGGCGGAAACAATGCCCACGAGTTCCCCGTTCGTATTGACTAATGCCCCACCTGAGTTGCCCTGATTGACAGCAGCATCGGTCTGTATGAAAGATTCTATGGGGGTCCTGCTCTTCTGTCCGTTCAGTCCGAGTGATCTTGCCTTGGCACTGACGATACCTGCCGTCACCGTTGTCTCGAGATTAAGTGGATAACCTACGGCAAGTACCCATTGTCCCAATTTCAGGACATCAGAATTGCCATAGAGAAGGAAAGGAAGTCCTTTTGCATCTATCTTGAGTACCGCCAGGTCGCTGCTGGGATCGGCTCCGATGAGTTTTGCGGAATACGATTTCTTGTTGCTGAGCGTCACCTTGATATCGTTGGCTTCATCGATGACGTGATTATTGGTCACGATATAGCCATCTTCGCTGATGACGACGCCTGAACCGCTAGCTTGCATGGGCATGGCACGTCCTCCCTGACCACCGAAGAAGTCGTTGAAGAAATCATCACCGAAAAGGTCGGAGAAGGGATTTCTTTTGGATTTGGGTAAGTTGTTGCTGGCTTCGTCCTTGCCGATGACCGTGGTTATATGCACCACCGTGGGTACGGCAGTTGCGGAAGCTTCTTGGAAATCCACAGGTTGGCCGGGAGCGAAATGGTTGCTGTCGAACAGTCCGGTATAATTAGCCGGAACCTTGCCGTTGTCCAACTGGATTGCCGTCTGTTTATGAGTGAATTTGTTGTACCCGTACATGACGGCCAAAGAGGTCAGGGCACTGACCAGAACGACCGTAAGGATGGAATTGGTTTTCATCAAAATTTACATTTATGGGTTATTGTGCGCAAACACCATGCCTTTGCATATACAAAGAAACGAACCTGACGCTTTTTCAGTTTTAAGGCATGCCCAATTAACAAAAGTTTAGGCAGAGGCTGAAAGTTGAACACTTGGCCTGAAATTACGACATATAAAACTGAAAATTAGAGCTTAGGGGATAACCCGGCAAGAAACTCCAAAGTGTCCAAGCCATCGGCAAAATCGGTGAGTGCGGGTTGTTGTGCGCTACCGAATGGGACGCCATTCTTTCCGACCAGGCATTGCAGGATCTGTGGGTCGATGCTTGCCAGGGCATCCTCCCGGTCCGTATAGAATCTGTAGTTCAACTGGCCGATGGGAGAGAAGGGGGAAGGATCTTCGGAAAGAACAATCTCACCATTGGTCATGTAAAACCTGTTGTTGATGATATGCAGGGCGAGAGCATAGTCGATATTGTTCTTGTATTTGTGTAATTCCATCAGATGGCCGTATTTTTTCAGCGCTCCAAGGAGGGGAACAAAGTCGTAATCCGGGGGGACCAGGATCTGGGTCACATTGCGGCAACCCATTCCGAAGTAAAGTTGGATATCATCGGCCAGTTTGTCGAGTTCATCTTTGGTTTCCGACCCATCAAGTATGGCCACGGAGGTCCTGTTCCTTCTGATGATATGTGGGAAGCGGGCAAAATATTGTTCAAAATAACGGGCGGTGTTGTTGGAGCCGGTCGCGATATAGGCATCACAATCCTTCAGCATCTCATGGAAAGTGATCATTTCACCCACCTCGGGGTTCCAGGCTGTCAGTACGCCAACCAGGTAAGGTATTAGGACGTCGTCTTTGCCGGAGAGTTTGATCCGCTGGGGGTGGCCGTAAAGGAAAGCGCAGAGCATGTCGTGGAAGCCTACCATGGGGATGTTCCCTGCCATGACAATCCCAACGATCTTTGGATTATTGGGATTGTCTGGGATGGCGTAGGCAGTTGCCGTTTTCTCCAGTTTTTTTCTTTCGAGATAGCTGGAAATGATGGTCTCAGAAGCCTTGTGAATGAACTCATCTAGAAACCAGGCGTTACGATAACTGGCTTTCGCACAGGCCTCCTTCCATTCGGTGGCGCCTGAACTCATGTGCTCACCCAGTCTGACCAGCAGATCTATTCGATCGGTCAATTTCATTTTTAAAATTTCGCCTGTTTATTTTACCTTTAAGGCCTGAGGCTGAGTAGCAAAATTAAACCAAATCAACCCCTTAAAATCTGAATTCTTTATGGCAATCAAGATCACTGAAGAATGCATTAACTGCGGCGCTTGCGAACCCGAATGCCCCAATAATGCGATTTATGAAGGAGGTGTCGAGTGGGCCATCGCCGATGGCACTACCGTGAAAGGCAGTTTCAATCTGCTGGATGGCAGTTCTGTTGACGCGTCCACCAAAAATGCCCCGGTCAGTAACGACACCTATTATATTGTTCCCAACAAGTGTACGGAGTGCCAGGGCTTTCATGAGGAACCGCAATGTGCCGCCGTATGTCCCGTGGATTGCTGCGTGCCTGACGATATGTACAAAGAGACCGTGGAGGAGTTGATGTCCAAAAAATCCAGACTGCATATCTGATCAGGTCCAGTCAACTGAACTTGGTATTTGATCCAAAGGGGTGAAGGATGATGCGAAACGCTTGTCCTTCGCCTTTTTTAATTCGATGTGTACATGCGTTCAAAAGTTGGACTACTTTTTTTACTTCTCTGGTTAACTTCCTGCGAGCAATTCCGCTTCCGAAAGAAGGATGAACGACTGGAGGCCCTGAATGCGATGGAGCAGACCGATGCAGATTTTTCAGCATTCGCCGTACGTAAAGGCTACCGGGCTGCATTTCTGGAATACTTGGATGCTGGTGGGACACTCTTGCGTCCAGGTCGCCTGCCCATAATCGGAGCCGCTGCAGTGGATTTCATCAACAACATCAAAGACTCGACCCTGCGGCTGTCCTGGGAGCCACAGGGAGGTGATATGGCGGTTTCTGGTGATCTAGGGTATACCTATGGCATCTATACTATGAATGAAGGAAATACAGAAACCCAAGGCACCTATGTGACTATCTGGCGAAAGCAAAAGGATGGAAAATGGAAATATGTTCTGGATTCCGGCAACCCCGGCATAGCGGCGTCCAGAAAAGACACTTCCAGTGGTTATCAGTAGGGCGATCCCAACGCGCCGCGGATCCATATTTTTGAATTTCTTTGCATTCTTTTCATTTTCTTTGTCTAAATACCTATTGCATGAGCAAGCCGCAGATCGCTTTCGTCACCGGTGGATATTCCAGTGAGGCTGTCATCTCTTACAAAAGTGCTATTACGATTCAAAATAATGTCGACAAGGAAAAATACGATGTATATCGTATTGACATCACGCCCCAGGGCTGGTTCTATTCCGGTCCCGATGGGGTGAAAACGGATGTGGACAAGAATGACTTTTCTATAATTCATGAAGGCCGTAAAGTGAATTTTGATGCCGTGCTTATCGGCATTCACGGAACACCCGGGGAAGACGGTAAACTTCAAGGCTATTTCGATCTGGTCAACCTGCCCTACACTTCTTGTGATGCCACTAGTTCGGCGATAACATTCAATAAGAGATATACAGTTGCCGTTGCCGCCTTCGCGGGGATAAATGTCTCGAGATCATTGCACATCTTCAAGCACACCCCCGTGGTACCTGAGGATATTCTGAAGCAATTGAAACTTCCGTTAATGGTAAAGCCCAGCAATGGCGGATCCAGCATCGGTATGAGCAAGGTCAATAAAGAAGATGATCTTCCAGCCGCCCTGGAGAAAGCTTTCAAGGAGGATGATCAACTGCTCATCGAGGAATTCATCACGGGCAGGGAGTTCACAATCGGTGTTTTCAAATCGAAAGATGAAGTGCTCACCTTGCCGTTCACAGAGGTTTTCACTTTTAATGATTTCTTTGACTTCGAGGCCAAGTATCAGGGTAAATCGGATGAGAAGACGCCTGCGGAATGTGACGAAGGCATGGCCAAAAAAGTCCGGGATACCGCAACAAGAGTATATAAGATCTTCAACTGCCGTGGAGTGGTCCGCATGGATTTTATCTACAATGCGGAACGAGACGAGCCCTTCCTGCTGGAGATCAATACGGTCCCCGGGCAAAGTGAGATGAGCGTTGTTCCCATGCAGGTGAGGGCCAGGGGATGGGACCTGAAGGATTTTTATTCCATGCTCATTGAGGATGCCCTAGGCCAGAAAAAAGGATGATCTATTAAAAGAAAAAAATTGTTCGGATCCATCACCAACAAAAGCCCCTGGATCAATTTCCTCGCAGCCATTGTACTGTCGCTGGTCTTCATCGTTCTCTATTTTCAGACACTGGATTTCTGGACCAACCATGGGGCCTATCTCCGTGTTCCTGATATGAAAGGGAGGGATTTCGCCTCGACAAAATCGGCTTTGGAGAAGGCTGGCTTCGAAGTTGTCGTCCAGGATTCCATCTATGTGGATACCCTTGCCCCGATGGTCGTCATTCGCCAGTTCCCGGACCCCGATGCCACCGTCAAGGTCAACCGTACCATATTCCTGACCATCAACAGAGCCACCCCTCCACTTATAGACATGCCCAATCTTGTCGGTATGAGTTTCCGTAATGCGGAACTGGAACTTCGTTCAAAGGGTTTTAAGTTGGGAGATACCACATATGTGCCCGATATCGCAAAAAATGCCGTAAAGGATCAATTGGTGAATGGTGCCGCTATTCGTCCGGGTACCAAGATCGCCATGGGGAGCGTTGTTTCACTTGTTCTTGGAGCGGGTATAGGTAATGAAGATATTTCCGTCCCCGATCTTTTCGGAATGACTTATGAGGAGGCCAGGTACCTATTGGATTCCAGTGGGATCAACTTAGGTGTGATATTGCCTGATGTTGATGTGAAGGATACGGCAGCTGCTTTTGTTTATTGGCAGAATCCGCCCAAGTACACGGAAGACAGGAAGTCGAACCGCATCCGATCAGGCCAGATGATGGATCTCAGACTATCGGTCATCATGCCCGTTAGGCAAAATCCGGATTCAAGCCGACTGCCCTCTCCGGAAAAGTCGGATCAGAATTGAATAAATTAAAATTCGAAATACCATGCAGACCATCACGATCGAAGAAGTTCATCAAAGACTAGCCAACGGAGAAGAGTTGAACCTTGTGGATGTGCGGGAACCCAGTGAGAACGAAGCCTTTAATATCGGCGGCATTTTGCATCCCCTCGGAAGGGTCATGAACTTCGACATGGATGCATTGGATTCCCTGAAAGATGCCGAGGTCATCTTGTATTGCCGGAGCGGCAACCGCAGCGGGCAAGCGTGCATGATGATGGAGACCATGGGGTTCGCCAACGTCAAAAACCTGATCGGGGGCATGTTAGCTTGGAGGGAGAAATTCGAGCAATAAGCAAGTAGAAGGATGGCCTTTCATTTGCCATACTTTCAGATGTTTTATATATAAATAAGAACGCCCTCGACTGATCCCAAAGATCGTTCAAGGGCGTTCGAAATGGTAAATGAGTTTCGGCTGGTCAGCCTTCTTTTATTTGGGGACGGCCAGATCTTTTTCCACCTGCTTCATCATCACATCCGTCAGACTTTTGCTGAAACTTTCTATGCTGGAGGGATTGTAGGCCTCAGTCTGAACGGACCATATCATATTCTCATTCCCGGCATCAAATAATTCCCCTTCCATGAAATAGGTTTTATCTGTAGTGTAATATCCCGGATCGTACATGGTTGGTGACCAATAATTATAGTATCCGCGGAACCCATAACCATAAGTGGGCCAGGGTTGATAGGCGGTAGTCCCAGGAACATACCGTTGTTGACTTTTTTTGTCGACCAATGTCACCGTATAGATGAGATCGCATCCAGAAGCCCTGATCTTGTCTAGCATGACTTCTTTGGAGGGGAGATTGTCCTTGGTGAATGAAGGGCCGAAAACGTCTTGGCTGCGGACCACCTGGTAGCCCTTAGCCTGAGCCGCAATGGCCATGTTTTTCTCCAGGCTGCTTCTGACAGTCTGGTTATTCATCAATGCAGCAATGAAGATCTTATTGTATTTTTTCTGACCCTTCTGGAACTGAGGATTAACCCAAGAGCTGGTCACTTTCTGGGATGGCCCACAGGAAAGGATGAACATCGTTGCGGCAATCAGCAGCATGGCATAAGTGGTGATCTTTTTCATTTTTTGATATTTGTGGTGATTTCAATATAAATGTAATGCAATTCCTGAACAGCATGAATAGTTCTGAATTTCACGTGGGTTGCCGGGGTCAAATTCGTTGATCAAAGGTCGATATTCAGCGTCAGCATGACATTCCGTTCCGCTATGGGGTAATAGTTGTTCGAAGTCACCATACTCCCCCCGTAATAATAGCTGTACGTATATCCGCTCGGAGAATACTGCACATTGAACAGGTTATTCACCTGGAGCATGAGCAGGACTTGTTTCATCAGTTTTTGAGGGATGTTATAACTCAGTCGGATATCTTCCGTGAAGTAAGCTGCCAGGCTTCTGCTTTGCTTTGATGTATTGTCCAGAAATTGTCGGCTCACGTATTTGGAGAGCAGCGATAATTCAAGATCCTGCATCGGTTTAAATAAAAGCGATGCATTGCCGATGACTGCGGGGGACAGGGCAATGTCCGTTCTGTCATATGTCAATTGCTTTTGTCCTCCATTATCGTAGTCGTCCAGGTATTCTGAGAAGTGCAGTATCCGGTTCGCAGACAAGGACAGGTTTCCTTGCGCCTGAAGCCAAGTGGTGGCCTTCCATCTGCCGCTGAGTTCAACACCGGTGCGATGGCTGTTGGGAATGTTCGTTCGAGTATAGGCGCCAATGTCATTTATTTTTCCGGTGAGCACCAACTGATCATGGTACCTCATGTAGAATGCGGTGATGCCCCAGGTGAGATCTGCCTTTCTTTTTTCGATGCCCATTTCGAAGTCGTGCAGGGTCTCTGGAATGGGTTGCTGATTTTTACCGGCCTCAAAATCGTCCCGGTTCGGTTCCTTTTGGGCGAGTGCATAGGAAAAATAGACCTGCCAATCATGATGACTGTAGGTGATACCTGCCTTGGGGTTGACGAAATTCCAATGGTTGGCAATTCTCAGATCCGGATTGTCCCGGAATCCATTGATGACATAATCCACCTTGCGGTATTGAAGATCGGCGAAACTGCTCCATCCCGAGGAAAGTTGGTGCATCCATTTGCCGTACAGGTTGAAGTCGGACTTCACTGCGTCCAGTTGATAATATGGTTGACCTGCGATGCTTCCTTTTTCAGTCCAGATCACTTCGCCGTAATGGTTGCCTTCGTACTTGTCCCATCCGCCACCGAAAATGACGTCGTCTCTGATTTTCTTGTACTGCAGGGAAAAGATACCGCCATAGAAATGGTTGTCCAGCCAAAGTCTGCGCACGAGGTCAGTTTCCCCGACCGTATCACCGGCGATCACGGGGTATGGCATGGCATAGGAATGGAAATCCTGCGCAGCCTTGTATTCTTCATAATATCCCTTACCATGTGTGTAGAAAATAGCGGTGTTGAAGGCCAGTTTTTCCGAAAACCGATGATTGAAGAAAAGTTGATAATGGGTTTGAGAATAGTTGTCGGTTTGATTCTCATAGGGAGTCCCCGGCTTTTCCATCCCTGCAGGATTATATCGTCTATTGATGAGCATCATTTCTTCCGGAACCCCGTACCAGGCTTGATATGTTTTTTCCTTGCCTGTGAATACATTGAAGCGAATTGAATTTTTTTCATCAAGCCAGGCGCCGGAAGCATAGAGTGATCCGAGTTTGCTGGCAGCTCTTTCAATATACCCATCGCTGCTGATGCGCGATGCACGGGCGTCGAATGTGAAGTGCTTCTTCAACAGGCCTGTCCCGGCTTTAAAGGTGTTCTTCCAGGTGTTGTATGATCCAAAACCATTATTCAGTTGGAGGTAAGGATTTTCATGGACTTCGTTGGTACTCATATTGATGGTGGCGCCGAATGCTCCGGCCCCGTTGCTGCTGGTGCCCACACCTCGTTGTACCTGTATGCTGCCGACGGAGGAAGCGAAATCCGGCAAGTCGACGAAGTAGACGCTTTGTGATTCAGCATCGTTGTAGGGGATGCCATTCAAAGTCACGTTTATCCTTGTGGCGTCGGTTCCCCGGATGCGTATGCCGGTATAGCCCACTCCATTTCCAGCGTCCGTGTTGACGACCGCCGATGGTGTCTGATTGAGCAGGAAGGGAATGTCCTGACCCTGATTCAGTTTGGCGATCTCTTGTACATGTAGGGTGGTCTGGGAGAAGGGGGCCTTGTCACCAGCTCGGACAGCCCTGATCTCGATTGGCTCCATGAGCTGGGCTGTGGGAATGAGTTCTATCAGGGCATGCTCGCCATTCAATAGAAAGCCTTGATATTCCTGATAACCGATTGCGGTGATCTGGAAACTCAACCTGCTAAGTTTTGATTTTCCGAAACGGAATTTGCCCTTGTCGTCAGTTAGGGTGGATCCGCCATCGCCAAAACTTACAGAAGCCTGCGGCACCACCTGTCTGGTGAACTTGTTGATGACGGACCCTTCCATGTAAGATTGGGCAAAGCCGATGGTGATCTGCATCAGCAAGACGGCGAATAAAATGGTCTTTTTTAACATACTGTTTTTGTTATGCGGTCCATCAAGCCGGACTGCGGATTCACAAAAACAGGAAAGGGGAGAATGGAAACTCTGACCTTCCCTGCGCAGGCATTATCCTGATCAGGTTCTACGGGTATATTCTCAGCCGTCATGTTCAAGTTGACAGCACCCCGGGAACATTTACGATATTTAGGAGTCTTCGACTCCCAGGGTAAAATTAAGCAGAAAACCATCAGAACTGTAACCTTTTTCATTTGGTCCACGTTCCACATCAAACATTTGTATGAAATATTGGATCTTAATGCTCTGGCTGGCCGCACTGACTATATCTGGTTATACACAGGATAATAAGATCGTGAATGACCCGAATGCCAGGCTGCGGGCGGTAGAGGGTTTTCACGGGGTGGAGGTGTCCGGCTCGATTGAACTGTACATTTCTCAGGGCAGCGACACCAAATTGGCACTCAGTGCAAAAGATCCTGCTGATATCGATCTGATAGAAACGGTGGTGGAGGATGGCATACTCCGCATCAGGTACAAGGAAAACAAGAGCTGGCTGTCCAATCAATGGAATACCATGGGAAGGAAATTCAGAGCATATGTATCATCACCTATGATCGACAGGTTGGGAATTGTCGGTTCAGGCGGGATACTCATCCAGGGTCTGCTGCAGTCGAGTGAACTGAATATCGAACTCTCCGGTTCCGGCAATATCGAGGGGGAGTTGCGGGTAGGTAAATTGGAATTGGATCAGAGTGGGTCGGGCAATATCAGATTGAAAGGCTCTGCAACGGAAGCTGTTTTTGACTGCAGTGGTTCCGGAAATGTATACTGTCCCGATCTGGTCACAGATAACTGTAAGTTTGATATAGCAGGATCAGGAAATGCCGAGATCACGGCCAACAAAGAGATCTCTGTCAGCATCGCCGGCTCGGGAAATGTGCGGTATAGAGGCGATGCTTCGATTAGGGACATTTCAACGGCGGGTTCCGGGAAGTTGAGAAAGGTTAGCGCGTTCTGAAATTCAAAAATGACATCCGAGTATAGTGGTTTTTGATTAGATGATCGGTTGATGTTGTTGGGCTGTATTTTTATGTTATTTGTTTCCCTCAGAAATAGTTTCGATCGAGGTCGTGGTCAGTAAATCAATTCAAGCAAAAAACAGAAATTTTATGAAGGGGATATATGTATTCATGACGGTCTGCCTGTTTTCGATGAGCTTGACTGCTCAGGAAAAGGTTTTCGTGAACGATGCACTGGCTCAGGAAAGAAAAGTTCCTTCTTTTTCGGAGATATCCGTTGCCAGTTCGATCGATCTTTTTTTGTCTCCCGATGACAAGGAGGTTGTTGTTGTATCCGCAGCCGAACCGGGATACAGGGACAGGATCATCACACGTGTGGAAGGGAATCAATTGAAGATCTATTTCGATTACAAGGGATTCGGACATATACCCTTCAATATGAAGATGAAGGCTTATGTGTCTTTCCGGACCTTGTCCAGGATCATAGCCTCCGGATCGTCGGATGTTTATGTGAATGGGATCATCAAATCGGACAGGTTGCACATTAACCTTAGTGGATCCAGTGATTTTCGCGGAGCGGTCGATGTCGGAGATCTGTCTTTTGATCAAAGTGGAAGTTCGGATTCGCAGGTCAGTGGACGTGCGGAGAAACTTGCAGTGGGAAACAGCGGTGCGAGTGACTTCAAGGGCTTCGCACTTGTAGTGAACTATTGCAAGGTACATGTGTCCGGCTCTTCAGATGTGCAGATCACTGTCAACAAGGAAATCTCCGTGGAGGCCAGCGGGGCAAGTGATGTAGAATATAAAGGATCAGCTATGATCAGGGACGTCCAGAGCAGCGGTGCGAGTAGTGTGTCGAGGAAGGATAGGTGATTGTTCCCATTCAGGATTTTTTGGATGTATTGAGGTCTTGGAGTCGTCCATTTAATATATGTTCAGCATTAAGCTATCCCTTTCACCCAATATTGCCTACCCAAACTATCGCTTTCTGTTTTGGCAACGCTGCTGAAGAAAAAAAGTTGGAAAAATGAAATGCAGCGCCCGGGCTGCTTTTCTTGTGTAGGGAGGGATCGAACCTCCGTCCGCCTTCGGCGGATATGAGCCCTTCAATCATTATTGGGGTTGATTTTACTCCAGATGAATTGTCTTCCTGCAGCCGACTTGAGTTGTTTTTCTCTTGCCATGGCTTCTGCTTTGGAGGGTAAGCTTTCCATGTGCACCAAGGTCCAGGGCCTGAATCGAATGGTCCATCCCTTGGTGGCCAATTCATTGTGCGACTTTAATCTTTCTTGGAGATTGGAAGTAAAG
>CAIKEH010000049.1 GCA_903826405.1 uncultured bacterium
TCCCGTTAGCGGGATCGAGTAGTTGAACGTTCCCGATGCAGTTGGAGTGCCGCTGATCGTGATCTCGTTACTTGCCCACGAAGCCGTTACACCAGCAGGAAGTCCTGTTGCCGTACCGATGCCCGTTGCACCCGTTGTAGTATGAGTGATATCAGTAAGAGCCGTGTTGATACAAAGTGTGGGGGTGCTTGATGCATCGCCTGCCGTGTTGGCCGGAGTCACCGTGATCGTCACCGTACTGGAATAGTCAGCAGCACAGGCCCCGCTGGTGACCACGGCACGGTAATATGTTGTCGCAGTAAGAGCACCTAATGTTAGGGTTGCGCTTGTTTCTCCAGATAAGTCATTGAAAGTTGAATTATTTGAAGACGACTGCCACTGGATCGTACCCGTGTTTCCGGATAAAGTGATGTTCGTCGGAGTTGAACCGTAACATATGGTTTGATCTGGCGAAGCCGTTCCGCCGACAGAGGTGGGGTACCCTCCCACCGTAATTGACTGAGAGGAAACATAAATAATAGTTTCACTATTATCTTTTATAGTGATATCATATATCCCGGGACTAAGATTAGTTATTTCGTTGGAACCTGAAAAAGTGGTGTTGGAAGGGGAATTGGAAGAGCTTTGCAAAACCCAAGAAACATAGAAAGTACCGGAACTTTGTGTTGTTTCCTCCACCAGAATGCTCCCTTTGCCGTTGGCACAGGTTGCATCAGTTGGCGTAATGGTAAATGACGGCGTCTGGGCAGATGCCGTCAAAAACCCAACGAGAAAGACAATAAGGGTAACAAATCTCCTCATGAAATAGAATTGCCTTAACCGAACATGTTATTTCATAACGGGCAAAAACAAAAAAAACCAGATCCCACACCCGACCACATTCAGGAGATCATATTTCAACCTGAAATAGGCTTGCAGACACCACAGCCCTGAAAAATCAACTTTCGCTATCCATGACCACAGGTTGAAAACCACTATCGGCTCTCGCACGGTGTAGACCAAGGATAAATTCAGCAACACAAAAACTGATCAACCTGCTGCTTTGAACAAAAAGTTCACAACAGGTAGATCCATTCTTCGTGCTTACTGAAAACGTAAGACGACTCAGAGTGGTCTCAGAAAAATTGCTTTAGGTGGTTTAGAATAGAACATCAGTGACCAAACTATAAACATCCATTTCAATACGAAATAGAGGCAGGCCATCTAGATAGGAATAACGAATGCAGGTATTTAAAAGGGGTCGGATTTAGGGTATTAAAATTGGATAATTATAAAATTATCCGGCTAAAGATAGATGAATAACCACTTAACCGATGATTAAATCTTGCGATTCCTTTACGATTGTGAGCAATATGTATGGAATTCGAAACTAATTAACTACTAATAAAATCGTTATCAATGTTTTATAGGGAACAACTGTGAAGCTGGCCTCGCCTGTGTCAAGTCCATTACAAACTTTCTCTGCTCATTCCACTCCCGGCTGCTTCAACACCCAACCCGTTTTGACCTTCTCGTCATCCACCATCTTCTTCACATCCCCAAGCAGCTTTTTCGCATCATAAACGATACCATCCTTGATGGTGTACTTCACCCCTCCTACCCGAATTGCCTGATTATTCGCATTCAATCTGATAGCCCCGGTACCATAAAGTACCTGCAGATTTTCCAGCGGATTCTGGTCGATCAAAAGCAAGTCTGCCAGCTTGCCAGGTTCTACGCTACCGAGGTCCTTCTCCTGTCCGAGTGCCTGTGCGGCATAAAGCGTCGCTGCCCGGATCACTTCAAGGGGATGGAAACCGGCCTCCCTCAAGAGCTCCAATTCCCTTATGTAACCGAAACCATACAACTGATAAATGAATCCGTCGTCGGAACCGGCAATAACACGTCCACCCCTATTCTTGTATTCATTAACGAAGGTCATCCAAAGACGATAGTTCTCCCTCCAGGCCACTTCCTGCTCTGTTCCCCAGTTGAACCAATAACTACCATGCGACACCCTGTTGGGTCCATAGTATTTCCAGAGAGAGGGAAGAGTATATGACTGATGACATTCCTGGGTACGGGCCCGTTGCAGATCACGGGATGCCTCGTAAATATTGAAGGTCGGGCAAAGCGTGAAGTCAAGCGAAATGAGCTCATCCATTACCTTATTCCATTTATCACTGCCGGGTTTTGCCGCTTCTTTCCAGAGTTTTCCGGCATTGCCGAACCTATCCTGCTCGTTCTGATAATTATAATCCA
Source organism: uncultured bacterium (assembly GCA_903826405.1). Taxonomy (GTDB): domain Bacteria; phylum Bacteroidota; class Bacteroidia; order Chitinophagales; family Chitinophagaceae; genus Pollutibacter. The sequence continues at coordinate 2,242 of CAIKEH010000049.1, forward strand.
GCGGAAAATCCTGTACCGTTCTATCGGCGAAAAGGGCTTCAGGCAACCCATACCAATGTTCCATGGAGGTCAGGCCCGCTCGTGCGGAGTTCAACACATTCCACCTTGCCACATCTATCTGAGCATGATGGCAAGCCGAACGCAAGCCCAGTCTTTTATTCTCCTTCATGGCAGCCTCCATGATGGCCGGTGGGCCACCTCCGAATTTGATTCCATCCGCTCCTTTTTTCTGGTTATCCCTCACCCATTCAATAGCTTGTTCCGGTGTGTTGATCCCATTGGGAGCCCCCATACCGAAACCCGTATACGCGAAGATCCTGGGTGCAGTGATGGAATTGGCGGCACTTCGTTTCTTATGATCAAGTACACCATCCAATCCATCGAAGGAACCCGGCTCCCGGATCGTTGTGATGCCGTGCGCCATCCACAGTTTGAAGACATATTCAGCCGGCGTACCCTGTTCAACACCTCCTATGTGTGCGTGCATGTCGATCAGCCCGGGGAGAATATAAAGTCCACTGCAATCCATCTCTTTCCCCCCCGTTTTCAGCTTCGGTCTTTTTTCCGGATTGACAGCCACCCCGGGATAACCAACAATATCGATCGCTACGATCCTGTTCTTCTCGATAGTGATGTCTACCGGTCCAATGGGCGGGGCACCCGTACCATTGATGAGTGTTGCTCCCCGAAGGATCAATTGTGGATAAGGTCCGTCTCCCTCCTTGCGGTCAGGCGCTTTGGGGATCTGGGAATGAACCTGTATGAATAGTAACAGAAAAAGGAAGAAAAAAATACTGCGCATGGGATGTTGGTTTCTTCCTAAAAGATAAGCCGGTTTTACCATTTCCCGATATGGTCAATGCATTATATTACCCTCTTTCAGGGTACACGAGGATGTCCCGAAAGCCCGGCCATGCTGATTATCCGTCCATATGGATGGGCCAAGGGGAATGTCTATACATATTAAGGTATGGAGGGCTGTATGTTTAAACGCCAGACTAGCCACTATGCAGATCAATATGCCGTGCAATAGTGATGAAATTATGGTTGTGCGTATGTTCAAAACATCGCAAAGGGGATTTCAGTCAAATCCATGTTCCTGAATAGAGCACAGAGAAACATCGGCATGAATAACTTCATGCCACCGCGTTGAAAGACATCCCTGGGGAATGATCGGCCAAAACAAGTTGATCCCGGATCACTGTTCGTAGAACGGACCTTACCTCACCCTCGTCATGAGTCGGCTATTGCCCTTGCAACCATAGCCTTGCGTGTAACACGACGAAAATGCAAACGCGATGAACAGTAGAATAAAAAGAATCCCTGTCTTCATGATCTGGTGTTTTAATGTTGAATAATTTCTATTTGCTTGACTGGGTAGGCAAGATTAGCAAAGGGAAACGGGTGTTGTGAAGCTAACCGTAAAACAAGGGGGATCGGGGGTCTTTTTGGGGAGGAATATGCAATTTAAGCAGATCGGGGCATACTGCATTGTGCATACAAAGACTACTGGTATCGAATCGTCACGCTTCACTCATTGATCATCAAGTCCACGGGGCAAACAATGGTGGAACCAAGATCCGAATAACAGATTTCCCATTCACTCTAGATAGCCGATTTTAAAGCATTCTTTCGTAATTTACAGGACAACGCAGAAGGTCTGCCCAAGCCCGATGGATCCTTACCGCGTCAAATCAATTCAGGTCAAAGGCTCAAGGATGATGGATGAACCCAAGTATAATTTCCGTGGAAGGAAACTGATCGCCGTCTGCATTTCACTGCTCCTCGCCGGATTAATCGCCGTATACTTGATCGAATTCACCCGTCAGCCTGAGCAGGTTACAAGTACATTCTGGCTATGGCGTTTCCTCGGCAGGTTGCATCCCCTGACCGTACACTTTCCGATCGTACTCATACTCATAGCAGCCTTACTGGAAATATTCACCTGGAGAGCTTATCGATCGCCCCTTCGTCCCGCCATCGACCTGCTTCTTCCTGCAGGTGTCATCACTGCCGCGTTCTCTGTTGTATTCGGCCTTTTCCTGTCAAAAGACGGTGACTATGGAGGGGATGCTTTGGCTGTTCATCAATGGACTGGAATCGCCACCTGCCTCTTGGGTGGTACAGCCTGGTGGCTGAGCCGCAGGGCCCAGAAAAAATCGGAGAACGTATCCCTGAACAGCTATCGCACCATACTGCTGTTCACCGCCCTCGGGGTCATTATCGCCGGACATTATGGCGCGTCTCTCGCTCACGGTAAAGACTACCTGACCGCCACCCTTCCCTGGTCCTCGGATTTTGATCAATCTGCATCCTTAGGTGCCGGTACAGATTTTTCCGATAAGGATACCGCCCACCTCACACCCAAACAGGAGTTGGAACTCCAGGTCAAGGTAAGAGCCATATTCGCCCATAACTGTACCAAATGCCATGGACCGGAAAAGGTCAAGGGCGATCTTCGTCTGGATGCCAAGAATTTCGTCTTCAAGGGAGGCGAAAAAGGCCCCATCGTCGTTCCGGGTAATATCGAGAAAAGTGAAATCTTCCGGCGAATCACCCTTCCCGCCGGACACAAGGAATTGATGCCTTCAGAAGGAAAGAAACTTTCCGAGGGAGACGTAGCAGTTATCCGCTACTGGATCAAAAAAGGCACCCCATGGCCCGATGGCTCGGACAACATGCAAATCTTCCGGCTTGCACCCTTGGCTCCCCGTGACCCATCCTTACCTCCCACAACGGCGGATATCACGAATCCCATAGACCGCTGGACGAACCAATACTTCAGTTCCAACAAGATCTCCTGGCCCGCACTCGTAGACGACAGAACATACCTGAAGCGGATCAGCCTGGATATCACAGGACTGCTGCCCTCACCCGAAGAATTCAATTCCTTCATCAAGGATGTCAGACCAGATAAAAGAACCATCCGCGTCCGGGAACTCCTGAATAAAAAGGAAGATTATGCCGCTCACTGGCTGAGCTTCTGGAACGACCTCCTCAGAAATGATTATACCGGCACGGGCTACATCACGGGAGGACGGTTCGAGATCACCGATTGGTTGTACAAAGCCATCCGTTCCAATATGCCGTACGACAGGTTGACGAAGGAATTGATCAACCCCACGGAACCTTCCAAGGGTTTCATCGAAGGGATCAAATGGCGTGGGGTTGTGAATGCGAGCCAGCGTACCGAGATGCAGGCGGCACAGAACGTTTCGCAGGTCTTCCTGGGCCTTAACCTCAAATGCACTTCCTGCCACAACAGCTTCATCAGCGACTGGAAGCTGGAGGATGCTTATGCTTTCGCAGATATCTTCGCCGACAGTTCACTCGAGATCAACCGTTGCGACAAACCTACCGGAAAGTACACCCATGCCCGCATGCTCTGGAAAGAGTTGGGAGATATCGACAGCAACGCGAACAAGAAGACACGGATGTCGCAGCTCGCCGATAATATCGTCAAACCCGAGAACGGCAGGTTTTATAGAACCATCGTGAACAGGGTCTGGGCCCAACTCATGGGCAGGGGTCTTGTTGAACCCGTCGACGTCATGGACAACGAACCCTGGGATCAAGATCTGCTTGATTGGATGGCCACTCATTTCCAACAGGGTGGTAGCGACCTGCGTGAACTCATCTTCCTCATCGCGACTTCCAAAACCTATCAGCTCCCGTCAGTAGGAATGGCAACGGCCAATGACATCGTCACCCATACGTATCAATTCAAAGGAATGGTGAAGAAAAGAATGACGGGCGAACAGTTCTCTGACGCGGTCAGTAAAATGATAGAACCGGTGTATCCCGATTCGCTGATGATGTACAAACCCATTTACGATTCCGGATACCTTCCTTCCATTCTTTTCCGTGCCAGGGCATCCTTCGTATCAAACGACCATTTCCTGACCGCATTGGGAAGGCCCAATCGGGAAACCGTGACCTCCCGTCGGGAAACACAGGCCAACCTCCTGCAGGCATTGGAGTTGACGAACGGAGAAAGACTGAATTCCATACTGCATCGGGGTGCTGAAAAATGGAAGCGTCGGTACGGGAAAAGCGATGCCATCGTCCGGGAGATATACCATCGGGCTCTGCTGAGGGAGCCGAAGGAAAAAGAATTACAGGTAGCGATAGGTTCACTTGGCGGGGATCCATCCGTGGACGCCATCCAGGACTTGTTCTGGTCCGTTGTGCTCTTACCCGAGTTTCAGATCATCAATTAATCAGACAACGTTCAAACTCGATCATATGAACAGACCGACAGATAGAAGGCGATTCCTCAAGAACACCAGCGCCGCCACCATCGCAGCACTCGCTGCAGGAGCGCCTATGACCAATTTCCTGCTATCCTCCTGCGGAAAAAGGAAACCGGATACCAAGGCGGACACCGTGATCCTGCTCTGGATGGGTGGTGGCATGGCCCATACAGATACTTTCGATCCCAAAAGATATACCCCATTCACCAAAGGCATGAAGGCGAACGATGTACTGAGCACTTTCCCCTCCATTCCCACCGCTATCGATGGGGTCCATTTTTCAGAAGGCCTAGGATCCATAGGCAAGGTGATGGACAAAGGAACCATCATCCGCTCCTATGTTGCTGCCGATCTCGGATTCATCCTGCATTCCCGGCATCAATATCATTGGCATACCTGCTACAAGCCTCCACAAACGGTCTCCGTCCCACATATCGGCTCCTGGATCGCGAAAGAACTCGGCCCCATGAATCCGGTCATACCCCCTTTCATAAGCATCGGCCAACGGTTCACCGTAGGCGAAGGTGAAGAGGTAAAGGCCTTCCATACGGCAGGATTCCTCGGCAATGAATACGGTCCTTTCCTGATCCCCGATCCTTCGGCGGGTCTCGAAAGTGTGCGTCCGCCCGTGGGCATGTCCGAGTTGCGTTTCGAAAAAAGGAACCAGCTGTACAACGAACTCATCAGTGCCGGTGCGGCCGGTGAATTCGGCAGCGATTATCAGAAGGAATCCCTTCGGCGTTCCATGGAACAAGCATACATTCTGCTGAAGTCGCCGGAAGCAGCCGCTTTCGACCTCAGCAAGGAACCCAAGGAGATCTATGACATCTACAATACTGGGCGGTTCGGGTTGGGTTGCCTGATGGCTCGCAGGCTCACCGAAAGAGGGGCCCGATTCATCAGCGTGACCACGGAATACGAACCCTTCATGAACTGGGATACTCACGACCACGGACACACGAGACTCGTGGACATGAAAAAACAGATCGATGGCCCCATTGCGCAACTCATCAAAGACCTCGAAAGAACCGGCCGCCTCGACCGGACGCTCGTGATACTGGCCAGCGAGTTCAGCAGGGACATGATGGTGGAAGGGCGTCCCGACCTGAAAGTCCAGGAACAGGTACAGCAACCCGACATCATCACCGATATCAAGAACTATGGCATGCACCGGCACTTCACAGACGGATGCTCGATGCTGATGTTCGGCGGTGGCATCAAAAAAGGGAATGTATATGGAAAAACCGCTGACGAAAGGCCTTGCAAGACTATAGAGAACCCCATCATGATTGACCAGGTTCACCAGTCGATCTACCATGCTCTCGGGATCCCTCCCGACACCCATTACGTGATCGAGAAAAGACCTTTCTACACCACACCGGACGGAAAAGGCCTGCCCGTACTGGATCTCTTCGCCTAACTAGAATGGTCGATCCGGGGATCGACCATTTCGTTATGAAAATATAATTTACTGAACCTTGACCACTCCACGCATCACCAGGTAATGCCCGGGATAAGTGCATACATAAGGATACTGTCCCGGTTTATCCGGCGCAGTGAAATATATGGTATCCGACTCCTTCGGATGCAATAGTATTGTATGCACCAGTACTTCAGGCATGGAGGGTATGAAACTCATCTTTTCTCCATCCAATCCCAATTTGAGTGCCGCCCCGCCTATCTTGTCAGCCGAGCCCGGCTTTCCGATCACGAAATTGTGCAGCATGTCGTCGTTATTATTGAAAACGAGTTTCACACGTGCTCCGGGTTTCACACTGAAGGTTTCCAGATCGAATTTCAACCCGGGTTTGGTAGCGATCACAATGACCTGATCAGGTCCTTTCTTCCAATCAGATGGTTGCCGCGTGACCCGCTTGGCGGATGCTTTCTGCGGGACAGGCTTACCCGATTCCGCTGCCATGGCTTGGTGATCATGCATGGCCATGGGAACCACCTTATTCTCAGCTGTGATGGCGAGTTTGTCACCATCCGGGAAACGGTTCAACGTATAATAGCCGTATGCATGCAACAGGGGCTTGCTGGAAGATGAGCGTACCCCTTCCGCCCGGATCTCATGGATATATCCCAGTCGCAAGCTGTCCACTACAAGGCGAACACTCATGCGGTCCGGAGAAACCGTGATGGCACGGATCGGGCAAGTACCCTGATTGATCACCGGGCTGCCATATTGATGATGATACATATAGGTGAAGCTGCCGATCTTCCAGGACATGACATCCTTCGCTGTTTTCTCATTCACCGGTTCAGTGAAGGTAAACTCAAATCCGTCTGGCCTGGCTTGCACGGTCTTCATTTCAAATGGCGTCTTGCCATTCCACACCAATTGCTGCAAACCATAAAGTCCTCCCCCATCGGATGACCATCCCCGTGAGGTCATGCCCACGAACATGCTGCCATCCGAACCCCAGACCTGACGCAGGATACCCGAAGAAAAACCTTCCCGGAACGGGAACACGATTCCTTGGTATACGCCTTTGACTTTTTCCAAATAAACGCGCATGATCTTGCTCTGTCCCTGATCACCAACGAAAAGCTGTCCTTCGAAAGGCCCCATCTTTCCATGCTGATCATAATTGAGAATGGCCGATGTGGATATGCCCAGTATGGTGTGTGGGAACCATACGGAGGGTGGTTTAAGTCCGGGTACGCGAAGGGCTACATCATATTTGGGCTCGTCATTGTCCGGGAGATCGGACTTCTTCAACTTCACTGGAGAACCGGGCTCTCCAGCCCAGACGAGTCCGCCGGGATTGCCCAGGAAATCTCCTTCCGCGACATGGGTGATGCTTCCCGATCCGACCCAATCACCCTGATTCTCGGCGTAGAACATATCACCCTGATCGTTGAGCCCGAAACCTGCCGGCGACCGCAGCCCCGTCGCGAATGGTTTGATGGTGCCATCCCGATCGACCCTCAACATCCACCCATGCCATTTGGATAAACTGGCACCATACCCTATCCAGCCCAAGTTCAGGTTGACCATCATGTTGCCATTTTTATCCAACACAGGCCCATAAGCATACTCATGGTAATTGCCCGATAGAGGCCAACTCGTAACAGTTTTATATTCATCGGCTTCACCGTCGCCGTCCAGATCACGCAGGCGGGTGAGCTCGGCTCGTTGGGTGAGGTATAGATCCCCATCGATATAATTCAATCCGAGAGGCTCATGCAAACCTTGTGCGAACAATTTGTAACTAGGCAGTTTGCCACCCTTCATATAGGGATCATGGATGATCCAGACTTCACCCTTCCGTGTGCATACGGCAAGGGCATCATCGGACATGAAAGCAAGTCCGCCGACTTCAAGCGAAATATGTTCTGGAATACGCACCGTCCTGATCTGATAATAATCCTCCTCTTTGGGTGCACCGGTACCGGTATCTTTTGACGCCTTTTGAGAAAAGCCGTGAAGACAGAATATCAATAAGCAAAACGAGGTCATCCAAAGATGCATGGTCCTGCGGTTCGTGGGCATATACTGGGATTTCATGGAAACGACTTAAAAAATGATGGAATAGGACAGCGTGGCAGTGGACTTGTCGATCGGTACGAGTAATTCCTTACCCGTAGCCGTGGTTCGGATGACCGGCTTGTAACGATCGTCCAATCTGATATAATAATCTCGATCCCCGACGACATACATGTTCTTGCCGCTAGGTGTGATCATCTTGCCCGTGGCTACCCTGCAATATAAATTACCTATGGGATCCTTCACGGTCAACTCCCGCTTGATTCCCTGAACATCGGTACCGGATATCTTATCTGATACGTTGATGCCTTTATAGGAATATTGGAAGTTGGGTGTACGATCGACGTCCAGAGTGTACCCTTGATTACGAAAATCATCGAATGCGATCGAATCGGGCCAGTTGGAACCGGGTTCGGGCAGAACGGCGATGGCTGGTGCATCGTTCAGCACGATGAGGCTTCCCCTTGGCTTCGCCAGCTGGGGCTCGCCCCGTTCATGCCACATTTCCGTGACGTTCAGATAATCTCCCCTCCAGATCTGGAATAATGCCCCCTGCTTGAGGTCGTATGAATAATTCACCTTATTCGGATGACCGTAAGAGATCACATGCGTGAGTTTTTTATCTCCGTACATCAGGTAACTACGAAGCAGGTACGGCTTTCCGGTAGCATCCAACAGGATGGGATCATCAGTTCCCATATTTTGTGCGATAGATACGGGTGTGCTGAATCTGATGTTGCGGAAGGCCACATTCCCATGATCGCCCTGTAACATGAGCGGACCCTTTGCACTTTCCTCCTTGAAAAAAGCCGCTCTCGTAGGACCCGTAAGACGTATACCCGATTGGACCAAAGAGCCATTCAGGTAAACTTCATCAAATCGGGCATTACCGATCTTCACGCCCTTGTCGTCGAAACGGGGAGCGCGGAAGATGATCTTCAAATGCTGCCAGAGTCCGGGCGCCCTTGATGCATTTTGCAGGGGGGCAGATCCTTCATAACCCTCATTGTCTTTCCCCCTTGCATCATCCCAACGTTGATAGATGCCCCCACAATCAGAAAAACCTACCCTGGGTAATGTCCAACTATCGAATAATTGCACCTCGTACCTTCCTTGCAGGTATACGCCGGAGTTGGAGCCCTTTGCCATCATGAAGTCCAGTTCAAGCTGAGCATCACCGAATTCATCTCGGGTGAGCAGGTTCATGTTCTCTCCACCCGCAGCGACCAAATTCACCAGTGCACCTTCCCCGGGCACGGCTTTCATATCTCCATTGATGGATGGGTCAGCCGTGGCATTGGAAGCGATCACCCAGTTCTTGCCCGTGGGCCGAAATGAACCGAGATCGCGTAAAGAAATTCCGTTCTGCTCGCCGGACTGTTGCGAAAAAACTCCGGGTGAAATGGCTATAACGAATGAGCATACAGCCAAGGTCCGTTTAAATTGGATCTTCATGTGTTGATGTGATGATGTCATTTATTATGGTTCTGTGATACGCTAATTTTTTTATGGATTCAGCCTCGGCTGAATTCCATTTTCGCCAGCAATACATTCCGAGGATCAATGACCAGTTTCTCCGGGCTGCCTTCCATCGGTATGCTGAACATCGTTTTCTTCCCATTGATCCGGAACTTCCTGATCTCCGGCGCCTGGGAATCGGTTGAATATACTCCTAATTCAACGGGGAGATCGAAGATCATGTTCCCACGTTGTGCCTGCTCGATGGAAATATCCACTTGCTTTCTGCGCTTGTCGTAGGTCCACTTTCCCTTTAGAACGGGATTCTCGGGATGATAGAGCCACTGTTCAAAGGTTGATGTCAAGTCTTTCCCGCTGGCTTTCTCCATCTCCTCCATGAAATCACGGGTGGTGGCACTTCCATTGAAGTGCGCTGCATAATAAGAGCGAATACCTTTCCGAAAAGCATCATGCCCGATCATATCCCGGAGCATGTACAGGAACCATGCCCCTTTCTGATAGGTGATCCCACTGGTCACAGGTTGAATTTCTGCTGTCCGGTCCGCGATGATGCTGAATGTACTGTCCCGGGACGCTATATCATATATCGTTTTTCTAGCCTTGAGCAGGCCAGACTCGAATTCATCATGCCCATAGGCATTCTCGATGAAGAGCAAGGTGAAGAAAGTCGCGAAGCCTTCACTCAGCCAGGCGTCATCCCATGTGCTTTCCGTGACGGCATTCCCGAACCATTGGTGCGCCAGTTCGTGGATGACGACGTTCCGCAAACGCACATCCCTTTTGCCATTGACCAGATCTTCTCCGTAAAAAATGGCGGAAGACGTTTCCATGCCGCCGCCGATGCTCGGCGACTGTATATTGGCTACTTTCTCATAAGCATAAGGTCCCACATAATCAGAGTAGAATCGGATCACATCCTTTGTGGGTTCGGCGAAATCATAAAAACCGGCTTCCCTGTTCTGCGGATGAACCCAGGTCTGAATGGAACGTCCATCAACCTCACCTACATATTGAATGGCGAATTCGGAAACACCCAGAACATACAACCAACAGGAAACTGGTACCGATTGCTTCCAGTGTGTCAATCTCGTCCGCGCATCGATGTTCGACTCTTCCAGAAGGAGTCCATTAGAAACCACTTTGTAATGCGCCGGTGCCTTTACGATGAACTCCGAAGTAGCCTTGATATATGGATGATCGATGGTAGGTAGCCACTGCCTCGTCTTATTGGGCCAGTTCTCTACGAAGAAACTACGGCTGCCGAATTGGGTGGGACCGATTTTCAAACCGTCCGCCGGCATGCCATGATACCTGATGACGAAGACCCATATGGTTCCCGGTTCCGCAGCACTCGACCAATCGAGCAGCAATTCATCGCCGGTGTGTGAGAAATGTATGGGCTGCCCTTTCAGCGTGATGGACTCTACGACCATACCTTTACCATTCCTTTCCGGGGTACGACCTGCCAGGTCAAGCCTCAGTTTCCGTACATCCTTGTCCTTGAACAGCACGGAAACAGATGTCTGTCCGAATATCTCATCGGTACTGTCCGACAGGGTCAGCTCGAATGCATAGTGTTTGATATCTATGGATCGATTGATCGGATATTTGTCCGCGCGTACCTGCTGGGTCAAGCAGATCAAGGCGGAAAAAAAGATCAGGTGAACGATCCTTCCATGCATGTCGCGACTTATTTAAAGGTGAATGGACTTATCCTTTCTTGTACCTGATGTTACGATATTCCACTTTCATCGAGGGCATAACATGCACCTGCAAAGCAATGACACCGTCTGCCTTTCTGGCCGTGGTGTCGTTATCCGTGGCGTCGCTCATCAGAATACCATTTATATAATGCTTGAGTCGATTCCCTTTCGCAGTGATGTATATCTCATTCCAGTCGTTGACTTTGATCTTCGCTTTCAGGGAATCCGAATTTCCGAGGGAATCGGTGATGATGGGCTTCTGTCCGGCTTCGAGTGTGACCACCTGCCCACGCATGGCCAGGAAACCCCGACCGCGTTCCTCATAATTCTGTCCCGTATATACATTCGCCCCGTCGATATCCGCCTGATATCCTTTCACGGCAAAAGGAATATCCTTCAATTCCTCACTGCGGTATTGGACACCACTGTTACCTCCTTCACTGATTCGGTATTCTGCTTTGAATTCAAAATCCGAAGGTTTTTCAGCGCGCCAGATCAGGAATGAATTGGTCTTGATCTGTTTTTGTGCTGTGACCTCACCGATAAAACTACCTCCCTCAACCCTCCATACACTGGTATCAGCATCCCATCCCTGGAAAGTTTTGCCATCGAAGATCTGTGTGAAACCATCCTTGTCTGAGATGGTGGTATCCACGCCCGCTACGGTCTCCTGCTTGGGAGCATCGGAGCAACTCGTCATGATCAATACGATTGCAGGAAGGAAGGAAAAACGGAGCAGTTGATTGAAGATCTTGTACTTTCTCATGTTGGGTTCTATATTGTGATGATCAATTACAGGCTGATTATCCTGTGGACTGTTGTTATCATATGCCAGTACGTTTCCACGAACCGGAATGCGCCGAATCAAAAACGGCCTGACACACCTTCTGCGTCTCGTGGGCTTCGGCAAAAGTGGGTGAGCAGTTCTTACCTGTCTCCAGACTTTCCAGGAAATCAGCCACCTGATGCACGAAGGAGTGCTCGTAGCCGATACCTAATCCGGGTACCCACCATTTATTCATGTAAGGCTGATCCCCATCGGTAACATGGATCGAACGCCATCCCCTGACAATGGATTCATCGGAGTTGTCGAAATACTGCAGCCTGTTCAGGTCGTGCAGGTCCCAACGTATGGAGGCGTCGGCGCCATTGATCTCGAAAGTATACAGGGCCTTGTGGCCACGTGCGTAACGGGTGGATTCGAACAAGCCAAGAGATCCATTGTTGAACCGGCACATGAAAGAGCAGGCGTCATCGATCGTTACTTCCTGCATTTTGCCCGTGACCTGGTGCATACGTTCCTTCACGAATGTTTCCGTCATGCCGTTCACGTCGCTGATGCCTCCGTTCAGCCACATGGCTGTATCGATGCAGTGCGCAAGCAGATCTCCGAGTACGCCGGAGCCGGAGACGGCTGCATCCATGCGCCATAATCCCGTTCCACCCTGTGGCAGGTTGGCATTGATGGTCCAATCCTGCAGGAACTGGGCGCGGTAATGGAAGATCTTTCCCAACTTTCCTGAAGCAATGATCTGCTTCGCCAGGGTGACCGCCGGGATCCGTCGGTAGTTGTACCAAACCGTATTGGCCACACCGGCCTTGGCGATGGCATCGACCATACCCTGTGATTCCTGAAGGTCACGCGCCAATGGTTTTTCGCATAGGACCATCTTCCCCGCTGCCGCTGCGGCCCTGGCGATCTCCGCATGCGTATCATTGGGAGTGCAGATGTCAACGGCATCGATATCATCGCGCAGGACCAACTTCCTCCAATCGGTTTCATAGGAAGCATAGCCCCATTGTTCCGCGAATGCTTTCACGCTATCCTCATTACGTGCGCAGGCTGCCTGCAATACAGGTCTGTACTGGAGTGCGGGAAAGAAATCCCCGACCCGTTTGTATCCGTTGGTATGCGTTCTGCCCATGAAACCGCATCCTATCAATCCTATCCTGAGTTGTTTTTTTTCCATTTTATATGCTGATTTATGACTCTTCATTCATGTTTCCCGCATTCATTCGGCTTCGTACCAGCCATGTTTTTCCCGTACGCTGACCAGGGCGGCGAGTATATCGTTCCAGGTTTTCTGTTGTTCCATCACCGAGTTGGGAAACATGCAACCATCCCAGCAAATGTGGCGGAACGCTTTAGTCAAGCTACCATCTTCGTTGCGCAGCCAGTGTCCGGCATCCTCGGCGATGTTCAATCTTCCGTTCGGATCTGTAGCCAGGCAATGCCGTCCGGTCTTGTCATGTGAACCGGTTCCATGCACTGTACCATCGTTCTGAGCTACGTGGAAATCGATGGTCCATGGGCGGAGGGCCTTGGTGAGGGTCTTCAGCCCCTCGGTCAATGCCGCACGATCGCCCCATTGGAAATCCACAGGGAGGATCCTGTCTTCCGGACTGTTGTATCCGAGCAGATAAAGTAAAGTATGTGCCATGTCTGCCTGGAACCCGATATTGGTTCTATCGACGGCTTCAAGGGTATCCAACATGGCCTTCCAGCTGTGCATGCCACCCCAGCAGATCTCTCCTTCCGCAGCCAATCTTTCACCGTAGTCGGCAGCCACGTCACACGCTTCGCGGAATGTTGCAGCAATGAGTTTGGTATTCCCTGCGGGGTCAACGGACCAGGTTTCCGGATTGGTTGCGGAATCTATCCGTACGATGCCATTGGGCCGTACTCCGAGTTCACGAAGTTTCTGTGCGAAGCGGCAACTCTTCTTCACCTGTTCCACGAAACGGTTCCTGTCCTCACGGCTACCCATGGCCGAACCTCCCTCAGGTGGCCAGATCGGCGCCACGATACTGCCGATGTTCAGGTGCAGTGCCGATACTTTGTCTGCCAACGCTTTGATGCCATCGTCCGTACTGTCGACGGGAACGTGGGGATCGAAGAGCCCGATGTCTATGCCATCGAATTTCACGCCACCGACCTCAGCATTCGCGGTCATGGTCAGCAGGCTGTCCAAAGAGATGAAGGGCTCCGATCCGGGGCCTTTGCCCACCACGCCGGGCCAGGTGGCATTGTGCAGTTTGGGATAATTGTTGCTTTGCATATCGTTTGTTTATGAATGAGCGGTTATCTTGTCGGTAGTCCGTGTTCCTTGCATTGCGCCTTGATGAAGGCCAACCCATTAGTGGCGATGTCCCATGGCGGATTATATTCTCTCCATACATTGATGGCATTGGCGAAATCGGGATCATTCCGCGAGAAGGCTTCGATGGTCATCCACCCATCATATCCGATCTCCGCCAGAGCCGAGAAATTATCCGACCAAGGCACGTGTCCGTCACCGGGAGTACCCCGATCGTTCTCACTGATGTGCACATGCACCAGCACGGGGGCGATGGTCTGTATGGCATCCCTTATTTTCTTTTCCTCGATGTTCGCATGGTGGGTGTCGTACATGGCCCTCACATGGGGGTGGGCGGTCTCGTCCACCAATCTCTTCAACTGGGCCATGGTATTGCACAGATAACATTCAAACCGGTTCAAGGCTTCCAGCACGATGGTGACACCGGCATCACGGGCATGGTCACCTGCTGAATGAAGCACTTCCGCGGCCCAACCATATTCCTGATCCTGCGGCGCATGACGGGGGAAAAAGGCATGTGCGGAATGCAACGGTCCGCAAAACAATGCTGCTCCCATATCGTGAACCCTGTCTATCCCCCATTTGATCCTGTCGAGTCCGCGTTGGCGTACGGCTGGAGATGGGTCCACGGGATTTTCATCTTTCCCGACAACAGAGACAGCGGTGGTCTCCAGTCCCAATGCCCGGGCATGATCACCGAAACGTTTATAGGCCTTGTTGTCTGAAGCGCCAACGAAGCATTCCACTCCATCATATCCGATCTTTTTCAGCCTGTCCAGGAGAGGAAACTGCTCATCGGATACCACGGCTGTCCAAGCCAATGTGTTGAATCCTATCTTGATCATGATCGTACTCTATTTATGCTTCGCATCTTTAATCACGATAAGGCACGTGGATATCGATCTCCCCGGCCCATTTCTTGGGTATCGGTTTTCCGGAAACCCAATGAAGGGCATTGATGACGAGATGCTGAAAGGGCACCTGATCAAAATCCTCCGGATGGCCGAGCGTGGTGAAGAAAAATTTAGCTCCGTAACTGTTGGTGCCTGTCCAAGCCACCGGGTTGTCATAGAACTTGGGGTTTTCAGAATTGATGGAATGCCCCATCAGCAGCCAGGTTGAACCTTTGAGCGGATAATCCGGTAGCACCTGATACAGCCAGGAACGGGCATGGAATCCCTTGTCGACGCCTGTCAGCAATGGATTTTTAGCCGCTTCGGGTATGATGGAAACATCGGTGGAGGAAGTATGACCATAGTGCGTGTGGTTGGCCTTTCCACCCCAGCCCGGTGGTGCATTGAACGCGAATTCTGCAAAGGCATTCCATTTTTCCAATGGGTCACCTGAAGGGTATTTGAAGGAATGTGTAGTGGTGCGGAATCCCATCAGTGGCTTTCCGGTCTTCAGGTATTCCTCAATGTATTTGACCTGTTCGGCGGGCAACCTGCGCCAGCGCAGGAAGAATACAGCAACATCCGCTTCCCGGAGTGCTTCCAGACCGGGTATGTTCTCTTCGGCATTCTGGTCGGGAAAAGCTTTCAGCACTTTGGTGCGGAAACCATAATTCTTTTCCAGCTCGGCGGCTATCTTGGGCATGGTGGACTCGCTCCCATATTCATGGTCTCCGGTAACGAAAACGATAAACGGTTTTGAAGCTGTTCCCTTCTTTTGGGTCTGCGCCTGGCCAACCACCATTACGTGCATATACATGAACAGGATGGTGCAGGGTATTTTCCAGTTTGCTTTTTGCATGATCGAAATGATTCGGTTTATGTATGAGTATCCATCTTATTTTAGGCCCGGATGCTCCTTGAGCAATTCCTCCGGGGTATAAAATCCAGTCTTGTTCTTGATCGACGCCCGGACCTGCTTCACCTTGTCCGCCTTCACTTCCGGCGCCTTGTTGCCGAACGCATTCCGCACATAGGTGAGTACCGAGGCCACTTCCTCATCCTTCAACATTCCTTCGAATGGCGTCATGGGCACCTGACCGGGATATTTCTTTCCATTCACTTCAATAGGTCCGTACATGCCTTTCAACACCATCTTGATCAGGCGATCCTCGCTGCCGGTCACCCATTTGGACCCTTTCAGTGGAGGGAAGCCCGAAGCATCCAGTCCTTTCCCATCTGGCTGATGGCAGGTGGTGCAATACCCTTCCTTCATATATATGGCCTTCCCCTTTTGCATCACGCTTCCACTGATGCCGTTCGTGGTTGTTTTTGTTGTTTTCTCTTCCTCAGATGCCACACCATGACCTTCCAGATGCGCAACGGCCGTTTCATGTGCCTTTGTCATCCAGGAATCCATAGGCTTCTTCGCTGCCGCAGCTTCAATCGGCAATCCTTTTTCTTTGTTCAGCCAGGAGGCGGAAACGATGGCTTCCAGCCGAACCCTGCCGCTTTCGTCCTTGGCGGCCTGCATCAGCAATTCGGCCTGATCGGGTAATTGCCTCTCATTGAAGCGTACCACTTCCACTGCCGCGGAACGGATCCTGAAGTCCTTTGCCTGCAAGAGTTTCCGCAGGATTTTTTGATCCACCTTATCCTGTCCCCAACTGACCCATAACCCTTCCAAAAGCAATTTTTCATAGTTGGGGGAGTTCCGGTCCAGTTGATCGATCCACTGCTGCAGTTTGGGCAGCACCTCATTGGCACCATGCGCACGGAGTTCTCGGCGGGTCCGGTAACGTGTCCGGTATTCGGGCAGTTTCAGGTTCTCGAGCAACTGCTCCACACTCGCCCCTGCGATCTTTGCAGGCACCACCAATGGCCGGGATGGATAAGTTATCCTGTAGATGCGGCCGTGCGAATGATCCCTCAATGGATCGCGTGCATTATGCTGCATGTGGCCGATGAGCACATTGTGCCAGTCTGCTATGTACAAGGATCCGTCCGGAGCGAATTCCAGATCCACCGGACGATAATTGAAATCGGAAGATTTGACCAGGTCCTGTCTGAATCGACTCTTATATCCGGTACCATCATCTTCAAGAGTATGCTCTTTGGTTCCCAGGAAGCCAATGGTGTTGTTGATCAGCATATCCCCCTGTACTTCGGGAGGGAAATGACGGCTGGAGATGAACTCTAATCCGGATGTGGGTCGAACGCGTTGCGCTTCCTCGATCAGGCTGATCGCCTTGGGTGTGTATTCACCATAACGCGACTTCACCGTTCCCGGCATCATCCAGGTCACATCGGGACCGGATGTCTCGGCATAAAATACCTGTCCCCACTCATCAAAGGCGATGCCCCAGGGGTTTGGGATGGACAGTTGCGCGATCCTGTCCAATTTCTTGTTCTTGGGATCATATCTGAAGAAACCACCGTTGGTGCCGCGGACAGGTCCATAGGAAGTTTCAATATCGTTGACCAGGAATACTCCCTGTCCCATGTAGATGGCGCCGGAAGGGTCGGTCGTATAAGCATGGTGCGCGTGATGCGTATCGTGGTCGTCGAATCCACTGAGGAGGATCTCGCGGGTATCCGCCTTGTCATCTCCATCCAGATCCCTCAATAACATGAAGTTTGTGCCCTGCGAAAGATATACACCTTCGGGCGCCAACTCGAAACCGAGTGGCAACTGGAGTTTGTCCGCAAAAACGGTCTCCTTGTCGGCCTTGCCGTCGGCGTCCGTATCCTCGAGGATGATCAGCTTGTCATCGGGCTTGGGATCACCTGGCCTCCAATGCGGATAGGTGGGCATGACGGCAACCCATAGACGACCTTTGTTGTCGAAGGAAATCTGAACGGGTTTGGCCAGATCGGGGAATTCCGTCTCTGAAGCAAAGAGGTCGATCTTGTAGCCGGGTGCCATCGTGAATTTATCCAATGCATCCTTGCCATACAGGTATTTCGCATCACCATGCTGATCGTCCTGCTTGTAATTGGTCTTTACGGGTGGCAGAACAGAGGTGTTCGCATCGGCTGCTGCCAGATCCATCTTCTCGCCATGAGCGGCTTTCCAGATAGCCTCATCCCGGATGAGGGTCATCTCCCTGATCTTCTTGAGTTCCGCCGGATAGTTGTCGGGACCAAAGGGATCGTACCTTCTGCCGAAGACGTGCACCCCATTGGGCGCTTTGAAATCATTATGCCACATCCAGTCCTTTTCCAGCACGGCGGCCATGACAAGTGAGCGGTTGGCTTCTGACGTGGCGGGGGATCTGCCGAATGCCTCATCTACCAGGAAAGGACTGAATTTTGCATAACCAGCATCCGTCAGTTGGGATCCATCGATCGTGAGGTCGGTCGATTCATCCGAGAACCAACTCTTCGAAGGGGAGTATGCATCAATGAAGAGCACCTTGTTCTTTGCGGCCACTTCCTTCATCGCATCCTTGTAGAGGGAAAGGTTTTCGTTTTCCACTTTACCATTGGGGAGGTCGAATTTTTTCGACAGGTCTTCGAATGCGATCGGCGACACAATCGCAAGTTGCGGTGCGGAAGCACCATTATATTTCTGCTTCAGGGTATGTTTGATGAATGCATCCAGCTCCGCCTTGTAATTCGCCAGACCGGCCTTGCCTTGAAAGGATTCATCGTATCCGAACAGGGCGATGATGATGTCGGCCTTGTGCTTGGTGATCCATTCATCGGGATATTCGAGAAAACCCTCAGTACCCGGACTGGTCGCCAATTCCGTCTGGAATTTTTCGGCACCGGGGAATGCCCATGGCGTGGGTCGTCCGGAATGGGGGCGGAAACCCGGGGTATTGCCACCATCACACATGTTCCGGACATAAAGCATACTATCGGGATAGCGTACCTGCAATTCGGTTTCGAAGTAGCCGTAGTTCATCATGCGTGAACCCAGGTTGTTGCCGATCAGAATGATGTGCGATCCTTTTCTGATCCTGAGCTTCGGGTTGCCCGGCGACATGGATGCCAATGCCAGAACGATCACTACGGCCAGGAATGCCAGCAAGGGATCACCTTTTTTGAAAATGGACATGTATGATTGTTTGGGGTTGATGGCTTACAATGTTGATTTTTTATTCACAGGAACGATCACAGTACCATGTCCGGGTTGCCGGGTCCGAAATGTTTGAGGATGACGATCGGATCCGTGGCGGAGCCATTGACGATCTTCACCCCTTCCATAGCCGCTTTTTCACTGATGAAAAATTCATCATTGGTCAACTGACCATACCTGATGAGTGCGGGAGTTTCTATGTCCCATACACCCATCTTACCGTGTCCCTGCATGACGATGATACCATAGGCTGCACTGTCCTTGATGGTTACCGTTTGCCCGGGCAGCACGGTCAGTTCCTTCGCTCCGAAGGCATCTGATTTGTAGCATATCCAATTCTCGATATAGCCCTGGGCTTCCATATCGGCTTTCGGACGAACAGGTTTGGGAGCCATGAATCGGTTCTGATACTGATGCGTGTCTAAGTTGAGGTCCCAGTCGATGACATCGAGCAATGCTTCATAGTCACCAATGCTTTCCTTGGGCGTTCCGTTCCAGAGCAGCTCCTCTGGTATGATGGCCTCGTTAACGAGTGATTGATACATGGCGAAGACATCCGAAGCCTTCTGGGGTTCATAGGTACACAGGCTGCCCGGTGCATGGAGCAGTCCCGGTGGTACATCCCATCCCGTTCCCGGCTCCAGGAGGTATGCCTGGGATAGATTGGTGATCTTGTTATCGCCCTTGGTGAAATTCTTGAGGCATTCCCTGATCTGAGCGCGGGTCGTTCCCGGCGCCAGCCCCATGAAGGTGTAGGGAAAATCTCCACCGTGGTTGTTGAGTTGAGGAGGGAAGTAATAAGCTTCGGGTTTGCCGAGTTGGCCGATCAATGCGGCCTTTTCATCATTATGATGCACATGGTGAGGCAGTGGCCCCATGTTGTCGAAGAACTTGGAATACATGGGCCAGGAATGATATTGATTCCAAAGGCGGTCACCGATGATGCGGCCTTGCAGGATATCGATGGCATCCTTGAGCAGGAATTGCACTTCCTGACCACCATCTTTGAATACGACCGGACTCAACCCTTCATTGACACCGGTGAGTGGTCCGTTCTTGGCCGGCGTGGTGGAGGATAGCCAACGTTCATCTATGCCCCCGCGGTTGCCGCCCAACACATAATAATCGTCGGGATGGAGTTTGATGCGGCGGCCAGGTACGCAAAAAGATCGGGGCACCCATGTAGGGGCCAGTCGGAGTATGCCATTACCCTGCTCGAGTGCCTTTTCTGCCTGTTGTTGTGTTCCCATGGATGGTGAATGTTTGTTTGGGTTTTGTTTTATGGTTGGACCGACGGGATCTCCCATCCGGTACCTGATGTCTAGTCATATGTGGCCAAGAAACCTGCAATGCTTTCCTTGTCATGATATAATTCCACTTCGAGGTGGTAATCCCTTCGCTCACCGGGGGCCAGAAAGACCAGTGTCTTATCTTTCCTCGCCTGTGCCTGACCGATAGGTGGATGTGTGCCGGGCTCGAGTGCAGTGACATATTCGCCCCTGCCCCAATGTTGCCAGTTCGTAAGCCAGGGCAATTCTTCCTTCCGGAATCGAAGGGCCAGTCCAAGCCCTATCTTGCCATTGTACAAACCGCAACTGCAACTTCCCGATACATCGGGAATGGGATCGATGATCCCCACTTCCTCGCCATTCGCGGAGTGCTCCTTCATCGGTGCCGGGCATTTTCGGAAGTTATGTCCATCCCGGAAGATCAGGTTATCTGCACTGTCAAAACGGGGCTTGCAATCCCCATTCCAGAGTAAGTCCGTGCCCTCGTCCACCAAAGGCCAACCGAAATTGCAATGATACAGCAGCATATGCGGGGCAGATGTATTGCCGATGTTCACCACTTCGTCATGGATACGGATAACGGGACGTCCTATGGTACAGGTGATTGTTCTTTTCAATTCCAATGCGGGACCGAACAAGGGTGCTATCCTCGTGATGCCGGTAATGCCCATGTCCATTCTTCCCTTTGCAGGATCGGGTTGGATGATGGATTGCAGTTCCGCGGGCTGATTGCTGTATTCTCCATGAAGACCACGTTGGCCGAACTCGTCCTGCTCCGGTCCACCCACATGAGTGAGGCCGCAAGTGGTCAGCAATCCCCCTCCGAAACCCTGCAGCCAGTCCACTCCTTTATTATAGGATGGCTGCGGTGAGGTGATGCCGGCATGAGATAACCAGGCCAGTCCGAACTGGTTGAAGAAGGCATCGGCTATATCCATGCCCCGGTCTATGACCACTTTGAACCGAAGGCCTGAACCGGTATTGATCCAGGCTATACGTGTACCCCTGGCCGGACCATTTTCCAGCACCATCAGTTCTATACCGCCGAGTTGTGCAGGGCTGCTGATCTTGCCTTGCCATTCAGGAATTGACTGGGCGTTCATGAGTGCCTATGGCTTTTTAGGTGCGAATACGGAATCCTTGGGATTGCCACCGGATTTGAGATAAGCCAGCAGGTCCTTTAGTTCTTCCTCATTCAATCGATTGATCAGGCCGGACAGCATCACGGAGCTTTCCGATTTCCTCGTATGGTCGACGTCCTTCTTGGGAATGTCCCGAAGGGTCTGCATCGCGAAAGGATTCTGTGCGATAGAATACTTGTCGCCTTCCTGGCTCATGAGATTACCCACGACGGAAGTGCCGTCCTTGAGATAGAAGACGGTGGATGCATATTGATCGGAGATCGTTTTGCTCGGTTCGATGATGGATTCCAGCATGTCCTTGTAGGAGAATCGGGTACCCACCTGAGTCAGGTCGGGACCGATGCCTCCGCCTTCCCCACGCATGCCGTGGCAGTTGATGCAGAGGCTGGAACTGAACATGGCCTTACCCTGCTCGAAGTTGCGGTTGGAGAGGCCGTTTTTCACGAGAGCCAATGCTGTATCCACTTCCCAGTCCTTACCGGGGCCCTTGGGTTGCTTCATGTTGGGAGCCAATCCCATAAATGCACGGGCGACGAGTGAATCACCAGATATGGTATTGAAATAAGCGAGCTTCTCCCCAGGTACGTTGGCGAGGGCTTTCTTGCGGGCCAGGTCAATGAACCCGATGAAACTATGTCCACCTTTATATCCGAATGCGCTATAGAACCATTTGAAATATTTTTCGCGGTTCTCAGGTGTCCATCCGGTTTTGGCCTGACTCAACACGGTAGCATAATAGGTCTGCTGACGCGGGGGTACATTGGAGAGCATCTTAGCAATATCCAGTCCATAACCGGGGTTGCGCAGGATGAGGTCCGCTGAATTGGTGAAGGTCTTCTGGTCATTGGGGTCGTCCTTGGCGGTGGCCATCAGTTCCATCGTCTTGGCTACGGCAGTGGGTGATTCCAGCGCTACGAGCACCTTTGCCAGCGAACGGTTCAGGTCGTTGGAGGTAGCGGGATACTGCTTATCCAAATAACTGTTCACGGCGGTCCGGGCTTCACTACCGGGCATGCCTAAACGCAATACCGCGAGTTCAAAAGCGCGGAGCAGATCCAGTTGGGCGGGTTCCTTGAGTGCACTGAAATCGATCTGAGTGAGCGCCATCATCAGTTTATCACGTTGATCCTTTCCACCCAGGCGAGCCATGGCGATGGCTGCCTGCGTCAGGGCCACGGGGTCTTTTTCTTTCATTGCCCTGTCCTTCCATTGAGCGACGGGCTGATGCTCGAGAGCGACCCGGGCCGCATAGCGAATGAACCGGTCGCTGTTGCTGAGGTATGGCCAAACGGAATCCACGGCGCCTGCCTTGGGAGCGGTGTGAAAGGACTCCAGCATTCTGCGTGTCTTTTGCGCGTCGGTGAGTACAGCAGGTGCAAGGGCTTCGGTATTCTGCTTGTTGTCTTTATAATATACACGGTACAGGTCGGATTCGATCCGGCGGCCGCCGGTCAGGAAGTACAGTGCGCCGTCAGGACCGATGGTGCCATCTGTCAGCGGCAAGGGAGACCCGGAGATGAACTCTTCCGCCCTGGCCGTATAGGTTGCTCCGTCAGGTTGTGGCTGGATGGCATACATGATGCCGAAACTCCAGTCGAATGCAAAGATGGAACGACGGTATTTCTCCGGGAAATGGGCGTTCATGCCGCTGAACACTCCGGTCGGTGAGCCCTGACCGATATTCACCAAGGGGGGCAAGTTGTCCGCGTTGTTGGGAGACCATTTGTCCGTTCCCGGCCTCCAGCCAAATTCACCACCGCTGGTCACATGGCAGATGCGGGTGGGACGATACCAGGGGGTACCGAAATCCCATTCCATGTCGGAATCATAAGTGAAGATATCACCTGCATCATTGAAGGCCAGATCGAAAGGATTCCGGAATCCGTTGCTGATGAGGTTGAAATCGGAACCATCAGGGCCTAATTTGGCGATCCACCCTCCATGGGTATTCACCGTATTGTCGTGACCGTTCGGGTCGCGGATGAGGGGAAGCAGGTTGTCGATCTCCCAAATGGGGAGGGAAGTGTAGTTGTCCATTTTGGGGATCTTGGTGAAGTTCCCGGCAATGATGTACAGCGACTTGCCATCGGGGGATAAGACGATGCTGTGCGGGCCATGTTCGCCGTCGCCTTCCAATTTTTTCAACAAAGTGATCTTGTCGTACTGATCATCGTTATCCGTATCCTGTAAACGATAAAGTCCACTGGGTTTGGAGTTCGCAGTATCTCCTTCATCGTTGACCATAACGTACAGGCTGTTGAAGGCATATAGCAGGCCATGGGCATATCCTATCCTGCGAGCCCGGGAAGTTGTGTCGCCCGGAAGTTTAAGCACCAGGCTGTCGATCTTGATTTTCATCTTGGAGGTATCCGAACCTACGGGGGGGATGCTCAATCGATAAAGATTACCGTACTGATCGGAGGTGATCATCCTTTGCTTGTCATCGAAAGTCATGGCCACCCAGGAACCCCTGTTGTCCATACCCGGACTGTACAGATGGTCTGCGTGGAAATCCGCTGGCAGTTTCAGCGCGGCTATCTTGGGGTCTGAGGAGACCGCTACGGTTGAACCCTGATCAGCACCATTCTTACAGGCAGCGGAAATCAGGATCAGGACGAATAACAAAAAATGGAATGGGACAGAACGGAGTTTCCTGTTCATGTTGGGGGATTGAAGGCTTATGAAATATGGTGTTGACGGGGTTCGGATGGACGAAGAGCCTTGCTGAGCAAGGCTTTCAGGGTTGGTGATCTTCCATCGGGTTTACCGGATCCTGGCCTTACTTTCAGAAGAATTCTCCGGAAAGCAAAAATCAGGTTGAATCGGGGATTTAATATAGGTCAATTTTTGACGTTCGTGCCAAAAATTGATGAAAATATCCCCACATCCCGGATATATCTTTCCTGATCATCTATGCCTCTGCATTCGCCATGCTCGTGTCCGTAAACAACAGGATCATTTTACCGAACCACGAACACTTACGGATCTGAAGACGATACGTGCATATCCATCCTTCTCGTATAATACACCGATGTTACCGGCATCCAGCAAAACGATATCCGAATATGCGGTGGGATCATCACTTTCCACCCCTCCTCTGTCGATCTGTTTTTTCTCAGGCCAGGTCATGCCATCATCTTTGCTGAACCGAATGGTGAGGTCGTTTCGTTGATCGGTATTAGCTGCATTACAGAATGCGAGTTTATGGTGTCCCTTAGACCTATCGATAGTCAATATAGAACCTTCACATACGGGATCGGGCAATTGAGGTTCATGATAGGCCGTATCCCAATGCGATCCACCATCACTGCTGATGGCCACAATACGCATGTGCAATTCCCCTTTTTGATCCCGCGCATTAAGCATGATCCTGTTTTTGGAGAGATCCGTTGCAGTAGCTTCATTGCTTCCCGGTATGGGCACATCTTCACTGAAATGAAAATGCCTGCCATGGTCATCCGTGTAAAAGACATGGGAGGAATAATCAGTGAAGTCGATCTTGGGCTCACCTGCGGAATGGTTGGCTGCAATCAGGAGCCTTCCTTTAAATATCCCAGAGGCCACCTGCAAAGCGTGGCCAGGGGTATTGGCATAACTGCGCCAAGCATGTTGATCAGGCATGACCTCGTGGGAGATATTGACCGGCTTGTCCCAGGTTTTGCCACCGTCCGCGGATGTGATGTACCAGACCTTGCGCTCACCGATGCCTTGCCGTATCTCGGATTCCGTCTGGTTGCCTGTATTATAAAAGAGGAATATTCGGCCTCGGGGAAATCTGGGATCCATCCTGTCCACCACCGGTGCGGGATTTCCAGCCTGCAATGAATCGACATCCACGATGGTTTTCATGGGGGACCATGTTTTTCCCTGATCCCTGCTGGTTTTCATGACGATATCGATATTACCGAAATCATCACTACTGTTAACCCTGCCTTCTGCAAAAGCCATAAGTGTTTTATCCGGCAATCGGATGATGGCCGGTATGCGATAAGTCCTATACCCTTCATCACCAGAAAGGAAAACCGGTATGGGAGATCTCTCTTGTGAGAAGACATCTGATCCAGTCGAAAACAGGAAAGCAGATAATATCCAAATTAATCTCCGTTTAGACATAGCGATCAACATTTTTTACAGCCATGCTTGAAATGCACGACCCGTTACCCGAGCGTGAATCTGATGAGTGTACTACGAGATCTCCTCTTCTTTACGTTCAGCAGTTGAAAAGTTAGGGAAAGGATAAGTAAATGGCTTAAGATTATGCTGATATTTCGAATTTGAAAGCCTGATTCATTGGTGAGGATCTGCATTGCGGTGTTGATGAACATTAATCAGGGCTTTCAGGAAAGATCCATTCATCTAAAGCAAATCCTGGTTAAATAAGTCATTTTCCCTGGAATGAATGTTTGTCAGCAGGGCAAATTCATGCTAAAAAACTTTTTTTCATCATTCCATTTATCTGAATGTATTTATTTGACTTGAAAACAGGGGTGTCTTGCCTATCCATGACATAGCCATACTGATTTTGACGATCCATTTCTTATTGGCTCAGCGGATCAATTTATATGGCTTGAAGGAGAAGATGTAGTTATTGGTAAAAAAAGAGGGTAAACCATAAGATCAGGCAAATGCACTAAATGCTGATAAAACCAAAAAACTGAAAAACCCGGGATCACTTATCTGCACTGAATTTCTGCAAACAAGGAAAAAGCCACTGGAATTCAGTGGCTTTTTTATTGCTTTTGGTGATCCCGCTGGGACTCGAACCCAGGACCCCAACATTAAAAGTGTCGTGCTCTACCAGCTGAGCTACGAGATCCTACGATAACAAAAGCATGAACCTTGCGATCCGGTCACCCAGCAAAACCGAGTGACCCCCTTTTTAAAAGGAGTGCGAAAATACACCCTTGAGCCTTTAGCAACAAATTTTTATACAGACTCTTATTCACAGCTTGTGGAAGAAGAGAAACACCCGTCCTGTTTGCGGTTCGTTCTCCAACTTATGCCATAAGCTCATAACACTCCAGTCCCGCACCTGCAAAGGATTTTGAGGTGAAATGCTCCTACTGGCCTAATTTTACGCATGCGTCATACCGTGCGCCAATATTCCTTCACCCATACCCAGGTCAGCTGATGCCCATTCTGACCCTGACTTCCGATATTGGCGCCAAAGACTTCCTCGCGGGAGCGCTGAAAGGTCAGATCCTCCAGGTCAATGAAGGTCTGAATCTGGTGGACATTTCACACCAACTCACCCCGTTCAACTATCCCCAGGCTGCCTATGTCTGTCGCAATGCATTCCGACAATTCCCGCCGGAAACCTTCCATATGGTTCTGGTAAACCTATACGACCACAAACCCGAACACCTGCTGATCGCCCATCATAATGATCAATACATCGGGATTGCCGACAATGGACTGCTGACGATGATCCTGGAAGAAGCCCCTTCCAATGTGGTGGCCATACCACTCGACAAGACACAGCATAAAACAGCCCTTTACATCAGCCGGATCTTTGCACAAGCCTTCACCGACCTGCTCAGTGGCCGCAAACTAATACAGATCGGCGACCCCGGGGTTTCCATACAAGTCAAGAATCCGCTCCGCCCCATGTTAGGCAACAACTGGATAGAAGGACAGATCATCTTCATCGACCATTTCGAGAACGTGGTGGTCAATATCACTCGAGACGACTTCGAAGAACAACGGCGCGGACGCAGTTTCAAGATCGTATTCAAGCGGGACGAAGTGATCGACAAGATCTCCGAAAGCTATGCCGACGTTCAGGATGGTGAGAAACTGGCCCATTTCAACTCAGCCGGCTACCTGGAGATCGCCATAAACAAGGGTAATGCGGCTGGCTTGTTCGGCCTGCAGGGCTATGCCGACAAACCCCAGAACGCACAGGCCCAATTCCTGCAAAGCAGACTCTTCTACCAGACCATTAAAGTGTATTTCGAATAAAGCAGGATCAGTCCGCTCACCACCGTACCCTTCCCCTATTATCGAAGCCTTGTTAAACCCGAACAGGAATCGTTCAAACGTCTTTGAACCTTAGCAAATTTCTTGTAGGTTTGCCACCTTATAAACGCCGAAACCATATGACTTTCAAGAGAATCAACAACATCACCGGCTGGATCGTATTCCTTATCGCCAGCACGGTATACATACTGACCGCCGAAGCGGGCGGAAGCCTGTGGGACTGCGGGGAATTCGTGAGTTCCTGCTTCAAGGTCCAGATCCCCCACCCGCCGGGAGCGCCGCTCTTCGTGCTTCTGGGCAGGTTCTTCATCATCCTTTTCGGAGACAACCCCAACAATGCCGCCAAAGCGGTCAATGTCATGAGCGCATTGGCCAGTGGCGCCACCATACTATTCCTGTTCTGGACCATCACCCACTTCGCCCGCAAAATCGTGGCCAAGGGTACCCCGGACCTGACCGGAAACCAGATATTCACCATCATGGCCGCCGGCGTAATAGGTGCTCTCGCCTATACCTTCAGCGATTCCTTCTGGTACAGCGCCGTTGAAGGCGAAGTGTATGCATTGTCTTCCTTCTTCACCGCACTTGTATTCTGGATGATGCTGAAATGGGAACACAACGCCGATAACCCCGGTGCAGACAAATGGATCGTGCTCATCTTTTTCATGATGGGACTTTCCATCGGCGTTCACCTGTTGGGCATCCTCACCATACCGTCCATCGTGATGATCTATTATTTCAAGCGCTACCGCGTCACCAAATGGGGAACCTTCTGGGCCTTCCTCATCGGTTGCGCCATCACCGGTATCACCCAGAAAGTGGTCATCCAATATACCATCAAAGGTGCGGGCAGCTTCGATATCTTTTTTGTCAATAATCTTGGACTTCCCTTCTTCAGCGGCTTCATTTTCTATTTCGTACTCTTGTCCGTGCTCATCTGGTACGGCATCCGCATAGCCGGCAACCAGAAGATCTCCACCCCCATCTTCGCCGTTTGGCTTTCCCTGTTGGCCTTCGCACTGCTCTATCCGTTCATTGCCGGTGGCACCACAGGATCAAGCATACTCAAACTCATCGTCGTGGCCGTTGCTGTTACAACCGCTGCATACTATGGGCTCGAAGGCCTCAAACGCAATCCCTATTTCCTCAAGCTCGCACTCTGGTGCTTTGCTTTCATGATGATCGGATACTCCTCTTACCTGACCACCCTGGTTCGCTCCTCTGCAGACCCGGCAGTGGACATGTACAACGTGGACAACCCCATGAGCCTCGTTGGCTACTTGGGCCGTGAACAATATGGCGACTTCCCACTAGTCTATGGCCAAGTGTTCACCGCACAACCCGAAGAATACAAAGAGGGGGAGACGAAATACCAGAAAGGAAAAGACAAATACATAGTCACGGGCAAGGAGACCATCCCTTCCTACTCCGATGAGGACATGATGTTCCTGCCTCGCGTCTGGGATGCCAGCAATGAGCAAGGTCATGCCGATTTCTATAAACGATGGCTCAACCTGGGTGACGACGAGAAACCTACCCAGGCACATAATATCAGATGGGCACTTTCCTACCAGATCGGCTGGATGTACCTGCGTTATTTCGGATGGAACTTCATCGGCAAGCAGAACGACCTTCAGGGATTCGGGAATGTCCGCGATGGCAACACCATCACCGGCATCTCCGCGGTGGACAACACCCTGCTGGGCAACCAGGCCAAGTTGCCCGATAGCCTCAAGACCAACAAAGCGCACAACACCCTTTTCGCTTTGCCCTTCATCCTCGGCCTGCTCGGTCTATTCTACCAATACCGAAAGGATGACCGGGATTGGCTGGTCACCTTCCTGCTCTTCTTCTTCACCGGCATGGCCATTGTCTTCTACCTGAATCAGGCTGGCAACCAGCCCCGTGAGCGGGACTATGCCTATGTGGGTTCTTTTTATGCATTCGCCATCTGGATCGGACTCGGAGTCCTGCAGATCCGCGATTGGCTGGCCAAACCGTTCAAAGACGGCCCTCTGGCATCCTATGCCGCCGCATTGCTCTGCCTGCTGGCAGTACCCGTGCTCATGGCCAACCAGGAATGGGACGACCACGACCGCAGCCAGAAGCAGATGGCTCGCGACCTTGCCAGGGATTACCTGGAAAGCTGCGCACCCAATGCCATCCTCTTCTCCTTTGGAGACAATGACACCTACCCGCTGTGGTATGCTCAGGAGGTCGAAGGCATACGCCGAGACATCCGCGTGATCAACTACAGCCTGCTCGGCATCGACTGGTATGTCAATCAACTTCGTTATAAAGTCAACCAGAGCGACCCCGTTGATGTGATCTGGTCCGCCGACCAGATAGAAGGCAGCAAGCGTGACTTCATCAGATTTTATGAGAAACCCGGACTGAGTGACCCAAATCGCTATGTTGATCTCTACAGCCTCATGCATGATTTTGTGGGCAGCGATGACCCTGCGAACATGCTGCCGACCGCCGACGGAAGTCAGATCAACTACTTCCCCGTGAAGAAGGTCAGCATCCCCGTGGACAAAGCCCTCGTCCGTGCGAATCATACCATCAATGCGAACGACTCGGTGGACAATGAGGTACGCTTCGATATACCGAAGAACATCCTGCTGAAGAACGACATGGTCGTATTGAACATACTCGCCGCCAACAAGTGGAAAAGACCAATCTATTTCACCACGCCCACCAACGACGGAGGATATGCCGACTATCTGCGTGCAGACGGACTCAGCTACCGCTTCGTGCCCGTAAAAGGACAGGACCAGTTCAACAACGACTGGGGTTATGATAAGCTGATGAACAAGTTCGCATTCGGTAATGCGGATAAGAAAGGGGTTTATTTCGACGAGGAGAACCGTCGACACCTGCTTTCCATCCGTCAGGCTTTTGCACAGGCTGCCGGCAGCATGGCCAACAGCGGGCGTAAGGACGAAGCCAAAAAACTGCTGCAAAGGATCGATAAGGGAATGGAGCCGTCCAATTTGCCATACGGGCTGGTCAGCCGCAGCAACCAGCATGATATGATCTCCGCTCAGATCGCGGAATCGGCATTCAAGGCGGGTGATACCGTCATGGCCGGTAAAGTACTTGGAGCCGTCCGCAAGGACATTCAGGACCAGCTCGGCTATTATGCTTATTTGGGCGACATGTCACAATCCGAACTGGCACAGGCCGTGATGGACGTCATCAGTAACAAAGGCGACAACCTCACGAACAGGCAACGCAGCATGTTCATCGAGATCAGACAGGCACTTGCCTTGCAGGAATACATCAACAATATGGAGCGTGTGTATAAATCCACGCCCGCTCCAGCCACGGAATTACCCGGCATCATCCGGAACCAAGCGGACTCAGGAACTCAGAAATAATGGTAGTGGTCAGAAGTGAATGGCATTTTCTTGTCGACCTCACTTCTGACCACAAATCCCTCCTGCCTCCTGCCAACTGCTTTTATTCTCTCCTATTGTGCTACCTTGCACCATAAGCATGAAAGGTTTCCATTTCAGCCATTTTGATCCTGATGCCGAAGGCAAATCCACCTTTGACAAATTGCTGGATCTTTTCATGCAACTTCTCACCTATACCAGCGGCGATGTGGGCGAAGCGCTCAGCTGGCTCACCGAACTCGACAAGAAATACGAACTCACGAATGAGGATTATGGGATGGGTGACTTCATCGAAGACCTCAAGGAGAAAGGCTATATAGACGAAGACAAACAGAAAGGAGAGATCCACATCACGCCGAAAACGGAGCAGGGCATCAGAAAGAGGAGCCTTGAAGAGATCTTCGGCAAACTCAAGAAAACAAAGACGGGAGACCACAAGACCTTCAAACCCGGACAGGGCGACGAGATCAATCCCGAATCAAGACCCTTTCAATTCGGCGACAGGCTCGAACAGATCGATTTCGTCAGCTCCATTCGCAACGCACAGATCAATCATGGCATAGACGCTTTTACCATGGGCGAGGACGACTTGGAGATCAGGGAGACCGATCTCAAGTCACAGACCTCCACCGTGCTGATGATCGATATCTCCCATTCCATGATCCTGTACGGCGAGGATAGGATCACGCCCGCCAAAAAAGTGGCGATGGCACTCAGCGAACTGATCAAGACCAAATATCCCAAGGATACGCTCGACATCGTCGTATTCGGCAATGATGCCTGGACCATCGAGATCAAGGACATCCCCTACCTCCAGGTTGGTCCCTACCACACCAACACGGTAGCCGGGCTGGAACTGGCGATGGACATACTACGCCGCAGAAAGAATCCGAACAAGCAGATCTTCATGATCACCGATGGCAAACCCACCTGCCTTAAAATGGGGAAACGCTATTACAAGAACAGTTTCGGATTGGACAGGAAGATCACGAACCGCTGCCTCAATCTGGCCGCGCAATGCAAGAAGCTAAAGATCCCGATCACCACCTTCATGATCGCAAGCGATCCTTACCTGCAACGCTTCGTGACCGAATTCACGGAGACCAACAACGGAAAAGCCTTCTTCGCCGCGCTCGATAACCTCGGTGCTTTCATATTCCGGGATTTCGAGAACGGGAAGCGCAAGACATTATATTGATCACGGTCCTAAGCCACAATGGCAGCATGGACAAGCAAGACAAAAGGAACATATGAAACTGGCCAGGACTTTCGGGGAGTTGAAGAAAAGCGGTTACCAAAGCCGATCCATCAAAGAAGAGATCAGAGAGAACCTGATCAGAAAATTGAAAACAGGGCACGATACGTTCAGCGGTATCTTGGGTTATGAGGATTCCGTTATACCGGATACGGAAAGGGCATTGCTGTCCCGTCACAATATCCTTTTCCTCGGCCTTCGCGGCCAAGCCAAGACCAGGATGGCAAGACAGATGATCTCCCTGCTCGATGAACAGATCCCTTTCGTTACCGGCAGTGAGATCAACGACGACCCATTCCACCCGATTTCACGTTATGCAAAGGACATGCTCGCGAAAATGGGAGATGACACGCCCATCAGCTGGCTGCCCGCCGATGAACGCTATGGCGAGAAACTCGCAACGCCCGATGTGAGCGTGGCAGACCTCATCGGTGACATAGACCCCGTCAAGGCGGCCAACCTGAAGCTGAGCTTCGCCGATGAAGGTGTCATACACTATGGAATCATCCCCCGCAGCAATCGATGCATCTTCGTCATCAACGAACTCCCAGACCTGCAAGCACGCATACAGGTGGCCCTTTTCAACATCCTGCAGGAAGGAGACATCCAGATCAGGGGATTCAAATTGCGCATGCCTTTGGACATCCTTTTCGTATTCACCGCCAATCCGGAAGATTACACCAATCGCGGTGCCATCGTCACTCCGCTCAAAGACCGTATCGAAAGCCAGATACTCACCCACTACCCCAAATCCGTGGAAACGGCACTCGCGATCACGGAACAGGAAGCCCATATACACAAAGAACAGAAAGACAGGATACGCATGAGCGACCTCGTCAAAAGACTGATCGAACAAGTGGCGTTTGAAGCTCGCGGCAGTGAATATGTAGACCAGAAAAGTGGCGTCTCCGCCCGACTCACCATCTCCGCCGCAGAAAATGCACACAGCGCGGCAGAAAGAAGGGCCATACTGAACAAGGAAAAGGAAACCCAGATCTGGATCAGCGACCTCACGGGAATCATCCCATCCATCACCGGGAAGATCGAACTCGTTTATGAAGGTGAGCAGGAAGGGCCTTATCAGGTTTCCTTCAATCTGCTGGAGAAATCCATACGCACCCTGTTCACCCAATACTTCCCCAATCCGGATGCATTGAAAAAGCGAAAGGGAAAAGAAGGTGCACAATCCGACAATCCCTTCCGGAGCATCATCACCTGGTTCGACAAGGGGAACCACCTCAACATATTCTTCAATACCAAAGACGAGGATAAAGTACGCCTCCTATATACCGTGGATGGCTTGCATGCACTGGTGAAGCGTTATTTCCCCCAGGCCAACGAGATGGAAACGGCCATGCTGATGGAGTTCGTACTTCACGGATTGGCCTCCTTCTCGCTCATCAGCAAGAAGGTCTTGGATGCGAAGATCGAGTTCAAGGATCTGATGGGATCGATGATCAACCTTGGTGGATCGGATAGGGATGAAGAAGCAACGGAAGACGACTTCAATTGAATTCAATCTCCCTTTTTACCTCCCAAAAGCATCCCGAATCGAAGACCCGCAGACAGCGCCAACCCCGGATTGTTCCCGGCGCGGATGAAAGAAAAATTATGTGCGGAACTCGAGGTGGAAAAGGAGGAGGAAATGAACGGGGCGTCTTTGACATTGTCCACGGCATAGCCAACCCCGGCATAAATATCCAATAGGAATTTCTGACCGAACACCCACTGCTTTCCCAAATCGACCATGATTGATCCATAGGTGACATTACGCCGACTGAGCACTGCAGTTCCCGTTTTGTCATCCAAAACATTCTCGCCATACGTTCCGAGATAGATCAATGGTTTGATGTACCCGCCTTGCAACAAATGTGCATACCGGATATTGTGATTGATGAAATCAGGCGTGCGGATGAACTTATATCCGAACCCGAAACCCACACCTCCAGGATTACGTTTGTAGGTATTTATATACACCCCTCCATTCACATAAACATCCTCCAATTTCTGACTGATACCCAAACCGATGATGGCCAGATTGACTTCAATGGATTGACCGGGCTTGATGCTGTGTTCAAAACTCATACCCGTAAAGCCAAAGAAGGGAGAAAGGAAATTGAATTTTATCGCATTCCGAGGTTGGCCGATATAGAGTTCCTTATCATTCAGAGAATTTTGATAGGATTCCACCCTGCCGTTCTGATAGACCACCTTGACCAATCGATCCTTTGAGATGGAATAGACAGGACCATCCGGGTCATCCTTCAATTTGTATTTGATCTCATCAAGACCCACTTCCGTCACTTTGGCATTGATGACCTCCCCCCCTTTGCGATGAATGCGGTCCTGTGCCGATAATTGTCCTAAGCACATGGCCAGGAAGAAGAATCCAAAAGAAAATGACTTAAGCATATGAGAAAGTTTAGGGGTTAAAATTATGAATGTACCGGGTATTAACCCTTTTAAAAATGATGAAGATCAGTATATGTTCACTTCACGCTCCAGGTGAACTCCGAATTTGTGGTGTACATCATCCATGATCTCCTGACTGAGTTGCAGGATCTGCGTTCCAGTCGCGTTCCCATAATTGACCAATACCAGTGCCTGTCGCTGATGGCATCCGGCATCACCTCTTCTGAAACCCTTCCATCCGGCTTTTTCGATCAACCAACCCGCTGCGAGTTTCACCCCACCTTCAGGTAATTCATGCCCCACCATGTCAGGATACTTTTGAAGAAATATGCCGTAAGCTTCCTTCGATACTACGGGATTTTTGAAGAAACTACCCGCATTGCCGATATGTTTAGGATCGGGCAACTTGGAACTGCGGATACGAATGACCGCATCGGAGATGGCCCTGACACTGAGTTCGGCAACACCCATCTTTACCAGTTCTTCCTGGATCGGGCCATAGGTAGTGTGAAAAACCGGAACCGTATCAAGACAGTAAGTCACGCTCAGGATGATGAAGCGATTTTTGCCTTCGTGCTTGAAATAACTCTCCCGATAACCGAAGGAGCAATCCGAGCGAGTGAAGCGTACCAGTTTGCGATCTTCAATATCCCAGGCTTCCAATACCTCAAAGATCTGCGCCATATCCACGCCATATGCTCCAATATTCTGTATGGGGGTAGCACCCACGTTGCCGGGTATGAGTGAGAGATTCTCCATACCAGACCAGCCCTGATCAAGGCAATGCATCACGAAACCATGCCAGTTCTCCCCCGCGCCTGCACGCACTAAGACCTTGCCATCACGAGTTCCCACCTGTTCGATACCGGGCAGATCATTTTTGATCACCCATCCATCCACATCGGAAGTGAACAGCACATTGCTGCCACCACCCAAGACCATCGTGTCGTTCTTGCGCAATTCTTGTTTATCTTCGATGTACTCCAGCAATTCCTGCAATTCCCCGAGAGAGCGGAACTCGGCGAAATGCCGGGCACGAACATCGATACCGAAAGTGTTGTAAGGACGAAGGGAAAAATTTGCCCGGATATCCATTGGACAATAATACTTAAAATCATGGGACAGACCGTATCATTGATCGGCTCCAGCGGACTCGTAGGCTCAAAGATCCTGGAATTGCTACTCCAGGACGACCGATTCTCTTCCATCAATCTGCTCGTGAGAAAACAACCCAAAAGGGAACATCCCAAGATCAGGGTGATCAAGATGGACTTCTCCGATGAAAAAGCCTACCAGGATGCAGTTAAGGGGAGTGAAGCCGTTTTCTGTTCCGTAGGCACGACGAACAAAAAGGTTGAAGGAGATAAGGACGAATACCGGAAAGTAGACTTTGACATCCCGGTATTCGCAGCAAGGGCCGCTGCCGCCTGCGGTGCATACAGTTTCGGGCTGGTCTCTTCCGTAGGTGCCAATCCCGACAACAATGCAAACTTCTACCTCAAACTCAAAGGCGTGACCGAAGAGGCCGTCTGCAAGGAACACATTCCCCAGATCGTCTTGCTTCGCCCCTCGATACTTCTTGGAGAAAGAAAGGAAAGTCGCTTCGGAGAATCGATCGGAAAAGGCATAGCCGCCGTGGCCTCACCTCTTCTTTTCGGCTCTGCAAAAAAATACAGGGGCATCAAAGCAGTTGATGTCGCAAAGGCCATGATCTCGGCGACACAAAAGCTGCCCAAGGGGATACATGTACTCGAATATCCGGAGATGATGAATATGATCGGCAAGAAGTAGTTTACAGTTGTCTTCCATTACATCCTCTGATCAGATCGCGCATCAGACCGGATCTACATCTACCTGTACCGTCACGGATCGGAATACCCGGTCGTTGGACAGCACGGCCATTTGCTGTTGCACGATCTGACGTGCCCTGGAGATGGTTTTGGAATCCCGCTGCAATTTGAGGATGAGTTCCATCCGATACAGGTTGCGGATCCGGGCAACGACCGGTTCAGCAGGACCAAGCAGGGCATCAGGGAAAAACTTGGACAATTCACGGGCCACCATATGTGCTGCAGCTTCCGCAGTTGCCTTGTCCTTATGCCGGAAGATCAGGGAGATGAGGCGGCTGAAAGGTGGATAATGGAATTGCCTTCGCCCGGCGATCTCGAAATCGAAAAAAGCTTTATAGTCATGTTTCTGGACGAATCCCAAAATGGGATGCCCGGGGTTTGCCGTCTGCACCATCACCAAACCCTGGGCGCCTTTTCTTCCTGCCCGACCGCTCACCTGTTCCATGAGCTGATAGGCACGCTCGTTCACCCGAAAATCAGCGAAGCCGAGCAGACCATCCGCATCCAGGATACCAACAAGACTGACATGATCAAAATCCAAACCCTTGACCACCATCTGCGTACCCACCAGCACATCCACTTTTCCTTGCTCAAAAGTCTGTATGAGGGTGTCGTGTGCAGATTTCCCTTTCACCGTATCCACATCCATCCTGGCCACACGGGCATCCGGGAGCAGATCATGCAATTCCTCCTCGATCCGCTCAGTGCCGAAATTCCGCTCCTGCCATTGGCTGCTGCCACAGGCTTCACAGGTCATGGGGCGGGGGTATGTGCTGCCACAATAATGGCAGATGAGTTTGTGCGTGAGTTTATGATACGTGAGGGATACGTCACAATGGTTGCAATGGGGGATGTGTGAGCAGGTACCGCAGATCATGTACGGCGCATAACCCCGGCGGTTCTGGAAAAGGATGACCTGCTTGCCATGGGACAATGCCTGGGAGATACCTTCCTGCAAACGTGGTGAGATCATGATCCGGGTGCCCGCACGACGGGGAATGTTGCGCGTATCCACGGTCTCGATCGAAGGCATGTCGATGCCCCCATAACGTTCTTCCAGATCAACCAGGCCATATTTCCCGGACACGGCATTCTGGTAAGATTCCAGGGAAGGGGTGGCACTGCCCAGCACTACTTTTGCCCCTGTCCTTGAGGCATACCAGATGGCTGAATCGCGCGCATGGTAGCGGGGTGCCGGGTCCTGCTGCTTGAAGGATGCATCCTGCTCCTCATCCACCATGATGAGACCCAGATCGATGAAAGGCAGAAAAAGGGCAGAACGGGCACCGAGCAGGATCTTGGTTTCCCCCGACTTCACCTTGTTCCATATCTCGACCCTTTCGTTGGGATTGAACTTACTGTGGTAAATGGAGATGTACCCACCAAAATGTTTCTGGAGTCTGCGTATGATCTGTGCAGTGAGTGCGATCTCCGGAAGCAAGTATAAAACCTGCTTGCCTTTGGCCAGGTATTCCTCGATCAATTTGATATAGATCTGCGTTTTTCCGCTGGAAGTCACGCCATGCAAAAGACAGACCGGCCTTTCTTCGAGAGAGGTCCGAACGGAAGCCAGCGCTTTTTCCTGAGCCGGGGAAAGATCGAAGCGGATGTCCATCTCCAGCGGCAAAGCGCGGATACGATCCACTGCCAACTTCTCTGAAAGGAGTACCCCTTTTTCGACGAGCCCCTTCAGTTGCGCTGCAGAGGCACCCGATTTTTTCAGGAGTTCAGATTGCTTCACCTCACCTTCGGTTCTGGAAATATGCAGATAGGCGAGCAGGAGTTCCATCTGCTTTGCAGCCCGACTGTTCCAATTATTCAGCAGGTCTGCGAGTTTGTCTTCCTGGATATAATCGGGGTGAAGCCGTATGAAGGATTCTTTTTTAGGGGCATATCTTTCCTTCAAAGACTCCCAGGCATGGCAGACCCTTTTATCAATCAGCCTCTTGACCACGGGATAGACATGAGCCGCATCCAGGATCTCCTGAACCTCTTCGAGTTTGAGTTCCTTTCTGATCAGCAAGCCTTCCGCCACCAGGTATTCATCGTGGTCGAGAGCGGAGAAGTCATCCCCATAATCTTCATTGAAGACCAGGATCGTTTCGCTGCTGAGCTTGAAATGGGTGGGAAGTGCGGCGGCCATGACCTCCCCTTCACTGCACATGTAGTACTCCGACATCCATGTCCACAGGTCGAGTTGGGCCTGATGCACAACGGGCTCATGATCCAGCAGATTCTGGATCGGCTTGGGATCGAATCCAGTTGGCTTTTCCTCGAACAACCGCTTGACCACACCGGCGTATTTCTTCTGCCTGCCAAAGATGACTTCCACCCGAACCCCGGGCATGACCTTATCCTTCAGGTCATCGGGGATACTGTAGGTATACGTCTTGGGCAAGGCAAGGGGTATGATGATCTCAGCAAACATGGGAATGATCTGGCGTTGATGATTGCATGATAAGAGAATGGTATTCCATGTTTTTTCCCCCCGGCGCAGGGGTTTGATCCGTGTTGAAATTACAACGCTTTATTCGTTTCACCGGGGTCGGAAATCCAGGGAGCACCCACCTCAATAAGTTTTTCAGACATTATTTGCTGAACCCTGTTTTTCAGCATTTTAACATCCTTAATTCCCAGGCCTTCAACAGATATGGGATCCAGGAAATAGGCCCGGTTCAATCCTGGAGTGAGGGTGAACATGTGTCGATAATGCATCCTGGAAAAAGTATCCGGATAGACAACAGGAAGAATGGGCGTCTGCGTTTCAATGGCGATCTTGAATGCACCATCGTAAAGATCCTTGAGTGGTTCGTTTGTCATGTTGAAGGTGCCTTCCGGAAACACCAGGATCGATATGCCTTTCTTGAGCACAGACTTGAGTTGGCGCACAGAGCGGGCCCTGCTTTCGGCACTATCCCGCTGTACGATAACCACAGAGATCCTGTAGATATAGCCGAAAATGGGGATGTTCTTCATCTCGGCTTTTCCCAGCGCCCTGATCGGCTGACGGAAGGTGTCTATCAGTATAGCGGCATCCAGGTATGAAATGTGGTTGGCGACAAAAATATATTGCTGCTTCCTGTTCGGTCGCTGGGATCCGTAGATATTTTTATGGAAGATGCCAATGGCAGGGAACCAGATCGTAGCCCAAAACCTGAGCACTAAGTAGATGAAGTTGCCTCCTCTTATTCTGCCCCAGAAAGATGCGACAAATATCACCGGAAAAAACAAAAGCATCAACGCAATGAAAAGCGCGTAGGCGTACAGGCAATATATGATCCGGAAAGGCCAAAGCAGCCACTTCATGCATGGTTGGATTGAAAAATTACTTGCAGTCGCACACCCACTCCTCCCCTAGATCTATAACGGTCACCACTACCAGACCGCGCGCAGCGGAAGCAAAGACTATTCGTACCCTTTGGCCATCAGGCGTATCCCCTTCAACAGCATATTTCGGGTCGGGATTGGCACGAAGATCGCTTTTCTGCCAATTGATAACTCCATTCCGGAGAACAGTCCTGACTTCGGCTTCCTCGATATGTCGGCAGCCCATCCTGCAACGGGCATGCTTGGTGAAGATCAACTGGGTCGGGTTCCTGTCCAAGCCAGCGTCGGGACGCGAAGCCGGGTCGGCAATAATAGGACTCGGCTGGACAGGCTTGACCGTCTGAACCTGCTCTATCCTGGCTTTTTTTCTGCTCCTCTGCCGCAGATAGGGCCTGAGCGTTTTCTGCAATAGCGCCAGCAACACCACGATGATGATGAGGATCAATATGAGACGAGATGGGGAGGACGGCCTGGACATGCAGGCTAAAATTAGGCGTACCGTCCGAAAACAGCAAATCAGCAGAAAAGAACAGGTGTATCAGTATATGAGGAATACATGATTGATCACCCGCGGGGTTAAAAAGCAAAAGAATAAGTGGTCACTTTGTCTCTTTCTGCCAAATTCGGCTGACCGTGAAGGATAATCCCCAAGTGTTGTAATATTTCCACTTGATGTCCCAGACGGCAGCAGCGCCTACCTCCCATTTCCGGGCAACATGCCATCCATATTCCACCCCTACACGCGTCAGGGTCAGGGAATGCCCTCCGGCGATCTCGGCACCTACACCACCTATGAAACTGAAATGGGCACCCGGCTTGAATATGGCTACGGGTACAAATGCCAAGGGGTAATCCCGCTCAATCTCCACACCATCGTGACCTTCGATCTTGAAACTCTCCAGCAAGATATCGTTCTGCAGTCCGACCGCCCACTTATCCGATAACCAATAATCATAATTGAAAGACCAGGAAGCGATCCCCAACCATTGTGTCTTGTTTCCGATCTGGCCCTCCGACACATGGGTATGCCCCAGGCCCAGCGTGAAGCGATGGCTTCCCTTCATGGAATGATGTTCATGCTCTTCCAGCTTTGCTGAAGATGCAGCACGCTCCGTTTTTTCATCTTGAGAAAAAGCAGCTGAACAGAAAAAAAAGAACAGGATGAACGGTACTATTTTCTGGGTCAACATCTGATCGTGTTTGATTTGAGCTTGTGCAGGTTCAGTTGAACTGGATCCGACAAGTAAATGTACTGAGCCTATATCAAGTATCATGGATTCTCCGAACACCATGGTTCAATGACCAACTATCCATATGTTCCGAATAATTGGGCGGATCCTGACCGGAATCCATGAGTCAGTTATTGCATTCCGGAGAACCGAATACGGATCGCATGAATTCCTTGGGGGTTTGCTCCGTGATGTGCTTGAAGTTCTTGATGAAGGTGTTACGACTGTTGAAACCGCAATCCCTGGCGATGGCTTCGATGGTGTATCGACGGATCTCGTTGTTGCGAAGTCGCTTTTTGACCTCTTCCACCCTATATCGGTTGATGAACTGGTTGAACCCGAAACAATATTCTTCGTTGATCATCGCAGAAAGCACATGGCGGCGGATACCGGTCTCTTCTGCGAGCTGCTCCAAACTGTAATTCATACGCAGATAAGGCTTATGGCTGATCATGTGCTGCTCAACCATTTCCTTGAGGCCAACAAATCCATTCTTGCGGGCCTCACGCAATGAACACATCAATACTTCTTGCATATTATTTGAATTTAATTGTCTAATTCAGATCCCGTCATCCATTCACGAACTCCATCCGTCCAGGGGTTTCAGATTCCATCGGCAATGTTTTGGGCAGTAAAGCGGTCCGTTCGAACAGGAACGGCATGGGTTGAGCAGGGCGGAGACCTGGAAATGTGGCAAGGGGTTGATTTCCAATAAAACCTGGTCGATCTATTCAGAGAAAAATGGGCGTTGTAATGCCGTATAAAAGTAGGGTACAAAGCAATACCCTTCGTTAAGCGCAGATGAACTCTTGTTCAATTTAGAGAAACCAGAACAATTAGTTCTGATTTCTGGCGTCCATAATTACGAATCCATACTTTCAAACATATAAAACAATCATGGGCAAATGCCAGACTCATCAAATCGGTCAAAATGGCAAGACGAAGCCGTTGTGATTTCCCGAAAAATGAGCAGCAAAATGAACGAAAAATACGGCGATCATTCCCGATCATTTGACCCAAGTGGGTATTCGAACAGGAATATATCGCCAACCGAGACAGCTCACTACGACAGAAAAGCCCTTTTTTTCAGTAAAATCCCGGAATCTGCGTATCTAAGACTTTGGCCATGTAGGATGACCGAAAAGTTAAATTCCCAGTTCATCGTTCAGAATTTTCATGCCGCCTACTCACTTGTTTGAAAGTCAGGCCCTCCCCCATTTACTGTATGAACAGCCATAATGTGGACAGGTTAATGAGTTATCTTTGCCCCCCTGATGTCGTCAAAGAATTCCATAGCCTTCCACACCCTCGGTTGCAAGCTGAATTTCTCAGAAAGTTCAACCCTATCCCGCATGATGGAGAAGGAAGGTTTTGAGAAAAAAGGGTTTGAAGAAGAAGCTGATGTGTATGTGATCAATACCTGCTCTGTAACGGATAACGCGGACAAGGAATGTCGATACCTCGTTCGCCAGATCCAGCGTAGAGCCCCTTCGTCTTTTGTGGTCATCACCGGTTGTTATGCACAACTGAAGCCCGCGGAGATTGCTTCCATCCCCGGCGTGGACCTGGTCTTAGGTGCTGCCGAGAAATTCAACCTGCCCCACCACATCAGCTTATTGACCAAAGGAGATCCTGCACGCATCTGCAGTTGTGATATTGATACCGTCAGCGGATTCCATGCCTCCCACTCCATGGGTGACAGAACCCGCAGTTTCATGAAGGTCCAGGACGGCTGCGACTACACATGCTCCTTCTGCACCATACCCTTAGCCCGAGGCAAGAGTCGCAGTGACCGGATAGAAAATGTCGTGGAGCGGGCCAGGACGATCGCGGCAGAAGGCGCCAGGGAGATCATCCTCACCGGAGTGAACCTGGGCGATTTCGGAAAGGCGCCCGACGGGGATGTCCGCAGCGGGGAAGATCTCCATCAGCTGCTTCTTGCCCTGGATGAAGTGGAAGGCATCGAACGCTATCGGATCTCTTCGATTGAGCCCAACCTGCTGACCGACGACATCATCGCATGCGTTGCAGAAAGCAAACACATCATGCCGCATTTCCACATCCCCCTGCAGAGCGGCAGCAACCGGATACTGGGTCTCATGAAAAGAAGATATCAACGTGAACTTTATGCCCGTCGCGTCGAAAAAATAAAATCGCTCATCCCTCATTGTGCCATCGGGGTGGATGTGATTGTGGGCTTCCCGGGTGAAGGAGAAACCGAGTTCAATGAGACAGTGGAATTCCTGCACGGACTGGATATATCCTATTTGCATGTATTCACCTACTCGGAACGACCTAATACCCTGGCATACACGATGGACAAGGTGGTACCTGTTCCTGTACGTCAGGAAAGGAACAAGATCCTGCGCAATCTATCCTATATGAAGAACAGTCATTTCATCACTCAGCATGATGGACAGACGCGTAAGGTGCTTTTCGAAAAGGCGGAACAGCATGGCATGATGGAAGGGTATTCGGATAATTATATTCGCGTCACCATCCCCTACGATGGGGCGATGGTGAATCAAGTGAAGGATTGGAAGATCCAACGATAATTAACATACCCTTTTACAACCCATTTCCACCGTATTTCGTTTATATTAGTAGTGAGAAAAGAAACATGACAAAATTCCAGGTCAGCATAAAATTCGAGATGGACGACAATTTCATGTCGCATGTGCCGGAGCACAGGGACCTCATCAACCAACTCATTGATGACGGGGTCATCGATCATTATGTCGTGACCATGGAGTCACAAAGATCCTGGATCACCTTCTCCGCTGAAAGCAAGAAAGAGGTGGAGAAGTACCTTAAAAAATCACCTTTGTATCCATATTGGACCTATGAGATCGAGGAATTGTTTGTGGTGGATGGGCACCAGTACAGATTGCCCGCACTGCAGATGAATTGAGGAAAATGGCTCATCGAAATGAACTCGATCCGCTGAACATTGTTCACCCGATCACCAACAGCATCCCAAAGAACTCAATGCTCTAATAATAGAAACTACTTTCATCATGATATCATCACCCTTGAACCATTTCAAACCTGCCCTCTTCCTGTTCGCACTGTCCTTTTTGTACCTATCCTCAGGAGCTCAGATAGCAGACAGTGCAATGCGTAAAGTGTCTTTGCAGGGAGTGGTCAATTTCCGCGATATCGGTGGATACAAGACGAATGATGGCAAGCAGGTGGTATGGGGTCGGATCTACCGCTCTGGTGCGTTGAGCAGAACAACAGCTGCCGATCGGGAAGAATTATATAATCGCAGGATCACGTCGATATTTGATTTCAGGAATTTGGATGAGGCGCTGAGCGGTCCGGATACCGTTTGGCAGGACGCAGTCTACATGCGTTGTGGAGCCGGCAGTGAGCAATTGAGCAATTGGGGAACGATCCTGAAAACGCTGACCACAGGCGACTCCTTACT
Source organism: uncultured bacterium (assembly GCA_903826405.1). Taxonomy (GTDB): domain Bacteria; phylum Bacteroidota; class Bacteroidia; order Chitinophagales; family Chitinophagaceae; genus Pollutibacter. Next base: position 46,556 of record CAIKEH010000049.1, read on the forward strand.
CAACTCTTTTTATGGTTCAGTCGATTCCCTCGGCGCCCGATACAAGCCCTTATTCCAGAAACTGATGAACCAGCCGAAAAGGGAAGCCGTGGTCTACCATTGCAGTTCAGGCAAGGACCGCACGGGCATTGCAACGGCACTCATACTTCATGCCCTGGGTGTCCCGGATGCCACCATCTGGCAGGATTATGAGGCCTCCAACTTTTATCGGCAACGGGAAAATGAAAGAGCGATAGCCGTTCTCTCTGCAAATGGATATCCCAGGGCCGTCGCGGAAGACCTGGTCGTCGTCAAACCTTCTTATCTGCAAACAACCTGGGATGCCCTGAACAAGAAATATGGCACCATCGACAATTTCCTGGATAAGGAATTGGGGATGGGACCGGATCAGTTGAAAAAACTCAGGGAGAAGTACACAAAATAAAACCGGGACATTTTCTGCTATCAACAGCCTGCTATACATGGGATTTCTCCCGCTGAATAGTCAGATGCCAAACAGAAAAAAGATTTATTAGGGATCCCTTTGAAATAAATCTGGGATAAACTGATGCCTACACCATCGGCCAGGGGAAGGTGGAGCCGAGTTCGACTTTTTTACCCGTGGCAGAGGAAGTTCTGGCACCTTCGATGATCTCCAGAACATGCAGGGCATGCTCGGCATTGATCCGCGGCTCGATACCTTTTATGATGGACTCACCCACGACCGTGGCACCCATCTGCCATTGAAAATCACCCGGATCCGGTTCATGAAGGGTGGCTGGTTTATCCCAGGAATCATCCAGCCATACACCATAAGTTTCCCAATCATATCCGATCATGCGCATGTTGGCCTTGTCTCCATAAATCTGGATGGAATGCAACTGCTGGCCTTTGGCTTCATGCCCATGCGGATCGAAATAGTTGAACCCGCACATGACATGGCTGATGATACCCTTGCCGTGATCAAGGAGCAGGTGTGCATTATCCTCAGCCTCCACTTTGATGGTGCCTTTATCATCTACCGTCCTTTCGGGATTGACGATGCTGGTCATGGCCATCACCGATCGGGCCGGCCCTAACAGACCGGTGAGGGTTGCCATATTGTACACGCCCAGATCAGGCATGGAACCTCCGCCTTTTTCATAAAAGAAAGCGGACCAGGTGGGTCCGGTATGACCGTACTGACCGTGTGCACTGGCGATGCGGCCAAGCTTTCCTTCCTGAATCGACCGACTCATGAACGCGAATTGCGGACTCATCACAACGGCCGGTGCTCCCCAGAAATGCAGTTTCCTGCTCCGCGCTAATTCAAGCAGTGCCTTCCCTTCCGCATAAGTATTGGCCATGGGCTTTTCACTCCATACATGCTTACCGGCGGAAAGTGCCTTTTTATTGAGTTCACCATGCATCTGCATGTCCGTGGTGGTCACCATCATGTCAAAAGGAACTCCTTTCAGCATGGCCTCAATATGGGGGTAGGTCTCTGCCCGGACATTGTATTTCTTCTTCTGCTCAAGCGCCCTCTCGTACTTGATGTCACAAAGTGCCACGATGTCGATCATGCTGGACCCTTGAAGGTTGGGGATGTAGCGGTTACTCACGCTGCCGCAACCGATGAGTGCCACGCGGAGTTTTTTGTCTGCACGTTGAACCGCCAAGCTTTCCAAAGAAGATAGCATGGCTGCAGCGCCTGCCATGGCAGATCGCTGCAAAAATTCCTTACGGGAGATGGATGTGGACATGGCTTTAAATTATATTTTTTGATGTTGTCTCAAGTTCATGGAACCAGATCAGTCCATAACTAATGAAAAAGACCCTATAGCTTGAGATATGGACTCCTGAATCCAAGCCTTACTAAACCTCGCTGTACATCGGGTATGTTCATGAATAGTTTCCAGAGCAGCTTGCTTCTGTAGTTCTCAATCATGACCACGATGGGACCCTGATCGATCGCTAAATGGGATCTGGCATACCAGTCGTGTTCGATGCTGAAACCATCCGTGAAACCATAGTCACTCCAGATCCTGTTTCCGATACCATAGTAAAAATAGCGCATCGCTTCCATGCTTTCCGCTGGGGTGAAGGGCATGGAGGATATCGCAGCGGTAGGCTGTATCACACCCAGGTCTACTTCCGGGCAATGTGCCACATACCCCTTATAGCTGTCCCCTGCCGTTAGTCCCCAACAATTCGCGCCGTATCCCTTGTATTTCTTCGGATTTTCCATGCAGTAGGCCCTGTTGATGAGCGTGTGGTTGCGCACTTGCTCAAAATAATCGATCCCCAGGCTATCCGTGAGACCGTTCGGATCGATGCCCTGAAAAGTGTATTGTTCAAAGAAAAGCGGACCGCCCTTGTCATAATTACCCAAGGGCAAGCTCATCCCGTAATAGGTTTTCCCATTTCGGAATCCACCACTGCCCGTCCAGGTGGAATCATATACCGTTTTGGAAATGGGATGATAGGGAGAAGAGGCAGCCATGATGTATGTGATCAGGCATTCGTCCCATCCCCAGACGGGGAAGTTCATGTCGAAACCATTGTGCGGACTCCAGTGCCAGAAGAGACGGTTGCTGCCATTGGTATGCCAGTTCCAGTTGGCCGCACCCCATATCTGATCTACCCTTTTTCGGAGGTATTTCTCCCGAAGGTCGTCGCCCTTGAAATATTCTTTGGCACAGAGCAGGCCCATGCA
>CAIKEH010000050.1 GCA_903826405.1 uncultured bacterium
ATATCGGCGAATCCGGGTAATACCATCTGTGCCGGTACCAATGTCACCTTCACGGCAACCCCCACGAACGGTGGCACCGCACCTAATTACCAGTGGAAACTGAATGGAAACAATGTGGGCACCAATAGTGCGAATTATATCAGTTCAGCATTTAATAATAATGATGTGATCACGGTGGTGATGACATCCAATGCATCATCCTGCCTGTCGGTTAATACTGCAACTTCGAACGGCATCACCATGACGGTCAGTGCGCCCAATACGCTGACTTTGTCTTCTTCATCAGCCACCACCTCTCAGACCATCTGTCAGGGTACTGCCATAACATCCATCACATATGGAACAACAGGTGCCACGGGTGCAAGCTTTTACGGACTTCCAACAGGTTTGACACCAACCTGGACCGGAACTTCAACTCTGGGTACAGTGACCATCAGCGGCACGCCCACTCAAACTGGTACGTTCAATTATACGGTCACAGAAACTGGCGGCTGTACACCTTTGACCACTACAGGTACGATCACGGTGACTCCTGCAGTAACTCCGAGTGTCAGCATATCGGCGAATACGGGTAACGCCATCTGCGCAGGTTCGACTGTAACTTTCACGGCAACCCCCACGAACGGTGGTACCGCTCCTAATTATCAGTGGAAACTGAATGGAAGCAATGTGGGTACCAATAGTGCGAATTATATCAGTTCAGCGTTGAATAATAATGATGTGATCACGGTCGTGATGACATCCAATGCATCTTCCTGCTTGTCAGGAACAGCAACATCCAATGCTATAACCATGGCAGTGACGGCATCAAACACCATGTTCCTGGCATCTAACAGTGGATCCAGCACGCAGGCAGTTTGTATAAATAATCCGATCACAGATATCGTTTATTCCAACACGGGAGCGACTAATGCGGTCTTCTCCGGACTGCCCACGGGTGTGACGGGCAGTTGGATAGCTAACACTGCTACCATCTCCGGTACACCCACAGCTGCCGGAACATTCAATTATTCCGTGACGCAGACCGGTGGATGCTCTACCATCACGTCAACCGGCACCATCACCGTGAACCAGGCATTCTCTCCAGGAACACTGAGCGGTGGCACGACGGTGAACAGCGGGACTAATTCCGGATCACTGACATTGAGCGGATATTCAGGTAGCATTACCCGATGGGAATATTCAACAGTTGTGGATGTGTGGATCAATATTCCCAATACCAGTCCGACCCAATTCTATAGTAACCTGACCACGAATACCACTTACCGAGTACTTGTTGGAGGTTGTTCTACCGGATATTCAAATTCTCAAACGATTACGGTAGGTTCAGGTGGCGGCACACAGCCAGCGGTCGGTGGAACGCTGAACGGCAGTACGACAGTTTGTTCCGGATCCAACAGCGTGACACTCACCCTTTCAGGTCAGTCAGGTACCATCAAACAATGGGAGACATCTGCCGATGGAATTATTTGGACAATCAGCAGCTTGACCGGAACATCACAAACGATCACCAACCTGTCGACGACAACCTACTATCGTGTGTTGGTCGGCGGTAATCCAGATCAGTATTCTTCTACGGCGATCATTACGGTGAATTCTGCGCAGACTCCAACGGTGAGTGTGTCTGCTACGGCCACTTCCATTTGTGCAGGTACCAGTGTAACATTCACGGCCACCCCTACTAATGGAGGTGCAACACCAAGCTATCAGTGGAAAGTGGGTACTACCAATGTAGGCACGAACAGTCCGACATATACCTCTTCGGCACTCACAAATGGTCAAGTAGTCACCGTGGTGATGACTTCCAGCGTCACCAGTTGCCAAACGAGCTCGACGGCTACTTCAAGTCCGATCACGATGACTGTGAATGTGGCGAATACCATGACCCTGGCTTCAGCATCGGGCTCAACCGCCCAAACCCTCTGCCTGGGTTCCGCCATCACTACCATATCGTATAATACAACAGGAGCGACGGGTGCTACTTTCAATAACCTGCCTGCAGGATTGACGCCAACCTGGACCGGAACTTCAACTCTGGGTACCGTGACCATCAGCGGTACGCCTACTGTTTCTGGAGTATTCAATTATACGGTCACCCAGACGGGAGGTTGTTCTCCCCTCATCGCAACGGGTACCATCACGGTTAATCCCAAAGCAGGTGCCAGTGTGATCGTGCAAACGACAGCCAGCTCCATCTGTGCGGGATCTACGGTCACTTTCACAGCGCTGCCCACCAACGCTGGCGTTTCGCCCAGTTACCAGTGGAAGGTCGGTAACACCAATGTAGGCACGAACAGTCCTACCTATACCACTTCGACTCTTACAAATGGTCAAGTAGTCACCGTATCCATGACTACCGCGGCAACAACTTGCCGGACGGCTTCTACCGTGACTTCCAGCAATAGTGTGACGATGACCGTAAGTGCTAGCAATACCGTTTCTCTGAAATCGGCAGCTGGAACAAATGCGCAAACACCATGTATAAATACTGCCATTACTAATATCACCTATTCCACTACGGGCGCAACTGGTGCTACCGTGACAGGATTGCCGTCCGGTGTCACAGGTTCATGGTCATCCAATGTCGTGACCATCAGTGGGACACCTACAGCCAGCGGCACATTCAACTACACCGTTACGTTAACGGGTGGTTGTGGAACGGTCACGGCTTCTGGTTCCATAACAGTCAAAGCATCCAATACAGTTACATTGTCTTCAGCTGTTGGCACCAATGCGCAAACAATATGTATCAGTACCGCCATATCTAAAATCACCTATGCCACAACAGGCGCGACTGGTGCTACCGTAACAGGATTGCCGTCCGGTGTCACAGGTTCTTGGTCATCCAATGTCCTGACCATCAGCGGAACCCCAACTCAAAGCGGTACGTTCAATTATAGCGTTACGTTGACTGGAGGTTGCGGGACGATCACAACCACAGGTTCGATCATCGTAACAGCTGCCAATACCGTGTCGCTGACATCAGCAACTGGCACCAATGCACAAACCCCTTGTATAAATACTGCCATAACAAATATCACCTATAATACCACTGGCGCAACGAATGCTACCGTAACAGGTTTGCCGGCTGGTGTGACTGGTTCATGGTCATCCAATGTAGTGACCATCAGCGGGACTCCTACAGTCAGCGGTACATACAACTACACCGTTTCGTTAACGGGTGGATGTGGAGCGGTCTCCACTAATGGTTCCATAACTGTCAAAGCGGCCAATGCGGTGTCGTTGACATCAGCAGTGGGCACCAATGCGCAAACAAAATGTATCAATACCGCTATTACTAATATCACCTATTCCACCACAAGCGCGACAGGTGCTACCGTAACAGGATTGCCGTCCGGTGTGACTGGCACCTGGTCATCGAATGTCGTGACCATCAGCGGTACCCCGACCCAAAGCGGTACTTTCAACTACACTGTTACATTGACTGGTGGTTGTGGATCATTGGTTACAGCTATAGGATCAATCACTGTTACAGCAGCCAATACCGTATCGCTGACATCAGCAGCAGGCACCAATGCGCAAACGCCCTGTATAAATTCAGCCATTACTAGTATCACCTATTCCACAACTGGCGCGACTGGTGCTTCTGTAACAGGGTTGCCGTCCGGTGTCACAGGTTCATGGTCTTCCAATGTGGTGACCATCAGCGGGACTCCTACCGTCAGCGGCACATTTAATTATACAGTTACATTAACCGGTGGTTGCGGAACGGTCGCCTCTACTGGTTCCATAACTGTCAAAGCTGCCAATGCCGTGTCTTTGACATCAGCATCCGGAACCAATGCACAAACAAAATGTATCAATACCGCCATCACCAATATCACTTATTCCACAACTGGTGCAACTGGTGCTACCGTAACTGGTTTGCCGACCGGTGTGACTGGTACATGGGCATCCAATGTAGTGACCATTAGTGGTACGCCAACCCAAAGCGGTACATTCCCTTACACGGTTACGTTAACGGGCGGTTGTGGAGGAGTAACAGTCATAGCCACAGGATCGGTCACGGTCACGACAAATACCGTCACGCTTTCATCAGCATCCGGAACCAATGCACAAACAATATGTATCAATAGCGCCATAACTAATATAACCTATACTACTACAGGCGGAACAGGTATCGGTACGGCAACAGGACTTCCTGCGGGTGTAACGGCTGCCTGGTCAGCAAATAAGATAACTATAAGCGGCACACCGACGGCGAGTGGAACATTCAACTACTCGATCCCGCTCACGGGTGGCTGTGGAACAGTGAACGCCACGGGTACGATCACCGTAAGTCCAGTTTCTAAAGGCGGATCAATCGCTGGTGGGGTAACCGTTTGCGGAACGACCAATTCCGGCACGCTAACCCTGAGCGGCCAAACGGGTGCAGTAGTACGATGGGAATCCAGTCCTAATGGTAGTTCCTGGTCAACTATTTTGAACACGGCAGGATTGACTTCGTTTAGCTATTTGAATGTCACCGCAACAACGCAGTATAGGGCCGTGGTACAGAGCGGAACTTGTGCGATAGCATATTCAAGCACCGCTACGGTGACTTATCAGAATACACCGGTTGGTGGTACAATCGCCGGAAGTGCTACCTACTGCCAGGTAGGAACATATGCAGGTACGCTAACATTGAGCGGGTATACCACGGGCGTAGCTCTGCAATGGCAAACTTCGCCGGATAACACAACCTGGACAGTCGACAATAGCTCCACGACCAATACCTACAGCTATAAGAATGTGAACAAGACTACCTATTATCGGGTCAAAGTGGGTTCATGTGCGAATACGAATATTTATTCCTCAACGGCTTCCATCGTCATTGGTTGTACAGTTGCGGCAGCTCCGGTTGCGCCTTCGACGTTGACCAACAACACCAATCCGAATTCATTACTGCCGAAAGCATCCGATGCTTTCCTTGATGCGGTCGTCATGCCGAATCCTTCTTCTTATTCATTCAACATGAAGGTTGCAAGCAGCAGCCCCGAGAAGGCCGAGATCATGATCTATGATGTGGTTGGCAGACCGGTGGAAAAAATGATCGCTGCTCCGGGATCCACTATAAGCTTCGGAAATAAATGGGCAGGCGGCGTCTATGTGGTTGAAATACGCCAAGGTAAATTGATCAAACTCCTGAAAGTTGTCAAGCTCTGATGTTCTTGAATTCCCTTTCAGAAAGATGATCGTGCACGGGATGCTCGATTATTTTTTCTGGAACTTTGTGCCCGAGTATCACCATGCCAATGCATGGAGTATCTTTTCGCCCATTACATCAATAGCCATCAGTTGATTCATGATCAGCAGATCATATATTCAGGGGTAGTTCATCTGCCGAATAGGATCATTTGTGAACTCCGGGGACTTTGACGATCACAGATTCTGCCTTGCCTTTTGCATTGGCACGGCTCTGTATGCTCCAGAGATCAAGCAGGTTGTCCCCATCCAGGATACTTCCGCTATAATCTCCCCAGGATTCACCATTCGTGGCTGATTCGCCTTCGCCGATGCTCACCATCTTTCTTATCGTGGAGGGTTTGTCTTTCCCCGATCGATAGGCGAAACGTGGACTCACAAACATGCGTTCATTGGTTTCCTGGAAACCCACGAGTACATCATTCCTCTTGTTGACCGCAATGGATGTTTGGATGAAACTGGAGGTGTCGCTGCGCAGGATCCCGCTTTGTTTGAATTTTCCGGTTTTGAGTTCCACCTGATTCCATTGGACGGCGGATCTTCCATGGGAAAGTACAGTTTGGGAAAACCACAAATAGCCATTCTGGATCACCAGATTTTTTGGATTCCTGTCACCACTGGCCACCACCTGCTTTGTTCCTTTCTGAGGTGATGAAGGTGGATAATCGATGTAGGTCAATCCATGCTTGGTTTTAGACACCAACACCGCATAAGGATCACCACTTTGTCCATCCATGATCTTGGTGATGGTCAGGTCGGCGCTATCGATGTCCACGAAATAAAGATCATCTAGGGGGTCTTGGGTAAAAACAGGCAGACCAAGGCTGCCTTTGAAATGATAAATGGTGGCAGGCTTTCCCGCTTTTGCATCCGCCATCCTAATGATGAAGGTGTTCTGTTCTCCACCGGGGTAGGAATAACCTATCCATTTCCTGCTATATCCGATGGCACCGCCATCTTCTTCTTCCGTGCGCGATACGGGATAGATGTTCCAGCCCAGGGTAGGATCGCTGGACTCACTTACGGCAATGTTCACTGGTTTTGTCTTGGGCTTGTCATAATACCACCACATGTCAAACACGAACACCCGATCATGTATATCGAAGAACATTTTAGGATCGATGCCATTATTGAAACAATTTTGGGAAACGCCGTTCACCCATTTTCCTTCTTTCGTATAGATCAGCAAGCCTCTGTTGGAGCCCTCCAATATATAACCTCCGCCTACGGCTATCTGCGGATCTACCTGGCGGTCACCATCCATCGAACCATTGAATACAAGGTAACCATTGACCATTCTAGGATTGCCTCCCTGCTTCCTTTCCGGACAGCTGTTCCCATTGTTGAAATCGGTTTTGTGCATCGGACTCACGATCTCCTTACTGACGGGATAAGTATGGTCTTTAACAGGTTGCGCCATGGTGAATTGGGCAAGCAGGAGTAAAGGGAAGATCAGCTTCATCCCTTAAATTTAATTATTCTGTACAATCTCTACATATGACCGAATTTGTTCACTGCTTATCTGCTTTCTACAATAGCTTCCAATGCAATGTAGAGTCGGATTTCAAATTGATGATTTGGTGCGAGAGTGAATACCAGGGGTAAAGAAGATAGAGTAGGGGATCGAAGGATTTCTTTGATTTCTCTTGGTCAGGGTAAGATGATCATTCCTGAAATGATTATTTCACCCTGTCTTTTATCCAGTCGGAAATGATATTCAATGCGACGGGCGAGATCGTCTGTTCGATCGTGGCATATTCTTCTGGTGAGCCTGTAGTGCATTCCTGGAAAAGATGATTCAGGTTGGGGATCTGCTGGGTGGTTACTTTCTTGTTACCACCTTTTCGAAGCGCCTTTTCTATCTCCTCGAGATTTTCCCGCGGCGGTACTTGCAAGTCTTTGGCTCCATTGATGGCGAGGACCGGACATTTTACTTTGGAGATCACGGGCCTGGGATCATAACGCAGGAAATAAAGCATCCAGGGGGAAGTGAGGGTCTGGACCTGAATTTTGGCATAGGCTTCATCGGTCATACCAGCAGGCTTTTGATCTGATGGACTTGCTTTGAGTTCTCCCATGACGTATTCTGTCAGTGATCTCCTCAGGTTCGAAGTATCCTTGATCGTATTGATCATGTCGAAGGCTTTCCTATTGGAGACCTTCATTTTGCTGATATCATCTTCTTTGCTTCCTGTTGCCCGTGCAATGAGTTCTTCCTGTTTCAGCAATAGTTCATCTCCCGGAATCCCGGTTCCAGCCATGAGCACGATGTACGACACATTACGGTTTCCTGCGGCGACGATAGGCGCGATCAAGCCGCCTTCGCTGTGGCCGATCAATCCTATTTTCTTCTTGTCCACTTCCGGCCTGGTCATCAGGAAGTTTATGGCTGCCTCCACATCTGTGGCAAGATCTGCTGTGGTGGCTGATTTGAAATCTCCGGTAGATTTTGCCGTACCGCGGTCATCATAACGAAGCACTCCGATCCCTTGACGGGTGAGGTGGTCGGAGAGGACAAGGAATGGCTTATGGCCAAGTAATTCCTCATCCCTGTTCTGAGGTCCACTTCCCGTGATCAGGATCACCACCGGGAATATTCCCGTTTTCTGAGGCAGTGTCAGGGTGCCTGCCAACGTATGGTGTCCTATCGGGTTTTCAAATTGAACCTCTTCTTCGGAATAGGGGTAAGGTTTGATGGGTTCTTGGGGGTGTTTGACCACTTTTTTTTCGATCTGCTCATGACTGAGTTCCAAAGGGAATGTTTGACCATTCTGTTTGAAACTGCCCTTGATCTTCTGTTCCTGATCAAGTTCACCTTCATATTCCAAATGAATGGCCGGCATGGAAATGTTCAGACGGGGTTGCACGTAACTGGTTTTGGCTACAGGTAATCCCAGGGCTTTCTGATCCGGACTGTCCATGGTGGATACGTAACCGCTATCCGTCTTTTTGATATGGAAGACGAGCCTGAGTTGTGTGCCCTGGATGTGTAAAGCACCATACCAGTCGCCGGTGATGTCTTGACCATGAATATGAACTGCCAGCGTCATGGACAGGCAAAACAGAAAAGAGCATACCTTATTCATTATTTTCTATTTTTATGAAAAGAGCAAAACGATTTCACTGATCGAAAAGATTCGGCAGAATATGGCCGGTCAAACGGGTACAAAGTTCGCTTTTTTATCAGGTTTCAGGAGAAATCTATGTACTTTCCATCCAAACCAGCCACTTGCGAGCTAAACTGTTTTCTTGCATCATTCTGTTGATGTTGCTTTCCTGCAAAAAGCAGCAGTCACGGCCGATCGTTCCGCCTACTGATCCGGTTCCTGCTCCTGTTGTGCAGGACGGGCTCGTGGCTTACTATCCATTCAATGGGAACGTCAAGGACGAAAGTGGCCATAGCCTTGATGGCTCTATTGTGGGTAATGCGTCATTCGGAACCGACAGGGGTGGTGATAAGGGCAGGAGTTTGCAATTGAACGGAGACCTCAGTTACGTCAAAGTCAATGATGACATTAAATTACAGTTTAAGAAGAAAATGACCCTTTACGTGGAATTTTTTCCTGAGACTGCATATTCTTATATGTTGTTGGGGAAGAGAGAGATCCAAGGTGGCGGACTTCAATCCTGGCGTCTGGCGATCAATTTCGTCACTCCCGTCGCCTTAGGCATAGTTAAAGGTGGAAGATGCAGCACGCATAATGTAGAATCCGACTGGTTCAATACTTTTTCAGATCCGGCCTACAGAGTCAATGTCAATCAATGGAACTGCATTTTCGCAGTCTTTGACGGGTCCACACAAACCATTTACCTGAATGGTCAAGAGGTTTCGAAGCAGACAACGGATTACAGCGAAATGGCCACCTGTGAACAGACCTCCTTGCAGATCGGCTACTGGTGCGATAGCTTGCCTTACTCATTCAAAGGTCGTTTAGACGAGGTCAGAATTTATGATCGCTTGCTGACAGCTGATGAGAGGAATAAGTTGTGTCAGGGAACGATAAAGTGAATACCTGACTTGCCCCGATCTCTATGCTCAAATACGGCCTCCCCTGAATTTGAATTGTTCCAACTGCCTCATCCAATTCCTTTATTTCACTAATTTCATGGATGTTTCGAAGTAGCCTGTTGATTGTTGCCTGCCTGATTGCCGTAATTTCTACGGACGCGCAGATCAAGCGCCGGATCAAGAAAGGCAGTCGTAATAAATCCCAGAGCGATTTTGCCTTAGAAAAAGGGGATATTGAAGTGGATTGGGTATTGGGCTACGAAACAGTGACCGCTGAACTCGATCTCGTTTATCCGAACTTGGGAATCAGGTATGGTATCACCGATAGACTGGAAATCAACGCCGGCATTAGCACCATAAGTGTTTGGGACAGATCAGTTCTTCCGAAGAACCATCTTTCCGGTCTGGAACCATTGGGATTCGGCATCAATTATCAGTTCAGTGAGGAAGGCGAGGGGCGTACTTCGATTGTCCTTTCGGGGCAATTGGCCATTCCCTATTTTGCCACCAATCATTTCACGGCTGACCGGTATGCCCCCGTCTTGCAACTGATCGTCAACAAGCCCGTGGGTGATCGACATAATTTCGGTTCCAGCGTCGGATTGTTCTGGGATGGTTTTGCTGCGGCTCCTTCATTCATTTATGATGTCAATTACACCAATCACCTGAATTCAAAATGGGATGTCACTGTGGATGTTTTCGGATTCGTCAATGGCGGACCATCGCAACACACTTTGGATCTCACGGCCAACTATAACTATTCCAACATGTTTCAATATGGTTTGACCGCAGGTGTTGGGCTTACGCCAGCATCGCCTAGATTTTATACCGCCCTCAGTGGGGTATGGACGATGAATACCTTGAAGAAGAAGAAACAGGGATGATGTTCCCGGGTGATTTACTTCGCTATACCCGACAGTTTCACCACGAATATGCCTGATTGACCTAAGTCCCAGGGCCTGAGGTTGGAAAGGTCGATCAATATATCCTTTCCGGTTTGTTTCATGCTCACCGAAGCGGAGCCTCCAAGCAAGGAGGCTTTTGTGCCCGGAGGGGCCGTCATGTTTTTCAGAGTGAGCCTGGTCTGATAGGAAGGGACGATGCAATACAGGTCTTTCCCTTTTCGAGTGAACAGACATTGAACCCATGCTATATCCTTGTCCGGTTGAACCATTCTGTCGATACTGTAATCGGCCATGAAATCTGCTTTTTTCAGGTCTGCTTTTTTGCCCGGACTCCATTGATAGGGCTGCTTCCAGGCTTCAGTACCATAAATGGCCTCGCCATTATCCCGCAACCAATCACCGATGTCGATGAGTCTTTGTTGCATGATCACGGGAATCCTTCCATCAGCCGTTGGTCCTACGTCCAGCAGGAAATTGCCACCGCGGGAAACATTGTCGCAAAGCATGAGTATGAGTTCGCGGCTGCTCTTGTAATCGCTCAGTTGCTCATTTCGGTTGTACCCGTAGGAGTGTCCGATACCCTGATTCTCTTCCCAGATGATGTTGGCGTTCATGCCGCTGCCATATTCGGATGTCGTATAGAGTGCTCCGCGGTTCGCATTTCGGGTATTGTTGCCGAAGCGGTCGTTGACCACCACCTCTTTTGATACGGGAGATTCATTGAACAGCCAAGCCAGTAGTTCGGGACTGTGCCATGCCGTGTCACTCAGATCCCATTCGCCATCCGAGAAGATCAGGGAGGGCTTATATCGGGTGACCAGATCTTTGAACTGAGGGATCATGTGTTCTGTAACATATCGTGTCTTGTCCATTTTCCACAAGGGGTTGAACCATTCATAAAGAGAATAGTAGTAGCCCATGCGCAGTCCTTTAGCCCGGACAGCCTCTGTGAGGTCCCCAAGCAGGTCTCTTCTCGGTGTCCCGGTCACCGAATTCCAGGGCCTGCCCCAATTCCGATCGGCTTCTGCGCTGTTCCATAGGGCATAGCCTTCGTGGTGTTTGGAGGTGAGTACCACATATTTTGCACCGGAACGTTTGAAAATATCGGCCCACTGCGAGGGGTCGAAGAGTTCTGCATGGAATTGTGATTCGAACTGGGGGTAGCTGAATTTTTCGCCATAATTCTGCTCATGGAAACGAATGAAATCATGCTGTTTCTCGTCAAGCCTTTTCCAATACCATTCAGCATAGCTGAGTCCGCTGTTTTTGATCACCGGAGCATATGATGGCACGGAATACACACCCCAGTGGATGAAGATGCCGAACTTATCCTGATGGAACCAGGAGGGTATCTTTCGGGTATTCAGTGAATTCCAATTCGACGTATAGGGCTGGGCCTGTACATTAATAATGAAACAAAGAAAGACGGTGGTCAGTAGCAGCTTGTTCATGAACATCTTAGATTATGCAGTGAAAATAAGCCAAAATGAAAAGGGAGCTGTGGCATATATCTGCCCATATCATTTCATTTCATGTTGCATTTCGAATGACAAATGTATGCCCGATCAGGGTGTTTAATAACCTGATAATTAACAATATAAAATTCTTTAAAACAATTTTACTGGAGGGTCAAAAATCAGTTGACATTTTACTTTTAGAGACTCAAAATCTCTTGTTCGGATGCCGCGGAAATAATAACTTTACAGACTCAAAATCATTGAAAATGAAAAGAACATCATTACTCATTTTGGTACTGTTCAGCGCTTTTACCGTTTTCGCTCAGTCCGCGAAGAAGACAGTCAATCCTTTTGGCAAACCTTCTTTTGGGGTAAAAGCCGGTCTGAATTTTTCTAATTTATCCAGCGGTTATGAGATCGCGAATTACCTGAAAAGTCCAGCCACTCGTCTTGGCCCGGTCATCGGAGCTTTCTTCAACCTGCCTCTTGGTCAACATTTCAGTTTTCAGCCGGAATTGAGTTATTCTGCTGAAGGCGCTAACCAAGATGGTCAGCTGGGCGCCAGCAGTACCTATGTTTTGATTTTCGAAACCAAGCTCAGTTATCTGAATATTCCTCTTCTGCTTCAATACCATACCGGAGGTTTTTATCTGGAAGCCGGCCCGCAGCTGGGTTTTCTGGTAGGAGCTAACGAAACCAACAAACATCCTGGAACAGGCCAGCCTTCTGAGACAGACCTTAAAGGCCTCTTGAAGGGTAATGCATTCAGCTTTGATCTTGGTGCTGGTTATTATTTCGGAAGCCATTTTGGTATCGGCGCTCGATATGCAATCGGTCTGACCGATATCCGAAGCAGCGGAAGCAATATCAATTCTCCACTGAAAAGCAATGTGCTCTCTTTCTCCCTGCTATATAAGTTTTGAGTAAACTGATCACAGTCGGATAAAAAACTACAAAGGCTGCCATTCTCTGGCGGCCATTTTTATGGGAAGAAGCTTTTTCATCAGAACCGATCCCGGTTTTCGGGTCTCATGATGCGTTCACTGGTTGGATATGAGTTCTGAACTGGCTACCTGGAAATTTCCGCCCGTCCTGAGGTCGGCATTCATCTTGCTTTCGATACGTCCGGCCCCGACGAAATGATCCCTATAATATGGGTCCCCAGTAAGGCTACTGATAGTCACTCCCTGCTTGACTGAAGCATGGGCGAACCGGTCGTTCCCAATGTAAACACCCACATGTGATACAAATTTGTGTGGCTGTGTCCTGAAGAATACTAAATCCCCCTCACGGAGATCCTCCATCGGTATATGTTTAACGAAAAGATATTGATCTCCCGATATGCGGGGGATCTCGATGCCGTAGACGGAGGCGTAAATGTATGATGTGAACCCGGAACAGTCGATCCCTTTTCTGGAGAGCCCCCCCATTTGGTAGCGAGTTCCATAAAGACCATCCAGCTTTTCCAATAGAACGGTCTGCGGCAAAGATTCCACTTCCATATCCAGTTTGATGGCATACTTGAATTGAAGGGCAGACGCCGTTTCGGTAGGGGCGGGCTCAATTTGTCCTTCCCCGGTTGATCCGGTGTTTTCAGTATTTGCCGACCGGGTTTCAGAAGGTGATGCAAGCACCAGCAGTGAAGGATCGGTTATGGGTTTAGGCTGATGGGATGATCTCGTTTGATGTTTAGCCGTGCTTTTACCTGCCTTTCTTTGTTTTTTATGTGAAGAGGAAACAGGGGAGGATTTCCCGGTGGATTTATGTTTCCCCGACTTTGAACCATGGCTTGCCTGCGCTGCTAAGCTGAATAATAATGATATGTAAAGAATGGCTTTCCTCACGCTTAGAACGGGTTTGGGTCAATGGTGCTTTGCTTTTTCTGTTGGAATCTACCCTAAGGGATTGGTTTCCAAAGCGCAAAGTTAGCAATTTTTCATTTTTGACTAGAAAATGAACGGATGGGAACTGAAGATATTGCCATAATCCATCAAAATCATTCCTATCTAATGATTTAAATCGATGAATATGAGGATTTTGTGTTTTCTGATTTTGATCATACATAAAACGTTCACTTTCTTCAACAAGGTTGTTTGTTCAAATTACACTTTCCCATTTTCCGATGGAATTGTGATACAGCTAAAGGTGGGTTCTTTGGTTGATTTTCCTGCAGGTTCCAGCAGAGTGTATTTTATGTATGCACTTTTGTTGATCTGTGGAATCGCTCTGTTTATATTTCAAACATGTTCTGATGTCCCACTCTTTCCAAGAATAATAGAATCATCTTCCCAGCCTTACCTTTGCCGGCCATGGCATTACTGGAGATTAGGAATCTGACCAAGTCCATCAAAGGGAATATTTCCGTCCAGGATATCAGCCTATCCATTCCCCTGGGTCAAAAGACCGGGATCGCCGGCGAGACGGGTTCGGGCAAAACAACCTTACTGAAAATGATCGCCGGTTCTGTGCAACCCGATTCAGGTACGATATGGCTTGATGGGGAACGTGTGAAAGGTCCTGAAGAGCAATTAATAGATGGCCATCCCCGGATCGCTTACCTCTCCCAGCATTTTGAACTGCGAAATAACTACCGCATTGAGGAGATCTTAGAATACGCCAATGAATGGAAGGAGATTGATGTGTCCAAATTATACAGTGTATGCAGGATCGATCATTTGATGAAGCGCCGGACCAATGAATTATCCGGGGGTGAGCGTCAGCGTGTAGCATTAGCCCGGCTGTTGAGTATGTCTCCTCGATTGCTTTTGCTTGATGAACCATTCTCCAATCTGGATGCCCTTCACCAGTCGGTGATCAGGTCTGTGCTTCAGGATGTAAGTGAACACTTGGGCATCACCTGTGTAATGGTTTCTCATGATGCGCCCGACCTGATGTCCTGGTCCGATCAGATCATCCTCATGCAGGGTGGTCACATTATTCAAGAGGGAGATCCGCGTCAACTGTATCTCCATCCAAAGAATACTTATGCGGCGGGCTTGCTGGGTGATTATAATGTTGTGGGAAAAGAGTGGAATGGTAAAAATGAAATTGAACTCGATCCATCAAAAGTACATATCGTCAGGCCTGAGCATGTCCGACTTTCTGAAAAAGGTGCTTCGTCAATGGCGGGTTTTATCAAAAGGATAAGTTTCCATGGCAGCCATCTTGATATTGAAATAGAGATGGAAACAGGTATCATCAAGTCCAGAATCCCAAACATATCTTGGAAGCCGGGCGACGAAGTGGGTCTGCAGATCGATGCCACACACCTGCATGCAATAGCATGAATGTGTTTCTGATCGGCAACCTGGATCCGTTTGTCAAAACCTCCCGGATATCCCTATCTGAAACCACGTTTCTTCAGTTCATCACATCAAGATTGTCTTCATCTTTATAAGCTCATGCCGATTATCATCGGATCTTGCGATCAGAGGGTGGATCTGTCTGGTGTTTAAAGTATTTGGATGTTCCGTGATTTTTGTCCAGTCATGCGTGCTTTATAGTTGCTCAACATGTCATTTTCATTTGGGTAAAGCCCAGTCAAAGAACGCATCCACATCCTTTTTCATCTGGATGGCATCAGGCTTGTTTATATAATACATGTGTCCTGATTGATAATAAAAATGTTTAAAATTGCCCCTCAGTTCGGGTCTGAGATTAAGGTGCGCCAAGTCGTAGTTGGATATGAAATAGGGGGTGGCGAAATCATAATAACCTGAACCGACGTATACTTTGAGTGCGGGGTTCTTGGTCATGGCATCCCGAAGACTTTCCGCTACATTCAGATATTGATTCTGCACATTACTGTAATTCCAGGGATATACATTCCCGAATATATTGTATGCCTTGTCTTCCTTCACCTTCAATTCGCGTTGAAAATAATCGTTTATGGCTGATGTGAATGGCCCGTCGATATTGGTGAACGAAGGGTCGAAACTCACTGATTCACCGGCATCATCGAGGTCCCTGCCTGTGAAACGGGCATCTAGTCTGCCGATGGTGAGGCCATCCTTCCTCCTCAATTCCTTGTAGAACCTGTTTTCATCTATGCGGAGATTACTTTGAAGTACATATGATTTGTCGAGTCCGGAATAGTAACTGACTTTCTCCGCGATCCTGTCCTTTTCATTGGCCGAAAGTTCATCTCCTTTCATCAATGCAGTGGCATATTCACCCATCGCGAAAGCTTCACTTTCTCTGAGTGTTTTCTGCTGATCGGTCATTAATGCCGGAGCCAATTTTTTATGATACCAGGCAGCTGCTGTGAAGGAGGGTAGGTGCAGTATGGCGGGCAGGTCGTTTCCTACGGCGAAGTCTGCACTGCCGAAGTTCAGTACCGGTGAGATCAGGAAAATACCGTTTAAGTAGATACGATAATTATCCTGAAGGAATTTGGACAGTCCTGCAGCCCGGGTGGTGCCATAACTTTCGCCGGCCAGGAATTTCGGGGAAGCCCATCGTTCATAAGCGGAAAGAAAATGTCTGATGAAAGAGCCCACGGATTCAATATCTTCTTTGAAACCATGGAACTGGCTGGGAGATTCTCCGGAGGCTGGTCTGCTGAAGCCCGTGGATACCGGATCGATGAACACGATATCCGTTCGGTCCAGCCAGCTGTTTTCATTGTTCACAACAGAATAGGGTGGAGCGGATGCGGTGCCATCATCTTTCAATTGTACTTTTTTGGGACCAAGGGCACCTAGATGCAACCATACAGACGAACTGCCGGGTCCGCCATTAAAGGCGAATGTCAGGGGCCTTTTCCCAAGGTCCAGATTTTCCGTTTTATAATAGGTGAAGAAAACCTTGGCGATAACTTTGCCGGTATCATTTTTCAGTTCTAGATATCCGCTCTGTGTGGTATAGTCCACTTTTTTCCCTGAAATGATAGCAGAATTTCGGGTTGTAGTTACCTGGATTCCTGTAGGCGCGGGTTCCTTCTGCTCCACGATGACCGGTTTCTGGGCACTTGCATGTACGAATAGTGCACAGAGGAAAATACTAAAAGACATTTTTTTCATATTCTGATTGTAGTTGTGGAGGAAAGATAGGAAATTTGCATTCTAAGACGGCTGGGTATACTGTAAACTGATGGGTTTATCAAAATCGACTCAACCTGAAGACTTTAACAAAACATCCATTTTCCATGTTCAGTTTTTTCCGAAAGTTGTTTGGGGAGCCCACGGACTTCAAGGCTCTTGTAGAGAAAGGTGCGATCATAGTGGATGTTCGATCAGCCGGCGAATTTGGTTCTGGCCATATCCAAAACTCCCGTAATATCCCTGTAGATCAGATGCATGCGGTGGCCAGTGATCTGAAAAAGTTGGGAAAGCCCGTTATCACTGTTTGCCTGAGTGGAGCTCGGAGTGCGCGAGCAAAGTCCATACTAACATCTGCAGGTATTGAAACATACAATGGCGGACCCTGGAAAAGTTTGCAGGCAAAGATCTGAACTTGCGGGTTAGTGCCCAATGGTTCTTTAGTTCAGCATATTCAGGAATCAGACACTAGAGAATGTGAATACATGGCCTCTTTTTTCTCCATACGTACATACAATGATCGTCTGACCCTCATCAGTCGTATTCTCCGCTGGGGGCTGGCAGCATTGTTCATTTGGGCTGGAAATCATTTTGAGGATGCGTGGCCGGCATATGTATTTGGGGGTGTACTTTTTGTAACGGGTTTTTTTCGCCCCAAGCGCTGCTTGGATGAGTGCTCTGCTCCGGATACTTCCTCGCCGGATCTGCATTGAGTTTCTGCACTTCTGTTCAGAGACTTTCGTCTTTCTTCTCTTTCAGAAGCTCCTCTTCAATGATCTCCCTGAATACATGTTTGGGAAAGGCGCCGGGTTCCAGCATGGGTTGCCCGTTGCCTAGGGGAATGAATAAGAAAGTGGGAATACTTTGAATGCCGAAAACAGCTGCTACTTCCTGTTCCTTGTCCGTATCTACTTTGTAAATGAGCAATCGTCCCTCGTATTCATGGCTGAGCTCTTCCAAAATTGGCGCAACCATCTTGCAGGGCCCACACCAATCCGCATAAAAATCAATGATCGCGGGCAGTTCGCCCGGATACTTCCATTCCTTTTCATTTTCGTAGTCGAAAACCTTTTCTTTGAACTCCTCGGTATTCAGTTTGATGGTGGGCATTTGCCAGAGTTTTGGCAAAAGTACGTTGTACGAAACATTTAAAATCAAATGAAATGCCCGTCAATGAATATCTGTCATTCGAAGATGAATCTTTCAGGGTTCGGACTTCACAGTTCCGTTTTTTGTTTCCGAAAATTACTCCGTTTCAAGGATGTGCCTGCCAAAGCATTGAACCCGCCTTTGATGTTGACCAGGTGCTCATATCCTTTTGCTTTCAATATCGAACAGGCAATAACAGAACGGTATCCGCCGGCACAGTGCACATAGTAAGTCGTGTCGGGATCAATCATGGACAGATTACGATGGATGAAGTCGAGCGGGAAGTTCTCCGCCCCCACAATGTGTTCAGTGTCGTATTCACTTTTCCTGCGCACATCAAGAAGTATGTACCCCTTGTTATCCTGCGCGTGCATTTGGCTGAATAGACTGGCATCAATCTCGCCTAGACTTTCCGTTGGCTCTCCCGCATCCATCCAGGATTTCAAGCCACCCTTGAGGCACCCCAGAACATGATCATATCCGACCCGGGCTAATCTGATGACGGCTTCTTCCTCCCGGTTGGGCTCAGTGATAAGCAGAATGGGTTGATCCAGATCATTGATCAGTGCACCTACCCAAGGTGCGAACTGGTCATCGAGCCCTATGTATATGGATCCGGGAATATGATCTTCGGCAAATTCCTCTTTGCGTCGGGTATCGAGGACAAGTGCATGAGTGCTTTCCTGAATAGCAAGGAATTCATTCACCTGCAACAGATGGGTACCATTACTGATCAATTCGTCGATGCTAGGCAAGCCCCCCTTGACATTCATGACCACGTTGGAAGGGAAGTATTGTGGCGGATCCACCAGACCACTGATCAGTTCCTGAATGAACTCTTCCTTGCTCAGGTTGGGTCTGAGTGCATAATTCGTACTCTTCTGGTGACCTAAGGTATCCATGGTTTCACGGCTTATACTTTTGCCACAAGCACTTCCTGCACCATGACCGGGATAGATCATCAAGTCATCTCCAAGTGGCATGATCTTGTTCCGGAGTGAATCATAAAGTTTGCCGGCCAGGTAACGTTCATTAATCTCTGGCTTCAGTTTTTGTACGAGGTCTGGTCTTCCTACGTCACCAATGAAAAGTGTATCGCCCGTGAAAAGTGCTTTATTCTTTCCCTGTTCGTCGATTAGCAGGAAACAACTTGATTCCATCGTATGACCGGGAGTATGCAGCACTTTGATGAAAACCTCGCCCAATTTGATGACTTCGCCATCCCCTGCAATGTGTGCATCGTAGGAGGGACGTGCGGTGGGGCCGAATACTATGGTTGCTCCTGTCTTCCGGGCTAGATCCTCATGGCCGCTGACGAAATCAGCATGAAAATGTGTTTCTAAAATGTATTTTATCGTTGCTCCGTGTTTTTCGGCCCTTTCTCTATAGGGTTTGGTCTCCCGCAGGGGGTCGATGATGGCGGCCTCCCCATCACTCTCGATGTAATATGCGGCTTCCGCCAGGCAACCAGTATAGATCTGTTCAATGATCATGTCTAATGAGTTTTTATTAACGAATGTTCATGTTCAGGCAAGAGCCCCAATTGTTTGTTCAGCCCCTCAAATTTGGCATCAACTTCGTGATGCCAGGCTGAGCGGTATCAGAAGAAAAAATGAGTATGATCATATAAAAAATACAGCCCATTTAAAACCATGTTGAATACCGGACAAACTGAGTGGCCGGAAACAGCTAGAAAGCCCATAATTGGTGTAATTTGTCGGCCGTGGTCAAGCCTGAAATGAATGTCGGAGAATAGTACTAGATCGCGAAGGTTGGTCAAGAAGGCCATGGCCTTCCTGCTCTACTTGGTGGGGGGCATCATGCTGCTGCTTCTGACCCTTTCCCTTGCCCTTCAAAGTCAATGGGGACAGGCCATCATCAAGGACCAGGCAGCCCACTACCTCGAACGTCGTTTACGCACCAGGGTTTCCATCGGATCACTTCAGGTCAAATGGCTCAGTGAGATCAATATTCGCGATTTGGTCGTGGAGGATCGACAGCAAAGAAAGCTTCTTGACCTCGGTTTTCTCCACATCAGGTTGCGTACCCTTGATCTGCTTGAAGGCAAATTGACGATGCCGGAATTCCAATTGAAGGATCTGTCCATTCAGTTGTACCGAAACTCGGGCGACTCGAATTTCAATTTTCAGTTCATTCCAGATGCCTTTGCAGGAAACAACGCACAAACAACAGGAAAGAATGATAAAGCCGGATCCCCTTTCCATTTTGACATCGGTAGGGTGGAACTGGAAAAAGTTGCCTTCCTCATGAAAGACGGATGGTCAGGAATGGATGTGGATATGGCTGTTCGATCTCTTGGCGGGAACATGAAAGCAACCGATCCTGGTTCAATGCGTTTTGTGATGGAATCACTCGGTTTAGATTCCGGCAGGATAGCGATAGCCACCTATGCCGGAACAGCTCCTGTCAAGCAGGGTAGTGCCTCTATGATCATGCCTTACCTGAGTGCTGATTCCCTGCGGCTATCACGGATCGATCTCAATTATACTGACTCCGCCCAACCTATTTCCCTGCATACGAAATTCGCCGACCTTCTATTGAATGACGTTACCGCAGATCTGCCCAGGAAAGAGATCCGTGCCGGAAACTTGCTACTCAATGGGCATTCCACGGATATCGTCATCAAAAGTCAACCTCCTACAAGTTCATCGATCCCGGGAAGTTCCACCGTGGATACAACGGCACCATACACATTCTCCATCTCTCATGTGGAATTACGCGATAATGGCTTCCGGTTTGACGATGCCGGGAAACCCACTGCCAAGTCAGGTTTTGATGCGGGACATCTAGACGTTCGTCAGGTCAACATCAGGCTGGATAGTGTCTCCTATGATGGTAAAAAGTATACGGCAAACATACTTGCCCTTACCGGAAAAGAGAGGTCGGGAATCGAATTGAAGCGGACTCAGGCCAGAGTGATTTTTTCTGACTCCATGACCCTGGTCAAGGGTCTGGTTCTGCAAACCCAGCGGAATGCGGTGGAGGGGGATCTGAAACTGGGATACTCGAGTCTGGCAGACTTGTCCAAACGCCCCGGTAAAGCAACGGTCGACCTGAACATCAGGAAAGCTACGGTCAGCCTGTCCGAATGGCTCCCGTTCTCAGCCACACTGGCACGCAATGAGCAGATCAGGCCTTTGGTCGGTAAAACCTTTAAGCTGAGCACGAGGATGAACGGCACGGTTGAAGCCCTCCACATAACATCGATCATACTCACGGAATCGGATACACGATTGGAGGCTTCTGCTTTCCTGAGGAATCTGCCGGATCTGGAAAAGCTGAACATGGATCTGCAACTGAAGGATATGAGCGGAAGCCGGGCCAGCCTGCTTAGCTACCTGCCCAAAGGCATGATCGCGGATTCACTTCTACATTATATCCCCAACAGATTCAGGATCAGTGGTACCACTAAGGGTACCTTGGACGACCTGACGGCCCATATTTCCCTTGCCTCTGATCTGGGGGATCTTCGAATAGATGGCAACATCAAACATGCACAGGATCCCGCAAAGACAGTTTATGATATCAGAACGGACATGCTGGCGTTCCATCTTGGGGATTGGCTCAAGGACAGTTCGATGGGTAAGCTAACAGCAACGGTCAATCTTAAAGGAAGGGGCATCGATCCGATGTCCGCGAACACGGCTTTTGATATCGCTGTTCGGGAATTCCAGTATAGAGGATACGGATACCACGACATTGGTTTGAATGGAATGCTGGAAATGGGCATGCTGAAGGCGCGTGTGGATAGCTACGACCCCAATCTGGACTTGGGAGGCGACCTGTCTTATAACCTCACTAAAGGGAAATTCGGATTTTCTACGAACACGGATATACGGAACATCGATCTCCTCAAACTCGGACTCGCGAAAGACACCCTTTCCCTGAGCGCCCGTGTTCGGGGATCCGTTCCTCTGACAGACTCGGTAAGACTTGTGGGAGACCTGCTGGTGGAATCCCTGAAATTGAAGGTTGGTGGCCATCACTTCACTCTGGATACGATCAGTATCAAAGCAACGCATCCTGCCGATACTCAACGTATCGTACTGCATTCCTCCATCGCCGATCTTGACCTCAATGGAATCTACAGGATAAAGGACATCCCTGAAGCGGCACGCATCATCGCGAACCGGTACATCTACACGGAAAGCTCAGATACACTTCATACTCATCGGGTCGTGGCTCAGCTCATCGGCTCCATGCGCATCCCCGATTCCCTTGCCCGAATGGTTCCGGGTCTGCAATCGGTCGCTCCATTCCAAGTAGCGGGAATGATCAATACGGACAGTTCCAAGTTAGGATTGGTAACCGTGATCCCTCAGGTCCGTTATAATGGTATGGTTATGGATTCCATAGCTTTCATTGGTTTGAATTTATCCAACGACAGGAATTATAATAACATGATGGTCGTATTGGGTACAAAGGGAGTTTCTTCGCCAACCTTCCATATGGGTAAGGCAGCCCTGTCAGGATTCCTGCGGAAAGGGATTTTCGACGGTCGAGTAAGTATCCAGGATCAACGGGATAAACCTTTGTACGACCTTCCTTTCGTTTACACCAACAACCCATCCAATCCAAACTTAGTATGCAGGGATACCCTCCTTGTCAACAGGAAAAAGTGGATGACGAACAAGGACAATGTCCTTTATTTCGGAGGCGGTGGGATGCGCAACAGCAGGCTTGCTATTTCCAATAACAACGAGGAGATCAGTTTCACGACCAGCAGTAAGAGTAAGGATGGATTTCCCATGGACATCATGTTGAAGGATTTTCAGCTGGAGAACATCGGAAATATCATACAGTCGGACACCAGTTTCTTAGCAGGCACGGCTAATGGATTCCTGAAAATGGAATCATTAAATCCTGTCACGCTGCTCGCAGATCTACGGGTTGACGCTCTTGCCATCATGGGGGCACATGCCGGAAATTTAAGTGCAAAAGCAAAACATACGGATGAGGACCATTTAGACGTGGATCTGGTTTTGAGAGGCCCCATCAATGACATTACCCTACAGGGTTTGGTTGATACCCGGGAACAATCAACGGATCTGAAACTAGACATCAAGGCATTGGATCTCCGGATGGTGGAACCTTTTTCAGGCAATTATATCGCAGAAACAAAGGGAACACTTGCCGGCACTCTAGGCATTACGGGCAAAGCCACCAAACCCGATATCAGTGGTGAGTTGCGCTTCGATTCCGCATCCACGGATCTGAAAATGCTCAACACGAACCTGCGGATCAACGGGTCGGGACTGCGTTTCAGCAAGGATCAAATTTTTCTGGACAAACTCATCATTCTGGACAGTGCCGGAAATTCGGCAAGGGTGGAAGGCTCGGTACGCATGCCGGATTTTCTAAGTATGGAAGCTGAACTCAAACTGGTTGCCAGAAATTTCCGTGTACTGGGATACAAGAAATACCCTGAACAGATCGCTTATGGTCCAGCACGTGCAGATGCCACCATCACGTTGAAAGGCGATCTGAACAAGATCTTGACTGAGGGTGTGTTAAAACTCCGAGACAGTTCACAGGTGACGTACATATATAGCTCTACTGTGAGTACGGGAAGGGGGGAGGGACTCATTGAATTTTTCGACCCTAATCATCCGTTGGACAGCAGCTTAATGGTGGCTTCCCGGAAAAGAGCGGAATTGCAGACAGCGGCCAACCTGTTCATTACATTGACACCGAGTTCCACCCTCACGGTGGTATTGGATGAAATGACGGGTGACCAACTTCTCGTGAAGGGCACAGCCAACCTGAACATGACCAAATTGCCCGGAGAAATGGTCAACCTGACCGGAAACTATACCGTGGATGATGGTGAATATTCACTGACCATTGCCGGTCTTGTGCGCAAGAAATTCCGGATCCAGAAAGGAAGTTCAATCAGTTGGAGTGGCGACGTGATGAAAGCGATCATGGATATACGCGCACTTTATTCCACCAAAACCACCGCTGGTGAACTGGTCAGTGATATTCAGTCCGTTCCGGGTATAGATAAGCAGAAGTTGGGATTTCAGGTGTACCTGCTCCTCACCAAAGAGTTACTCAAGCCGGATATACGATTCGAACTGGACATGGAGGAAGGCGACCGACAAACCTTCAACGGACTCGTATATAACAGGATCAAACAAGTGAACAATATCCCGTCCGAATTGAACAAACAGGTGATGGGTCTACTTGCATTGAATCATTTCATCGCGGACAACCCCTTCAGCAGTCTATCCAACGGCGGTACCAGTGTGGAGACACAGGCATATTCCACTGCCGGAAAATTACTCACGCAGGAATTGAACAGCCTGGTCGGCAATCTCATCAAGGGCGTCGACATCAATTTTGCACTTGACGTAAAGGAAGATTACACCACGGGAAAGGCTGCCCGAAATACCGATCTCAAAATGGGGGTCCGTAAATCCTTCGCGAACAACAGGCTGGCGGTTTATGTGGGAAGTTCGCTGGCTTTGGAGAACCAGAACCAGAATACAAACGCTCTCTCCGGGCTTGCAGGTGATGTTACGATTGAATACCTGTTGTCCCCCGACGGACGCTACCGCCTGAAGGCTTACCGGATCAACGAACAGGTTATGACTTTTCAGGGTACGGTCATCAAGACCGGGCTGACTTTCGTGGTCACGATCGAATTCAACAGATTCAAGGAAATATTCAAGTCATCCCCGAAATAAAAATGAGGAAGATCACCGATATCGGTCCTTTTATCTTGATGACATTGATCATCCTGTCCGGGGTATCCTGTGATACGTATAAATATGTTCCCAAGGGAGACAAGCTCTATGTAAAGACACGGATCGATGTTTCGCCGGGAAAAGAGGAAAAATCCGTCCTGGATGATCTTCGGAAATTGACCAAGCCAAGACCTAACACCAGCATGCTGGGGGTCCGATATCGCTTGATCCTGTACAATATGTTCGAGCAGCCAAAGAAGCCGAAGGGATGGATTTATACGATAAAGAACAAATGGGGTGAAGCACCTGCCTTGCTCAGTTCTGCCGATCCTCTTGTGAGTGCTAAAAGAATGGAGGATTATTATTTCGGATTGGGTCATTTCCATCCTGTGATCACCTACCAGGTGCATGATAGCGGGGAAAATGCCTCCATAACGTATCATATAGATAAGCATCAGCGGTATCTCATCGGTGATGTTCATCTTCCTGCGGACAGTTCCCTGTTGAGTAGTGTCATCCGTGAGTCTTTTGATTCCACTTTGCTGGAAAAGGGAAGCCCCTTCAGTCTGCAACGATTGAGTACAGAAAGGGAAAGGGTTGATGGATACCTGAAAAAGAGGGGATATTTCTTCTTCAACCCTGAATTCATCCTGTTCAAGGTTGATTCAACACATCAAGGAGTGGCCGACATATACCTTACTGTGCAGGAGGAGACACCTGAATTGGCAAAAAAGACCTGGACGATCGGCGATATACGTGTTTATGGGAATTACCAAGTGGATCGGGATTCGCTCATCGTGGGTGAACAGGGTAGAAGGAACAAAAGATTTTATTACATCGATCAGGACGAGACCTACAAGGTCGGGGTATTTGAAAAAGCAGTCACCCTTCGGGAGGGACAGTTATACAACAGGGATAACCATAGCCTGACTATTGAACGACTGATGAACCTGAATAATTTCCGTTTCGTGAAATTACAGTTCGACCCTTGGGAGGATTCGGGAAGAAGCCTTTTGCATACGAGTATTTTCGTGATGCCCAGTAAAAAACGATCACTTCGTTTTGAGGTTTCAGGCAACAGCAAATCGAACAACTTCTTCGGATCGGAATTGGGTCTGACTTACAAGAACATCAATCTTTTCAGAGGTGCGGAAGTGTTGGAGATCAAGTTGAATGGAGGCATGGACCTTCAGGCGGGGGGCTTTACGGCTTCCAATGCCTATACCTTGAACGCCAGTGCCAACCTGTATCTACCCAAGATTTACAACCCTTTCTTCAGGGTGCGGACGAATAAAAGTGCCTATTTGCCTCGTACATTCATCACTCCGGGTATTGAATATAATCGGACCCCTGAATTGTATACACTACGATCCATCCAAGGGGCATTTGGATATTATTGGAAATACGGGCAGTCCACGGAACACACATTCCGTTTGATCAATGTCAGTCTGATCCAGCCCAGCCAGACCACGGCGAAATTCGATAGTATACTCGCAGGGGATCCCGGACTCCGAGCATCTACGGAGAAACAGTTGATCATGGGGATGCGCTATGAATACAATTATAACAACACCTGGAAGACGAACCGGCGGTTCAACTATGCATTTTATGGTTATGCAAGCACATCTGGTAATCTGACGAACCTGTTGATCCGCTCCAAAGGAGATACGGTCGGGTCGAAACAGATCGGCGGGGTGCCCGTGAGCCAATACCTGAAGGTACAGGGCGATGTCCGGGGTTATTATCATATCAGTCCACGTACGATGATCGCCGGACGCTTTCTGGTCGGAGCGTCCAAGGCCTATGGAAACAGTTCGGCGGTCCCGTATTTCGAGCAATTCATCACTGGGGGAAGTAGCAGTATCCGGGCCTTCCGTCTCCGTACCCTTGGACCGGGCAGTTTTCATACGATGAATAACGGATACAACGCCGTGGAGTCGGGTGAGTTCAAATTGGAGATGAACGCGGAACTACGTGTGAAAATGGGCAGGTATTTCGGATTCGCGGCTTTCCTGGATGCAGGAAATGTATGGAATTGGAAAGACAGCAAAGACAAACCGGGCAGCGGCCTCGACAAGGGCGACCTGTTCGGGGAAATGGCAGTAGGAACAGGGATGGGCGTCAGATTCGACATCAGCATCATGGTTATCCGGCTTGATATAGGCGTGCCTTTGCGAAAACCTTGGTATCCAACGGGTCAGCGCTGGGTTTTCAACCAGATCGATCTCGGTGACCCGACCTGGCGGAAAGAGAACCTGATCCTGAACATCGCCATCGGATATCCTTTCTGAGGATCCCTGTCCTTGATTTTCCACATTTCAAGGCACATTTATGATATTGGGCATTTTTCATACATTAGCTTAACCTCACTCCACTACATTCGAGAAAATCTCCAGACCCTTTTGGATAGTACCGGACATTTATGAAAATTCATTTCATCATTTTTTCTTAAAGTAATCACCATTCTATGAGTTTCAATTTAATTTCTGCACTTCAGGGTGCATTCAACAGCGAGATAGTTAAAGGCGCTGCTGCTTACAACGGAGAATCCGAGTCTGCGATCACCAAGAGCCTCAGTGCCGCGATTCCTGCATCCATTGCGGGTATCATCAACAAGGCCGAAGGCAGTGGTGTCGACTCTGTCATCGCTTTGGCGAAAGATGCCTACAAGAGTGGCATCCTTGGAAATCTCGCTTCCACATTCACCCATGAAGGAGGTGGAATTCCGTCTTATGCTCCGGGACTCCTGACCGGACTTTTCGGTCATAAGTATGGAGCACTTGCCAATGCCCTGTCCTCTTTCTCAGGGATCAAGGGTTCCACATCTTCATCCTTGCTGGGATCGGTCGTGCCGATGGCACTCGCTTATCTCGGAAAACATGTAACGGACTCCAATGTGCCTTCTTCCAGCGTGGCAAGCATGCTCAATGGCATCCGTAGTGAAGTTACCAGTGCGGTGCCTGCCGGATTCAATCTGCACAACACCATTGGAATGCAGTCCGGTGCCCCCGTTAACCAAGCTGTTGATTCAGTTGAGAAATCTGGAAACAATTGGTTGCTTCCTCTTTTGCTCACTTTGGCTGGTCTGGCATTGTTTTGGTACCTGATGAAAGGATGTAATAGCAAGCCTGCGGATGCAACACCTGTAGCCGTGGTCGATACGGTCAAAAATGTTGATACAGTTGCCGTAGCCCCGGTATCGTTCAAAGTCAAACTGCCCAACGGCACCGAACTGGATGCTGCTCAGGGTGGCATTGAGGACCTGTTGGTGGCTTTCCTGAACAAATCCGATGCCATGCCCGGCAAGGACAATTGGTTTGATTTCAACGACCTGAATTTTGAAACGAATACCAATACTTTGACAGCGGGAAGCCAACATCAATTGGAGAATATCGTTGCCATCCTGAAAGCATATCCGAAAGTAAAAGTCAAGATCGGAGGATATACAGACAAGGTAGGTGACGAAGCAGCTAATAAAAAACTCTCCCAGACCAGAGCAGAAGCCATCTTGGCCGCATTGAAGGATAAGGGAGTTGGTGAACAGGTGACCGGAGCAGAAGGATATGGTTCCCAATTTGCGAAATTTCCTGCAGATGCACCTGATGCGGATCGTATCAAGGACCGCAGGGTTTCCCTGAGCGTGAGAGAAAAATAAGCATTTGACTTTTTTCATCGGTGGGAGGTCATTCATCCAATGGAATGGCCTCCCTTTTTTTCAGGCCACCGATCCGAGTTCGTCTTTTCCTAGCCTTTCCTGAGGTGGTATGTATGGAAACCCGAAAAGTCTGTAGATCCCTTCCTCCGTCTTCCCCGCCAAACGTTTCCCGTTCGCAGAGAAAACCCCATATTCATTCATTTTCCATCCTTTCTTGTTGGCCAACCTCCTGAGTTGGATATTATGTTCCTTACTGCCGGTAAGGTATAAAAGAGCAGCACCGAATTCGTCAGGGCTTACCAGTCGCAGATCAACCTGAATGCGGGGTTCTTTCAGCATTATACTCGCTTTGGTATCTCCACGTGCCAGCACGTCCTGGCAGTTGGGCATATGTACGAAATGATTGATGATCCTCCTGCGGAATAAGGGGTCCGCCACTCCCAGAATGTCTATGTCGCCTACGGTCTCTTTCTCCCTGCGAAGGCTGCCTGCCAGCGTGACCTGAGTGAGGCCTTTGATCTTGACGAGTTGCTGAAGAATCCCATGAGCGACTTTCCAAGCCTGTGAAAGGGGCATCCTTCCTATCTCGGGTTTGTGCAGTTTGAGCACCCGTCTTATATGTTCAAGTTTCCTTCCGGAAAGTCCCCAAATGCGATCAGATCGGTCTTCGGCTATCGCCTTCTTCAGTTGTTCACGGTCACGTATACCTGATTTTTCATGGAAGACCCTCAAGGTGGCAGGGCCGATGCCATCGATCTCCAAAAGTTCGAGAAGATCGAATGGCACACGGCTCTTCAATTCATGAAACGCAGCAACCTTGCCTGTGTGGAGAAATTCGATAATCTTCGCCCCTATGCTTTCCCCCACGCCGGGTAATTCATCCAGTGTCCTGATGTCATCGGCATACACATCTACAGGCTGCTTCAGGTTGAAAAGAGTCTGTGATGCCTTTTCGTATGCCTGAGCCCTGAATCGCTCTTCATCACCTAGATACTGATAACACCGGGACATCTTATGGAAGATCTCAGCCAGGTCCAAATTGTGCAGCAGGGTGTGTTGTTGAACTTGCTCGGGCACCATCATGCCACCAAAATAATACTTCAGCAGGGGGAAGAAGAATGATTTACATCATTCTGGGCAGTGAAATACGGGATCAGTGAAGGGTCATTCGGATTTCTGAAAGCTTTCCCTGATCTTGCCGAGCAGGTCTTTTTCGATCATCTTGACGGCCATGTTGATCATATTGCGGAAGGCTGGACCATGGGAAATGCCGTGGCCGATAATCACGGGCTTGGAAACCCCTAAAACAGGCACGCCGCCGTATTGCTCGAAATTGAAGCGGTCGAAGTAGGGGTCGTGTATATTACGACGCTTGACGATATCGTAAATGCTCTCTGCTAATTTAAGGACCACATTTCCGGTGAATCCTTCGCAGACCATGACATCGGCTTTGTCCATGAGTATATCCCTTCCCTCTACATTCCCAATGAAATTGATCTGGGTACATTCCTTCAGTAGGGGATAGGCCGCTTGAGCGAGCAAATTCCCCTTGCCTTCTTCTTCACCGATATTCACCAGTCCTACTCGGGGATTCTCGATATTCCATACATGTTGCACGAAAAGTGAG
Organism: uncultured bacterium; assembly: GCA_903826405.1. GTDB lineage: Bacteria > Bacteroidota > Bacteroidia > Chitinophagales > Chitinophagaceae > Pollutibacter. Next base: position 29,757 of record CAIKEH010000050.1, read on the forward strand.
CCGAGTATGGCGAACTGTACCAGATTTTCCGGTTTGACATCGGCATTGATGCCCACGTCGAGCAACCATCCGAGCTTGCCATTTTCCCTTGGAGTATAGGCGCCTATGGTAGGTCGCTGAACACCTTCGATAGCCTTGATGGTGAACATGGAGCCAACCAGCATGGCCCCGGTATTACCAGCACTGATGAACGCGTCTATCTTCCCTGTGGAGAGAAGATGGAATCCGATAGCGATGGAGGATTGTTGTTTCTCCTTGAGTGCCTTGGTGGGATGTTCATGCATGTCGATCACCTGAGGGGCATGAACTACTTTAAGTAGTTCATCTTTCAAATGATGTTCTTCCATCAAGGGTAGGATCTGCTGCTCGTCCCCGATCAGGAAGAGTTTTGCCGATGAGGAGCCATCTGCCAGAAAGAGTTGTACTCCTTTGACGGCTTCAAGCGGGGCAAAATCGCCTCCCATCATGTCCAGGCCAATATTCATACCGCAAATGTGGGCAGAATTTCAGAAATAACAAGTCTCAAACCCCAAAAAGAAATGGCTTTTGGGATTTGAGACGTGCATTATGAAAAGGTTAAATCAGTTGACGGGAGACTTCTCGACTACAACCTTACCCTTGTAATAAAGTTTTCCTTCACTCACGTGTGCGCGATGGCGTACATGGAGTTCGCCGGTAGTGCTGTCTTTGCTGAGGGTGACTGCATCCACTTTATAGTGGGTCCTTCTCTTGGCACTGCGCTGCTGGGAGTGGCGGCGTTTGGGATTTGGCATAACGTATGGTTTTAACGGTTCCTATTATCAAGATCTGTTTCTGAACTTCTCCAATCCTTTCCAGATCGGGTTGTCTTCATTCTTTTCCTCACCAGAGCCATCCATCTTTTTCAACATGGCCAGCACTTCTTGATTGCACTGTGGGCCACCCATATCTTTCTCCTCGCACATACGGTGAGTGGGGACGCTTAGCGTGACGAATTCATATATCCAATCTTCAACATGCAGGTGACTTTCCGTTCTGGATATGTAGAAGACATCGGGGTCTTCATCTTTGTTGTTCATTTCATCGGGATCGTCCGCCATCTTGACGAGTATCTCGAAGTCATCCCAGAGGTCCAACTGCAGCGGATTCCCGCATCGGTCACAACCCACATCGGCCTTTCCGCCCACTTCGAACTTGAGTAGCATGAAAGATGTTTTTTTGTCCAGCACTAGTTTGACCTGTGCATGAACATTGCTGAAGTCGGTTTCTGAACGATCGGCAAAGAACTTGTCATCAACAGTATAGTTGAACTCGTGAAGGCCGGGTTTCAATCCCACAAATGCAATCTCATATTCCCGGCGGGGCGACATGGGTTCTACTGTTAAAGGGTGGCAAAGGTAGTGAAATAACCCCATTCTGCAAAGAGCATCAGGACCGTATGACTGTTTTAAAGCCGAGCGGGCGGGTTGGTTCAGACTGCAAAATCACTAATTTGGAGGAGTGAAATCCGTTCATTTTTCCAGACTAAGGGTCGTTCTTGCCTTATTTTCCGTTGCCGGAGTACGCTGGTTTTCAATGGACCGGGATCGCGTTGAACATTGGTATTCAACGGGTTTATACCCCAAATTAGCCATTTTTTTTAGAACGCTGCTGGGATGGCTTCCTTTCAGCGCAGGTGACCTGATCTACCTGGCTGCCCTTTCATGGCTTTTATACCGTTTCCTCAGGATTTTCATGAACTGGAGAAGAGGAACTGCCCGATCTTCAGTTTGGGAACTGGTTTCCCGTTTCATATGGATAGCCGCTATCATATATATCTATTTCAATCTGGCCTGGGGCTTGAACTATGACCGAAGGGGGATAGCAGCACAATTAGGTCTGAACGTGGAAACGGCGAGACCTGGCCAACTCGATACACTGGCTGATGAATTACTTCAAAAGTCAAATGAATTCAGCTGGACAAGAAGAAATGGAGATCTCCGTGACCCCGTTCTCAAAAGCAGGGCTATAGCGGCCTATGGCAGAGTAGCATCAGCCTACTCGTTCCTGAAATACCAACCCGTATCTTTCAAAAATTCACTTTATGGCCTGTTGGGTAATTACATGGGTTATTCAGGATACTACAATCCCTTCACCGGTGAGGCGCAAGTGAATAATAGGATACCTCGTTTCAGCCTTCCTTTTGTCGCGCTGCATGAGATCGCACATCAACTGGGATATGCCAAGGAGAACGAAGCCAATTTCGTAGGCTATCTAGCTGCAAAATCGTCCGGGGATTCCGCATTCATGTATGCCACATATTTTGAATTCTTCCTGTATGCTAATTCTGCATTATATGCAACGGATTCCCTCAAGGCAAGGAAAAACCTGAACGCATTGTCTGATCCCGCCAAGCGGGATCTGGCAGAATTGCGTTCATTCTCTGTCCGGTATGAGAATCCATTGGACAGGATCATCGATGTGTTTTACGACCGCTATCTGCGGATGAACAAGCAGCCAGCAGGACAAGCGACCTATCATACGGTGATTCTCTGGTTGATCGCCTACAAGGATAAATTCAGGGAGATCTGAATGGTTGAAAAGCCCGGGAAAAAGTATTCCAGGCAAATGATCTATCCTAAAGGGTCGGCCCCCTGCTTAAAATTTATTCTTCCACATCATGCTCTCGATGGGTTTATCGGGCTGACCGCTGTATTTGGCATTTTTCTTTTGACCGTACTTGGTCTTGATCTCTCCTTCAACTGGGAAGTAGATCAGTTGACCTATGGGCATACCCTTGTAGATCTTTACAGGTTGTTTAACGGAGATCTCCAATGTCCAGTGGCCGCAGAAGCCAACATCGCCTTTCCCTGCCGTCGCATGGATATCGATACCCAACCGACCGGTCGATGATTTACCCTCCAGAAAAGGCACATGTGCATGCGTCTCCGTGTATTCCTCGGTCACACCCAGATAGAAAATATGCGGATAAAGAATGAAGCCATCTTCCGGTATCTCGAAATATTCGATATGGTTATGCTTTTTGGCATCCAGAATATTATCGTTATAGGTTGCAAGCCATTTGCCCAGATGAACGTCGTAAGAGTTGCTGCCCAGGCATTCAGGGTCGTAGGGGACGATCTTGATCGTGGCTTTGTCAATCTCTTCAAGGATTCGGATGTCGGATAAAATCATACTTTGCTGGAGGTTTAATTCAAGCCCGAAATTCGAAATTTAGACACTGCATCATGCCTTTGTTTTATCAACAAGATATACACGGAATAGGACGACTGGGGATCTGGCATATCAGGGAGGAAGAGACCTTTTTCCTGGAGAAAGTGCCTGTTCAGCGGGAGATCACACATCCTCACAAGCGTCTTCAGCATTTGGCGGGGAGATATCTGCTTCAGCATCTCTATCCCGGCTTCCCCTATGATCTGATCCGTATCGCAGATACACGTAAACCATATTTGAAAGATGATGCCTTCCATTTTTCCATTTCACACAGTGGGGATCTTGCCGCGGCTTTGGTGAGTCCACAGGTACGAGTAGGGGTAGATGTGGAACAAGCTGCACCTCGAATAGGTAAAGTGTTGGACAAATTTCTGCATCCCGATGAGAGGCAATGGCTGGATTCGGTGCAGGGGGAACATTTCAGAGAATACCCTCTTGCAGGCAATTTTGGAATGGCAACCCTGCTTTGGAGTGTCAAAGAAGCCATCTTCAAATGGTTTGGAGATGGCGCGGTCGACTTCAGTGAGCATATCCGCATCGATGGGTTTTGTGGCCCGGACCTGCTGGACTGCCGGTTCACGAAAAATGGCAGCATCCCACTGAAGGTGTCATACCGGTATTTCGGCGATATCTGCCTAAGTTGGGTGCATGCCGATATTCTTTCCTGAAAATACTTTTTCGCTTGGGCATGGATGCCGGGCACGAAGATCATTCATCCTGGTCTTGATCTAGTTGGACACATTTCCCTATGAGTGTGAGCGAAATGGTCAACCCGGTAGTGGATCCGGATCGGGATCATCCAGTAGGGTCATGTCAATATGGTCTTGCCCGGCTATTCCTTCTATGGAGCCTTTGATGAAATTGGCGTTGAGCAGGACTTTCTCCAGTTGTTTCTCCCGGGCCTTCCAGAGTTTTTCCATGATGTCGCGCTCCTTGTCGATGGAGAATTTCATGCTCATGAATCCTTCCTTGATGGCTTTCCATTGTTCGGAGAATTCATGGCTGGTGAGGTAGCCGTAGAGCATCTGCATTTTATCGCCCTTGTTCTCCTGGGTACGCATGAGCTGATGCACTTTGAGCAGGCCGCTTCGAAGTGCCAATACCAGTGGAACCACTTCCGCGAAACTGCAGATCCAGATGCCATCCTTCTCTCCGAATTGCAACATATCCTTGGGCATGACGGCAGTTACCAGCACGGCGATATCCGCTCCCTGCGTACGCATATCGGCTTTTAGTTTGTCGATCCAATCCTTTTCGAAATTCTTCGTTCGTTTGCTTTCGAAGATCATGCTGCCGCAATCCTGGGCGGATGCGTTTCGGACGAACTGAATGCAATCCGCACCCTTGACGCCTTTACCCACTTCTTCGATGCGGTCGAATGGAAATTTCTGTTTGAGCAATTCCTCAAGAGCGAGTTCCTGAACTTCCCCTTGCAATTGTGTAGAACCCTGTTCCACACGCCGTTTCATCTCCTCGACCAGTTTCTTCTGATCCTCCAGTTGTTTTTCCAGTTCGCGTGCCCTCAGGTTGGCATCATGTTCCCTTTGTGCGGATCTGGTTTCTTCCGACTTGCGTATTTCCTCACGTATCTTTTCCCTTTCTTCCAGTAATTTCTTTTGCGCTTCTATTTCCATCACCTCCCTTTGTTCCTTCAGCGATTGCTGCTCTTTCATCAGTTGCAGTTCTCTTTCTCGTGCCAAGCGTAATTTTTCATCCTGATCCTTTTTCCCTTCCTCCAGAATGGTGATCTGGTTGGCATATTCCGCGGATACTTTTTGTCTGGCCTGCTCTTCGATCTCTTTTTTCAGAGTGGCCTTATGCATTTCCTGTTGTTGTTGGAATTCGGCGCGCATTTTCATCTGGAGTTCAACCCATTCTTTCTCCTTTCGGGCGATCTCCTCGTCCTTCTGTCTCTTGTAGTCCTTCATCTGCTCGCGCAGGTCATTCTTGTATTGCTCGGCCACGGCCTCTTCCATCGGGAATACGTGAGAGCATTGGGGGCATTTGATCTGGCTCATCCTTAAGGTTGTTTGGCAATTTACGTTAGCATGCGGTGATGGGAGAGCGGTTTTGAATGAAAGCAGTTCGCCCGAACACGACGAGGATGACTATTTCCAATCATCTCCATCATCAAATATAACGAAACGGGGGATTCGAATGCTAAAAATATTAGTAATTTTGTGGAATGCCCTATTACCGGATAACAGTACACCTCAAATCACGTCAGTTTCACAGTGGCATTCGCCAGATATCGGTATGGAATCCGGATACTGCTCTTCGCATGGTAGAGAAGACCGCCAAGGATCATTACGGGGAAGGCAGAATAGAAAAGGTGGAAGTGGTCATGTTGCCAAAAAGTTCGGAGGAAGTCAAGAAGTACTTGAGTGGATTGGGGAAGAAGAAGGGGTAAGGGGAAGTATATGCAGCAAACTGCCCTTCACAAATTGCTCAATAATGAATTCCAAGTGCCCGGGGCGGGGGTCGAACCCGCACTCGCTTTTTCGGCGAACAGGATTTTAAGTCCTGCGTGTCTACCAATTCCACCACCCGGGCTTTCAGGCATCAACATTCAGAGATCTGAAATCAGGGGGAAAATGTATAGTCTTCCTTTTGGGGGACATCAAATTCACTCCTTTCATTCAGGGCTGCTCCTTACCTCATCGTACATAAAAAAATCCATCTGCCTGGGGCGGATGGATTACTGAGAGCGGAAGACGAGATTCGAACCCGCGACCCTCACCTTGGCAAGGTGATGCTCTACCAGCTGAGCTACTTCCGCATGAACTGAATATACAGATTCGGGGTTGCAAAAATAAACAATACCTCCGAATACCGGAAATTTTTGGGGGCTTATTTGTATTTCGGCGTGTAGAGGGTATTGCCGGGAACTTCCACTTTAGGCTTTCCTTTGTAGTGCATGGAGTATAAGCCATAACATCCACCGAGTGCGAAAGCCAGTATCGCAAAGAGTTGGATGTGGAAAAGGAGTCGGGAAGTGCTTACCCAGTTGGATCTGAAATCTGTCTTGGAGGAGCTTACGTGATTCTGCTGCGCCATATGTTTTCAATTGCCTTGCAAAAATAAGGTTTGGCGCGA
>CAIKEH010000051.1 GCA_903826405.1 uncultured bacterium
ATGGTGCTAAAAGGCTTTACGGGAGGGCGCCTTCATTTTCGCGCATAAAAAGCTGAACCTTAATTAGAAGGAGGGATTTGGGAGGGTTTTGTCCATGAAGGAAGATGTATGCAAAATGTATGCAACACCTAAAAATAGAAAAGGGCTACATTGCTGTAACCCTTTCTTTATCAGTGCTCCTCAGACTGGACTTGAACCAGTGACCCTCTGATTAACAGTCAGATGCTCTAACCAACTGAGCTACTGAGGAATGTTCCTGTTGAGGGATGGCAAAGGTAGAAAATATTTCTATTTGTCAAAAGGGAAAAATCAGCTCTTAATCCCATGAAAATGACCTCTTTTGGAGGTTTGGCGTAATTTCGTGGCTGATGATGTACTTGCTTCAACCTTCCCGGTTATGAATGTCGACTCCATGCGGAAGATAGATAGGATGGCCGGAGTGCCTCTGTGCTTCCTGATGAGCATATTGGACAGGGTCATGTCTTTCTTTCGTGGTGGAAAGCCTGCCAGGCCGGACACCACCAATACGCTCTTCGTCGAGCTGTCCGAAATGGGTTCCGCCATCATTGTGGATCCAGCCATGCGGAAACTTCAAAAAGAAGTAGGGGCCAACCTACATTTCGTGATCTTCAAGGACAATGTGAAAAGCCTGGACATCCTGCAGACCGTCCCCGCCGAGAACATATTCCTGATAAGACCGGATAACCTGATTGTACTCGCCAGGGATGTCGTTCGTTTCATCGGTTGGTGCCGGAAAAAAAGGATCACCACGGTGATCGATCTGGAACTGTTCTCCCGATTCACGGCCATGCTCTGTTTTTTCAGTGGAGCAAAATCGCGGGTGGGTTTTGCCTCTCTTCATGATGAAGGACTTTACCGCGGCAGCATCATCAATTGTCCTGTACGCTACAACCCGCATGTTCATATGGCCGTGAACTTCATATCTCTGGTTAATACAGCCATGGGGAAGCATGAAAATGCTTATTCCACAACACCGGTAGATCAAAAAGAATTGTCGCTGAGGAAAGTTGATCCTTCTCAAGATGCCAAGGATATCGTCATGGAAAAGATCCGGAGCATCTATCCGAATTGGAACGGGGAGAAAATACTGTTGTTCAATGTGAATGCTTCTGACTTGTTGCCGCAGCGCCGTTGGCCGCGCGAAAACTATTCCAAGGTGGCATCTGATATTCTGGAACTGCATCAGGATGCCATCATCGTTGCCACCGGAGCACCCAAGGAGAGGGACTATGTACAGTATTTTGTCGATCAGGTCAGCCACTCCCGCTGTGTGAATTCTGCAGGATTATTCAAGTTCGATGAACTGGTTCCGCTATACAGCATCAGCAAGATGATGATCACGAACGATTCCGGTCCGGCACATTTTTCTGCCGTGACGCCACTCAAGGTCTTCGTCATCTTTGGTCCGGAAACACCTCGACTCTACATGCCCATCGGCGGGAATGCAGAGTCCATCTATCTTGGTCTGCCTTGCTCTCCCTGTGTAAGTGCGGCCAACCACCGCAAAACCTCCTGCGAAACACGACCTTGCATCACGGGTATTCCCACGGCCATGGTCACTGCATTGCTGGATGATTTCCTGAAAGTTCAAGTGAAATCACCTGAACCGACCATCATTCCATAGCGGTATCCCCGCTTGAAACATCTTTGGAGTAATCAAAGACCATGAAATGGTATGACCAGTATCCTATGCATTTCCCGATTTCCTTACTTTGGATCCGTTGGAAGCGGGTTACTCCACTTTCACCAAGTAGCGTTTTTTCAAGGCCTGGCTCCTGGTGTTCAAATTGATGAACGTGCCCGTGAGCATGGTGACATGGAATTCATCGAACTCCTTTAATAACGTTGCCTGCATCCCCATGCTTTTTATACTCTCCAGACCTGCCGGCGTTGTGTACAGCAATTTGCCTTTTAGGGTCGTAGGATTCCCTTCCTCTAATTTGTATTGGGGTATGACCACAGAGAGCATGACATCGGCCACCTGTTCTTCCGTATCGTAGCAGATGATATCTCCCGCAGGTAATTTTTCACTGATGACATATTCGGCCATGGCGTTCTGTGACTGGTAAGGCATGAGGTGCGGGTAGAACCACTGGTTGATGTAAAAATTCACGGCAAGACTCGTGAATGCCGTCGCGAAAAGTATCTTTTTCAGATACAGACCTTTTCTCGTAAACAGATAAATGGCCCAAAGGAGGAATGGGAACGTGATGAGGAGTGTGGTCCATCCGGGCCAATCCCTGAAGAAGAAATACTGAATGGCTTTGGCCAGACTCACCAGCAGAATCGCCTGAACGATATGGATGATGGTGAAGGTCCGCATGAACTTCTTGTCGTGGATTTTGCTCACCAACAGATCGGAAATCAAAATCGCCAGCATGGGGAATAGTGGATTCAGGTAGTAGGACAGTTGGAAACGAGAAGCGGAGAAGATCAGGAAAAGACACAGAAAGCCGAAGAAAGTGTACTGCTCTCCGGATGCATCACCCCTGGTCAGGGATCGGATTTTGAGATACAATGCATGGAAGGCGAGAAATGCCCAGGGAAGAAAAGCCCATAATAGAGTATGTACGAAAAAGAAGGGATCGCCAGAGCCTTTGATGGGACCGGTATTGCTGAATCGCCCCCATTGACTATCCCACAGGAAGAATTTTATGCCTGAAACGCCTGTTGCGCCAAAGATCAGTTTTTCCGGATGTGCATCGAACTGCCTGTAATATCCATATAAAGCCGGGGTCATCGCCATGATGGTGAGTATGCCGCAGATCAACCATTGCGGATTCAGGATCTCTTTCCACTTCCTTTGATAGAACAAGGCGAAGAATATGCCCGTTGCCACGGGGATGATGGTGAAGGGGCCTTTGGTCATCATCAGGCAACCCAATGCGGTACTGCCCCATACGAGCTGACTGATTTTTTTCGTCTGCAGGTATACTGCCACATGATAGAGTGCCATGATGGTGAGCCCGGTTAGGTAAGGCTCTGCACGAACGTCCTGATTGCTGATGATGATATGTTCTGCTGTGAGCAGGATGAACATGGCAATCAGACCCTGAACCTTGCCGTAAAACCGATGTCCGAAGAGGTAGGTGTACCAGCCGCCGAGCAGAACAAAAAGTACGGCAGGCAATTTATAGGCGAAGAAGGTCAATCCGAATGCCTTGTATGAAAGTGCAGTGATCCAGAACGGGAAGTGTGGTTTGTCCAGCCAGTCGGTTCCTTTTCTGAAGATCTCCAGGAAGTTCCAGCGGTGGAACATCTCCATGCTTACTTCCGCATACACGGCTGCATCGGGCTCCATGGGAGTGATGAAAAGACCAGCGGCATACACGAGCAGGGTCAGCCCGATGCCTGCATTCCAGAGCGTCTTGGAATTGGTGAGTGTGTTTATTTTGGGCATGTGCACTCGCTTGTGAAACTCATCCGAAGATACTGAAGCCGCCCTCCTCGAATCCTACATATACAGAACCCTCTCTGACCTCAACAGGGTAGGTCTTCAGGTGGTATCCTTCACCGCTGGTGTTCCTGCCGTTGGTGATGTTGAACTTGTACCGGTGTAATGGGCAGACCACATTTCCCAGTGGATCCATCCATCCTTCGGCCAAACTTCCACTGGCATGCGGGCATCTGGCCGCGAAAGCGAACCATTTCCCATCATGCTTTGCCAGACAAATGGTTTTCCCTGCCACGCTCCATTCGTGGATCAAAGGATTTTCGGATGGAGATTCAATGGATTGGTCTTCCACCAATCCATCGATCTTTTGCCATTTCATCTTCCTGCCCATCAATAAAGGAATTCCGTTTTGTAAGGATATCTGATCCGGTACAGTTCGCGCACCTTGTTCAGGATGGTGGTACGGAGTTGTTCGAGGTTATGCCGTTCTGTGGCAGAGATGAAAACACAATTACCAAAGGTCTCGTTCTCCCATCTTTCATGGAGATCCCTGAGTATTTGTTTCTTCACTTCGGGCTCGAGCCATTCATCGAAGGTCTGATCCTCATAGAGGTCCATTTTGTTGAAGATGGTGATCATCGGCTTATCTTGACAACCCATCTCGTTGAGTGTGGCATTGACCACTTGAATCTGTTCCTCATAACGGGGATGACTGATGTCCACGACATGAAGGAGTATGTCGCTTTCTTTGACTTCGTCGAGGGTACTCTTGAAACTCTCCACCAAGTGGTGGGGAAGCTTGCGGATGAAACCCACCGTATCGCTCAGGAGGAAAGGGGTGTTCTCGAAAACCACCTTGCGTGTGGTGGTATCCAGTGTGGCGAAGAGTTTGTTTTCGGCGAGGACACCACTCTTGCTGATCAGGTTCATGATGGTGCTCTTTCCCACGTTGGTGTATCCGACGAGTGCGACGCGGATGAACTCGCCGCGGTCCTTGCGTTGGGTGAAAGCTTGTTTGTCGATCTCGGAAAGTTTACGACGCAGCAAGGATATCTTCTCTCGTACTATCCGGCGATCGGTCTCGATCTCCGATTCGCCCGGTCCCCTTGTTCCGATACCACCTCCCAATCTCTCCAAGTGTTTCCACATGCCACGGAGCCGGGGAAGGATGTATTGGTATTGTGCCAATTCGACCTGTGCCCGTGCCTGTGCGGTTTTGGCTCGTCGGGCAAAGATGTCGAGTATGAGGTCGCTCCGGTCGATGGTCTTCACGTTAACGGCCTTCTCGATATTGGTGATCTGTGCGCCGGTCAGTTCATCATCGAAGATGAGCATGCGGATGTCCTTTCCCTGGATATAGTTCCGGATCTCTTCCAGTTTCCCTTTGCCTATGTAGGTTTTGCTATCGGGGTGCTGTAGCCTCTGCATGTACCGTTTGACGGAATGGGCGCCAGCTGTTTCTGCGAGAAAGGCTAATTCATCGAGGTATTCCTCAACCTGGCGGTCTGTCTGTTCGCGATGGATGACGCCAACGAGTACGGCCTTCTCATGTTCTTCGGTGATCTGCCTTTTAGGGATCAAATGTGCGGGTGATTTGAAGCAAAGGTAGCCGCCACTGCGCAAATGCCACAAAAAAACGGATGCAGTTATTGCACCCGCTAGCTACGAAAGAAATTGATCACAGCCCGCTGATGCAAAGGCCTGCAGACCAGGGATGCACACCCGTGGGGCCTAAACCCTGTTTGAAATATTCCGAGAAGGTGTAACTGGCGAATGCAGTAAAATTGCCCCATCCCACTCGACCGATCAGCGATAGGCGGGTTCCATTGAAAGAACGTTTGCTTTTCTCCTTGTACCAGTAACCGGCATTCCCATTCACGTCCCTGTCCACTTTAGCTTTGACCTTGGCGTCTAGAATGGTCCCCACCTTCATTCCGAAGGCAGCTTTAAATCCCTTGTTCATATTATCAGGACGTGCGGACCAGCGCAACTCTATCGGAACTTCCAGATAACTGGTGTTGAGCTTGTATTTCTTGTATTTATTCAAAGTATCCCGGGCGAAATCAATACCCGCCTGCCTCTTGATGTCGATGGTGGTATTTTTGAAGAAGTAATTGTCCGAACCTATGCCAGGGCCGATGGCCACACTCAGGCGGGGGTCTTTCTTGAAGGGGAAATCAAACAGGATATAAACATTGGCCGTGCGTGAAAATCCTGTTGTGCTGAAGGTGTCCGGTTTCCCCACCATGCCAGCTGCACCGAACTGAAGCATGAGGTGGTCGGAAGTACGCTTGTAAACATTGGTCTTGCTCCAGTCCATCTTGGCTTTCGTCTCTTTGGGTTTGTTCTCCAGTTGCGCGAAACCCGAACTCGTCAGACAGGCCATTACCAGGATCAACAGGAATCGAATCATACTATGTTCTTGAATGGGCAAATGTATCTTGCCGCCGGGTTAAAGAAAGGTTAAGGTTAAATAAAATGCCCACGCGTGACCGTGAGCAAGCGGGACCTACCTTATCCTGGTTACGTGATGTGGACCCACCTGGGCTTGAACCAGGGACTCCCTGATTATGAGTCAGGTGCTCTAACCAACTGAGCTATGGGTCCCGGAGCCTGATTACGTTCTACCTTACATCGCTGTGAGGGAGGCTCAAAAACGATAGCAAAAATAGGAAAAAAAGGGTGGAACGAAGTAATTTCAACTCCGGCAAGGTCTCTTTGGTCCATCATCTTGAGCAGGTAGACATCAATCCGACTGAAAACCATGGCTAACCATGCAAGGTTGTTGAAGAGTTATCGATACCTGACCAGGTTCAAAGGATGACATTCATGGGCTTTGGGCAGTGCTCACGATGGATCTGCAGTATACTTTAAAACTGAATTTCAGTGAACGCAACACCTCAACGTACAAGAACCATCATATTCGACCTTGGTGGCGTATTGCTCAATCTGGCACCGGAGCGGACGCTCCATGCATTCGTGGAACTGGGAATACATCACTTCGATCAACTGTTCACGGTGCATAAAGCCACTGAACTTTTCAATCGTCTGGAGACGGGTGGGGTGGAGCCACGCCAGTTCGTGGAGACTTTGATCCGCGAGGCGGACAGACCTGTTACAGGCATGCAAGTGGTGGATGCCTGGAATGCCATGCTTCTGGATTTCCGTCAGGACAGTCTCCGTTTCATCGAGAGACTGCATGACCGATATCATATATTATTATTCAGCAACACCAATGCGATCCACCAGGAGGCGTTCGAGCGGAATATGCGGGAAACAACTCCCTGGCGAAGGATGGAGGATGTTGTGCATACTGCCTATTATTCCCATAAACTTGGCCGACGAAAACCCGAGGTCACTGCATATGAGGCCATCATCGAGGAAGAGGAACTGGATCCTTCCTCGACACTCTTCATTGACGACAACATGCAGAATATCCGTGGCGCCGAAGAGGCGGGTTTGCTGACACATCATTTCCTGCTGGAGGAAAGGGTGGAAGATGTGCTGAAAGATTTTTTGGATTGAGCAGACTCGGAGCCATTTGGGGTATTGCTGTATTCAAGCCCTGGTCTTTCCTAAAGTGGATACTTATTTGACCTCCTCAAAATCAATGTAATCACCTTGCGGCTTGATAGGTTCCTGGGAGTTGGATTGATTGCCGCTCCTATTTTGGTATTGTGGATCCTGACGCTGGCGGGCTTCATAGAATGCTTTTCGGACCTTCCTGGTTGTCGTGAAAACGGGGATGATGAGGTCGAAGACCAGCTTGTATATGAAGTAGGTCAGCAGAGCTATATATAATATACGGAGCAGCATGGGTCAAAATTAAATGGAGAGGAAGGTTGTCTTGGATGAAATCGGACAGGCGGTCATTTCCGATGAAAAAGCTTTTGGGTTGCAAAATTAACACCATCTCCGACTTTGTCGGTCATTTTGTCCACTAACGTATGCAGGCCGCTTCTCAGTTTTTCATTCTCCAGAATGCGGCTGATCAGAGACACCCATATATTATTACTGGCAGGGCTGAACTGGGAGAACACGGAATTCAGGACCATGGAGCCATAATTTTTTCTGAGTTTGCCCATGTTCCGGTCAAGCTCATTCTCCAAGGCCAGTTTGTGCATCCTCAGCCTTTGAATCTCACGGTCCAAGCTATTCAGGTCTTTTATCTTGCGTTTTGTCATGGCCATTCCAAATTCATTCAGTCGTTGGTTCTTCAAGGTCCTGCAGGGTCTCCCGAATAATAAGTCGAGTCAATGGGTTGAAAAACAGTTGTTTGCGAAAAAGTATGATCAGGATCAGGAGCAGGAGAAAAATACCTCCGGTTGCGGCAAAACCGGCTATCTGACTCCCTAAAATCGCTGAAAACCAATAAGAAAGACTCATTCCAAGGAAAAAAGACACGAACATCGCTACCGTACCTACAATGCCCAAAACAATCAGGAATCCGATGGTTTTGGAGGTCAATTTAATAGCCTGAAGTTTGAATAATTCAGTTCTTGTGTCCACATATTCGCGTAGCAAGGTCTTGTTTTGATGAACAAATGTGCTGAAATCGTCGTTCGGGTTCATGTTTTAAAGTTATTTCGAAAGTACCTCAAAATCAGGTAAATCGGAATGACGTAGGTCATGAAATATTTTTTTTGGACAGGTTTTCCCCTTATATTTGTCATGGAAATGAATCAAGTGAAGGGAACGGTGGCGTTCCCTTCTTTTTTTACCAGTTATGAACAACGAGACGATCATCGGTGTGCTGGACAAAGCGATCAGCGAAGCGATCTCGGAAGATCCGAGCACCTTCCTGGTAGAGATCAGGATCAAGCCGACAAATAATTTTAAGATTTTTCTGGACTCAGACGAGGGTGTGAGCATCGAGAAATGCGTAAGTCTGAACCGCAGGCTCTACAAACAGATCGAAGAACAGGGATTCTTTCCCGATGGTGATTTTTCGCTTGAAGTATCTTCGCCCGGGCTGGATGAACCGTTGAAACTTCACCGCCAATACCTGAAGAATAAGGGTAGGAAAGTGGAGGTTCTCACTACAGAAGGCGCTCTGATCACAGGAGTGATGAAAGAAGTGGAGCAAATGGGCATTGTGGTGACTGAGGAGAAAGGAAAGAACAAGAAAAAGGAACTGGTGGATCATGCCATTCCTTATGAGCACATAAAAACAACCAGAGTTCAAGTAGTTTTTTAAACGAACCGCGGTAGGGCTACGTCCTAGCTGTCGGTGTACAAAACAGGTGTTATGGCAAGTATCAACTTAATGGAGTCATTCCAGGATTTCAAGGATGCGGAGAATATCGACCGCCCCACACTCATGAAGGTTTTGGAAGATGTATTCAAAACTTTATTACGCAAGAAGTACGGTTCCGACGAGAACTTCGACGTCATTGTCAACACGGAAAAGGGTGACCTTGAGATTATGCGCCGCCGCATGATCGTCGAGGATGGGGAAGTGCAGAATCCCCTTGCCGAGATCGCTTATACCGATGCTGTCAAGGTTGCACCCGACTTTGAGGTTGGTGAGGAATTGTATGAGGATGTGGAGATCCAGGACTTCGGACGTCGTGCTATCCTGGCCGCCAAGCAGACTCTTGCCAGCAGGATAAGCGACCTTAAAAAGAACAGCCTGGTCAAGAAATATGGCGATCGCGTTGGGGATATCATCAGTGCCGAGGTTTATCAGGTATGGAAGAAGGAAGTACTGATGTTGGATGAGGACGGTAACGAGCTCATCTTGCCCAAATCAGAACAGATCCCGTCCGACTATTTCAAAAAGGGGGAGAGCATCCGTGCCGTGGTGAAGAAAGTGGAACTCAAGAACAACAGCCCCGTCATCATTCTGTCCCGCACACATCCTTCCTTCCTGGCCAAACTGCTGGAGATCGAGGTGCCTGAGATTTTCGATGGTCTTATCGTCATCCGCAAGATTGTCCGTGAACCGGGTGAGCGTGCCAAAGTTGCCGTAGAGAGTTACGACGACAGGATCGATCCGGTAGGTGCTTGCGTGGGCATGAAAGGTAGCCGTATCCATGGCATAGTCAGGGAACTTAAAAATGAAAATATCGATGTCATCAACTGGACCAATAACATCCAGTTGCTCATACAGCGTTCACTCACTCCTTCACGTATCAGCCGGATGAATATCGATGGGGAGAACAAGACTGCGGAGGTTTTTGTTTCACCTGAGCAAGTATCTCTGGCCATCGGGAAGCGTGGGGTCAACATCAAGCTGGCAGAAGAATTGACCGGTTATGACATAGATGTTTATCGCGATAACGAAGGCGATATGGTGGAATACGATATCGATCTGGATGAATTCAGCGATGAGATCGAATCTTGGGTCATCGATGAGCTCAAGCGCATCGGTTGCGACACCGCTCGCAGCGTGCTCGATCTAACGGTTGAAGAGCTCGAAAGAAGGACCGATCTGGAGAAAGAGACGATAGCCGAAGTGCGTAAAGTGCTTCAGGAGGAATTCAAGAAAGACAATGCCTGATGGAAGCCGCGCATTGCGGATACAGGCCAAATGTACAGTTAACCAAGGTGTAGGAGGATAAATGTCAGAAGCAAACAACCCCAGATTGATGGCTGCGGCCAAGGAGTTCAACATCGGTAAAGATACCCTTGTGGACTTTCTGGTCAGCAAAGGATTCGGCAAGGATGACCTTAAGCCCACTTCCAAACTTTCGGAGGAGATGTACAGGTCATTACAGATGGAGTTTTCCTCTGACAAGGCGGCCAAAGCCAAGAGTGATACCATCGAGATCCCCAAAGGTGCCGCCATGGAAGGCGGTAAAAAGAAAAAAGACGAGGAGGAGATAACCTTCAAGAGTAAGGAAGCGAAGAAGAAACCTGTCGAAATAGAGGAACCTGTTGTTGCGGCCAAGCCCGAAGTCATTCCGGTGGAGAAACCGGTTGCTGCGCCAGAAAACCTGAAGATAGTGGCGCCGGACCTTGATGGCCCCAAGATCCTGGACAAGATAGACCTCAGCACCATCGATTCATCAACAAGGCCTAAGAAAGGGGTAAGGAAAAAGGTGGAGGCCCCTGATACACAGGTCCCCGCCGACTCCGAAAAGCCGGCCGAAACGGAGGAGCAGAAAGAGGTGGTATCTGAACCTGCGAAAGAAGTTGAACCCGATCTGTTGAAGATCAATGCGCCTGAATTGGAAGGTCCCAAGATCATCGGCCGAATCGAATTGCCGACTGAAACCGGAGCTACCGTCCGCACCAGCGATGAAAAACGCAAGCGCAAGCGTATCCCCATTGAGAAGAAAGATCAGCCTGGTCCACGCCCAACCATACAGAAAGACCTCGGTCGCCAAGGTGGGGCAAACCGTGGCGGTCAGTCAAAACCCGGTGGCGGTAACCGCTTCGGCACACCACGACGTGAGGTCAAGGAAATAGACGAAAAGGAGATACAGAATAAGATCCGAGAAACTCAGGCCAAACTGGCTGGAACCGGTGGACGTGGAAAAAGTCTTAAAGCCAAATACCGCAGGGCCAAGCGCGACGAGTTATCTGACAACATGGAAGATGGAGGCGAAAGCAACAAACTCCAGCTTACCGAATTCATCAGTGTAAGTGAACTCGCCAATCTGATGGATGTGAGTTTTGCCGAGGTAATCGGCAAATGTATGGGACTCGGCATCATGGTGTCCATCAACCAGCGCCTTGATGCAGAGGTCATTGAACTCGTTGCAGGTGAATTCGGCTTCGAGGTCGAGTTCATCGACATGGAGAAGCAGATGGAGATGGAGGAATTCGATGAGGAGGATCAGGAAGAGGATCTGAAGCCTCGTTCGCCCATAGTCACCATCATGGGTCACGTTGACCATGGTAAGACTTCATTGCTCGACTATATTCGTAACGCGAATGTGGTTGCTGGTGAGGCTGGCGGCATTACCCAGCACATCGGAGCTTATCGTGTAGAGGTGTCGGGTGGCAAGACCATCACCTTCCTCGACACACCTGGTCACGAAGCCTTCACCGCCATGCGTGCGCGTGGCGCCAAGCTCACGGACATCGCTGTAATCGTTATCGCGGCGGATGATGCTGTGATGCCTCAGACGCGTGAGGCCATCAGCCATGCGCAGGCCGCGGGTGTTCCCATGATATTCGCCGTGAACAAGATAGATAGGGATGGGGCCAATACGCAAAAGATATATGAACAACTTTCCGGGATGAACATCCTGGTGGAGGAATGGGGAGGCAAATTCCAGAGTCAGGAGATCTCGGCCAAAACAGGGCTTAACGTGGAAAAGTTACTCGAGAAGATCCTGCTCGAGGCTGATATGCTCAACCTGCGCGCCAACCCCGATCGTGAAGCCAGCGGCACGGTCGTTGAAGCCACATTGGATAAAGGCCGTGGCTATGTGGCCACCGTTCTCGTTCAGAATGGTACGCTGCATCAGGGTGATATCGTGGTCAGTGGACAATTCTTCGGACGGGTCAAGGCCATGGTCAATGAAAGAAATAAGAAGGAAGATGTCGCACCTCCCACGGCACCTGTGCTCATCCTGGGCCTGAATGGTGCCCCGCAGGCCGGTGAGAAATTCAAGGTATACGAGGATGAGGCCGAGGCCAAGGAGATCGCCTCCCGGCGTGCACAGATCCTGCGAGAGCAGGGTATCAGAACCCGTAAACATATCACCCTCGATGAGATCGGCCGCCGTCTTGCGTTGGGCAATTTCAAGGAATTGAACGTCATCATCAAGGGCGACGTGGATGGATCCGTGGAAGCCTTGTCGGACTCACTGCAGAAACTCTCCACGGAAGAGATCTCCGTCAATGTCGTGTTGAAAGCTGTGGGACAGATCACGGAAAGCGATGTTCTTCTCGCAACGGCTTCCGATGCCATCATCATCGGCTTCAACGTTCGCCCGTCCCAACAGGCCAACAGGATCGCCGAAGGCGAAGGTGTGCAGATCAAACTGTACTCCATCATCTATAATGCCATCGAGGAAATCAAGAGCGCGATGGAAGGCATGCTCGAACCCAAGATCCAGGAGAAGATCGTCGCCAACGTCGAGGTGCGGGAAGTATATCGCTTCGACAAGGCCACCGTCGCCGGCTGTTTCGTGCTGGATGGCAAGATCCTCCGCAACAGCAAGATCCGTGTGATTCGCGATGGCATCGTGGAATATCCTAAAGGTGAAGGGCAAGCTGCAGAACTGGGTAGCTTGAAAAGGTTCAAGGACGATGTTAAGGAAGTGCAATCCAGCATGGAATGCGGCCTGACGGTCAAAAATTACAGTGATATCAAAGTGGGTGACATCATCGAAGCTTTTGAGACGGAAGAGGTGAAACGTACACTCTGAACTAATGTTGAATCACACCAGTATTAAGAAAACTTTATCGTTCCCCGGCCGTAGTAAAGTAAGGGAAGTTGCATATTTGAATATGAAAAGGTGTATCCTGATCCTGTGTTTCTTCACCGCCTCGGCAATCGCGCAAGGACAATCCGCACGTCTCCTGGCAGATAAGATCGTTGGCATCGTTGGCGACAAAATCGTTCTCCGGTCGGACCTCACAAATTATATTGAAGATCTCAAGCGGCAAGGTCAGGAAGTGCCTCCAAATGCGGAGTGCGTATTGCTGGAAAGCATGATGGCAGACAAAGCACTCGTACTTCAAGCCGAGAAAGACTCACTCCCGGTCACCGATGATGAGATCGAAGCTGAACTTGACCAACGTGTCCGATTCTTCGTTCAGAAATATGGTGGCAAAGAGGCTTTCGAACAGATCGCCGGCAGAACAGTATATCAAGTAAAGGAAGATTTTCGGACCTCCATCAAGGAGGGCCGTCTGGCCACTGCCATGCGTCGCAAGATCGTGGAGAATGTCAAGATCACACCCACTGAAGTCAAGGCATTTTTCGATAAGATCCCCAAGGACAGCCTCCGTTTTTACGAGACGGAACTGGTAGTGGGTCAGATCGTGGTTTATCCCAAGGCCGGCCGCGAATTGGAAAAATTCGCGATCGACGAACTGGTGGATTATAAGAAAATGGCAGAATCAGGACGTTCTTTTGAGAATCTCGCACGCCTGTATTCCGAAGACCCCAGTGTCAAACAGAATGGCGGCCGCTTCGAGATCAACCGGAGCGAAAAGTCATGGGACCCCGACTGGAAAAATGCCGCCTTCCGCCTCAAGGATGGCCAGATCTCCCCTGTCATCAAATCCAAGTTCGGATACCATGTCATCCAAATGATCAGCCGCAATGGTGATGATGCCGTTGTCCGCCATATCCTGCGGATCCCTCAAGTAACACAGGAGGACATCAATGTGTCCAAGTCCAAATTGGATAGTATCAGATCCAAACTGATTGCAGGGATCTTGACTTTCGGTGCAGCGGTTGATAAGTTCAGTGATGACGAGAACAGCAAGTTCACTGCTGGTCTGATCACCGGTCAGGGAGGAAGTACGATTACCATTGATGAGTTGGACAAAGAAATCGTGGCCATGCTTTCCAACTTGAAAGTGGGTGAATTCACTCAACCCACGGAGTTCCTGGATGAAAGGGGTAAAAAGGGGGTGCGCATCATCAACTTGCAGAGCAAGATGGAACCCCATCGTGAAAATGTAAAGGATGACTATAATAAGATCGCACAGCGTGCTTTGGAAGAGAAGAAACAACATGCGATAGAGAAGTGGTTCCTGGCCAAACTCCCCACTTACTATATTCTGGTGGACAAAGATTTTCAGGATTGTCAAGGCATCAAAAAGAATTTCTCGAAGATCGCCCGAAATTGACGGCCAACTCCCAAATAGACTTTATCCCCGATCCTGTTCTGCAGGAATCTCCCACTTTCTTTGAGCAGATCTACCTTGACATCAGCGTGTGGCAATCGGGAATTAACCCTTACCTTTGCGCTTCTCATTACATAATCCATGAGTGATGCCATCAAGCATGAATGCGGGCTTGCATTCATCCGGTTACGGAAGCCATTTTCCTACTACCTGCAAAAGAAAGGCACTGCCCTGTACGGCCTAAACAAGCTGTACCTCCTCATGGAAAAGCAGCATAACAGGGGCCAAGATGGCGCAGGGATTGCCACTGTAAAACTCCATACGGAACCGGGTCATCCTTACATGTATCGCCTCCGTAGTATCGCCACACAATCCATCGCTGAATTGTTCAGCACCGTAGGCAAGGAGATCACTGAATTGGAAAGGCACCTTCCTGACCTTCGAAAACACCCAGGACTTTTGAAAGGGAATATCTCTTTCATGGGGGAACTCCTGCTTGGACATCTGAGATACGGCACCCAAGGAAAGAACAATGTGGAATTCTGCCATCCTTTCATCAAGCGTAATACCATCCCCGCGCGCAATCTGGCACTTGCCGGGAACTTCAATCTGGTCAATACGGAGGAATTATTCGCACTGGTGAACATGGCCCCCGGTGACTTCCAGTGTCAAAGCGACCTGGCCGCCATGATGGAAGTGGTCCACCATTTTCAGGTCAAAGAAGATGAAGCGAATCCAGGAAATCTGAGCATCCCGAACATCCTTCGGAAGGCCTTCCAGCTTTTTGATGGAGGTTACCATGTAGGGGGCATTCTCGGCAACGGAGATGCCTTCACCATTCGCGACCCGCACGGGATCCGTCCTTCATATTATTATATCAATGATGAAGTGATCGTAGGGGCATCTGAACGTTCTGCCATCCGCACCTCCTTCAACGTGGGAGAGAATGAAGTGCTAGAACTTATGCCTGGGCATGCACTCATAGTTAAAGCCAATGGTGAATATAGCGTTGAACAGATCCTTGAACCCAAGGAACGAAGAGCCTGCAGTTTTGAACGCATTTATTTTTCACGCGGAAGTGATGAAAAGATCTATCGCGAAAGGATCGCATTGGGTCAGCATCTGGGTACAGCTGTTCTGAAAGCCATCAATAATGACCTGCGTAATACCATCTTCTCCTTCATACCCAATACCGCCGAAGTCGCTTTTTACGGATTGCTCAAAGGGATGGAAGACTATCTCAATCAAGTAAAGATCCAGCGGATCGCCTCCTGGGGTAAGGACTTCGACGAGGAGAAGCTTTCGGAGATGATCAACCGACGCATTCGTGTGGAGAAAGTGGCGATCAAGGACGTCAAGATGCGTACATTCATCACGGAGGATTCCAACCGGACGGAGATGGTGCAGCACGTGTACGATGTAACCTATGGAACCGTGCGCAAGAACGAGGATACTCTCGTGATCATCGATGATTCCATCGTACGTGGTACTACGTTGAAGGAAAGCATCGTCCGCATGCTGGCTCGGCTCTCACCTCGAAAAATCATCATAGTTTCCTCGGCACCACAGATAAGATACCCGGATTGTTATGGCATCGACATGAGCAAGTTGGGCGATTTCATAGCATTCAGAGCCGCCATTGCTCTACTTAAGGATCGAGGTATGGAAAGTCTTCTGGACACGCTTTATAAACGGTGCAAGGAACTACAACGGACTGGCCAATTGCACACGGAGAACGTGGTCAAACAAGTATATAAGCCATTCACACCGGTTGAGATTTCCGCGAAGATCGCCAGACTCATTACGCCGCCGGAAGTGATCACGCCGGTAGAGGTGATTTATCAGACCATTGAAGACCTGCATGAATGTTGCCCTACCAATACAGGCGACTGGTATTTCACCGGTAATTATCCCACTTCAGGAGGCAATAGGGTGGTCAATAAGGCATTTATGAATTTCATGGAAGGCAAGGATGTAAGGGGGTATTGACCGTTGGGGAGTCAAAAAAATCCATTAAGGGGTTGTTTTATCCCATTCGGGGTTATCTCAAAATTGGCAAGATATTTGTTTAATAATCAGCAGTTTATCTCCCGTTTTGAAATCCTCATGTCCTGTGTGACCGCACGCTCTGTAAACCTGCCCTTGGAATCTTAAAGCTACTTGTTCGTTATAATTTGATTCATTGAAAGGGAAGGGGGTATCTCCTTTCCTTTTTCTATTTTCTGATTCAATCCCGGAATAGTTGATGAAAACGATAGCACTCATCCGACATGCCAAGAGCAGTTGGGAAGAATTCGGAGTTAGTGATTTCGAGCGTCCATTGAATCAACGTGGTCGTCGGGATGCTCCTGTTATGGCGTCTCGTTTACAGAAACTTGGATTTACTCCTGACCTATTGGTGTCCAGTACGGCCAAGCGAGCACGTAAAACCGCAAAGCTTTTTGCCGAGGTACTCGGCATTGATAAAGGGGACATACTCTTGTTGGATGAGCTTTATCTCGCGGAACCGGAGAATTTCGAGGGGGTCATCGCAAAGTTGGATGACCGATTTAATCGTATTGCTGTTTTCGCTCACAATCCGGGAATAACCACTTACGCAAACAGGATGGATGTTGCTCGTATTGATGATATGCCCACCTGTGCGATTTTTGCATTCACCGCCGATACCGAAAATTGGAAAGATGTCGGCTCCTCGGAAAAAAAATTTCTATTCTTCGATCAGCCTAAAAGTATTGAATCCTGACACCCTCCAAGGGTCCACCCTCCAAGGGTGCTGAGGAAAATCCCTTTTATACGCTCTGACCCTCCAAGGGTTCACCCTTGGAGGGTCAGAGCGGTGTACACAGAAAAGGCCGTGCCAAAGCACGGCCTTTTTCGTCATCGACCCCCCGTTAGGATCACTTTAGTCCATATTTCAACATGTATCGGTCGTAAAGCTGCTTGTGCTTATTATTCAGATCGATGGTCCTCCCTTGGATCACAGCCAGGGTGATTGCATTCGTGCGCATATCGAGTATATCTCCTTTGCTGACCACGATGTTCGCATCCTTGCCCACCTCTATCGATCCGGTACGGACGCCGATTCCGAGGATCTTCGCGGCATTCAACGTGATGGCGGAAAGCGCTTCCTCCTTGGTGAGTCCATAAGCCGCTGCTGTTCCTGCATTGAATGGGAGATTCATGCCCCTGTGTTGCCCGTCTTCATCATTGATGGCGAAAAGTACACCGGCTTTTTGCAAGAGGTATGGCAACTTATAAGGGAGGTCGACATCGTCATCCGCCAAAGTGGGCAGTTCATGCATTTGCATGAGGATGACTGCGATATTGTATTTTTTCAACAGATCTGCCACTTGGAAACTCTCACTGCCGCCAACAATGACCACTTCGAAGCCAAATTCCTTGACGAAGTCGATAGCTACGAGGATCTCCTTGGCGACATCACAGTGAATGAAGAGCTTCTGTTTTTTCGTGAATAACCCTTTCACGGCCTCGAACTTGAGGTTGGTGGACGAGGCTGGTTGTGTGGAATATGCTTGCGCCTGTCGGAAGAACGACTTGATGGATTCGATCTGTTCAAAGCTCTTTTTCACCGGATCGCCAGTAGGCTGAGCTGAACCCATCATGGCCGCAAAAGGGTTGGGCTTAAGGTATAGTGGGGGCATATTCATATGGATGCCATTCTCTCCTTGGTAAACTGCATCTTCCCAATTCCATGCATCAAGCTGCATGACAGAAGATGAACCGCTGAGGATCCCACCCTGAGGCACGACATTGGCCAACAGGATACCATTCCCCCTGACCACATTGATGACCTTCGAGTCCGTATTGTACGCCACCGCTGAACGTATGTTCGGATTCAAATCCCCAATCTCGGTAACATCCGATGTGGCCTTCACGGACTGGATCTCCACCAGACCAAGATTGGAGGAGCTCAGAATGAGCCCGGGGTATACGTGCTGACCTTTCACATCGAAGACCTTCACATCATCCATGGGGATCGGGATGTCCTTGCCCACACGCATGATCTTACCATTTTCCACTTCAATGGTTCCGCCTTCCATCACCTGCCCATTGCCGATATGAATGATCCCGTTCTTGATGAATAAAGGTCCGGCATATGGTTTGGATGGGTATACATCATCCTGTGCGCAAAGGGTATTTGCGATTGATAGTGCCAGGGCTATCGTATAAAACATCTTATTCATAAAATCTGTTTTGCTGTTTTTGTTCTTTCACGTATTTCGAATCAGTCCGCATCGATCACCAGCAGTCCATGCTTGTGGGCATGATCGCTGCAGTTGTGCATGATCGAATAGCTAGGTGTGGCAGGAACAACTTCCTTGCCTCCCTTCTTTTCTCCGATCATCTTTTGAATGATACGATTACGCTCGGACTGGACCTGTTGCCTCAACAGTTTGTCCCGGTCCCTGTCAAAGTATATTATGCCATCCACGATGGTTTTCTCGGACTTTGCATAGATACTCAGCGGGTTGTCACTCCATAGGACAAGGTCAGCGTCTTTGCCGACCCTGATGCTGCCCACGCGATCATCCACATGAAGCATCTTCGCCGGATTGAGCGTCACCATCTTGAGTGCGTCCTCTTCTGTCATGCCTCCATATTTCACACTTTTGGCTGCTTCCTGGTTCAGTCGACGGGCTTGTTCAGCATCGTCGGAGTTGATCGCAACGTTCAGTCCCACTCGCTGCATGATGGTGGCATTGTAGGGCATGGCATCCTGCACTTCCATTTTGTAGGCCCACCAGTCGGAGAAGGTGGATGCGTTCGCGCCATGAGCCTTCATCTTGTCGGCCACCTTGTATCCTTCCAGGATATGGGTGAAGGTGTTGAAGGTGACGCCATATTTTTCGCCCACTTTCATTGCCGCGTTGATCTCACTCTGTACATACGAGTGACAGGTGATGAATCTTTTCCTGTTCAGAATCTCTGCGATGGCTTCCAGTTCAAGATCTTTTCTGAAAAGTGTATATGGATCAACAGTTGACTTCTTCGCCTTGAGTTCATCCGTCACTTTTTTAAGATCCCTGTCATAGTCCTTCGCTCGGGTAAAGGCATCGGCAAGCACTTCCTCGACGCCCATGCGTGTATCTGGGAATCTGGGGTTGGGTTGATTCAATGACGCACGTTTCACGTTCTCTCCCAATGCGAATTTGATAAAGGGGTCTGCTCCTTGAAATTTGAGTTGGTCGTCGTTTGCGCCCCAACGCAGTTTGATGAGTTGTGTTTGTCCGCCGATGGTATTGGCACTCCCGTGAAGTATATGTGCCGAGGTCACTCCTCCACTCAATTGGCGGTAGATATTGATGTCATCAGGAAACAGGTTGTCCTGTATACGTACCTCTGAAGTGACTGATTGACCTCCCTCGTTGATAGATGCTGCAGCGATATGCGAGTGTTCGTCTATGACACCGGCTGTCAGGTGCTTCCCATTACCATCGATCACTTTCGCCGTAGCGTCTGACAGATTCTTTCCAACCTGCACGATCTTGCCGTTCTTTACGAGTACGTCCGTATTCGGCAGTATGCCTTCCTTCTCATTGGTCCAAACGGTGGCATTGCGGATAAGAAGGTTCTCTGCTTTGGGCATTTCTTCGAATCCGAATGGCGTTAGTGGATAGGTGAGTTTACCCACTTGTGGAGCATCCTTGAGTTTAACGCTGTCCGTTTTAAGATCCGCTGTCTTTGATAATGAAGCGGTCCAGGTCAGTTTGTTGCCAGCGGAATCTTCACCGATCCCATTCCAGTTGTCACCATTGGAGACGCCGCTGAGACGGATGTTGTTTTTCGATCTCTTGTCCGGAGTGAATCCCAATTTCACCAGTTTGCCATCGTAGCTGAATTTGGCATTCACCGTATCCTTGCCGATGATATTTGCGCTGTTATTGCTGTTGATGTCGACGGTGTAGGTATTCGTGCCTCCCGCAGAGTTCACTGAAACATTGTAGGTTCCCTTCATGTCCGCCCACTCATCTTCCTTCACCGCATATTTATTCCCCTGGATCCAGTTCTGCAGGATGGAGGTCTTTTCATTGAATATCGGGCCACTGGTGATGATGAAGTTGGCCAGTTTCCCAGCTTCAAGACTACCCACACGATCATATATTCCCAATGCGGTGGCTGGTGTCCTGGTCAATGCATCCAGAGCGCCTGATATACTCAGTCCATATTCGATGGATCTGCGAACGGCAGCTAAAAATCCTTTGGTCTCCTTCAGGTCTGCTGTTGTGAGTGCAAAGGGGATGCCTGCTTTTTCCATGGCTGCAGGATTGGTTGGAGCCAATTCCCAATGTTTGAGGTCGGACAGCGAAACAAAACGGGCTTCGTTCGGATCCTCGACGTCCATGGCCTGTGGGAAATTCAGGGGGATGATGAAAGTTGCCTTCGTAGAGGCCATCTCCGCGATACGCTGATATTCATTACCGCCTCCTTTAATGATGTACTGTACACCAAACTCATCACCGATCCTGTCGGCACGAAGATCATTCCATTTGTCATTGGCATCGAAGATCTGGGGAAGGTCCTGAGAGCCGTTGAATGATTGCAAGGTGAGGTTCACACCTTCCTTGTTGGCGTTTCCTTTATACCATTTAGCATCGTTATAGGTCTGACGCAACAGAGCGATGTTCCCCATCATCGAGTTCGGATAGCTTTGGGTGGATGTACCCTTGTTGAAGGAGTAGTGTGCGGATGCCCTTTCCTTCAGTATGACTTTGTTTTCTCTTTCTGCATCAAGCGTGACTAAAGTGCCCGTGCCTCTTGCTATACCATCTTTCTGGTGCGTGAGTACGGTCCCGAATCCTGCATCTCTTAATGTTTTGGCCTTGCTGTCGTCAGTCACGAAAAGTTTGACCGCATCGATTTCCGTATGCAAGGCCTGGTTCCAGCCGAAGGCGCCTTTCTGACTGGAGTTCAGTTGTTCGCTGAAGAAGCCTCCGCCCCCTGGTGCCCGTTGCGGAATGACTATGCCGTAATCGGAAAACATATCGATGAAGGAAGGGTAGATGAATTTCCCTTTGCAATCGACCCTGATCGCATCTTTAGGTATGGTCGCATTGACCGCGGCTGCAATGATCTTGCCGTTGCGCACCACGAGGATGGCATTTGGGATGCGGGTCTGAGCATCTTTTACGATCGTAGCATTCAGGAAAGCATAACAGGGATCTCTCGGGTCCGCCACTCCATTTTCCGGGAAGGTGGGCTGCGAAAAACCGGCCATGGCTGAGCAGATGAAACTGTACAGCAGCAAGAGTCTTCTCATGATCAGTTATTTGGTTTGTCGGAAATTAATGAATTCCGGATTCCTGAGAGCAGATTATCATTTAGAAGGCGGGTATAAATCCATGGGTGGACCTTCCTGATCGATCATGAGATTCGAACTCCTTAAGGCATGATGAATTTTACCTGACCCGATCACCTTTTGTTGACCATCCACACTCCCGTGAAGATCAATGCTGCGGCCAGAACTTTATTCCACCCGAAAGGTTCGTCCAAAATGAACCAGGCGATCGTCGCCACGAAAAACGGCTGGAGGTACATATATGCACCGGTGGCGGAGGCTTTGAGGTGCTGTAAGCCGTAGGTGTTCAGCAGATATCCCAGAAAAGTGGCTACTACGGCAATGAAGGCCATGGCGGCCAATGCTGTTGCCGAGAAAGAGGCCCAGGGGGCACTGATGAACTCGTTCCAGCCGAAGGGAAGGATGAGTATGCCTCCGATGGTGAACACCCAGCGGATGACTTGCAGGGGTGAGTATTTTGCGAGAAGAGGCCTGACGAGAATGAAATATAGTGAATAGGAGGTGGCATTGAGGGCGACGAACAGATCACCCAACCAGACGTTCTCCCCTTTTCCAGTGGGATCCTTGGAGAGTATCAGGACCATGGCCCCACTGATACCCAGGACCAGACCAAGGATCCGCATCAGGGAGGGTTTTTCTTTGAGTATGATCAGCGACGAAAAGGTGATCATGATCGGTGTACAGAGCATGAGCAGCGAAGCATGGGTCGAATAGGTGATGGATAATCCTTTGATGAATAGCAATTGGTTGATGGTGACCCCCGTTATGCCGCTGATGATGAATCGACCTATATCCTCCCTGTCGATCTTGCGGTCCGGTTTTCCAAATAACCATAAAAACCAGAACAGGGATACAGACACGACAACGCGGACCACATTCAGACCGAAAGGTGCGATCAGGCGGGGCGTGACGTATTTCACGACACTGAAATTACCTGCAAAAACTAAGTTGGCTGCGAGTACGGCAAGATGTGCTTTGGTCTTTTCGTTCACGATGTTCAGGAAAGCCCAAAGATGGGCACACTATATCACATGACAAAGTCGTCCACCACATTTTTGAATTGCTCAAAACTTTCTTCCGGGAAAATGTGACCATGAGGTGCTTTTATGCCCAATGCTTTACTGAGAGAGAAGTCTTGCTGAGCCAGGGAAGGGAACCAACCTTTTTCCTGCAACCGTATGGCCAGATATTCCTGCTCTGTCTGCCCTGGAGTAGGAATCAGGACGGCTTTCCTGCCAGAACGCACCAGGTCCATGATGGTGGAATAACCTGGTCTGCAGATGATGATAGCTGCTTCCTGAATCAATTTGGAAATATCCGATGTGGGAAGATGATTATGGATACGCAATTGCTCTCCATGTGGAGGAAGAGAAACTTCTCCGGGTAGTCCTCTGACAAGGGTAACCGGTTCAGCGATATCAGCAACCTGATCAAGGATCATGGACTCCAGTATGCTCCGTTGTGGTTCGGGGCCGGAAAGAAGGATGAGTATTCCCGATGATCCTAAGGGACTGGGTTTGTTTAATCTGGAGAGCAGACCCAGATATTTTATTTTGGCCTTTGCAGGAAGTTTGACCGGATGAGACAGGATCCCCGCTAAGCTGGGTTCATGAGGGAAGTCAGGTACCCAGCAATCTGTGAAATTGTTGATCCAGGCATAAAGGCCTTTTCTGGCAAACCCATCGATGATCTTACCCATTCCACTGATGATCTGCAGTTGATGGGTGATGATGGCCGAGGGAACATCGGGATGCCAGAACCCATACCGATTATCGCTGATGACCGCGTCCCAGTGGTGCACTTTCATGGCCTTTTTTAGCCAAATATGCTCCTGGCGGATGGCTGAAAGTATCTCCGGCAGTTGGCGGAAAATATGTGACCGGAAGGAACCGCCCTGTTCAGGATAAGTGACCCCATACCCGGGGATTTGCAAAAATTCCGCCCAAGGGCATTCAATTTTAAGGAGTTCTGCAGTTTGGCCGGATGCGGCAATGGAAATCTGGCAGCCCTTTAACTGCAGGTGTCTGAGAATGGGTACGGAACGGCTTGCATGACCTAGGCCCCAATCCAGAGCAGAGTAGACCAATCGCCTGGTTATCGTATTTTTACTATCCAACTACCTGAAATATACGCGGTTACAGTTAAAAATTTTTGAAAATCAATATTTCTGCAATAATAATTTCGGAAAATAGTTTATTTTAGTATTCGATCCTTATGAAAAAACTGTTCGCAAATATCTTTATCCTATTAATACTGGTCACGCTTATTGCAACATCATGCAGTTCGATGAAAAAGAACAACTGTGGATGTCCAAGCAAAAAAGGGATGGTCGGTTATTAAAAGAAATTACCAAATATGAAAAGTCCAAACCGTGATCTCCTCGTCTTGCTGAAAGACGAAACCATGAGTGAGCAAGCCATTGAAATGGAAGTTGATCGCCTCAACAAAATGCTTTTCTCCGTTGAGAAAGGAGGAAGCAACTTGCGTGCATATGAACTGATCGACCTGAACAAGTTCAAGATCATTCAGGATAAAAAGACGCTTTCCATGGCGCTCCGTCAAAAGGAATTGAAACCTTTCCTTTTCCTCAACAACATGAACTGATACAAGCAGAATATATTCCAACTAACCCGCGCCAGGTCGCGGGTTTTTTATTTACCGGATTATTCCATTCAATTTTAGGAATTGGGCAGTGATTACTTCAAATTCGACAAAGCCGACTTCAACTTGTTCAGCATGTCCTGTATCTCGTCGATCTTGCAGGCCCCTACGCTGAGCCGATACCAGGGCACATTTTCTTCGGTACCGAAAACGGAGAATGGTACGATGGCCAGTTTGGCCTCATCCAGCAGGTATCGGGTCACGTCCGACTGGTCATGTAAAAGCGATCCTTCGGCAGTATGCTTTCCTGCGGCATCGATCTTCACACTGAGGTACATACCGCCCTGCGGCGTGATGGCATCAACCGGGTAACCTTCCTTCTTGAGATGTAGGAAGCCAGTATGAATTTTGACAAGTCTGTCATGCAGACTGGATTTGAACTGGCGCAGATTATTGTCAACAGACCATTTCTGCATGAGGTATTTGGAGGTGGCACGTTGTTCTGGTAGCGGTGCCCAAGTACCGATATGAGACATTATCGCTTTCATTTTGGAGATGATCACCTCTGGCCCCATGGTCCATCCGACCCGAACTCCAGTGGCGGCGAAGCATTTGCTGATGCCGTCGACGAAGATGGTATATTCCTTGAGTTCGGGGCGCAGCGAAACGGGGTCATAATGAACGATATCGCCGAATGTGAGCTGCCAGTAGATCTGGTCGAATAAGATATAAAGTTTCTTCTCGTAGGAGCCACGCCGAGCATTTTCCTCTATGACCAGATCACAGATAGCTTCGAGCTGCTTCTTACTGAAGGTGGTTCCCGTCGGATTTTGAGGCGAACAGAGAGCAAGTAGCCTTGCGCCTGCAATGTGTGGGCGAAGGTCCTCTGCCGTAGGCATGAAATGATTTTTCACTGAGGTCGGGACCGTGACATGGTGACCTTTTACGAAGTGCACATAATGGTTGTTATTCCAAGAGGGCACACTGTAAACTACTTTATCGCCCTCGTCACAAATGGCGCGATATGCACTATAGATTACGGGCCTTCCACCCGAGGCAATGAGTATTTCCTCCAAAGAATATTCCGGGCCTTGTCTTTCCTTGATGAATTGAGCCACGGACTTCCTGAGTTCAGGCTCTCCTTCCCCAGCAGGGTAATTGGTGAAGTGTTTTCGATAAGCATGTATGATCTCTTCCTCCAACTCGATCGGGATGGGGAAGATGGATGTGTCGAAATCCCCGATGGTGAAATTGAAGATCTGCTCTCCTTTTTTCATCTTTTCCTTGATCTCTCCATTCATTCTGACGATCTCGGAACCGATGAGGGTTTCCGCAAGGTTGGACAACAACGGTGTCTTTTCCGGCATATGCTTTTCAGGTATTCAGGTCACCTGGGACGTAAAGGTATGTTTAAGGCCACAAAAAAACTTCTGCATTCCGTTATGATTCTACTAAAAAGGAAGAACCATTAAGGTCATCCATCATTGGATCGGCTTATAATCCCTGAACAAGCTAACCTTGGTTGATTCCACCTGCTGACGGTATTTCTGCCAGGCTCCATTAAAGAAATCATTGGTACGCTGAACAGATTGTTTGATGAGCCCTTCAGCACGGGATACAAGCATTTCTTCCTGTGCTCCCGGCATGATGGGCTTGGCATCGATATACTGTTTTGCGTTCTGCAACTCGCTCATCACGGTGACCTGTGGAACGCGTCCGTAACCCTGACCCTCGAGTTTTTTGCCGTTCATGGATTCACGGATGGTCTTGATGGAATCTTGCATCAACTTGGTCGATTTGCGCAGCGTATCTGCCTCCTTACCTTCCACTTCTTTTAGTTGTGCATCGATCTTTTTCGTCACATCCTCAGCTTCGGTAAGCCTATCCATACTTTCGGTGAGTTTGTCCGAATTCAACCTCAGGCGGTCCTGCAGTTGTCGTTGTGCGGTGCGAACTGCCGTCCTGTCCCCCAGGCGTGGGTCGTCCTTCACGATTATCGTAGTTGAATCCAGGTTGCCATTATAATCCAGGACGGCTTTATAGGCCCCGGGCAGTACGGCATAGCCACCGGTTTCAGGTTCGTCCGCCTTGGGTTTGGGCGTTCCGGGATAACGCACACCTTTCTGCTCCATCCCCCAATATCCGCGATTGAATCCGGTATCGGCCTTCCACTTCAGTTGGCGTATCTGTTCATTTCTGTCGTTGAAGATCCTTACGCTAATACTATCAGACCATTTTTTCTTTGCAGACGTATCCTTGTTGACGGCAGGATTGACGAAATAAGATAAGGATGCACCTTTTGGCTTATTGGAAGCATCCCAAATGCCCCAAGTGCTCCA
This sequence comes from uncultured bacterium, assembly GCA_903826405.1. Lineage (GTDB taxonomy): Bacteria > Bacteroidota > Bacteroidia > Chitinophagales > Chitinophagaceae > Pollutibacter. The sequence goes on from CAIKEH010000051.1 coordinate 26,432, forward strand.
TTCATATCCGGGAGCATTTCGATATTCTGCCTGAACGGCATCGGGAGCAGGGAATACGGTTATAGGTTTTTCCGGCACGGACCTGCTTGCGGCGACCTTGCGTAATGGTCGTATGTCATCCAGTATCCATAATGCACGACCAAAAGTGGCGATAGCCAGATCCGCCTCTCTGGGTTGTATGGCCAGATCGAAAGTGGATACCGATGGATAACCATTCTTCCATTGCTCGAATGTCGTACCGTTATCGAAGCTCACCCATAATCCTTGTTCGGTTCCCGCGAATACCAAGTTGGGCTCCGATGGGTCTTGAAGTACACAAAGCGCATAACCGTTCACTTTCTTTTCATCGAGCATGCGAGTCCATGTTTTACCGTAATCAGTAGTGCGGAATACATAAGCTTTGAAATCACCCCTGCGATAGTCATTACAGACCACGAATGCTTCACCAGGATTGTAACGTGATGCCTGGATCTGAGGGATCCATCCCCCAACGGGCATGCCGGGTATTTTCCCCCTGAAATTCGTCCATGTCCTGCCGCCGTCGCGGGTCAATTGAACATTACCATCGTCAGTGCCCACCCATAAAGTGCCTTTTTCCTTGAAGGAAGGGGCGATGGTGATGATCGTGCAATAGTTTTCCGCACCGGTGATGTCGAGGGAGAGTCCTCCGTTCTTCGATTGGTCGATCTTGGCGCTGTCATTGGTGGTGAGGTCAGGGGAGATGGTTTCCCAACTGGCACCTTTATTGGTGCTTTTCATCAGAAACTGGCTTCCGAAATAAATGGTGTTGCGATCGAAAGGATCTTGGGCAATGGCCGAGTTCCAGTTGAATCGGAGGATGGTCTTGATGTCTGGTGAGGGCGGTTGAATATACCAACTCTGTCCGGTCTTCACATTGTATCTGCCTACCGAGCCTCCTTGGCTCATGGCATAGACCCAATTGGGATCGTCTGGGTCGGGCATGACATCAAATCCGTCGCCACTCCATACGGTTTCCCAATAATAATTCTTGATACCACCCTGCGTCCAGGTATATGCTGGTCCCCACCAGCTGCCATTGTCCTGCATGCCGCCCATGACGTGGTAAGGCATCTCGTCATCCACATTGATGTGGTAAAATTGGCCAACGGGAAGTTTCTCATCGAAGAGCCATGTCTTGCCCCCATCACGGGTGATGCCGATTCCTCCGTCGTTGCCATCAGCGATATGGTTGCCATCTTTGGGGTTGATCCAGAAGGCATGATGGTCGGGGTGGATTCCATTGTAGGGGATGACGACGGAGAAGTTCTTGCCTCCATCCTCACTTACGGATATCATCTGATAAATGAGCCAGAGTTTATTGTCATTTTGTGGGTCACAGGCTATGTCCTGAAAGTAGAATGGTCTGTTGGTGACCCATTGTGCATCACTATTGACGAGGGTCCAGTTATACCCTCCGTCATCGCTGCGGTAAAGTCCGTTCTTCGTGGCTTCAATAAGCGCATAAACGCGTTTTGGATTGCTTTTGGACATGGCCAAACCGATCCTTCCGAAATCACCTTCAGGAAGGCCTTCGGTCTTGCCGAGTTTCTTCCAATTGGCACCTCCGTCCAATGTCATATACAAACCGCTGCCGGAGCCTCCGCTCTTGAAACTCCATGGTGTACGGCGATGTTGCCACATGGCCACGATCAGCTTCTCAGGATTGGAAGGGTCCATGACCATGTCGGCCACACCGGAACTATCATTGGTATAGAGGATCTTGTTCCAGCTAGCACCACCATCGGTTGTTTTAAAGACACCCCTTTCCTGATGGGAGGCATATGGGTTGCCGATTGCGCCTGCATAAACGGTGTTCGGATGTTCCGGGTCTATGAGCAGGCGATGGATGTTCCGGGTCTTCTCCAATCCCATGCGTTTCCAGGTTTTTCCAGCGTCGATGGATTTGAATACTCCTTCGCCCAGATTAAGTGAATTTCTGGGATTACCCTCACCTGTACCTGCCCAAACTACGTTGGAGTGATTCTGCTGGATGGCTATTGAGCCTATATTCAGCAATGGTTGCTCATCGAATACGGGTGACCATGCTGCTCCACCATTCGTGGTCTTCCACACTCCGCCCGAAGCTGCTCCCACATACAAAGTATTGGGGTCATCACCGACGCCAGCGATTGTCGTGATCCGTCCGCTCATTCCTGCGGGTCCGATGCAGCGGGGAGTCCAATTCTTGAACTGACCGAGTTTGGATTTGGGCTGTCCAAAGGTGATCACGGTGAGTATCAGAAACCAGGAAGTCAAAGAGATATTCCTGAAAGTGGAATGAATCTTCATGGAAAAATGTATTGAAATGGAAATTTATGCAGAATACCTCGGATGGAAAATACTTTTCCTTTGAATCCAGGGTGTCTGTTCTGTCTTTGCACGGTCCGAATGGGAAGAATTACAGCTTTTCGTAAAGCAAGATTTTTGGAATGTGCTAAAGCTTCGATCTTGTCACTGCTGTGTGCAATAAAAAATACCGCCATATGGGGAGCGGTATTTCTTTGAGATAGAGGTTGAGCGATTTCAACTTCCTTTTTTCGATTCATATGTTTTCTGGGCGTCCTTTGCTTTTTCGAAGTCAAGGATAACTCCGTTGATGCAATAGCGTAAACCTGTTGGCGGTGGGCCATCATCGAAAACATGTCCCAGATGGGATTTGCAACGTCCGCATTCCACCTCTGTTCTTTCCATGCCGAAGCTGCGGTCCTTCAGGTAGATGATGCTGGTTTTGCTGATCGGCTCGTAAAAACTAGGCCATCCGCATCCACTTTCGAATTTGGTATCACTCCTGAAAAGTGCGTTACCGCAGGCTGCACAATAATAGGTGCCCGCCTCGCTGAATTTTTCAAATTTGCTGCTCCATGGTCTTTCAGTGCCCTTCATCCTGGCGATCTGATAGACTTCCGGGGATAAAACCTTCTTCCATTCTTCCTCGGGCATGCTCACTTTTTCGCTGTCCGTTCTCGAATAGGCAGGGTTGTTCTTGTCTACTGGCATATGTGTATCCTCCTTTTTCTGTGCAGGCTGTGCGTATCCACAATGGATACCCGTGGTGGCCATCAGATATATGGCCAAGATGGCTGTTCTCATGTTTCGTGTGTGCATGGTTGTTTATACAACAAAGGTAACCCCCAATGGTTTTAAGACCTCGTGCTGGAAGATCAATTGAATTTGCAGGGAATGTTTTTAACATTCCTTTTTTCCCCTATATTTGAAAGGCACCATTCCGTAAAGGCACTTAATATGTTCAATATCATCTTATTCGGCCCGCCGGGCAGCGGCAAGGGCACACAATCCGAGAAGCTCATCGACCGGTATGGGTTCAAGCATCTGTCCACGGGAGACCTGCTACGCAGTGAGATCGCTAACAAGACCCCACTCGGACTGGAGGCCAAAAGCCTGATGGACAAGGGGCAACTTGTCCCCGATGAGGTCGTCATCGGAATGATCGATTCCGCATTGGATGCCAACCCCGGCGTGAATGGGTTCCTCTTCGACGGCTTTCCTCGAACCACTGCGCAGGCCGAGGCATTGGATAAATTACTTTCACTCAAAAAAAGTGAGATAGGGGTGGTTGTAGCCCTTCAGGTTCCTGAAGAAGAACTGATCAGCCGCATGTTGAATCGCGCCAAAACCTCCGGCAGGAGCGATGATGCAGATGAGCAGGTTCAACGGAATCGGCTTTCCGTATACACTCGGGACACACTTCCCGTCGCAGATCATTATCGTACGTACGGAAAAGTCGAGGAAGTGGTGGGTTTGGGCTCTATCGAAGACATCTTCGGGCGACTTACAGCCGTGATCGATAGCAAGAAAGGGGCCCCCGCCTGATCATTCCACGCAGCTTCTTTTTTCCCGCCATCCTGCATTTTCACCGGTGCACATGCATCTTTCTTTTATGGTAAAGGATCTGCTTTTAGGGATGACTAGATGTCGTTTTACTATTTGATAAGTAACTATGATGGGTAGCCGAAATGTAAAAATCCATCGTCCGGAATTTTGGGGGAATGTTGAATTTCCCCATACTCATTCAAGCAGAAATGGTACGCTGGCCCGATTTTAGGACTTATGCCTGTGTTCGTACAATTCCCTGTCCATCAGTTGGATCCGGACAAAGTTCATCCGTGTCGGAGGTTGAGGAATTGTATGTAAATTGCATGATGCCATCGATGCGGAAAACGCTTCTATTTTTTTGTACTTTCCTGACATGGCTTTTGATTTCCTTCGGGACTTGTTCGGCCCAGACAAACGTGGACAAGAGCACCAAGCATTATTCAGATTTCTGGGGCGGTTTTCAGTTCGACCTTCGTCTTAGTCGCCGTTGGGGTCTCATAGGTGAAGGGGAGTTGCGCAGGAAGGATTTCATGGCAGAACCCAATGTCTACCTGGCTGATGTCGGCGCGCAATACCACTTTTTCAAGGGGTTGAATGCCCATTTCGCGATCGGAAAGCAATGGTCCATGTACCATGAGAATGCCAGTTGGTTGAGCGTGAATGCTAAATTCATGCAGGTCCAGGTGGTCTACCAGCAATTTGCAGGAAGATTCAAGTTCCGGGAGCGTGTCAGGAATGAATTTCGATGGCTGGACAGAAGATCAGGAGACCCAACTCCGGGGAAGGAATTCCATGATCGTATCCGCTTGCTGGCCGGAATGGAAGTTCAGGTGTTCAACAATAAGATGCTTCCGGGGCTGTACATCTATGATGAATTTCTGGCTGAGACGATCAATGGTCTGTCTCATCCCGCTTTCAACCAGAACAGGGTTTATATGGGTATCCGCCAGCAGATCACCAAGACGTTAAAAGCGGATCTGGGTTATATGAATGTTTTTCTGAAGGCAGGGAAGCCGCCGGTCACAGAGTTACATGATGTACTTCGTGTGGTACTTTCCTGGTCACCTGATCCCTTTCGCAAACATGACAGCAAGCATGTGTCCGATCACCCTGCTTCCGATACCAACTGATCGTAAAGAACCATTCACAATCAGAGGTCATCAAATTCATAGATGGGGTCTATATGCGTCCTGGACGACAGTTCGAATACGGGTTTGATGATGCCGTTGTCCAGCCCATATACCCATCCGTGCAGATCCGGACGGTTTTCGTGTTTCCATGCTTTTTGAATGATGGAAGTCTTGGCGAGGTTCATCACCTGCTCTTGTACGTTGAGTTCCGTCAACCTGTCTGCCTGATCTCTGGGGTCCTTGATGGAGTCAATCTCCTCACGATGGATACGGTGGACATCCTTGATGTTCCGCAACCATTTGTTGATGATGCCGAAAGAGTGATTGGTAAGTGCCGCATTGATGCCTCCGCAGCCATAGTGTCCGCAGACGATGATGTGTTTTACTTGCAGTATCTCGACCGAGTATTGTAATACGGCAAGCAGGTTGAGGTCGGTGTGTACGACCATGTTGGCCACATTGCGATGTACGAAGATCTCTCCGGGTTGGGTTCCGGTGATCTCATTTGCCGGAACACGACTGTCACTACAACCGATCCAGAGGAACTCCGGTTGTTGCAGGTCCTTGAGGCGGGTGAAAAAATGGGGGTCCTTATCCACCTGGCTGTTCGCCCAAGCCTTGTTCGCTTCAAGAAGTTTTTCGTATGATCTCATGCGATGAAGGTCTTTGGTGTTTGGGTCAATCTTGTGTCAAATGTTCAATCCACCGCAGGTGCTGATCACTTGCCCTGTGATATATGAACTCAGGTCGGAAGCCAGGAACAGGGTGGTATTGCCTACCTCTTCCGCCGACCCGAAACGTCCAAGCGGTATTTTTTCCAAGAACGTTTTGGCGGCTTCTCCTTCTTTAAGGTAATGGGTCATATCTGTTTCGATGAAACCCGGGGCGATGGCGTTGCATCTTACATTCCTGCTGCCCAGTTCCATCGCCACCGATCTGGTAAGCCCGATGATCCCGGCTTTGCTGGCGGCATAACTGGCCTGGCCTGCATTCCCGCGGATACCAACGATGGAACTCATATTGATGATGGATCCTTTTCTGGCCTTCATCATGGGTCGGATGACCTGCTTGGTCATGTTGAACACACTTTTAAGATTCACATTCATCACTTCATCCCATTGATCCGGAGTAAGCCTGAGCAGCAGGTTGTCCTTGGAAATGCCGGCATTGTTGACGCATATGTCCACGGTTCCGAATTTCCCCACCACTTCATTCACGAATTGTTCGCATTGCGCAAAATCACCCGCGTTGCTCTTCCATGCCTTTGCCTGAACACCAAGTGCCGTCAGACGGGATTCAAGAGCTGCGGCTTTTTCTGCACTGCTGTCACTGACATAAGTGAATGCGATATGGGCACCATGTTCAGCCAGTTTGAGTGCGATGCCTTCGCCAATGCCTCTGGCTGCACCGGTGACGATGGCCACCTTGTTCTCCAGTAATTTCATGATGATGGATTGATGCGCGAAAGTAACAAGAAATGGACGGACGGGGAAAAGCATTATACCCTGCCTTGCCTTTCTTTTTCGTTCAGTATGAGCCTGATCTCTTCGATGATCTTCCTGTCGTTACTTAATCTCGGCACCTTGTGCTGTCCACCCAGTTTATCCTTCTTGCGCAACCATTCATGGAAAATACCTTTGGGCAGGGCAATAATACGTGGGGGTAGCATGGCAATGTCCTTATGCCTTTTGGCTTCGTAATCGCTGTTGACTGATTTCAATGCGTTGTCCAATTCATATTGGAAATGTTCCAGATCTGGCGGCGCTGTACTGAATTCGATCATCCATTCGTGCCCGCCTTTTCCTGCATCGCTGAAATAGATGGGGGCTGCCGTATAATCCTGTACCACGGCACCAGTTTGTTCACAGGCCTGGGCAATGGCGTGTTCGGCGTTATCTATGATCAACTCTTCTCCAAAGGCATTGATGAAATGCTTCAGTCGACCACTTACTTTTATTCTATAAGGCATCAGACTGGTGAACTGAACGGTATCCCCCAGTAAATAGCGCCATAGTCCGCCATTGGTACTGATGACCGGAGCGTAGTTACGGCCAATCTCCACATCCGTCAGTCCGACTGTCTGTGGGTCGGGCTTGCCATATTCGGAGACGGGCATGAATTCCATGAAGATGCCATGGTCGGTGAACAGGAGCATACTGTCGTCGTCGGGCCGATCCTGTACGGCAAAGAAACCTTCGGAGGCGTTGTACAGGTCCATATAACGGATATCTTTCCCGATGATCTTGTTGAATTGGTCACGATAAGGCACGAAGGATACGCCTCCATGGATGTATAATTCCAGATTGGGCCAGACTTCGGACATGTTCCGTTTGCCGGTGAGTTCCAGAATGCGACGAAATAGAACGAGTGTCCAGGTAGGCACTCCGGAAATGGAAGTTACATTCTCCTGAATCGTGCTTAATGCCAGTTTCTCGATCTTGGTCCCCCATTCGTCCAACAGGGCGATACTGAGGTCTGGAGTTCTGATCCAGTGGCTCCAGAAAGGCTGGTTCTGCATCAGTACTGCGCTGAGGTCGCCATAATGGTTCTCGTTGTTGAGGTGAAGGATGTTGTGGCTTCCCCCGATGACCAGTCCCTTGCCCGTGAGCAGGTCCGAGTCCGGATGGTGCTGATAATACAAGGTCAGGACGTCTTTTGCTGCTTTGAAGTGGCAGTCCTCCAGACTTTCGGAACTGATGGGGATGAACTTGCTTTTTTCAGAAGTGGTACCACTGCTTTTGGCGAACCAACTGATGGGCGTATTCCAGAGGATGTTCTGTTCGCCTTTCATGATCCGCTCGATCCAAGGTTTGAGATCATCGTATTCGTGTATGGGAACCGCCTGCTTGAAGGCCTTGACGGAGAAAAGGCGGGAGAATCCATACTGGCGTCCGAATTCGGTGTATTGCGCCGATGTCACCAGATCCTGCAATACCTCGCGTTGTGCAGCAACAGGGTTCTGCATCCAAGCCTCGATGCGCCACATGCGCAACCGGGCCAGTCTGGAAATGGTGGGACTAAGCAGTTTCATTCCCTGAAAAATAAGGAATCCCCTTTACATGGCACATTTTGTGTGCCGGGTGATCATTCCAGGCCCAAAGACTCATTTCGGGCTTCCTCGTGGAGGTAGTCTTTCCGTTTGAGTTCGAAGTTCCGTCCGAGATAATATTCCCGTACCTGTTCGTCCTCTGCCAGTTCTTCTGCACTGCCATGCTTGAATATCTTCCCTTCGATCAACAGGTATGCCCTGTCACAGATGGAAAGGGTCTCGTTGACATTATGATCGGTGATCAGGATGCCTATGTTCTTGTATTTCAGACGGGCAACGACGGTCTGGATATCCTCCACAGCGATGGGATCCACTCCGGCGAAAGGTTCATCAAGGAGAATGAACTTGGGGTCTACGGCCAGCGCACGTGCGATCTCCGTACGGCGACGCTCCCCGCCGCTCAAGGAGTCGCCATTGTTTTTACGAACGTGGGTTAGCCGGAACTCAGACAACAGTTCCTCCAGTTTATTTTTTTGTTCTGTACGGCTCAGTTCAGTCATCTCCAGAACAGCGGCGATATTGTCCTCCACGCTCAGCTTGCGGAATACGGAGGCTTCCTGCGGAAGATATCCGATACCCATCTGCGCGCGTTTGTACATGGGCAGGTTGGTGATGTCGAGTTCGTTCAGAAAGACTTTCCCCTCATCCGGCTTGATGAGCCCAACCACCATATAGAATGTGGTCGTCTTCCCAGCTCCATTGGGCCCCAGCAATCCCACGATCTCACCTTGCTTCACTTCGATGGAAACATGGTTGACGACCTTTCGGTTACGGTACTGTTTGAGCAGGTCCTTGGTATGTATGATCTGTTCCAAATCGATTCACTCCCGGATTATCATGGGGATGTGCAAATATAGTCCAAACCGGACAGGCTCTACATGCCCTTAGTCGCTTTAATAGATTTGTCCACTCCGCCTTTCTTGCCTTATTTTGCAGGCGTTTGCAAGATTAGGAACTGTCAACATGAAAGTAATAGACCATATCAATCAGGCAAAGGGCACTTTGATCTCTTTTGAGATACTTCCACCACTGAAGGGGAAGAACATCAATTCCATTTATGATCATCTGGATCCCCTCATGGAATTCAAGCCTTCTTTCATAAATGTAACCTATCATCGCAGTGAGCAGACTTTCAAGAAAAAAGCGGATGGTACTTTTGAGCGTGTGGAGATACGTAAACGTCCGGGCACCGTGGCTATCTGTGCCGCGATCATGAATCATTACAGGATCGATGCCGTTCCCCACCTGATCTGCGGTGGCTTCAACAAGAGGGAGACTGAGGATGCGCTGATCGATCTCAATTTCTTAGGTATAGACAATGTGCTTGTCCTGCGCGGTGATGCTGCTAAGAACGAGACTTTTTTTGAAGCTGAACCCGGCGGACATCGATATGCGATCGATTTATTGCGTCAGGTGTCCAATCTGAACAACGGTATCTATCTGGAAGAAGACATCCGTGATGGATTTCGTACCAAATATTGCATCGGCGTGGCCGGGTATCCCGAGAAGCATTTCGAGGCTCCCAACTTGGAAACGGACCTCGAGTTCCTCAAAAAGAAGGTTGATGCCGGTGCTGATTATATTGTCACTCAGATGTTCTTCGACAATGCGAAGTATTTCCAGTTCGTTGAAAGCTGCCGCCAGACGGGCATCAACGTGCCTATCATACCGGGTATGAAGCCCATTACGAACAAGAAGCAATTGAACGTCATCCCTCGTACCTTCCATGTGGACATACCCACGGATCTGAGCCATGAAATCCTGAAGTGTAAAAACGATGAGGACGTTGAGCGGGTGGGAACTGAATGGTTGGTCGCACAATCCAAGGAGCTCAAAAAAGCCGGTGTCCCGGTCCTGCATTATTACACCTTGGGTAAGGCTAAGATCATACACGATACGGTGATGCAGGTCATGTAGAGGTTAAGCCTGAGTAGTAGCCAATTCATCTATTCAACTGTTGCCAAATCGTTTTGTCCAGCCTGACCGGGTATTTCTTTTTCAATTCCTCGATCCATTTGTCCTCCAATACCTGCTGATAATCATTGATGACCAGACCGCGGGCCTCGTCAAAGCTGCGCTGGGCGGGAGCTGGGTATGTCCGCAACACCATGGCTAAGGATGCCGTGCGATCGATCTCGTTGATGAGCAGGGGAGAGATATATCCAGCCTTCACCAGTGAAGGGTCTGTAGCACGGATCTGCCCGATCTCGAATCTGCCACTGTCCGTCATCACCTTTCCGGATGAAGCCTCTGCCAACTGCCTCCATTTTTTTGGATCGGCCTGGATATCCGCGCGCGTGCTCACGGCAAGGGATGAATCGGTCGCGTTGATCATGATCGCATCTGCACTGGGCCCCCATTGGTATCTGTCCTTATGATCGCCATAGTATTTTTTCAGGACAGAAACGTCGGAAGAGGCTTTGTTCCAGACCTTCCTCTCCATGACCTCGAAAAGCAAGTTGCCGTCCCTGAATTCTTCAAGTTGGGCCTTGTAGGCCGGATTGTAATCCTCAAGGTGGTCACTGTAATATCCTACTGCGGAAAAGGTGCGGAATTTTTCCATGTGGTAGGGATATTTCTTCGGAGTCTGTACATCATTGGTGTACATGGACCTGATGTACCGCAACCAATCGGATACGAGTATGTTCTTTTGAGCAAAGGATAATAGTTTGGTTCTGGCATCCACTTTGCCGGCGGAAAATGACTTCTGTTTCAGCAGGAAGCTGTCGGTCACCTGCCAGAGTGCGGCTTCATTCACTGGTAGGGTACGCATCTCCGTGACCTTGATCAGATCCTTTTCGAAACGCGTTCGTGCCAGGTCCTTCCTGCTCTCGGTGTTGAGTCGGGTCCTGATTTCGGCCAATGCTTTTTCTCGATCTTTCTCCGAGGCCAGGATGCTATTCCTGCGGATGATGTGCAGCCCATATTCGGATGGCACGGGGGGGGATACCTGTCCGTCTTGGGTGAGTGCGAAGACGGCATTTTCAAATGAAGGGGTGTATTGCCCCACACTCACTTCTCCCAGCTGGCCTCCATTCTGATACGTTGATCTGTCATCACTGAATTGTCTGGCCATGTCCTCGAAGGATGCGCCATTCCGGATCGCCAGCAGAATACTGTCGGCTAATTTTTTTCTGGCTTCTTGCATGTCTACGCCGGAATTTGGTGGCGTGGCGATGAGGATCTGTGAAACATTCATTCTACCCAAGGCCTGCCGTTCCTCCGTTTTCCTGATGAAGTGGTATCCGGCGCTGGTGACTATAGGACCGGCGGATTCACCAACTTTAAGCGAGTAGGCTGCATTCTCGAGCGGATAGGGCAATACAAAAACGGTTATGTAACCGAGGTCGCCTCCATTTATGGAGACAGAAGGGTCGCTGGAATATTCACGGGCCAGCTTGCTGAAATCCTCTCCCTTTGCCAATTTATCCTTCACCAGTTTCGCCTTTGCAGCGGCACTTGTGCTGTCCACGGATGATGGCGTAGTGGGGTCACTTGGGGAAGCTGAGTAATCTGCGCGATAGGGTATGAAGATATGTGACACGCGGATGTCCTTCTGGCTACGCGTATAAGCTTCTTCGGTCATGCGTCGGAGTTCGGATTCGTCGGTGAGGTAGGCACCTTCGATCTGATGTCGAAAACCCTGCAGATCCGATTTTTGATTAGGAATCGTGTCCAGTTTCATGTCATAGGCGTCTCGCACTTTCAGTTTGAAGCGAGTGTAGAGTTCGAGGTAATCTTCTCTTGCCTTGGCATTGTCCTCTCCAGTGTTGTTCTTCCGGTATGCACGCATGAATTCGTCCTGGCTGACCTTGTAGGGGCCATAGGTGAAAAGCGTCTGCGCACTAAGGGCTAAGGGCAACAGAAAAAAGGTCAACAGAGGAAGAATACGGTACATGATCTCGGATTATGGGGAAGGATATTTTTTCAGGCTTACATCCAGAAACTGGTCCAGCTGTTCATAGCTGAGTTTCTTGGCCAGAATGCGTTTTTCTTTGTCCAGCAGATAGAGCATGGGTGTCTGGTAGACATCATACAATTGCCTGAAGCCCGGTCTATTTGCTGCAGCATCCGCATCCTTCATTTCCTGAGTCTGATAAACATGTATCCAGTCCTTCAGGTTATGTGTTCGGATGTATTTGAGCCAGTTTTCCTTGCCCCCGTCCGTCATGACACCATAAAGTCGAACACCATTTGCTTTCCATTTATTCTGGTAAATGCTGTCGAGTTTGGGAACCTCAGCCTGACAGTGGCTGCAGGTGGGGTCCCAGAAGCAGATCACGACGAACTTGGCATCGACACCATAAAGAGGTCTCGATTTGCCCAGCGTATCGATCATTTCCATATTCGCACCTTTTTCACCCAGTTGATTCGCCATGAGGCTGTATCCGCGATCGAAAATGAATTTCTTGTATTTCTCGGTCATCCAGCTGTCCGCGGCTCCGGTCAGGTAGTATTTCTCGAAAAGCCAGACGTAAACCTTGTCCTGTCCCATGTAAGCGGGGTTGACATATTTATCCGTCAGGGCGGAGAGCACATAGCGTGACATCTCTTTATTGGACTTGGATGCTTGGAGGATAGGCGCGGCTGCTTGGATGATGGAGTCGGAGGACTGAGGAAGTACGGTGCCGAAATAACGGTCGAATTTAGGCAGGAACACCGGCGTGCGCAGCAATCTTTCATCGGTGAAGGAGATGCCATCCCAATAATGTGATTTGTAATATTGGTACGCGTATGCGGAATCGTATTTGCCTCCCGGATGCCGTTCTGCAGGGGGGATCGTTGGTTCCTTCAGCAGGGTGAAGATCGACGATAGCAAGTGGTCGGGATGCTGCTTGCGGAATTCATCCCTGTATGCATTCATCTCCGTAGTTAGATTGGCCATCTGCTGGCGTATGGCTGCCGAATCTTTGGAGGTAGCGCCGGTAAGTTTATCCTGCAAGGCCTTGAACTTGATCCCGAGTTCATAAGAACTCTTCTGATAATCTCCGAAAAGCGTATTGTCCGTAGAGTTCAGGAATTGTGTCTTGGTGATGACATCACTGCTGTCCGAAATGATGGTGAAATGCTGTTGTTTGTCGATGATGCATTCCACCCATCCGTTCTTTCGGGGATAGACGATCATGTAAACGCCACCAATGAGTTTTTCCTTGCCGGTGAATACAACTTCTGACTTATCGTTCAGGCGGACGGAATCAACAAGGTATTGTTTGCTGCCAAAATGATGTCCAAGGAAAAGGAATCCTTCCTTGAAAGGCTTCATGGTAACCTTGATCTCATATCCAGGACGGGTATCCTTGATGGCGGGTATGGGTTGTTTGGGCACGGCTTTACCAGTCGATTCATTTTGGGCATGAGCCCCCAAATAGAGAATGGATATGATCAGGACAAGTAAGTTGGAACGCATGGGGTAACGCGGTTAGAGAACAAAAATATTCAAAATGGACGGGGAATTTGTTAAAAGCGAGATCAGGGGTTTGATTTTTTCTTCCTTATCAACTGATTTTTAAGGGTTTTATTGTTTTATGCCCGGCAAGCCCGCCACCGTTCCGTAACGAAAAGTTACCGTGCAGAAAAATTCAAATACGGGGAATGCTGCTACTCGTATGAAAAGACGGGGTGGGGGTTTTATTCCTAACTTGTACGTATGGCCACGGAGCGGTTCTTTCATCTTAGTGAGACCTCGGCAGGGGTGCAGTTCGGTAATTTGATAGACCCGGCCCTGCACAGTAAGGTCATGCGGGCGTATCACTTTTTCAGGGAGCATCCTTTCCCTGGATTCGTTGAGGCGGTACCTGCTTATGCTTCGCTTTCCGTTTATTTCGATCCCCTGAGGTCGGCCAGAATAGGGCAGATGGATGCTGATGGCCTTTTGGAACATCTCAATGCGATGCTTGATGAGGCCATGAAATCGACCGACGTAGGTCAGGAAGATCCAAGTTCGATAATGAAAATCCCCGTTTGCTATCATCCCCTTTTGGCCAGCGATCTGGAATGGACGGCCGAACATTGCGGGCTAGGCATGGATGAATTGATCGCTCTTCATACAGGGACAATATATACAGTATATATGCTGGGATTCGTTCCTGGGTTCCCCTACCTGGGAATCCTGCCTGAGGGCTTGGAAGTTCCCAGAAAATCTACACCATCCGAGTCGATACCTGCTGGATCAGTGGCATTGGCTGGCCGTCAGACCGGCATCTATCCGATTTCAACACCCGGTGGATGGCAGGTCATCGGCCGCACACCGATACTATTATTCGATCCGGGTAGGGATCCTTCCTGTTTACTGAAGCCAGGCGACAAGGTCCAGTTTGAATCCATTACTCTCCATGAATTCTTTCAAATTTCGCAGACATGAGTATCCGGGTGATTAAAGGTGGACTTCAAGCCATTCTGCAAGACAGGGGTAGACCGGGTTATCAAGACTGGGGTGTGCCGGTAGGTGGTGCCATGGATGACTGGTCTTCCCGCTTGGCCAATCTGTTGGTGGGCAACGATCCGGGTGAGGCGGTATTGGAGATCACATTGCAGGGCATGGCCCTGCTCTTCGAGTCCGAGCACCTCATTGCACTGACCGGAGCGGGATCGGAGGTGCGTATGGATGGGAAGGTCATTCCTTTCGGGAGGGCCATCTTGGTGAAGCCGTGGTCCGCCATACGCTTCCACCCCTCATCCTCCGGATGCCGGACCTATCTTTCCATTTCAGGAGGCTTCGAAATTAAAGCGGTAATGGGTAGCCGAAGTACCTACCTTCCGGCAGCATGGGGTGGCTTTCAGGGTCGTGCCCTGGAAGCCGGTGATGTGCTGGAGATTGGAGCACGAAGAAACGGGCTTTCAGAGGCCATCATGCGAGATCTGCGGGAGCATGGCCATGGTTCTGGCATCGCCCACTGGTCAGTGGCAGCCATCGGTGCCCCTGATCTGTCCAGGCGTGCCGTCCGATTCATAAAAGGCCCAGAATGGGATTGGTTGAGTGAAGACCAACAGCATCGGTTCTCGAGCCAGCCCTTCGTCATAACGAGTCGTTCAAACAGGATGGGATATCGGCTTCGCGGTCAGCCATTGACGATAATTCCCTCCCGTGAAATGGTCTCTGCGGCGGTGACCCGCGGCAGTGTACAGCTCACTCATGAAGGACAGCCGGTTCTGCTGATGGCCGATGCACAGACCACGGGAGGTTACCCACGGATCGCGCAGGTTGCAGCAGTGGATCTTCCCGTATGTGCACAGTACCGACCTGGTGATAGGATCCGATTCATACCCGTATCTTTCCTTGAAGCAAGGCAGGCCTATTTCGATCGTGAGGCCGAGCTTCTGGGGATCGCCAAAAACATCGAACTCAATTTCAATTCCTGAAAGTCATGCACATCGATATCAATTGCGACATGGGAGAAAGCTATGGCGCTTGGCAAATGGGCAACGACTCCCACTTGATGCCCTTCATCTCCTCGGCGAATATCGCCTGTGGTTTTCACGGGGGAGACCCGGTGGTGATCAGGGAAACCATACTGCTTGCCATGAACCATGACGTGGTCATTGGTGCCCACCCGTCTTATCCAGACCTTCAGGGTTTCGGGAGGAGGGTGATCCAGATGCCTCCCCCGGAAGTTTATGCTCATGTACTTTATCAGATCGGAGCACTGAAAGGTATGGTGGAAGCTTCCGGTGGCCGGCTTCATCACGTCAAGCCTCATGGAGCCTTGTACAATGAGGCTGCCAGAGATCCTGATCTGGCTGCTGCGATCGTAAGCGCCATACGGGATGTCGATGCTTCCCTCATCCTTTACGGGCTGTCGGGAAGTGAGCTCGTCCGTGCTGCAAGGGCAGTCGGTCTTTCTTGTGCGGAAGAGGTTTTCGCCGATCGCAGTTACCGGACCGACGGATCCCTCACCCCCAGATCCTTTTCTGGAGCCCTTCTGGCTAGTGCCGAGCAGGCCGCCGCACAGGTACTGGAAATGGTCCTCGAACATCAAGTAACGGCAACGGATGGTCGAAAGGTGCAGATCCAGGCCGATACTGTTTGTATACATGGAGACGGGCAGCATGCTTTATCCATTGCCCGGGCCGTGCATGCTGCACTGGGTGCAGAGGGCATTCTCGTCAAACCTTTTACCACGACATCATGAATGCCCTGAAAAGGATAGCATCATCCCCACTGGTGTCCGCTGCATTCCTGATGGCCACCTCCGCCATCGGACCTGGCTTCCTGACACAGACCGCCGTTTTCACGGACAGACTCGGTGCGAGTTTCGCATTCGTGATCCTGGTCTCCATCATTTTAGATATCGGCGTCCAATTGAATATCTGGAGGATTCTTGCGGTTAGCGGTATACGTGCTCAGGACATAGCGAATCAGGTGGTACCGGGTGCCGGATATCTGCTCTCCGGACTCATTGCTATCGGAGGCCTCGCTTTCAACGTGGGCAATCTTGCCGGAACCGGACTTGGACTGCAGGTTTTAACGGGAATGGATACACGATATGGGGCGATCGCTAGCGCCTTGGTGGCCATGGGCATTTTCGGAATGCGCCAGGGGTTGGTTTGGATGGATGGGATCGCCCGTGTCTTGGGTGTCTTGATGCTGGTGCTAACGGGGTATGTGGTCCTGCATGCGCATCCTCCCTTAAGGCTCGCAGTTCAGAAAGCCGTACTGCCCGACCGGGTGGATGGAACCGCCATCATCACCCTTGTAGGTGGTACCGTCGGCGGTTACATCTGTTTCGCGGGTGGGCATCGATTACTCGATAGCGGGGTGAAAGGCGTTTCCGCCCTGCCAGAGGTGGATCGATCCGCCGTGACCGGGATCACCTTGGCTGCCTTAATGCGCGTCCTGCTTTTTCTCGCTGCACTGGGTGTGGTCAGCCAGGGCTTCATTTTACAGAAGGGCAACCCTGCCGCCTCCGTTTTCCAATTGGCAGCGGGCGAAAATGGTTACATGTTGTTTGGGATGGTGATGTGGTGTGCCGCGATCACATCGGTCACTGGGTCAGCTTATACATCGGTTTCTTTTCTGAAAACCTTCCATCCCGCTCTGGAGAAAAGATCGACCTGGCTGACCATGATCTTCATTGCCTTCTCTGCTTTGGTATACATCGCCATCGGGAACCCAGTGAAGGTTCTGGTTGCCGTTGGCGCGATAAATGGATTCGTCCTGCCCTTGGCGCTAGGATTGATGCTGCTGGGTGCGTATCGTTCCAGGGTAATGAAGGGGTACAGGCATCCCTTATGGCTGACGGCATTCGGAATCGCCGTTATCATCGCCTTGCTTTGGATCTCGATGCTTGCTATTCGGAA
The DNA here is from genome assembly GCA_903826405.1 of uncultured bacterium. GTDB lineage: Bacteria > Bacteroidota > Bacteroidia > Chitinophagales > Chitinophagaceae > Pollutibacter. Next base: position 43,763 of record CAIKEH010000051.1, read on the forward strand.
AGGGATCTGGTGAAGGGTCAACTGAAAAGATATTCCACATCTTCCCTGCTCAAGCTCTTCACGAACGACGAATCATCCGCGATGAGGTCGCGGGCGAGCAACCTTTTCTTGTCCTGAAGTTGGATGATCTTGTCCTCTATGGTGTCCTTGCAGATCATCCGGTACGCGAAAATGTTTTTCGTTTGACCGATACGGTGAGTACGGTCGATCGCCTGTTGCTCCACTGCGGGATTCCACCAGGGGTCCACGATATAAACATAATCGGCGGCCGTCAGGTTGAGGCCCACGCCACCAGCTTTCAAAGAGATGAGGAATACCCGCACGTTTTCCTCACCCTGGAAGTGGTTGATCGCCTTCTCCCGGTCGGGGGCGGAAGTGGATCCGTCGAAATATTCGTAAGGAATGCCCAGTTCGGTGAGTTTGTCCCGGATCAGTGCCAGCATGCCCAGGAATTGGGAGAAAATGAGCGCTTTGTGGTTACTCATGTTTTCGGATATCTCCCTGGCCAATTCATCCAGCTTGATGGAAACATTCGGATATTTCTCCTGCTCGTTCATGATGGCAGGCGAGTCGCATATCTGCCTCAGTTTCATGAGGCCTTGAAGTATGGTGAGCTGTGATTTCTCTATGCCCTGTTCACTGATGACGCCGAGGATCCGATTGCGGTAATCATTCCTATAGGCTTCGTATATCTTCCTTTGTTCATCTTCCATTTCACAGAAAAGGATGGTTTCTGTCTTATCGGGAAGATCCTTGGCCACTTGTTCCTTTGTTCGCCGAAGTATGAAGGGGTAGAGCAGTTTCCTGAGATGGTCCTTCCTGTCCTGTTCCCCGAACTTGTCGATGGGAGTGGCGAATTCATTGCGGAAGAATTCGACGCTCCCCAACATCCCGGGATTCAAGAAGTTCATCTGGGCGTATATGTCGAAAGTGTTGTTTTGAAGTGGCGTACCGCTCATGCATAGCCGATTCTTTGCATTTAGCAATGAAGCAGCCTTGGTCACTTTGCTTTGCGGGTTCTTTATGGCCTGGGACTCATCCAGTACGACATAGTCGAACGCAATATCGGAAAGCATTTTGATGTCGCTGCGCAAGGTGCCATAGGTGGTGATCATCACCTCATTGTCGATGAAACGTTGTTTGTCCCGGCTGCGGTCTCCTCCGTGGTGAATGAAGAACTTGAGCTTCGGCGTGAATTTCCTGATTTCATTCTCCCAGTTGAACATGAGGGTGGTCGGGCAGACGACCAGCGCGCGGAGGCTACCCTGTTTATCCCTCACGAACTGAAGGAAGGACAGGGCCTGAACGGTTTTACCCAGACCCATGTCATCGGCCAGGATCCCTCCCCAGCCTACTTCACTAAGGTAGTTCAGCCAGTGGTAGCCTGCAACCTGGTAGGGGCGCAGGATATGTTCAAGTGCCTTTGGAGGATCCACTTCACTGATGCGGTTGAAGTTGCGGAGACGTTCATATTTTTCCTCGAGCCGGATCATGACCTCTTCCTCACTGCGTGCATCATATAGTTCATCGATCACACTTAGGTGGTATTTCGATAGTCGCAGCTTGTCCGCCTTTCCTTCACCGACTCGGAAGAGCAGGGAGTATTTTTTCAACCACTCTTCGGGCAAAATACCAAGAGAGCCGTCATTCAGCTGAACGAATTGCTGTTTGTTCGAAAGTGCCCGCTTGATCTCCGCGATGCTCACTTGCTGATCTCCGAAGACGACGTCCACCTTCGCGTCGAACCAATCCATGCCACTGCTGATGCGTATCTGTGTGGTGGGCTTTGCCGTGTTGAAGCGGAAGTTTCTCAGCACATCGAATCCTACCACGGGCACCTGCATCTCCTTCATCGCATCGACGAATAGAAAGAACCAGTTGTTCCTGAGTACATCGCTGCCTTTGAGCACCAAGGATGAACTTCCATCGGGATGGATGAAATTGGAATGTAGTGCCTCCAGTTTCCGGATGAACTGCAATTCCATGTCCTTGTTGCGATGGATGATCATGACCTTGTCGTCCATCGGGATGGTGATCACGTCCTTATCGTTGAATTTGACTTCGTATCCTTTGTAAGAGAAACTCGGCGCAAAGACGAGGTGTTCGCCTTTCTCCTGGAGTTGCAACTTGATGTCCGGATCGCCATCACGTACCTCAGTGACCAGTGATTTGTCGAAATCCATCTGGTAGCGGCGACTCAATGGCACTAGAGTACGGTGCAGGTAAACCACCCATTCATCCTTATGGACCTTGACCTTTCCATTTTGGAAGAAGGGAGATATGATCTCGATGTCCTCATCACTGTTCCATAGATACATGCTGTTATCATAAAGAACCATGAGGCTGCTTCCCCATTCGTTGTCTGTGAGTTCTATGTCCAGTTCGTTGACGCTGGCGGTACATTTCACCTCGAAATTTCTGCCTTGATGGGTGACATGGAAGGAAGGTACCAGTCTGCCGCTTCCCGCTTTTACGGGGATCAGATTCTTGGTGGTGAATGACTTGCCATCCGGCAGGTAGAAATACAAGGGCTGTTCCGCTTGTTCAGCGAGAAGCTTACGCAATTTGGGGTAGAGATATTCAACGATCAGCGACTGGGTGTCGGCGGGAAGCCCATCCTCATCCTGATGGATGATGTTCTCCCAGATTCCGGAGAAAGGGGAATTCCGACTCACATATTTGCTGATCTCGGAAGCGTGGAATTTGCGCAGGGCCTGCAGAAGGACAGCATCACTTTCTCCCAAGCCCTCGGCAGAAACGAACTTGCCCATGTCGATCTTCTCCACTTTTCCGAGGAAGGCATTTCCGTTCTCTGCCATTTCGCCTATGACGACGTCCACCTGGAAACCCGGGTATTGCTTGCAATGGGCATTGAACACCACGCCGATCCTTTTGGAAGGTGGGATGGATATCGTTTCAGGTTCCTTGGTCAATATTTCAGGGATGGGTTCGGAGGGTAATGGTCTTGTTCCGACTGCAGGAGGCGCTACGCGTTTGATCGTCGGGTCTAGCACCCTGAGGAAGGGTTTACCTTCTTTGTAAGCGAATTCGAATTTCTTGTCCCAACCCGCATCCCTTGTGCTCCATCCATAAGCCTCCAGCAATTTGTTCTTTTCTTTCTCAAAATTCCTGATCGTATCGAAGTAGTGGGGCCCATATGCGTTGAGCAATTGCAGCAGCACCATGGCCTTATGCAGGCAAAGAGGATGGTTTGGGTCCTCACATTTGCAGGAAGTATCGAAATTGCGCTCCTCATTCTTCTGGATGACCACGGGATAATGCACTCCGTCGATGTCCAGATGTGCCTCTACGCGCTCTTCCTTGGCGGAAATGATATTTGCTTTGATCGTGCGCAACAACTTATCCGCCAGCTCGAAATTCTCGGGGGAGGTGAGCATCCGGATGGTCTTCAGGTCGATCTGTTTCATTTTAACCACCGTATGTCGTTGGTGGTAGACGATACCCTTCTCACCGAGTATATTCTTGTCCAGCAATTCTTGCAATTGCAGGAGTGCTGCGGCCTCATGTCGGCATATGTCACCCAGATTATAAGGGCAGGTGCAGCGAAGACTAAGGGTTCGCGGGTCCTTGTATTTCTGTATATGGACCTTGTAATAGGTATTGTAGTTGTCGTCCTTGACGCGGAACGTTACGGATCCAAGCAGATCATCGTGTTCCAGGAATTCCACATAGCCGATCGCATGGATCTTCTTTCCTCGCCGGATGACTTCGTCCGTGCCGCTGTTGTATACGAATTTCAATAGGTGTGATAGCGCCATATGGATGGATCGCCCGGATATTCAGTGAGGAGCGTGCGGATCCTGAACCATGGATCTGCTGTGCCGTTCACGAAAGGGCAAGTGACAAAAGTAACCGAAAAATCAGCCGACCTGCAGGCTGAGCGGGATTAAAAAAATATACTTTCCCAAGAGGTGAAATGAGAAGGGGAATGACTAGCTTTGCGAATTTTTTCAAGGCAGGTGGTGGAGTAGCGTGAGCGGTTTTCTTAGTTTTTACCTGCAAAAGTAGTTTGGTCACGGATGCTTCCCCTGTTTTATGAAAGATCATCACGCGGCATAGTTGATGGTCTGGGCGATCTGGATCCTGAAAGCCCCTGATCAATGGGAATCGCGTGTTACCTTATCGCCCGAACCTCCGCGAAGGAAGTCCATGTCCGCGCCCTCGTGCGCTTGCGTCACATGTTGTTGATAGAGCTGCACATAACCTCTTGAGGCCAATGGATGCGATGCCATCCATCGGCTACGCCTAGACGCAATTTCCATATCAGGAACCAGCAACTCTAGGCTGCGCGCATCCACGTCCAGGCTGATCAGATCGCCGTTCTCCACAAGGGCCAGTGTGCCGCCTCTTGCCGCCTCTGGCGAAACATGCAAAATCACGGTGCCGAATCCGGTCCCGCTCATTCTTCCATCGGAGATACGGACAAGATCCGTGATGCCCGCTGCCAGCAATTTTTTTGGGAGGCTCATGTTCCCCACTTCCGGCATGCCGGGATACCCTACGGGTCCCACGTTCTTGAGTACGAGTACACTGTCTTTGTCCACTGGAAGGGTTGGATCGTCGATGCGCGAGTGGAAGTCTTCGATATTCTCAAAGACGATGGCTTTGCCTTTATGTTTCAGAAGTTCCGGACTGGCAGCAGAAGGCTTCATCACGGCGCCATCGGCACAGAGGTTGCCACGCAGGACTACCAGCCCGGTTTCCTTCTTGAAGGGTTCATCGAGTGTAGCGATCACATCTTTGTTCCAGATTCTGGCACTTTCGTAATTGTGTTTGATCGACTTTCCGCTAACGGTCAGATTGTCGTGATGGAGTTTCTCATGAAGAGAACTCATCAGAGCGGGGAGTCCACCGGCATAGTAGAAATCCTCCATGAAGTGCTTCCCTGATGGTTGCAGGTTTGCGATGAGGGGGATGCCTGCAGAGATTCGGTCGAAATCTGCGAGTTCCAGTGGAACACCGATACGTCCGGCGATGGCGAGCAGGTGTATGACGAAATTGGTAGAACCACCGATGGCAGCGTTAACGATGATCGCATTCTCAAAAGCCTTTCTAGTGAGTACATGGCTCATGCGAAGATCTTCTTTCACCATCTCCACGATACGTTTCCCGGATAGCTGTGCGATCACTTTACGGCGACTATCTGCAGCGGGGATAGCTGCATTTTCCGGAAGAGACAACCCAAGGGACTCTACCATGCAGGCCATGGTGGAAGCTGTGCCCATCGGGGCGCAGTGGCCCTGACTGCGGCACATGCAGGCTTCGGCAACGGTCAATTCCTGTTGTGACATTTGTCCGCTGCGAACTGCATCGCTGAAACGCCAGATATCACTAGTACCGATGTCGCGTCCTTCATATTTACCCGTGAGCATGGGACCACCCGAAACTACAATGGTGGGCAGGTCCACGCTGGCGGCGCCCATCACCAAAGAGGGGGTCGTTTTATCGCAACCGCAAAGCAGAACGACGCCATCCATTGGGTTGGCACGGATGGATTCCTCGGTATCCATGCTCGCCAGATTTCTATAGAGCATGGCCGTGGGCTTCATCAGGGTTTCGCCTAAAGACATCACGGGGAATTCCAAAGGGAATCCTCCTGCGGCGATGACACCTTTTTTGACCGATTCTGCCAGTTCTCGGAAATGTGCATTGCAGGGTGTTAATTCAGACCAGGTGTTGCAGATCCCGATCACTGGTTTCCCCCTGAACTCTTCATCCGGGATGCCCTGATTTTTCATCCAGGCTCGATAGATGAATCCGTCCTTGCCTGAGCGGCCGAACCAGTCCTGACTGCGCAAAGTCTTTTCACTCATGATCTCGTATTGCAAATACAATGTACGACAAATGTGTCTTCGGGATGGGGTCAGGGCAGCTTGTTGACCAGACGCAATCCGTCGAATACTGGGAGTATGTTCGCTCCGTCGGGAGTAAGGCAGTAACGGATGTCCTTCTCCAAGCCATAGTTCATCAACCGATGATAGTGGGATGCATCCTGATCTCTCATGTATCCGAAAAGATCATCCTTGGCCAAACGATATAGGGAATGTGCCATATGAGAGGAATCACAATTCATGGTGAATGCTTTGCCGATGCGGTCGATAACGGCGCCTGCAAAAAGGGTGTCTTCCAAATTCACCCGGTCTTTCCAGGCTGCACAGCCGAGTAGGACGTTCTTGTTGCTGGCCAACAGATGTGTGCATACGGCGGAAAGGTTAGGGAACGATCCAGTGATGATCTCCCCAGCTCCTTTTTCCAGAGCCATGTGCAGGAGTTTGGTTCCATTGGTGGTGGTGAGTACCAGGGTGCGTCCCCGGACGAAATCGGTAGGATATTCGAAAGGGGAGTTTCCATGAGCAAGTCCCTCAGCCACACGGCCATCCCTTTCACCAGCAGTGATGCTATCGGGCAATGTCTGACCCAATTGTATGGCTCCGCTGACCGTATCCACTGGAATCACGGAAGCCGCACCATTGTAAAGTGCCGTGGTGATGGTGGAAGTGGCCCGGAGCACATCAATGATGACGACGATGCTATCGGTCACGTCGTAAAGATGAAGCAATGCGGGACTAAGTATGGTATGAAGAGAGGGTCTGTTGGAGGTCATGTTGTGGAAGTCATGGTTTCTTCGGTGATACCTCAACGAGGTTGTTTCCGGGTGCAAGTTTACTGAAATGCCAGGAGATCAGGTCAGTCCAGCCAATACTGCCTTCCATTTTTCTGACTCGGCATATAGGCGGATGAGCTCAATACGCTTTTTGACGAGCATATCCAGATATCCCTTGAGTGCGAACTTTGCAGCGATGCGGCCAATGAGGTCTCTTGGGCCATCAGCCTCGATGAGGTCGATCATGATGGTGCCGTTTTCGGTGGGCTTGAAATGGTGTTCATGCTTGTAAACCGTCATGTCTCCCTTGACCAGTTCCTCATTGAAGCAGGTTCGTCCATCCATATCAGTTATCCGTACCCTCATGATCCTGCTGCGTCCCAGATTTCGTGAATGGTAAGTCAGCACATCGCCCGATTGGAACAACAAATTGCTCCCGCCAGAGTTCGCCTGAGCGGGAGTTCCCAGCATGGAGGAACGCAATACGCTCAGATGGCGGCTTAGGTCATAGACCCGTTGCATGGGTGCTTCAATGAATGTAGTGATATGGATGCTGACCATGGCGTTAGGGATATATTGTGTCAGGATTGGACGAAGGGGGGGCGAACCACTTTGGCCTTGATGAGTTTGTCTCTGATCTCGATCCAGATCTCGGTTTCGGGAGTCGACAGGTCGGCCAAGACATAGCCCATGCCAATTGCTTTTCCGAGAGTGGGGGATTGTGTGCCAGAGGTCACTTTGCCCACGAGGTTGCCTTCTGAGTCCTTGATGCGGTAGTCGTGACGGGGGATACCTTTGTCGATCATTTCAAATCCCACCAGTTTCTTCTCTACACCATTGGACTTCTGTTTCTGAAGGTATTCTGAGGCGGTGAAAGATTTGGTGAATTTGGTGATCCAGCCGAGGCCCGCCTCAAGGGGGGTCGTGAAATCATCAAGGTCATTACCATAGAGGCAATAGCCCATCTCCAGACGGAGTGTATCTCTTGCGCCAAGTCCGATGGGTTTCATGCCTGTTGGGGAGCCTTGTTCAAAAATGGCATCCCATATTGTCTCACAGGCACCGTCCTTGTCCTCGAAATAGATCTCGACGCCACCGGCACCCGTGTAACCGGTTGCGCTGACCAAGACGTTGTCTACTCCGGCGAAACGACCCTTTACGAATGTGTAATATTTCAGGTTGAGGATGTCCATGTCGGTGAGAGGCTGAAGGATACGTGTGGCATTGGGCCCCTGTATCGCTAAGAGCGCGGTCTTTGATGAGATATTGTGCATCTCTACCTGCTTCGTGTTGTGACGGCTGATCCATTCCCAGTCCTTCTCTATGTTGGAGGCATTGACCACCAGCATATAAACCTTATTCTCTTCGATGCAATAGACGAGAAGGTCGTCGACGATACCGCCATTTTCATTGGGGAGGCAACTGTATTGCGCTTTTCCTTCGGTGAGCTTGGAAGCGTCGTTCGAAGTGACACGCTGTATGAGGTCGAGCGCATTTTCCCCTTTCAGGACGAACTCACCCATGTGGCTCACATCAAAAACACCAGCGTTGGTGCGTACGGTATGATGCTCATCGTTGATCCCGGAATAGGAGATGGGCATGTTGTATCCTGCGAATTCGGCCATCTTGGCGCCGAGTGCGATATGCTTGTGGGTGAATGGGGTTGGTTTCATATGTGCTGCAGCCGTTGTTTCAGACAGCGCAAAAATAAGGGATTGGCCGCGGGAGGAGATACCTTACAGGCGGGTTGTCAAAATAAAAGGGGACTGATGCGAAAGCATCGGTCCCCGTGTCCTATCAATTCAATCTAATGTAGCCAATTGCGGATATTTTTCACGAGCCTAGTTTGAGGAGATCCAGAACGGAGATCATCGTGTTGATCTTCGTGGCCGGTACGCCGGAATCATTTGTACCATCGCCGCTCTCCTCACCGTCTTCAGACCCGTCGGATCCGTTCGCTGATTTATCCATGGAAGCCTTCAACTTGATGTTGACAGAAGAGTCGTTCCTATCTATGTGTATGTTCACGCTGTCCTCTTTGTGATAACGGTAATTTTTTTCCTCATCCCTGCCACTTTTATCATTATCCCATTCCTTGTTTTTTTCCAGCGACTCCAATCCGTTGATGGTCATCCTGTACCAGACATCGGTTTTCCAGTCAAAATGGTTGTCCCAGCCGTCATTGTCCGTAGTGATCTGTATACCAGCGGGAGTGCTTTTGATATCGAACCATCCGAACCTGTCCACTTCATGGTCCACGCGGATCATTTTGTTGTCCGGGATTTCCATTACTACGGCCACCTGTTGGTTGCGGAATTTGCTTTGCATCGGAAAGGTGAAGCCTCTGGGCAGGTAAATGATGCTGTCCACCTGAGTGACTGGGAAGTTGATGTGACTTGCGGTCCTTTCCGCTTCAATGGGGGAGTTGCCTCTTGCGAGACGCAACATAAACATATGATAAGAAGAGTCCTTGCTACGACGGATCTTGATCCGGATGGTATTCAAGAGCATAGTGTCTTCCGTTGAAGAAAGGGCGGGCAGATGGTCATCCTCGTCATCGAACCAGGTAATGTTGTAGTAATGCCCAACGGTATCGTTCACGGCCAACTGCAGTCTCCCTGTTGTGGGTTGATTGATAGAAACTTCTTCCCGTATGCTGCCGGTGCGCCTGAAATCATGGCTGATTGATACGGCCAGACCGATCAGGGAGATCCATCCCAATACCCAGAGCGAGCCGAAGGTATAAGGGAGGTATCTATTGCTGGAGCGTGCACCGGTGATCCTGCGGATCAGCCATACCATGAGACCAATCAGGGGAACAGCAAGGAAGAGGAAGAGGGTACCCCATGCGAAGGCATGCTGCCAGAAGCCACTGAGCACGAAATTCCTTAGGGGCGCAAGCCCGACACCGGAGAATATCAGTGCCATCAGTGCTACGAAGAGCGCGACAATGATGATGCCGGCGATGAACAGAAAGAAGGCTTTGAACAGCACACCTATGGCATGGCCGATCCCATTGCCGGTATTTTTCATGATGGGAGCGGCTTCTTTACCCAATGCCTGTCCCCTTTCTTTCACTTCCTCAGACCACGCTTCGGCTTTGACCTTTATATCTGCGCCCATTTTATCTGCACGTACTTTCAGGTCCTTCATCTCTCCCTGTACCGTGTTCTTGATGCTTTCGAGATCGATCTTCTCCCCCCGCATTTCCAACTTTTCAGAGGCGGTGCTGGCGAAAGGGATCACCATCCATAAGATGATATAAGCTGCCAGAAGGGTACCCCCAAAAGATCCGAACAGGATATTGTGGAAGTCATGATCGAAGACGTTCCCGAAAATACCCAGCAGGATGGGCATAGCAAAGATGATTCGAGGTACCCAAACCGGGATGTTGAAATAGCTGGATAGGCCGGAGCATACACCACCGATCACTTTTTGGTCCGGATTCCTGTATAATCTGCGTCGAATATTGAACTGAAGTGATCGGGCGGGTAGTACGACCCAGAGTATAATGTAGAGCAGTATCCCGGTTCCAAAACCACCAAGGGTGATCAGGGCGAATAATATTCGAACTATGGTCGGGTCCACTTTAAGGTAGTGGGCAAGACCCGAACAGACACCACCCAGGATCTTGTCGTTCGCATTACGACTCCAGGATCCTCTTGGTTCAGCATTCGTGTTTGGTGTTGCCATTGATGGACGACCAGATTCCTGATCGGACGAATAGGAGGATGATCCACTCATCTCTACCTGGCTATCGAAGTCCTCCGGACGGCCGATCCCTTTGATGATCTCGTTGAGGTCGTTGTCCGTGATGCACCCGGATTGTTCTTTCTTCAATCTTTCGGAGAAAAGTTCAGCGATCCGATTTTCGATATCATTGATGATCTCGTCCCGGCCTTCCTCCCGTTCGAAATGGCGACGCAGGCTGTCCGTATATTTTTTCAGCTCTTCAAAGGCGGTCTCCTCTATGGGGATCACCCTTCCCTGAAAATTTATATTGATTACCTTTTTCATGATCTGTCAGTTTGAGATGTTGATGTTGAAGTCCCTGCTACAGGCGGATGATCGTTCCCGGTGATCTTGCCTACTGCGTTCGCCAACTCATTCCATGTGGATTGTAGCTCGCTGTAAAACGCCGCACCCTTTTCCGTAAGTAAAAAATATTTTCTGGGGGGGCCGCTGGTGCTTTCCACCCATCTGTAAGATAGGAGGTCGGCATTCTTAAGCCTGGTGAGCAGTGGATATAGCGTTCCTTCCAGGATATGAAGGTTGGCTTTTTTCATCTCCTCGATGATGTCACTAGGATAGGCCTCTCCACGGCGGATCACGGAAAGGATACAGAACTCCAATACCCCCTTCCTCATCTGGCTCTGCGTGTTCTCGATGTTCATACTACCATTTTTAATGTGTGTATTTCCGGTACATGGTTCCCTGAATTGACTTTGATGGTGTTTCCCCTTACTTCAGTATTCACTTTGGATTGAGGTGATCGGGATCTTTTCTGGTTTTGACTGTCCAGTAAAAGGACCGCACCTTGTGTTCCGGCATCATTTCAAAGCAAAGCTAAGGAACTTTTAGTATTATGCAATGCATAGAACATTATTTATTTTAGTACTAAAATTTAATTTTTCCAAGATTGATTTGGAAAGGCAGTTTGGGGGCTTATTTCCTGTATATAGTGCAGAATTTTGCCTGTATGTTCAACAGGAAGAATGGAGCAAAAAAGTGATGAAATGCGTTATTTTTCGTCAATTTTTGACAAAAAGACCGCTTTTTTAATCAAAAAAGTTCTTAAAATCTACAAAAAGGCTGAAAGGAAAAGGGTTCAATCTCCTTGATTTGGAGCGGGTCTTGGAATGAGCATGATGGAGGTTTGCCGTCCATTAATAAAGCGGAAGCCATCTTTCCCGAAGAAGCCATCTTCCTCCAGCATGATCCTCACCTCTTTGCCCCATTCAGGAACAAGGGTAGCTGCATTGAGTTCTATGGACCAGACCGTATTCTCCTGGATGGGGTAGTCTCCGGCACCTGGAACTCCCTGTTGCTGATCCCAAAGGCCGATGGTGGCGCCGGCTGCATGTCCGTGGAAACCGAGGGGATGGGTGTAGATGCTGGCTTTGATGCCTTCTTGCTTTGCCTGTTCCAAAGCGCGTGAGAGAGCCTGATTGCCTGTTACGCCGACCGCGAATTGAGACGTAAGAATATTCTGAAGGCGGTTGGCTTTCAGGAATGCCTGAGATATGCCTGCAGGCACTTCTTTTTCTCCGGGTCGCAGCACATAGGCATGTTCCTGTACATCCGTGTTCAGCCTCAGGTAGGTGATGCCGAAGTCCACATGCAATAGATCGCCCGGACGTATCACATCATCGGTGGGGCGGTTCGAGAAATTTCGGAGGTGTTCAAAAGAAAGGCTGTCGTTGCGTTGAGTGGACACGGACGGATGGAACCAAGTGTCCAGCCCCATGGATCGTATCTTCTCCCGAAGCCACCATACAACATCGTCTGTTGTGGTGATCCCGGGTGTAATGATTTTTTCGGAAAAAGCTTCAGCGATGATGGCGTGTGTCATGCGTGTTAGCGTGGGATAAATGGCCATTTCCTTTTCGGTCCGTGTTTCCAGCCAGGGTACCGAAAGTTTTTCCGAGTAAGTGACCTTATTTTTAAAGGAGGTGGGTAAGGCTTCGATGAATTCCTGGTAGTCTGTATGGTCCAACCCGTCAGCATGTGCGAAGTCCTTCGAAACATTCACGCCTATCTTTTGCGGCTTACGAGTACTGATGATGTCTGCAACGGCATCCCATTGTTTCGGGAACCTATTCATGTCCCAGGACGGGCGGATGATCTCGCCTACACCATACCGTGCCACGGCCATTTTCTCTACGGATCCGGTCTTTGGATCACGATAAAAGATGATTATGGTACGACGGCGTGCGGAGAGCCAGGTGGCGGGGAGCATCGTTTTCAACGCGGGGTCCTCATTGTATTCCCGGGAAATCAATACCCACATGTCTATTCCAGACCGCTGCATGAGCTCCGGCAAGAGGTTGTTGAGCCTGTCCGCAGTGTTGCCATCGATCCATTCCGCTTGTTCGCGCAATGGTAGTACCTGCGCATGCACCGTGCAGCAGAACAGAAAGAGCATGTTGATATAAAGTAACCTGCGCATAGTAGATGTTTTATTTCCTTTCGGGATGAAAATACATCTTTCCCTACAACCTCAGGACTTGGTCATCGAACTGGGGTTGCTCTTGTACAGGGAGATCATGATGCCGCTGACGATGATGAGGATGATACCGGTCAGGGAGACCGGGTCTGGGAAGCCGTCGCCCAGGAAATAGCCATAAGTGACGGAGAAGATGATGTTGGCATAGGATACCGCCGATACTACGGCCGGCTTTTCGCTGCCGTAGGCCATAGTGACGAAGTATTGTCCGAACAGTGCGGCAAGGCCGAGTGTGAGCATCCAGACCCACTGCATTCCCCTGGGCCATTGCCAGCTTATGATGAAGATCCCGTCTGCGGGAATTCCGGTGGTGTAATGGATGATCAGGGCGATCAGGGGCAATGCGAAACCAGTTATGATGAAAGAGGCCACGATCACGCGGGGTTCATAAAATCGGGAAAGTCTGCCCACGGTCATATAGGCAATAGCAGAAGTGATGCCCGAGATCAGGCCGGCAACATGATAATACCAGGGAAGATGCATGGATGGTTTGTAAACGAGCACCATGCCGCTGAATCCAATGAGCAGTGCTGCCAGCACGAGGGAACCATGAAACTCGCCAAAGAACAGGAAGCTGAAAAGTGCGATGAATAGTGCTGAGGTCAGATTATAGGTCATGGCCGTACCCAGATGCATGTGGAGAACGCAATAGAGAAGGGTGTATAGAGCAACGGTGCCCATGAATCCGCGAAAGATCAGCCAGCCGATCTTTCCGCCTGGATTGACGGGTGGCTTGATGATCAGTCCTGCTCCAAGAAAGATAAGACCGACGGCGTTACGGAAAAAGACCAGTTGACCGGCAGTGAACGAGCCTTTCAGCAATTTGGCGGATGCACCCATTGAAGAAAAGCAGAAGGCTGCCAGCAGCATGAAGAAGATTCCCTGATATGGCGAATGTTTGATCGGCAAAATATGTTGTGGACTGTTTCAGAGTTTGCACAAACGTTCAGCAGCTTTTTCCAGCGTCTGATCCTTCTTGCAGAAGCAGAACCTCAGGACTTTATTGTCTGTACCGTCGGCATAAAAGGCGGAAACGGGGATGGTGGCCACTCCGGCTTCTTTCGTCAGTCGGATCGCCAACTCGCGGTCAGGCTCATCCGAAATTCGTTCATAAGTTCCGCAGATGAAATAGCTTCCGGATGAGTGCTTCAGGGAGAAACGTGAGGATGCCATCAGCCGAATGAATTGGTCCCGGCGATCCTGCATAATAGCCGGAAGGGAGAGATAGGCTTCCTTATTCTTCAGGTAGGCGGCCAGCGCTACCTGAGAGGGTGTGAAACAGGCGAAGGCGTTGAATTGATGCACCTTCCTGAATTCAACGGTCATCTCCGAAGGCGCCACGCAGTATCCCAGTTTCCAACCGGTACAGTTGTACGTCTTGCCGAAGGAGAAACAGACGAAACTGCGTTCACGCAAGTCGGGATAGCGGAGCATACTCTGGTGGGCAATGCCGTCGAAAATGAGGTGTTCGTAAACTTCATCGCTGACGATGAAAATGTTGGTGCCGGCCACCACCTTCCTCAACTCTGCGATGTCGTTCTCATCCATGACCGTGCCGGTGGGATTATGGGGGGAGTTTAACACGATGGCTTTGGTCTTCGGAGTGATGGCTTGGGCCACCAAGGGCCAGTTGATACGGAAGTCAGAGGGACGCAGCGGCACCCGGATGGCCGTGGCCAGGTTGATTTCGATATTGGGGATGTAACTGTCGTAGCCAGGTTCCATCACGATCACCTCGTCACCAGGGTTGAGTATAGCAGTGAGTGCCGAATAGATGGCATAGGTGCCGCCTGGCGTTATGGTGATATCCTTATCCGGGTCCACAGCCGCATCATATAAAAAGGAGATCTTTTCGGCTATTGATTCCCGCAATGGCATCCATCCCGGCATGGGTGCGTATTGGTTGAACCCTTTTTGCATGGCCTCTGCCACCAGCCTGTGCAATGCTTCATCCATGGGGTAGTCGGGGAAGCCCTGACTCAGGTTGATGGCCTGGTGATGGGTGGCGAGCCCACTCATGATCGTGAAGATGTTCGTGCCCACCTTGGGCAGTTTGGAGTTCAGTATCACTTGTTCTTGTTTTTTCTGTTCTGTCGTCCGCCGCTGACCAGCATATAGGAATGGTCGATCCATTCCTTCAACTGAGTATCGGATACAGAGCCGTCTATAATGATGGTGTTCCAGTGCTTCTTGTTCATATGGTATCCGGGTAATACGCATCCGAATTCCGCTCTGATCTCTTCTGTCCTTTCGGGATCGCATTTGACGTTGAACGAAGGGGGGCGCGCATCGAATCGCCAGAGCAGAAACACCTTCCCTTTCACTTTGAATACAAGCACATCCGGACCAAAAGGCAGGGATTCCTCCGCTAGGGGCTTGCCCAAACAATGATCCCTCAAAGCGTCAATATCCATGTTCAGCCCCGATTGATTACAGCAGTGGCCTCGATCTCGATCAGGAAGGCCGGATCTATCAATTCTTTCACGCCGATCATGGAAGTGGATGGCCTGATCAGCGAAAAGAATTCTCCGTGCGCTTTCCCATATTCCTGCCAACGGTGGATCTGGGTGACGAACATACGGGTGCGCACAATATCCTGAAGAGATGCCCCTGCGTCTTCCAGGACTTTACCGATCTTTTCAATGATGAATCTGGTTTGTGCATAAGGGTCGTCCACTCCAACGGTCTTTCCTTCAACATCAACGGCTACTGTACCAGATACCTCTATGACATCACCCACTTTCACTGCACGGCTGTATCCCACGACGCCTTCCCAGGCGGATCCTCCCGCAAAGTTGACCCTTTCCATTCCCATGTCCTAAAGATGGAAAAAATGGTCGAGAATACGGGCACTTTTGTTCAGGCTTTCCGATTACCTTGCAAGTCCCAAACCATCATATTTCAAACTTGATCACCCATGAAAAGATCAGCAGAGGCCGTTTGGAACGGATCCGGCAAGGAAGGTAAAGGAGTATTGAGTACCGATACACTCGTACTCAACAACACCCCATTCAATTTCATATCCCGTTTCGAGAATGGGATCGAGACGAATCCTGAAGAGTTGATCGCAGCAGCTCATGCAGGATGTTTCAGCATGAAACTCAGTTTTGTACTGATCGCAGCCGGTTTCACCGCCGACCAGATCGACACAAAATGCACCGTCATATTGGAGAGTGGGACGATCACTCATTCTCATTTGGTCCTGAGGGCCAAAGTTCCGGGGATTGGCCAAGAAACTTTTGATGCTTGTGCGGAGGACGCCAAGAAAAACTGCCCGGTCAGCAAACTTTTACATGCAGAGATCACTCTCGAGTCAACATTGATCCACTGAGCCGATGGGCAAGAAAAATACAAAAGATCGGGACGCTGGCATCATGCTGTTTTCATGACCTTTATAAAAACTTCAATGGGCGTCAGAGGAATTTTTCGCCCTTGTTTCTTTTCACCTCGGCCACATATTCCTTGATCTCCTGCTCGCGGTCTTTTTTGCATATAAGCAGTACGTCAGCCGTATCCACAATGATGAAATCTTCCAGCCCTTGTAGGAGAACGAGTTTGTTGTCCGGTACATGCACCATGCATTTGCCTGCATCGATGACCATCACCTGGTTACCGGAAACTGCGTTTTCGAGATAGTCTTTTTCCATGTTGTCGTAAGCGGAGTTCCAGGTGCCCAGGTCACTCCAGCCGAAGCTGGAGGGGATTATGTATACATTATCGGCCTTCTCCATGATCCCGTAATCGATGGATATGTTCGTGCATTGCGGGTAGATTCGTCCAACGGCCTCGTTTTCTTGTGAAGTGTTGAATTTCTCTTTTTCCAGCTCGAATACCTCCGCCATCTCCGGCAGGTGATTCTGGAACGCTTTCACCAGATTGCGGACCTGCCATAAGAAGATCCCCGAGTTCCAGAGGAATTCGCCGCTTTGTACAAAACTTCTAGCGATCTCCAGGTTGGGTTTCTCCGTGAATGTCTTGACCTTATATACATTGTCGCTCACCGGTTGTTGGTCGAACTGTATATATCCGTACCCCGTGTTAGGTGAGCTTGGTTTGATGCCCAAAGTGACCAAGGCCTTATGTTTGGTGACGAAGTCCATCGCTTCCAGGCAGGCTTTGTTGAAGCTCATCTCATCTAGGATCAGGTGGTCCGCAGGTGCGCAGATGAGGGCGCCGTTAGGATTGATCTGGTTGAGTTTCCAGGCGATATAAGCGATGCAGGGCGCCGTATTCTTCCGAGAAGGTTCGCAGAGAATATTTTTCTTTGGCAATGCTGGAAGTTGCTTTTCTACGATGGACTCGTATTCGGCGGAGGTCACTACATAAATGTTCTCTACAGGTATGAAGCGGGCAAACCTGTCGTAGGTCGACTGGATCAGTGTCTTGCCTGTATTCAGGATATCCAGAAATTGCTTGGGATAACTGGTGCGGCTCATTGGCCAGAATCGGCTTCCGATACCTCCCGCCATGATGGCCACATAGTGGTTTTTCTCCATATCCATTTTTTCAAATGCAGTCACAAAATAGGTATTACCAGCGTCTTTGGAATTTTATATTAATCCTTCTCGGAGCAGGTCGTGCAGATGTATGGCGCCCACATATTTACCCTTTTCGGTGACCAGGAGTTGGGTGATGTCTGAATTCCTCATTTTCTCGAGTGCAACAACAGCAAGGGTATCCGCTTCTATGGTCTTGGGACTTCGCGTCATGATATCGGCTGCCGTGATCCTGTCCAGATTGCCGCCTTTCTCGAGCATCCTGCGAAGGTCACCATCGGTGATCACGCCGGATAGTTCTTCCTGGTCGTTCATCACCGCGGTAACACCCAATCTTTTCTCGGTGATCTCCATGATCACCTGCTTGAGCGAACTTCCTTCTTTTACCTTGGGTTTTTCATGTTGAGTGGAAAGATCGCCCACCTGTAAGTAAAGTTTTTTCCCCAGTGTTCCGCCAGGATGAAATCGGGCGAAGTCTTCCGGGCTGAAGCCCTTCAATTCCATGAGGCAGACGGCCAGAGCATCCCCCATGACCATTTGAGCCGTTGTGCTGGTTGTAGGTGCCAGATTATTGGGGCAAGCCTCATGATCTATCGTGGTGTTGAGTTGGTGGTCGCTGTTTCTCGCGAGGAAAGAATCCATATTGCCGACCATGGCTATGAGGGGATTGCCCAGATCGCGTATCAGGGGTACCAAAACCTTGATCTCAGGGCTGTTCCCGCTTTTGGAAATGACCATTACAGCGTCTTGATCTCGGATCATGCCCAGATCGCCATGGATGGCATCGGCCGCATGCATGAAAATGGATGCCGTTCCAGTGCTGTTGAGGGTGGCTACGATCTTCTGGCCGATTAGGGCACTTTTGCCAATGCCGCTAACCACCAGACGGCCTTTCAATTCAGCCAAACGGCGGACTACTTTTTCGAAATCTTCGTTGATGAAAGCTCCAAGACCCTTGATGGACCGGGCCTCAAGATCGAAGGTCCGGAGGGCAATCTGCAGGATGTTCAATTCGTCAGCCATATTCGCTGGGCAAAAATATCATTAAAATACCGATGACAAGATTCTGGATCGAATCCCGGGAGGATTATCTGTCATAAAAGAGGTAAAAACATCGATTTCCAGTCGGATTTGAGGTAAATTCGCGGGTTTGAATGGCATTTCTGGTCAAAAGATCATTTTCGGGTAGTGTTTTTTGAATGGGGTGTTCTGGGGAATCTTCTTGTTCGAGATTCATAATGAAACAAGAGAATTCTGGTTTTGAACCGCGAAAATGATACCTTAAGTGCCGACCGTTTCATTTCCCCTCAGCTTCACCTGGGAAGGCTGAGACCAAGGTAAGACCGGAATCCGTGCGAAAGAATAGAAAGTTATGGCTACTGCAAAGAAATCAACCGCCAAAGCGACAGGCTCAAAGAGTTCCGCCGACAAGGCAAATAATATAGAAAAGAAGACTGTAAAAGGTCCCGACCTGCATGCCGCCCTGCAGGAATATTTCGGATTTGACAATTTCAAGGGCAACCAGGAGGCCATCATCAACAGTTTACTTGCAGGCAAGGATACTTTTGTCATCAAGCCCACTGGCGGTGGCAAGAGTCTCTGCTATCAACTTCCAGCCCTTATCAGCGAGGGGGTAGCCATCATCGTTTCTCCGCTCATCGCCTTGATGAAGAATCAGGTCGATCTTATGCGCAGTTACAGCAGTAACGATGATGTGGCGCATTTCCTGAACTCAACCCTCAGCAAGAAGGAGATCCGTGTGGTTCATGATGACCTCGCCAGTGGAAAGACCAAGATGCTATATGTGGCACCAGAGACCCTCACCAAGACCGAGAATCTGGAGATCTTCAGTGACCTCAACATCTCCTTTTTCGCGGTGGATGAAGCGCACTGCATATCTGAATGGGGACACGATTTCAGACCTGAATACCGCCGGCTGCGGGAGATCATGGACCAGATAGCGCCCGATGTGCCCGTAATCGCACTCACGGCAACGGCTACTCCAAAAGTGCAGGTTGATATCATACATAACTTGGGGCTCCGCGACCCCAAGATCTACATATCATCCTTCAATCGTCCAAACCTGTATTATGAGGTCCGACCCAAGATCAGAAAGGAAGAGACCCTGAAGAACATCGTTCGATTCATCCATGAGCACAAAGGGAAGAGTGGGATCATCTATACGCTGAACAGGAAGACGACAGAGGAATTGGCACTGATGCTCATTGCCAACGGGATCTCCGCCGTGGCCTACCATGCCGGCATCGATGGAAAAATCCGTGCTGATCGCCAGGATCAATTCCTCAATGAAGATGTACAGGTCATCGTGGCCACCATCGCCTTTGGAATGGGAATCGACAAGCCGGACATTCGTTTCGTGATCCATTTCAACATCCCCAAGAGCATCGAAAACTACTATCAGGAGACGGGCCGCTCGGGCCGCGACGGGCTTGAAGGCATCTGTATACTTTACTATTCGCACAAGGATGTTTCCAAATTGGAACACCTCATGCGGGATAAACCGCTTAGTGAACGCGAGGTGGGTGCGCAACTCATAGACGAGACCGTAGCCTTCGCTGAAAGCGGCGTATGTCGCCGACAGATGCTGATGAACTATTTCGGGGAGGAATACAAAAACAAGAACTGCAACAGTTGCGACAACTGCCTGCACCCCAAAGAGCGAGTGGAAGCGAAAGAAAATGTGGTTACCGTCCTTAAGACAATCCGGGCACTGGATGAGCGGTTCGCCACTGAGTATGTAGTACAGATGGTGACGGGCAGACTGACGCCACAGATACAGATGTACCGGCACGATAGCCTTGACGTGTTCGCCAGTGGCAACGACCAGACCGATTACTATTGGAAGTCCCTGATCCGTCAGGTGCTATTGGAAGGATTGCTGGAAAAGGACATCGAAGAATATGGTATCCTCAAGTTGACGAAGAAGGGACAGGCCTATCTCAAGAAACCCGTTTCTTTCAAGATCGTGCTCAACGATCAATACGAGGACGCCTATGAGGATGATGATGAAGGTCCTGAACCTGCCGTGGAAGCATCCGCTGACCTGCGGCTTTTCGAGATGTTGAAGGACATGCGAAAGAAGGTGGCAAAGGATAAGAAACTGCCTCCCTTCGTTATCTTTCTAGAATCCTCCCTGGAAGATATGGCGACTCAATATCCGACCACGCTCGCAGATTTGGAGAAGACCAGCGGAGTGAGCAAAGGTAAAGCCCTACGTTATGGCCAACAATTCGTCGACCTCATTGCCCAATATGTACAAGAGAATGAGATCACCCGTCCGGATGATTTCGTGATGAAGAGTGTGGTCAATAAAAGTGGCAACAAAGTGTTCATCATACAGCAAGTGGATAAGAAGATGCCTCTGGAAACCATCGCCAAGACCAAGGACATGCGCATGGACCAACTCTTGGAAGAGATGGAGACCATTGTGGCAAGTGGCACCAAACTCAATCTCAACTATGCCATTGACCAGATGGTGGATACAGATGATCAGTTGGATATCCTGGAGTATTTCAAGAGTTGCGAGACGAGCAGCCTTCAAGTTGCACAGGAGGAACTGGCCGAGTTGAGCTTGGATTGGGAGCAGCTCAAGATCATGCGGATCAAGTTTTTGAGTGAATTCGGCATGTAATCCCCTCCCGTCACTATTGACTCTTCATTCCGTCATTTCTCTCACCTGTATGGTGCCAGAGGTTTCATTCAGCCTTTCGATCAGATCAGCTATAAGTGCCGTCCATCCCGTCTGATGCGAAGCACCCAGACCCTTACCCGAATCACCATGGAAATATTCATGGAAAAGCAGCAGATGCGCATTTTCGGGTTTCCGATAGAAATCCTGGTATTCACCGAAAACGGGTTTTTCGTTCTTGTCGTTCTTTTCAAACAAGCTGGACAGTCGCCGTGTGAGCTCATCTGCAACTTCTTGCAGGTTCATCATCTTGCCACTGCCGACGGGGCATTCCACTTTAAGCGTGTTTCCATAAAAACGACCGTAGCGCCGGATGGAGCGTATGAGCAAGTAGTTCATCGGTATCCAAACAGGACCTCGCCAGTTGGAGTTGCCTCCGAATAGGTCTGATGTCGAATCGCCGGGCTCATAACCTATCGTATATTCCTGCCCATTGAGATGGAAGACGAATGGATTGTCCTTGTGGTATAGGGAAAGAGCGCGTATGCCGTGATCAGACAGGAATTCCTTTTCGTTGAGTATCCGCCCCAGCAGTCCTACCAGTCTATCTTTGGGAACCAGGGATAACAGGGTCTCATCCCTTTCGCTGTGCTCTTCGTAGGGCCAGAACAGGTTGTTTTGTAGTCGGTATTTTTCAAACCAATTGATGCGTTTGTTGAAATCCTCCAGTTTGTCCACTGCCTTCTTACTGATGATGGATACGGCGAAAAGACTGGTAAGCCCTACCAGCGATTGTACCTTCAGTTGAATGGGCTGATCCGATCCGGGGAATGACAGCATATCATAGTAGAACTTATCCTCCTCGTTCCACATGCCGTGTTGGTTGATTGCCTCGGCTATATATACAAACTGTTCAAAATACTTCGTAGCGGCATCCTCGAAAGAGTCGTCTTCCATGGCGATTTCCAGGGAGATGTCGAGCATATTCAACGCGTACATGCCCATCCATGAGGTGCCGTCCGCCTGTTCCAGCGTGGTGGAATGGCTTAGCTGTATGCTGCGGTTGAATACTCCGATATTGTCAAGCCCAAGAAACCCCCCTTCGAACATGTTGTTTCCGTTGGGGTCCTTCCGGTTCATCCACCAGGTGAAGTTGATCAGCAGTTTTTGGAAGATCCTCTTGAGGAAAGGGATATCACCTTTTCCCGTCCTCCGTTGCTCCAACAGATAGATCTGGTGGGCCGCCCATGCCTGTACGGGTGGGTTTACGTCGGAGAAGTTCCATTCATATGCAGGTAGCTGGCCATCGGGTTTCATGTACCATTCCCTCATGATGAGAAGCAGTTGGTTCTTTGCAAAGCTGGGATCAACCAGAGACATGGGGATGCTTTGGAAGGCCAGATCCCAGGCGGCATACCAAGGGAATTCCCACTTATCGGGCATGGCGATGATGTCCTGATTCTTCAGGTGCTTCCAGTCATGATTACGACCATACTTCTTTCCATCGTTAACGGGTGTGATGCCGTCGCTGGTGCTGAGCCATCGCTCCACGTCGAAATGGTAATATTGCTTACTCCAGAGCAGACCTGCCAATGCCTGCCTTTGGATATTACGATGTTCTGAATTCAGAGGGGAGCTGAGGAGGTCATTATAAAAATCATCAGCCTCCTTTTTACGATTCTCAAAAATCCCTTTGAGATCTTCCCCGAATGGGTCATGGGTAGCGGTATTGGTCAGGCGAAGATGTATCTGTCTGCTGGCGCCTCCTTGAAGTGACACCTTGTGTACAGGGGAGCATTTTGTGCCGGTTTTCCTATCCCGAAGCTTATCCATATCCTTCCCATCAATGATGGCATGGTGGAACGCATCTTTGGTGAAGATGTCCTGGTTTGATTCACCCTGTACCAACTCGGTGTTGGTTTCATTGTCGGTGAATAATAGGTCATCTGCTTTTTCAAAATACAGGAAGTAGTTGTTCAATCTATGGTGGCTAGCTACTACGGATTGGTCATCCAGTTTCTTTATCGATGGCATTTCCACCGATTCGTCATACTGCCAGCGGTTATAGAACCAGAGTGTGGGCAGGAGGGTGAGTTCCGCGGTCTTGCTGTTGCGGTTGGTGACCTCGATCCTCACGAAGATGTCCGTGCTGGTTTTCTTGGCGTAGGTGATCAGTATGTCGAAATATTCGTTTTCGTCGAATACGCCGGTGTCCAGGATCTCATATTCGACATCGGCCCTGGTCCTTTTCTTATTCTCTGAGCGGAGTTTATCATAAGGGAATTCCTGTTGGGGATACTTGTACAGGTACTCCATGTGATAATGCGTGGGGATGTTGTCGAGATGAAAGTAAAGTTCTTTCACATCCTCCCCGTGGTTGCCATCATAGTTGCCCAGGCCGAATAGGCGCTCCTTGAGTATCTTATCCTTGCCGTTCCAGAAAGCCACAGCAAAACAAAGGTTCTGGTAAAAATCGGAGATCCCGGCGATCCCATCTTCACCCCAGCGGTATGCCCGGGCATGAGCGTGTTCGAAGGGGAAGTATCCCCAAGCGTCGCCCCAGGGTCCATAATCCTCCCGAACTGTTCCCCATTGCCTCTCACTCAGGTAAGGCCCCCACGGCTCCAGGGGCACTTTTCTGGTCAAATTTTCCCTCAGACGTTTCGCTTCGTCGTTCATATTAGTATATGTATAAATGGCACGAACGGAGGACAGGACAAAGATAGTTAGTGTAGTCCATACACGAATTAAACCGGGCTATCGGGCCGGTATCTGAAAAAAATTTATCTTAAGAACAATTGAATAACATGTTTGTATTAGAAATATGAATTAGATTGATGGTTCGCTATCAATTGGGAGGATATCAAACGATGCCCAGTGGCCATATGAAATCAAGATGTCG
The DNA here is from genome assembly GCA_903826405.1 of uncultured bacterium. GTDB lineage: Bacteria > Bacteroidota > Bacteroidia > Chitinophagales > Chitinophagaceae > Pollutibacter. The sequence goes on from CAIKEH010000051.1 coordinate 67,661, forward strand.
CAGCTGTTCCGTAGAGCAGAAGAGCAATTTGCCCCGATCTAGGGCAAGTTGGTTGGGTATGGTCATGATGCTTGTACTGCCCAAATGCCCGTTTTGTGTGTTGGCCTATTCCAGTACTTTGGTCATGTGTGGTCGGGACATGACAGCGACATCCATAAGGCATCATCAGTCGCCTTTGACCATCGCTTTTTCCGCTCTGCTTTGCCTGACCGTTTTGCTCAGCATTGTCCTCAATAACCGGGATGGCAGGACGATCTGGGCATTCTTCACGGCATTGATCGGGTCTGTGGTCGTGATGGTGAGTTCACTTTATTCGGGTGGGGAGATCTTGTATTATTCCGGGGTGATCCTGGTTTTTCTGGGTGTCTGGATGAATGGAAGCCTGCTTTATGTTTTAAGAAGGGTAAGTGGGGTTTTTCGAGGACCTGCGCTAGTGAGAACATGAACAGGGATCCAATACCGAGAACGCGCTTCCTCCCACGGTAAATTACGTAACGATTTTTGTCATACAGTTAAAACAACAACACAATGATTGCTCAGTCCTTCCAGTATGAGTCTCCCGGCACGATCCAGGAGGCCATCAGCCTGCTCCAGAAGTACGGGGATGATGCCAAGATCCTCTCGGGAGGCCATAGCCTGCTCCCGATGATGAAACTTCGTCTGGCTTCCCCTGAATACCTGATCGACATCAACAACATTCCCGGACTATCCCACATCAATGAAGATAATGGTGTGGTGAAGATCGGAGGGCTCACCAGGGAGTCGGAAGTGGAACATTCCGATCTACTGAAAAAGTATTTTCCCATCTTTGGCGATGTGACCAAACTGATCGCCGATCCTCAAGTCCGCAACCGCGGTACTGTTGGCGGAAATCTGGCACACGGTGATGCAGCCAACGATCATCCTGCAGTGATGATGGCAGTCAACGCCACTGTCATGGCTACAGGTCCTGATGGCGAGCGGGAGATTCCGATCGATGAGTTTTTCTTTGGGTTTTACCAGACCGCCTTACAGCCCACGGATATATTAACTGAGATCCGCATTCCCATCCCTCCTAAAGGAACAGGCAGTGCATATCACAAACTGGAAAGGAAGGTGGGTGATTATGCTACGGCTGGTGTTGCCGTTCAGCTTACGCTGGATGCCAATGGTAACTGCAGCAACATAGGTATAGGCCTCACCAATGTGAATCCGATACCGCTTCGTGCGGCTCGCTCTGAGGAGGTTTTGAAAGGAAAGCCCCTTACTGAAGAGAACATCGCACTTGCGGCACAATACGCTTCCGAGGACTGCTCTCCTTCTGCCGACCTGCGCGGTAGTGTGGAGTATAAGCGGGCGATGGTGGGAGTCCTTGTTAAGAGGATGATCCACAAAGCCGTGGAAAGGGCCAAGGCGTAATCAACAATTTCAATCATTCAATTCATCATCATGAACAAACAGATCACCGTAACCGTCAACGGTACACAACATACGCTGGAGGTGGAACCCCGCTTGCTGCTGGTACACCTGATCCGGGAAGTACTCAACCTGACCGGCACGCATATCGGATGCGATACCACCAGCTGCGGAGCCTGCACCATACTCATGGATGGCAAGTCCATCAAGTCCTGCACCGTTCTTGCCGTACAAGCCAATGGCAAAGCGATCTCTACTGTGGAAGGTCTTGCACCAGAGGGAGGACCACTGCACCCATTACAGGAAGGCTTCAAGGAGAACCATGGTCTTCATTGTGGATTCTGCACCCCGGGCATGCTCATGAGAGCGACCGAGTTGCTTGCCGACAATCCCAACCCGACCGAGGAAGAGATCCGCTGGGGCATCTCCGGTAATCTTTGCCGCTGCACCGGTTACAACAACATCGTCAAGGCCATCGAATATGCGAGTGCCAAGATGAGGGGTGTTCCCACGGCATCGACCGAGCCTGAATTCGTCTGATCCAACATTCATCACACCATCAACTCAATCAAATGATACAGTGCAAGACATCCAAGGCCATCGGCGGAATGGGCCACTCCTTGAAAAGGAAGGAGGACGACCGCTTCATCCAGGGCAAGGGCAATTATGTGGATGACATCAAACTGCCCGGCATGTTGTACATGGACATCGTAAGGAGTCCCTATGCCTATGCCAAGATCTTGAAGATCGATTCAGAGGCCGCCATGAAAGTACCCGGGGTGGTCGCTGTTATCACGGGGAAGGACTTAGCGCAGTACAACCTGCACTGGATGCCGACGCTCATGTCGGACACCCAGATGGTGCTGCCCACAGACACCGTGATGTATCAGGCGCAGGAGGTATGCGCGGTCATCGCTACGTCCCGTTATGCCGCTCGTGACGGCCGTGAGGCAGTTCGCGTGGAATACGAAAAAATGAAACCCGTCATCGATCCTTACAAAGCACTTGATCCGGGCGCCCCCGTGCTCCGCACAGATAAAGAAGGAAAGAAGGACAACCATATCTGGAATTGGAAAGTGGGTGACAAGGAAAAAACAGATAAGGTTTTCGAAACGGCAGATGTGGTCGTGAAGCAGCAGATGCACATTCCCCGTATACACGTTGCTTCCATCGAAACCTGCGGTTGCGTTGCCGATTATGACAAGGTGAAGCACCACCTCACCATGTACATGACCACACAGGCGCCTCACGCCATCCGTACGGTCATCGCCCTGGTCGCAGGTCATGTGGGTCTCAGTGAGGAGAGGATCCGTGTCGTTTCCCCCGATATCGGAGGTGGTTTCGGCGGCAAGGTGCCCGTCTATCCGGGTTACGTCATTGCCATTGCCGTTTCCTTCCTGGTGGGTAAGCCCGTTAAATGGATCGAGGACCGTACGGAGAATCTGCAAGCCGATTCGTTCGCACGTGACTATCATATCACCGCAGAAATGGCAGGTACGAAGGACGGTAAGATCCTGGCGACCCGCTTCAAGGTATTGGCTGACCATGGTTATACCGATGCCTCTGCCAATCCCTCCAAGTTCAACACCGGACTCTTCTCCATTGCCACCGGTTCATATGATTATGGAACTTCCTTCATGGAAGCAGATGCTGTATACACCAACAAGCCGCCCGGAGGTGTCGCCTACCGCTGCTCCTTCCGCGTGACCGAAGCCGTACATGCCATTGAGCGCATCACCGATCGCTTCGCACTCGCCGTAGGTAAGGATCCAGCTGAGCTTCGCATGCAGAACTTCATCAAAAAGGAAGACTTCCCTTGGAAATCCCCGACCGGATGGACTTACGATAGTGGCGATTATCATGCCGGTCTTCAAAAGGCTATGGATGCCATTGATTATGCTGGTCTGCGTAAGGAGCAGGCCGAAAAAAGGAAGAAGGGAGAATTGATGGGCATCGGGATCTCCACCTTCACGGAGATCGTGGGCGCAGGTCCATCCAAAGATTTCGATATCCTGGGCATCAAGATGTTCGACAGCGCAGAGATACGCGTGCATCCCACAGGCAAGGCCATCGCACGCTTCGGCACCAAATCACAGGGTCAGGGACATGAGACCACTTATGCACAGATCATCGCTGAAGAGCTGGGCATCCCTGCAGAGAATATACAGATCGAAGAAGGTGATACCGATACGGCTCCTTACGGTCTGGGAACTTACGCCAGCCGAAGCACACCAACCGCGGGTGCAGCAGCTGCCGTGGCAGCACGCAAATTGCGAGACAAGGCCCGCAAGATTGCAGCTTACCTGTTAGAGGTCAGCGAGGATGATCTCGAATGGGAACCCGGAAAATTCTCCGTCAAGGGTGCGCCGGAAAAATCAAAGACCATACAAGAGATCGTATTTGCCTCTTACACAAACCACCCTCAGGGTATGGAAGCGGGCTTCGAGGCTGTTCACTACTACGATCCACCCAACCTCACCTTCCCTTCCGGCGCATATATCTGCGTGGTGGATGTGGACAAGGAAACGGGAGCCATCAATGTGCGCCGTTTTGTAGCGATCGACGACTGCGGACACATCATCAACCCGATGATTGTTCAGGGACAAGTGCACGGTGGACTTACTCAAGGCATAGCTCCGGCAATGTATGAGGAACTGATCTATGATGAGGATGGTAACATCCTGAACGGCACACTGATGGATTACCTGGTACCTACAGCAGTGGAATCACCCAAGTGGGAAACAGGACATACCGTCACCCCTTCACCGCACCATCCGATCGGAGCCAAAGGCGTAGGTGAATCACCAACCGTAGGTGCACCTCCCGCCATCGCCAATGCGATCGTGGATGCGTTGTCTCCTTATGGCATCACACACCTGGACATCCCCATCACGCCATTCAAAGTATGGAAGGCGCTGCAGGAGAAAGGTGTCAAGTGATCCTATTCAAGGAACGTATAATACAATTGAATTAAAAGAGGGGAGCCCGAAAAGCTCCCCTCCATTCACCTTGTCCGCCCTTAAGGCAAAAAATAAAAATCATGACAACTACAATCACCAAGCAATTCCATGTAGACCATCCCGTAGAGGAGACCTGGGCAAACCTGACCGACCCGAACAAAGTGGTGGTTTGCGTACCCGGCGCATCCCTTACCGGACAGGTAGATGATAATAACTACAAGGGAGAAGTGGAGATGAAATTCGGGCCGGTAAAAGCCAAGTACGACGGACTCGTTACTTTTCTCGAAAGGGATTCTGCCACCAAAAAAATGAAACTCAAGGGCGTTGGCACAGATAGCAAAGGTAAAGGCGGCGCAGAGATGGTGATGGACGGCGTGCTTACAGAGAAAGATGGAGGAACCGATGTCAATGTCACCATGGAAGTGAACATCTCCGGTATGTTAGCCCAGTTCGGCAGCCGGCTCATCAACGATGTCAGTAATCAGGTCATCGACCAGTTCATCAACAATTTCAAGAATCAACTGGCCGGCAAGGAAGTGGAAGGTAACCTCAATGCCGGATCCCTCATGGGCGGAATGGTGAAAGGATTGTTCGGTGGCAGTAAAAAAGCCTGAGCATGCATCCCGCATTCAGTACTTCCGATTCTGTCATAGCTACTCTGGCAGGACTCAACTATGTTGCCGATGAGGAATTGGGAACGGCACTGTTCCTGATGTATCGTCTGCAAAAGCCTCTCTTGCTGGAGGGTCCTCCCGGCGTGGGAAAGACCGAAGCCGCACTTGCATTGGCTTCATTGTTGGGCACCAAACTCATCCGACTGCAGTGCTACGAAGGTCTGGATGTGAACGCGGCCGTATACGAGTGGAATTATCAGAAGCAGTTGCTGGGCATCAGGCTTCAGGAACAGAGTGGGCTATCCGTCGAGGAGAAGGAAAAGCACATTTTTGGTAACGAATACCTGCTGAAGCGTCCATTGTTGCAATCCATCATGGAAGAGGTGAAAGCCCCTGTGCTGCTGATCGATGAATTGGATCGCTCGGACGAGGAGTTCGAGGCGTTCCTGTTGGAATTGCTTTCTGCATTCCAGATCAGCATTCCCGAATTGGGAACAGTGAAAGCCACGCATAAACCGTATGTCATCCTCACCTCCAACCGTACACGTGAGCTCAGCGATGCACTCAAACGCCGATGCCTCTACCAATGGATCGGATATCCATCGCTGGAGAAGGAGATGGACATCGTGAAACGGCACCTTCCCGGGATAGAGGAAAGTTTGCTTCGCCAGGTCACGGAGCATGTGCAGCAATTCAGGACACGCAAGCTATCCAAAGTCCCCGGTGTATCCGAGACTATCGATTGGGCCGAGTCGCTTTTAGCGCTGGGCCACCGTGAAGTGAACAGGAAAGCATTTGAGCGTACATTGGGGGCCGTATTGAAATCGGCTGATGATATAGACATGATCCGCAGCGAAGGCCCGGAGGCCTTCCATATCGCCTCATGAAACAACAGGCATTCTCCACGACGGGCCTGACGGAGAGCATCGTTGCTTTCGCAGGATTCTCCCGTAGCCACGGGCTCAATATCGGATTGCAGGAAACACAGGATGCCCTGCGCGCAGCCGATACCGGGCTTCTGGTCAAGGATGAGTCTTTCCGCTTCGGTCTAAAATCACTCTTCAGCCACTCCCCCGAGGAGGGGTTACTCTTCGATCAGCTTTTCAGTCTGTACTGGGACACCAACCCAACGGATATGGCTGACCGAAAAGGGAAGGTGACCCTGCAGGGGACCGTGGTGAAGAAGGCCAATGCTTCACTCATCATGCTCGGTCAGGGAAGAACGGAGCCTGGGGAAGAAGAGGAAGCCAAGAGTGTGACCGGTGCCAATGAGACCGAACGCCTGAAGCATACCGACCTTTCTCGCGTCAATGTGCTGGATGCGGAAAAACTGGAACTCATCGCACGGAAGCTTTTCCGGGAAATGGCCTTGCGTGTAAGGCGCAGGCAAAAAGCCTCCAGGCAAAAGGGGAAAATCAATTTGCGGAAGACCATCCGCAGAAGCATGAGCTACGGAGGAGAGCCGCTGGACCTGCTGCGGATGGAACCCGCACCGAAAAAACAAAGACTGATCGTGCTGCTCGATGTGAGCGGGTCGATGGATAAATACAGCTTTTACCTGCTGAGATTCGTCTGTGCCATGAAGGAATATTTCCGGCAAATGGAAGCCTTTGTATTCAGCACTTCTCTGGTGCGCATCAGCAAGGCCCTGCAGCAGGAAAGGCTCGACCTGGTGTTGCAAAGGATCTCCACCATGTCGGAAAACTGGTCAGGAGGAACACGGATCGGGGCAAGCCTGAAGGAGTTCAACGCACTCTACGGCAAACGGATGCTGAATGGATCCCCGCTTCTGGTGATCATGAGTGATGGCCTCGACACCGGTGATTCGGCAGTGTTGAGGAGTGAAATGGCCTACCTTCAGCGGAGGGTGCGCAAGGTGGTCTGGCTGAATCCGCTCAAGGGTATGCAGGGATATGCACCCACGGCGAAGGGCATGCAGGCCGCACTGCCACTCGTGGATGAGTTCAGGACGGCACATAACCTGCAAAGTATTTTGGAACTGGAAAACCTGTTGGCGGATGCTTAAGGATTATTTGGAGAAGGCGCAGGAACTCAGCCGAAGGAATGAACCTTTCGCGCTCGCCGTCGTCGTGCGCCGCGAAGAGCCGAGTTCGGGCAAAGCCGGTGATAAGGCCGTCATCAACCGTTCCGGGGAGATCCTGGGTTGGGTGGGTGGTGGATGTGTCAAGGCGATCATCATCAAGGAAGCCATGGATGCGATCCGAAGTGGCGAATCACGACTAGTTCGCATTGGTAAACACTTGAAGGAAGAGAAAAAGCATGGGATCATGGAATATAAAATGACCTGCCAAAGTGAAGGCCTGGTGGAGGTGTTCATCGAACCGGTGCTTCCCGCACCCCACCTCGTGGTGGTCGGCAAGTCGGCGATAGCACGTGCGCTCGTGAAACTGGCGAAGGCGACGGGTTATCGCGTCACGGCGATGGCAACTGATGTCAAACCTTCCACCTTTGAAGGAGTGGATGAACTGGTCACCCGGATCAGCTGGGAAACCGTTAAGGCGAACGCGCTCACCTGCATCGTCGTCGCTACACAGGGAGAAGATGATGAAAAAGCTTTGGAATTGGCAGTGAAACAGCCACATCAGTATCTGGGTTTCGTGGCCAGCCATAAGAAGAAAAAAGCGATGATGAGCTATCTAACCGACATGGGAATGGAAAGTTCAAAAGTAGATGCGATCAAGTCCCCCGCGGGATTGAACATACAAGCCAAGAAACCGGAAGAGGTAGCTGTCAGCATACTGGCGGAGATCATCCAAGTCCGCAACAGTAATCAGATCCCCCATGTGGTCAACCCGATGTCCGACACAACTGAAGCCGCACCCGCTAAATTCTATATCAATCCCGTTTGCGGTGTTCCGGTGGACGTGGCACATCCCAAGCATGTGGTGGAATATGAAGGCGAGAATGTGTATTTCTGTTGTGACGGGTGCAAGGTCAAGTTCGATGCGGATCCGAAAAAATACATGAAAAAGGAAAAGGCTTGATGCATGATAAAAGCATGAAGTGATGAAGGAGATCAGGGAGATCATATCGGCGTTCGACGAATGTGTGGCTGCTGGCCGTAAGGCGGCATTGGCCTCCGTCGTGCACCTCGACGGATCTTCATATCGACGTCCCGGGGCACGCATGCTGGTGGATGATGAGGGCAGGCTGACGGGCGCGATCAGTGGTGGATGTCTTGAAGGAGATGCACTCCGCCGCGCCTTGCTCGTCATAAATCAGCAGTATCCCAAACTGGTCACGTACGATACTACCGATGAGGAGGATATCACCCTGGGTGTTCAATTGGGTTGCGCCGGAGTGATACAGGTGCTTTTCGAACCGGTGGATCCATCCTTTGAGAATAATCCGATCGACCTGCTGAGGAAAGTGATCACCAAACGAGGCCGAGCGGTTATGGTGACGCTGTTCGACCTCAAGAATAAGTTGCAGGGACAAGTGGGCACCTGTATGCTGATGGAAGAAGATGGTACCATTACCGGCCAGGTTCCCGTGGAGTCGATCCGCGAAGGGTTGATGAAGGACATGCAGGAAGCGATGAGGAATACGAAATCCGCATTCGTACAATATGAAATTGATGACAATTCATGGACGGCCTTCATCGAATACATCGAACCTCCTGTATGCGTTGTGGTAGTGGGTGCGGGGAACGACGCCATTCCCATGGTGCAGATGGCTGATATCATCGGCTGGGAAACGAGGGTGGTGGACGGACGTAGCACACATGCCCGGCCTGAACGTTTTATCGCAGCCTGTCAGGTACTCGTCAGTAAACCGGAACTCGTACTCGAGCAGATCCCTATCGACGAAAAGACGGTATTCGTACTCATGACGCACAACTACAATTATGATATGGCCATGCTCCGGGCCCTGCTCGAACGAAGGGTCACATACATCGGAGCATTGGGACCGAAGAAGAAATTGGACAGGATGTTAGGCGAACTGAGGGATAAAGGATTCGTTCCTGATAGAAGGCAGCTCGCCTCCATATACGGTCCGGTTGGTCTGGAAATAGGAGCGGAGACTGCCGAAGAAATAGCTTTGAGCATCATATCGGAGATCAAAGCCGTGTTGTCGGGAAAGTCTGGTGGTTCCCTTCGCGAGAAAACGGATGTGATCCATTCGCGTGCCGGGTTGCAGATCATGAACCGAAAATCAGGGCTCTGATGAAGGAGATGATCCATCATATAGGTGTCATCATCCTTGCCGCAGGCAGATCGGCACGTATGGGTAGTCCGAAGCAGTTGCTGGTACACGAAGGGAAAACACTGCTTCACAGGTCTGTCGATACGGTACTCAGTGCCGGCTTCACGGAAACGATCGTTGTTCTGGGCGCGGTGCAAGAGGAATTGAGAAAGGAATTGAATGATTTCCCAGTGAAGATCGCGATCAATGATGGATGGGAAGAAGGCATGGGCTCCTCGATACGTGCAGGATTGAAAAGTTTGAAGGAGCATTACCCTGAAACGGATGGTGCGTTGATTATGGTATGCGATCAGCCTCATGTGGATTCTGTCCTACTGAATGGATTGATTGCGCAGCAGCGGGAGAGCGGACTGCCCATAGTAGCGTCCCGATATGGGGATACGACAGGAACTCCGGCCGTATTCCATCGATCCGTATTCCCTTTGCTCCTGGAACTGAAAGGCGATAGGGGCGCAGGCAAGCTGATCGCGACGATGCCGGAGATGGTGGGGGTCATCGAATTTCCCGAAGGGGCCAACGATATCGACACCATGGAGGATTATGACAGATTGAAGAACGGATAAAAACAGGAACATGATCAAAGACGGATTCAACAGGGTACATAATTACCTCCGCATTTCCATGACGGACAATTGCAACCTGCGCTGTTTTTACTGCATGCCAGAGGAGGATTATACATTCACGCCTCAGGCCAAACTGATGCAGGCAGAAGAGATAGAGGCAATCGCCAAGATCTTTGTTTCGCAGGGAGTGGACAAGATCAGACTTACGGGAGGTGAGCCGCTGGTGCGCAAGGATGCGGGCGATATCATACGTCGACTATCAAAATTACCCGTGAATCTGACACTCACCACCAATGCCACACGGCTTCATGAATTTGCCGATCTGCTGGAAGAATGTGGAGTACGATCACTGAATATCAGCCTCGATACGCTCGACAAAGACAAGTTCCAGCTCATGACGCGACGCGACCAGTTCGATCGCGTTCATGACAATATCAGAATGATGATCGACCGGGGCTTTCATGTAAAGGTCAATGTGGTTGTGATGAAGGGTTTGAACGATGGGGAGATCGTTGATTTCATCGAATGGACGAAAAAGGATCCTGTTCATGTGAGGTTCATTGAATTCATGCCCTTCAGTGGCAATCGTTGGGCCAATGACAAATTGATCACCTGGCATCAGATCATGGAAGTGGCAAGCGGATCATTTGATGTATTGCCCCTGGAGCACATCAAGCATGAGACGGTGAAGAAGTACATCGTCCCCGGACACCAAGGTACATTCGCCGTGATCAGCACGATGAGTGCCCCCTTTTGCAGCGACTGCAACCGTATGCGCCTTACGGCAGATGGGAAAATGAAAAATTGCCTGTTCTCCAAGTCGGAGAGTGATCTGCTCACGGCTTACCGGAATGGGGAGGATATACTTCCGCTGATCCATGGGAATGTGGCGGCAAAGGCCAGCCAGTTGGGAGGACAGTTCACTGCAGTGCCGGACCATGTGCATGCGGAAGATATCCAGAACCGCAGTATGATCGCCATCGGTGGTTAATAAGCATGAGCAGCATGATCACGAAGAATGACAACAGCAACAAGGACATTATCAAGGGCTCCGTTTGGATCGAGCACGACGGTGTGAAATACTTCGGTCCCGGCCCATATGAACTTCTCCGGAAGATCGATGAGACGGGCTCCATACACGAGGCGGCCAAACGTATGGGACTTTCCTACCGCAAGGCCTGGATCATCATCAACCGCATGAACCAAGTGACAGGTAAGGCCATGGTGATCACCCGAACCGGTGGAACCCAGGGCGGAGGTTCGGAGGTCAGCCCAGAGGCCAAAAAGTTGATGACCCGGTACCACGAAGTGAATCGACGGTTCACTTCTTTTCTGGAGAAAGAATCGATAAGGATACATTGAACCATGACATGGCTGGAAGCAGATCTACATATCATCGTTATATACAATCGGGAATAACGCTCCCGAACTGGGTCGTTTGGATCTTGCTGGTTTTTATTTTGACCATCCCGGGAAAATCTGCCTTTTCGCAGGACGGCTTTAATGGATCAGATAGAGACAGCACTCAACCCGGGATACTCGAAGAAGTGGTGGTATCGGCATCACGGAATCGGGAGGGACTGATTCCTTCGCCGGTCAGCATACGCTTGGCGGACAGTTCTTTTTTACGCAGAAGCTCGGCACCGTCTTTTTTTGATGCGCTTGAACATCTTCAGGGAGTGCAGATGATCACTCCAAGTATGGGCTTTCGTATCATAAACACCCGAGGTTTCGCCAATACAACGAATGTGAGATTTGCCCAGTTGGTGGATGGCATGGATGTGCAGAGTCCGCATATCGGCGGACCGATCGGTAATGCCCTTGGCCCCGGCGACCTTGATGTCGAGAAAGTGGAATTGCTTCCCGGGGTGGCATCTGCACTGTATGGAATGAATACCATAAATGGATTGGCAGACCTCATCACGAAAGATCCATTCCACAGCACGGGACTCAGCATACAGCAGAAGACTGCAATCACCCATCTCGGCGACAGCAGATCGGCTGCTTCTCTTTATTCTGAGACCAGCCTGAGATGGGCTTACAAAATCAATGAACGAATTGCTTTTAAGGTCAATGGATCATTCACTCGCGGAAAGGACTGGGTGGCGGATGACCGCACTGATCTTAATCCTTTGGCAAATAGCAGCACAGGACTCCTGGGTTCGGAAAATCCCGCCCAGGATCCGGTCAATACCTATGGGAATGAATCGTCGGATAGAAAGACCATGACGCTGAAAGGGAAGACATATGTGGTCGCTCGTACGGGGTATGCCGAAAAGGATTTGACAGACCATGGCATCCACAATCTTCGTGTGGATGGTGGTTTGTACTATAAAGTCTCCAAAAAGGGATTGCTTTCCCTCCACTATCGGGGTGCGATGCTCAGCAACGTGTATCAACGTGCAAACCGATTTATGCTAAAGGATTATCTGCTGCATCAGGAAGGAATCCAGTTCCATTCTGATGTGGTGCAAGCCAAAGTTTACATCAACAGTGAAAATTCGGGGGATTCCTATAACCTGCGGTCGATGGGTGAGAATATCGACCGGACCTGGAAGCTCGATACGAAATGGTATGCGGACTACTCACGCGGATACAACAGTGCTTATGGAAATGGCATGACTGTGGCGGACGCACATCGGTATGCGCGCAACCAAGCGGATTCAGGCCGGCTGCAGCCAGGCACAGAGGCATTCTATCGATCGCTCTCCAAATTGCAACAGATCAACAACTGGGATTCTGGTGCAGCACTGAAGGTGCAGGCTGCATTTGTACAGGCCGAAGTGCAATATGATCTCACAGAGTCTTTCCTGAATGGCCTGAAAAAAAAGACAGGACTTGAGGTCATGGCCGGCATTGACCATCGAACTTATTTCATCCATCCTGATGGTAACTATTTCATCAACCCTTTGCCGGGTAAAGGATCCCAGGATATCCGTTACGGAAAGACCGGTGGTTTTCTGTCGTTCGCTCGTGACTTCGCAGGCAAAAAGCTCAGGCTAGGTGCCATTCTTCGGGGAGATAAGAACGACTATTTCCCAATACTTTTCAATCCTAGATTCACTCTTGTGTATACGCCTTCCCGAATGCACAGCATCAGGATGTCGTTTCAAAGTGGCTATCGATATCCTTCAGTTTTTGAAGCCTATTCCAATGTCAACAGTGGTGGGGTCAAGCGGGTAGGTGGTCTGCCTGTGATGTCGAATGGGATTTTCGAAAATGCCTGGCTGCAGACTTCCATTTCAGCATTCCAGTCTGCCATAATCAAGGATATCAATCAGGGTGGTTTGTCCAAAAATGCGGCGATCGATAAGAATAAGGGTATGCTTTCTAAAAATCCATATACCTATATCAAGCCCGAACAGGCCAATGCGATCGAGGTCGGATACCGAGGCGTATTCAACAATGGGCGACTTTTTGTGGATGTGGATGGATATTACAGTCGATACCGGAATTTCATTGCTCAGGCCAATATGAATGTTCCCAAGACTACCATCTCCGATTCGATACCCTATTATCTATACGACAATGGCAAGCAGAATAAGTACCGCATGTGGACCAATTCCCGGACAAGCATCAGCATCTACGGATTCAGCGCAGGCGTTCGCTATGATTTTGGAAAAGGAACACTGGCTTTCGTCAACGGTACTTTTTCTAAACTATCCAGGTCGTCTGATGAAGATGGCCTGGAAGACGGGTTCAACACGCCTGCCTGGATGCTCAACGCCGGTATCGCAAATCCACACCTGATAGGCAGGTTAGGGGCTGGGATGAACCTGCACTGGCAGAGTGGTTTTTATTGGCAGTCCTTTTTGGTCAACGGGAATGTGCCTTCTTACGCCACGGTTGATGCGCATGTCAGTTTTGACTTTCCCGGACTGAAGACCGGTGTGAAGTTGGGTGCGAGTAACTTATTCAATCGATATTATACATCATTCCTTGGTGGCCCGTCAATCGGAGGCTTTTATTACCTTACCCTTCGATACGGATTACCTTGAATAAAAGGAATTGAACATGAATGTACCAAGATCACTGATCACCGTGGATGAAGCAAGAAGGATGATTCTGGATAACAGCAGCCTTCTCCCCTCACTCTTGCTCTCGCTGGAACAGGCGGCAGGGCTAGTCTTGGCTGAAGATGTGCATGCACCCGTGTCGGTGCCGGCCTTTCATCAGTCTGGCATGGATGGATATGCTTTGCGATCGGCTAGTCTGGGTGCCCCCATTCCCATACAAGGTGAGCAGGCAGCGGGTGCATCTGACCGGCCCGTTCTAAGACAGGGTACGGCCATGCGTATCTTCACCGGGGCTCCGGTGCCAGAAGGTGCTGACATGGTGGTGATGCAGGAGAAGACTCGAGTGGAGAATGGTGATCTCATCATCACCGATCCAAGCTTGAAAGCAGGGGATAATATTCGACTTAGGGGATCCGAGATCGGGGAAGGTGATCTGTCTTTGGCGAAGGGCGCACTGCTGCATGCCGGTGCCATCGGTTTTCTTGCCGGTACGGGTGTGGCCATGGTGAAAGCTTTCCCAAAACCTCGGGTATCCATTATCGTTACCGGGAATGAATTGCAAGAGCCGGGTTTGAAGTTGTCTCACGGGCAGGTCTATGAGGCCAATTCATATGCCCTGCGTGCCGCCCTGAAACAAGCGGGGATAAATGATGCAGCAGTCCATTACTCTCCCGATGATCCTGAAACCTTGACGGCCGTGTTGAAAGTCGCCCTGGAACAGAGCGACATCGTACTGATGACCGGTGGTGTCAGTGTCGGCGACCATGATCACACCAGGCGTTCGGCTGAATCCTGTGGTGTGGAGATCATCTTTCATAAGGTGAAGCAGCGTCCCGGCAAGCCGATCCTATTTGGAAAGGGGAATGGCAAGTTGTTGTTCGGATTGCCCGGGAACCCCGCATCGGTATTGACCTGTTTTTACGAATACGTTTGCGTGGCGCTGGAAGCTTGCACCGGCAGGAAGGTGCAGCCCAGGGTCGTGCATGTCCCGATCGCCACTGATTTCAAAAAGGCTGCCGGTCTGACTCATTTTCTGAAGGGATATTATGATGGGGTTAAAGTGAATGCATTGCATGCGCAAGAGTCCTATCGACTCAGTTCTTTCGCGATGGCCAACTGCCTCATTAGGGTAGACGAATCCGTGACGGAGCTGAGATCAGGGGAAGAGGTGGAAATACATTTGATCTAGACCACGGTAAATCATTTACATGGACCTGAACCTCATATTCTATCTTTTGCTTTTCATCGTCGCATTCCTGTATGCTTCAGTGGGACATGGAGGTGCTAGTGGATATTTAGCGCTGATGGCCTTGTTCAGCTTCACTCCAGAAGTGATGAAACCCACGGCGCTGGTGCTTAATCTCTTCGTCTCCCTTACGGCATTCATTCAATATTATCGAGGTGGACATTTTCAATGGAAGGTATTCCTGCCGCTGGCAATAGCATCTATCCCGATGTCTTTTTTGGGGGGTATGATCACTGTTGATGCGGCCATATACAAGAAGGTGTTAGGAGTACTGCTCCTGGTGCCCATCGTGAGGTTCCTATTTTTCCGAAACATACCGGTCAAGGAACTTAGGGTGAGCCGGCCCGTTCCTTCTTTGGCCATTGGTGGGAGCATAGGATTTTTGTCGGGTCTGATCGGGATCGGAGGGGGTATTTTGCTTTCCCCCGTGCTTTTGCTCATGAGGTGGACTGACCAGAAACAGACGGCTGCCATCAGTGCACTGTTTATCTTCGTCAACTCCGGTGCCGGACTGCTTGGGCAAATGACCAAAGGCATACCTTTCCATTTGAATATGGCCGCGTATGTAGCCGTGGCTTTTGCTGGAGGCCTCGGGGGTGCCTGGCTGGGATCCAAACGATTCAACCAGGAACTGCTGCGGATACTGCTGGCCATAGTACTGATGCTGGCTGCCTGGAAGCTGTTGTTCACCTGAAATCACCAAAAACATTCATCATGACCATTCGCATTTTCGGACCATTGGAAGACATCACGGGAACGCCGGCGTTGAACATCGAAGGCATCGGCGATACGCTACAACTACGACACCATTTGGAAGAGTCTTACCCTGATCTCCAGAACCGTAAATTCGTCATAGCCGTGGACAATCGAGTGGTTAATGGCTCGATCGAGCTTAATGAAAATTCAGAGGTGGCGTTGTTGCCACCTTTCTCCGGAGGTTGACATGGAAAAGATAAAGGGATTTGAACGTTACCAGCGCCAGGTCATTCTCAAGGGCTTCGGCGAATCCGGGCAGTTGAAATTGCAGCAGGCCAAGGTCCTTGTTGTAGGTGCTGGCGGACTGGGCTGCCCCGCTTTGCAATACCTGGCGGCAGCCGGTGTGGGAACGATCGGTATCGTGGATGGTGATGAGGTTTCAGCCAGCAATCTGCATCGTCAGGTGCTGTACGGAGTGAAGGATATCGGCAAGCCCAAGGTGGAAGTTGCGACCGCGGCAATTCAATCACTGAATCCTGATGGCAAAGTGAACGCGCATCATATCCGGATCAACCAGCACAACTGCCTCGACATCATAAACGGGTATGATATTGTGGTGGACTGCACGGACAATTTTGCAACACGATACATGCTCAACGATGCCTGTGTGCTGAAGGGAATTCCACTGGTGCATGGATCGGTCTCCCGATTCGAGGGACAGGTATCCGTGTTCAATGTGAAATTGAAGAACGGGAAATACAGCGGCCATTACCGTGACCTGTTTCCCACGCCGCCGATGGCCGGTGAGGTTCCTGATTGTTCGGAAGCAGGTGTTCTGGGCGTTCTGCCAGGAATCATCGGCACCATGCAGGCATCGGAGACGATAAAATGGATCACCGGGATCGGCGATCTGCTGATGGATAAGTTGATGACCTACGATGCCCTGCATAATCGATTCATGGAGCTCCGATATGAGCATAGTGAATCCACCGCGAAATTTCATCCGGTTCATGAGACGGAATTCATGGATACGGATTATGAGCAGGCTTGTGGAACGGGCAATGATGGCTTCATGATCTCAGGTGTGGATTTCGAAACTTTGAAACGCAGGGAAGTGGTCCAAGTCATCGATGTCCGGGAATCCAACGAAGTGCCAACACTTGATGAATATAATCATGTCAGGATACCGCTCGGAAAGTTGAAGTCGCTTCTGTTCACCATAAAGCCGTCCACCATGGTCTTCTTCTGCCAGTCGGGTATCAGAAGTCTGACCGCAGCACGCATAGCCTCTGAACATTTTGGTAAGAAGGTCAAGGTATTCAGCCTAAAGGACGGCATCAACCATTTCATCAGCTCACCCAAAACAATTGAATTTTGATGGAAAGAAAGCCTAAAAATATTTTCACGCAGGGGCCTGTCGATCCTGTATTCGTGGGGAACAGTATAGCCAAGCATGCCACGAAAATGGATATCGGTGGACATAGCATCTTTCTTGGGCAGATTCGTTCGGATGAAATTGAAGGTAAGAGAGTAGCCGCCATAGACTATACTACTTATGAGGGTATGGCTTTGGAGACCATGCATCGGATCCGGGAAGATATATTTGCCAAGTATCCACTCTCCTGCATGCATGTTCATCATAGTCTGGGCATTGTACCTGCCGGAGCCATTTCGTTGTTCGTGTTCACTAGTGCGCCTCATCGAAAAGAGGCCATCGCGGCTTGCGCCGAACTCGTTGAACGCATTAAAGCAGAGCTGCCGGTATGGGGGAAGGAAATATTCGAAGATGATAGTTATCAATGGAAACAAAATCAATAAATGGTCAACATCACACATAAGCAAGTGAGCCTGCGGGTGGCTATCGCTCAGGCTATTGTGAAGGTCTCGGATCCTTCCACCATCACCGCCATCCAGGAACGCATGGTGCCCAAAGGGGACGTCTTTGAATTCTCGCGTGCGGCAGGTTTGCTAGCCGTTAAAAAAACCAGTGACGTGATACCCGACTGCCATCCGTTGCCGGTGGAGTACACCGCCATCACCAGCACGGTGAAGGAATTGAACATATTCATCACGGTGGAAGTACACACCATTTACAAGACCGGTGTGGAGGTAGAAGCCATGCATGGAGCCGCTGTTGCCGCACTCACCATGTACGACATGCTCAAGCCGATCGATAAAGGAGTCAGCATCGGTGAGATCAAGTTGGTGTCCAAACGTGGCGGGAAAAGCGATCATAAGCAACAGGATCCGAACAAGTTGAAAGCGGCGGTGGTGGTTTGTTCCGACTCGGTGAGCAAAGGGCAGAAGGAAGATACCGCTGGCATTCGTACGGAAGAGAAACTCATATCTCATTATGTACAGGTCATGGGACGCGAAGTGATCCCTGATGACGCGGAACGGATTTTAGAGAAACTGAACATGTACAAAGAGAGTGGTTGTGACCTGCTCGTGTATGTAGGCGGTACCGGACTCTCCCCGCGTGACATTACTCCCGATACCATCAGACCTGTATTGGACCGGGAGATACCCGGCATCATGGAAGTGGCCAGGCAGTATGGGCAGCAGCGCATGCCTTATGCCATGCTGTCGAGAGGAGTTTGCGGATTCGTCGACAAGATGCTGGTGATAACCCTGCCCGGTTCGCCGAAAGGAGCTGTCGAAACACTAGATGCACTCTTGCCACATCTGTTGCATGTGTTCAGGATGGCCGATGGACAGAGACATGATTGATCAGTTCGCATCAACCCTCGACTCAGTCGAAGTTGGTGCTTGATGGTTGACAGTTTACCTTAACTCGCTTAGCTTGGAATTTGCTCCGTTAACCGATAAACGAATCCACTAATCCGTTAATCCACTAATCCGTTAATCCACTAATCCTTTAATCCTCTAACCTCCTTTTCACTTGAACTATCCTATCTATCTCGATCACAACGCCACTACACCGGTTGATGCCCGCGTCCTGGAGACCATGTTGCCGTATTTCAGCGAAGATTATGGCAATGCGGCCAGTCGTAGTCATGCATACGGTTGGGTGGCAGAAGAGGCTGTGAGCATTGCGAGGGAGCAGGTAGCTGATCTCATTGGTGCAGATAAGACCGAGATCATCTTCACCTCCGGTGCCACAGAGAGCATCAACCTTGCCATGCAGGGGGTGTACCACACTTATTCCGTAAAAGGGCAACACATCATCACCTGCAACACGGAACACAAGGCCGTAGTGGATACTGCGAAACACCTTGAAAGTATCGGTGCGGAACTCACCATGCTTCACGTGGATGGTAAAGGAAGGATCGACCTGGAGGATCTCAAGCAGTCCATACGTCCCGATACCATACTCATCACATTGATGTATGCCAACAATGAAACGGGTCTTATTCATCCCATTAAGGAGATCGGTGCTATCGCCAAAGCCAAGGGGGTGATCTTTTTCTGCGATGCCACACAGGCCGTGGGAAAGTTGCCCGTGGATGTTCAAGCGGACGGTATCGATCTGTTGGCTTTTTCTGCACACAAGATCTATGGTCCAAAGGGTGTCGGTGCATTGTATGTACGCCGCCGTGATCCGAGGGTGAAGCTAAAGCCTCTTCAGTATGGCGGAGGCCATGAACGAGGTATGCGTAGCGGCACTTTGAATGTTCCCGGCATCGTTGGTTTGGGGAAAGCCTGTGAGCTATACAAAACTTTCCGAGATAAAGAATTCATTGAATTGAAGTCTTTGCGGGATCACCTGAATCATGAGCTCCTGAACATACCCGGTACGGTTTTGAACAGCGACCCGGATCATTGTCTGCCCCATGTCACCAATATCGGGTTTGAAGGTGTCGAAGGCACCGTATTCGTCAGTCGACTGATCAAACATATGGCCATTTCCACCGGCTCGGCTTGTACGTCAGCTACACTTGAACCGTCTTACGTTTTGAAAGCGATGGGACTGCCAGATCAACTGGCGGGAGCGAGTGTGCGATTCAGTTTGGGGAGAGGGACGACGAAGGAGGAGATCGATTTTGTGGTGGGCAAGGTGAGGGAGGTGTATGAAGAATTCAAGAATTTTAGCTGAACATCTAATTGTCCGCTTTGGACGGAATCTTCTTGGCCACTGAGGGTTAAATCCTCAGCGGATGGAATTATTTGATGGAACTTCTTTCACCCGGCGCAGGATTAATCCTGCGCCGGGTTGACGTTAACTCTATCCGATTTTTTAGAGTTTTTCCTCTTCTCGCAATCTGCTTTTCCTTCTTTCGTAACAGCCCTCTGATCATCCCCATGGAGTTTTGTGGTCTAATTCGCGACTATGCACAAGCACATACTTCACTATATTTCTGTCATACTTCTGTCATCCCCCGCCTTCAGCCAGCCCACCAAGAATGTCATATTCGATTCCACTACTCATTTGAAATTTCTGCCTGACATCACCGTAGTGGGAAGGGGTAGCAGAACCGATATCCAGCAGATGCCGGAGATTGTTGGAACGTCGATCTATGCCGGCAAGAAAAGTTCCCTCATCGTTCTTGAAAATGTCAAGGGCAATGTGGTGAACAACACCATGCGTCAGGTGATGGCCAAAGTGCCTGGCATTCATGTCTGGGAGAGCGATGGAAGTGGCATTCAGATCGGGATAGCAGCACGTGGGCTCAGTCCCAATCGTAGTTGGGAGTTCAATGTGCGGCAGAATGGTTATGATATCGCAGCCGACCCCTATGGGTATCCGGAAGCCTACTATAATCCCCAACTTCAGGCTGTTCAACGGATCGAGGTGGTTCGAGGTCATGGTGCCTTGCAGTATGGACCACAATTTGGAGGTCTCGTGAACTACATTTTACGCAATGGGAGTGAAATCAGCACCCCGATTCAGTTCGAGACCCAACAGACAGTGGGTAGCAACGGGCTCATCAATTCCTATAATGCCATCGGAGGTAAGAGGAAAAAACTTCATTATTACAGCTTCTTCGATCACCGGAATGGGGAGGGATACCGACAGAACAGCCGATATTACTCAAATGCTGCATTCGGTACGGTCACTTGGACTCCATTTAAAAAATGGTCCCTCACTGCCGAACTCATGCGCTCGAACATACGCAGTCAGCAGCCCGGTGGGATCACCGATGCTGAACTGAATGGCGACATTCGAATCAGCCAACGGGCCCGAAACTGGATGGACATCACTTGGACGACCGCTGCGATAATCGGCAACTACACCATTGACGAACGGACGATATTTAATGTGAAGCTTTTTGGAATAATGGGTGACCGATCCAGTGTGGGATATTTTCCTGCAGGCGGGATCATCGTTACAGATAGCACGAACAAAAGCACTGGAACAAATAATCCACGCAACCTCAATACGGACAAATACCGGAACTTAGGCATGGAGGCTCGGTTCCTGACCAACTATCAAATGCTGCGCACGAAGAGTGTCTTTTCCGCTGGATTTCGACTTTACAAAGGCAGTACACATCGCATCGCTGCAGAGGGTAAAGGATCAACTGGCTTTGATTACAATATGAGTATATCAGATGGCTTGTGGACGCGGGATCTGGACTTCGGTTCCTACAATGGTGCTGTATTTGCAGAAAACATGTTCCGCATCGGTGATAAATTGACCATCATTCCCGGAGTTCGTTATGAATGGATCTCCGGAAGTGCCAGCGGAAGAATCGGTTCAAATGGGAATACTCCTGTACGGCTGCAGGAACAGACCCGAAAACGCAGCTTTCTCATGGCTGGCATCGGAGCTGAATATCACCTGACTTTGGGAACAGAATTATATGCCAATATCTCGCAGGCTTACCGTCCCGTACAATTCGCCGACCTGACCGCTCCACCTACCTCCGATGTGATCGATCAGAACTTGAAAGACGCAAATGGATTCAATGCCGATCTTGGTTACCGTGGCAAGCTCGCGGATTACCTGTTCTTCGATTTGAGCTTTTACCTTCTGCAGTATAACGATCGCATCGGCACCCTTGTTCAGCAACGAAATGACGGTTCCTTTTATAACTTTCGCACTAATGTTGGCAATAGCCGAAGTAAAGGCATGGAAAGCATGGTGGAGTTTGATCCCTCGCAGATCTGGTTTGAAGGAAAAGGATTCGAACTCCGCACTTTCGTCTCTTATGCTTTCCATGATGCCCGCTATGGCGAATTCACCATCATAACACGAAATAGCAGCAATGTGCTGGTGGAAAAAAACTTAAGAGACAAGAAGGTGGAAAACGCTCCTGAACACATCTTGCGTGCAGGTCTCACTGGGGGTTACCGAAAACTCAGCGTGACGGGTCAAATCAGCCATGTCAGTTCCGCTTTCAGTGATGCTAACAATACCATTCTCCCAACGGACAACGCACAGAACGGGATCATTCCGTCATATACTGTGATCGACCTTACTGGCACGTATAAGATCAACGCTACTTTTAATCTTAAAGCCGGGGTCAACAACCTCATGAATGCAAAATACTTCACTCGTCGTTCCAGCGGATACCCCGGGCCAGGGGCATTGCCATCTGATGGAAGAACGTATTGGTTAAGTGTGGCGGTGAGGATATAAAATTCCGGATTCCGGATTGATGTTGGGGATTTCTTATATTTAGTAACCTCAACCCAACGATTGACATGAGAACCTTACGCTTGCTTGGGACAGCCTTATCCTTGTTGATGATCATCCCATTCTTCCAGCATTGCTCGCCGCGAGTGGAAGAACCCAATGGCGGCCTCATCCTTCCCGATAGCTTTGCCGCCGTTGTGGTGGTGGATAGCCTTCCTGGCAAGGCAAGGCATCTTGCCGTTTCGGAAAATGGTGATGTATATGTGAAGGCTAACCAGATGATCAAAGGTGGCATGAACTATGTGTTGCGAGATGAGGATAAGGATGGAAGGGCAGACGTCATCAAAAATTTCGGTCCCGATATCAATGAAGGAGCATATGCCACGGGCATGCGCATTTATAAGGGTTACCTGTACGCGAGTTCACAGACCCTGGTATATCGCTACAAACTGACGCCAGGTCAGATGGTCCCCTCCGGTAAAGAAGAGTACATCGTGGTTGACAGCGGATTGCTGGCCCGCGAACACAATGGCAAGCCGCTGACCTTTGACGACAAGGGGCATATATTTGTCCCGTTCGGCGCGCCCTCTGATGCCTGTCAGGAGAACAACCGTGAGCCCAACTCTCCAGGCAGACGACCTTGCCCATTACTGGACTCCAATGGCGGGGTTTGGATGTTCGATGCGAATCGCCCCAATCAGTTCCGTATGAAGGATGGCGTGCGGGTCGCGACGGGATTGCGCAGCCTGGTGGCCATGACCTGGAATCCCAATGACAGTACGCTCTGGTGCGTGCAGCATGGAAGGGATGGATTGCATTCGGTATGGCCACAGCTTTATGATCCTTGGCAAAGCGCCATGCTACCCTCTGAAGCGATGTTCCGACTCAAACCCGGGACCAATGCAGGCTGGCCTTATTATTATTTCGACCCGATGAAGCGCAAAGTCATGCTCAACCCCGAATATGGCGGCGATGGTAAGATCGAATGTCAGGACAGCGCCATATCCGCTCCATTCTATGGCTTCCCGGCCCACTGGGCTCCGAACGACCTGCTATTTTATACCGGCGATCAGTTCCCCGAGAGATATAAGCGGGGAGCATTCATAGCTTTCCATGGCTCCACCATCCGCGCTCCGTACCCGCAAAGTGGATATATCATCGCCTTCCTGCCTATCATCGATGGCAGACCTGGCAAGTTGGAAGTTTTTGCCGATGGCTTCACTAAAATGGACACTTTGGTCAACACAAAGGATGCGCAATACCGACCCATGGGTTTGGCGCAAGGTCCGGATGGCTCGCTGTACATTTCCGAATCTGAAAAAGGCAAGATCTGGAAGGTGAGTTACAAAGGCGATAAGAAGAATTTCAAGGAAGCCCAACTCATTGGTATGCTGGCAAGCCTGAATAAGACCTATGTCAAGGATCCGGATCCGATCAAGGACAATCTGGACAGATCCAAACCTTTGTCCGCCGGTGAATCTATCTATCTTGCTTATTGCAGGGCTTGTCACCAGCAAGACGGCAGAGGAGATGGCACGCGCTTTCCACCTCTCGCCGGATCACCCTGGGTGACCGGTTCCCCCGATACACTCGTGAACATCCTGCTGAAGGGACGTGAAACTGCACTCGAGATCGACGGTAAACTTTATTCCGGGCAGATGCCGAATTTCTCTTTTCTCAATGATCACGATATTTCGGAAGTGCTCACTTATATACGCGGGAAGTTCGGCAACGCAGCCGCACCGATCGGCGAGGACCTCGTCAGATCCTGGAGGGATAGGAATAAGGCGATGAAGAGGTAAGGATCACTTCACATAGATCGGGTCAGCGAGTCCGTTCAGATCATAGACTATTTTCCCCGCCTTGACGGTGACCTGGCATTCAAAACGTTTGTCGCCTTTCACCTTGTATCCGGTCTTATCATAAAATCCGAACTCACCCTTACGCAGATCCAGCACGGCGATGTCCGCCTCTTCCCCGACGGCTATACGACCAAGGTCATTTCTCTTGATGACCTTGGCGGGGGTGGCGCTGCTCGCGCGGATCACTTCATAGAGGGGCATACCCATATTCAGGAATTTGGACATCACGTCGAGCTGCCCCTTCATGGATGTGTTCATGCTACCCGTATGCAGGTCCGTGCTGATGGTGGTGGGATAGAACCCGGCTTTCAAAGCGGGTATCGCCTGTGTATAATTGAAACTGGCACCGCCATATCCCACATCGAATACGATGCCACGTTTGCGCGCTTCCCAAAGGAAGGGCTTCAATTGACGGGTGAGTGTATCCACGATGGTCTCGCGCACCGGCCCGATGTCCATGTAGGTGTGCGTATAAATATCGCCTGGGCGAAGCTTCTTCATGAAGAGTTCTTCTATCGAGAGCATGGGTTTCGCTCCACCGAAATCGATGATGACAGGAAGGTCGGCCAGTCGGCCTGCTTCGGTGACCCGGTCGGTGGGGGTCCAATCATAACCCTGATAGTGTGCCAACTTGAAGCCCACGATGATATCCTTGTTAGCCGCTGCGGCATTGGCTGCGAACTTCGGATTCATGTCGTTCACGTCCTGTTCGTAGTTGCCCCCGCGCATGCCTTCGCCAACGATGTTGAGGAAGGAGAGTACACGGGTGGTGGAAACGTCGATGATGTTCTTCTTGAATAGTGCAAAGTTCTTCCATCCGGCACCGCCGCAGTCCACGGCCGTGGTGACGCCGTTTCGGAGGGTGAATCCGTCCGGCGGCAGAGCAGAATTTCCATCGCTGAGGTAATGATCACCCTGTGTGCCTGCGAAGACGTGTGCATGTATGTCGATCAATCCCGGTACGACCAATTGCCCACGCGCGTCAACGACCTGTTTCGCAGATGACGCGTCCAGGGTGCGACCGATACGGGTCACGACATGTCCCTTGATGCCCACATCCGTCACACTGTCCAGGCCCGTCGCGGGGTCCATGACGCGGCCGCCCTTGATGAGCAGGTCATAAGTGGTTTCTTTCGGTTGTGCGCCACCGTGGGTGGGCAAGAGTGTGGTCAGTGCGATCGTTGCGGAGAGCATCCACATCTTCAATTGCACGGGAGCAGGAAGGGTCATGATTGTTGGATTTGAATGGAAGGAATGTACACCATTTTTTTTCGATTACAGGAAATCGGCGTAATTTCCTTGACCGTCGCGGGATTTCCGCTGACCCTTGCATTTCACACTATAAAGACCCGAAAATGAGCAACCAAAACAGAAGAACTGCATTTCGTCGTATCCTCGCCACCCTGCTCGGGACCACCGGACTGGCTGCAGTAGCCAAGGCCGCCACACCGTCCACTGATGAGAAAGAGACTTTCAACACGGAGTATCATCAGGAGATACCACTCTTCTCCGGGAGTACCAAGCACAAGGGCCTTGTCTTCATTGCCGGTAAAGGCGCGCATTTCGAAGGGGACATCAAAGCTCATACCGACCATGTCATCAAGGAGGTCGAAAAGGAATTGATCGCTGCAGGCTCTTCGATGGACAAAGTGCTAAAAGTGAATGTCTACCTCGCCGACCTCAAAGACTATCAGGGAATGAATGAGGTTTTCCGTGGCCGGTTCGGTCCCAAGCCGCCGGTGCGGACCACCATCGCCGCCTTCGGTGGCATTCCCGGAAACTCACTCGTCGAAATGGACTGCATCGCATACACCCGTTGACTTAAATTATATCATCTATCCAAACAAACAACATGAAACGCAGGGAAATCGTCAAATACATCTCCATGGCTCCACTCGGTGGGGTCGCTCTCTCTGGATTGGCGGCGGCACAGGATGGCATGCCCGGTCAGGGATTCAAAGGCCGTGACCTTTTGGGTGAGCTGGGAGTACGAGTATTCATCAATGCCGCCGGCACCTACACCTCGATGACGGCTTCGCTGATGCGCCCCGAAACGCTCGAGGCCATCCGCCAGACTTCGCAACATTTCGTCATGATCGACGAATTGCAGGACAAAGTGGGGGAGAGGATCGCCCAACTAACCAAGAGTGAAGCTGCCGTCGTCACCTCCGGAGCTTTCGCCGCTCTCACACTGGGACTGGCAGGCATACTCACCGGCACGGACCCTGAAAAAGTGAAAGCACTTCCGAAACTTGAAGGCACCGGCATGAAGAGCGAGGTTATTTGCCAGAAAGGACATGCGATCGGCTACAACCAGGCCTTGACCAATACGGGGTGCAAGATCGTGGTAGTGGAAACGGTGGACGACGTGCGTAAGGCCATCAACGAAAAAACTGCTGCCATGCATTTCCTGCACATCAATGCAGACAAGGGCAAGATCCTGCATGAGGAATGGATCGCCTTGGCCAACGAGTATAAAATTCCTGCAACGATAGACATCGCGGCGGATGTGCCACCCGTCAGCAACCTGTCTCGCTTTAATGATATGGGTTTCGCCTTCGTCGCGGTTTCCGGTGGAAAGGCATTGCGTGGACCTCAAAGTGCGGGTCTGCTCATGGGCAAGAAGAATGTGATCCAGGCAGCTCGGTTATCCATGTTCCCTCGCGGCGAGACCATCGGTCGCGGTATGAAGGTGAACAAAGAAGAGATCGTAGGTATGTGGGTGGCTCTCGAAGAGTTCATCAAGATCGACCATGCCGCCTTGGCTGTCAAATACCAGAAGAGTATCGATATGTTCGATGCCGTGGCCAAGGCTGCCGGCGCAACAACGCGGGTGTTCACGCCGACACTCGGCAACGTCACCCCCACACTGGATATCACCATCGACAAAGCCAAGTTCAAAAAGACGGCGGATGAGATCCGTCACGACCTCATGCATGGTGGTGATCCGGCCGTTGCCGTGGTGGGTGGTCCAACCAATCTGGGTATGACCGCCTGGTGTCTAAAAGATGGAGAAGACAAGATTGTTGCAAAAAGACTCAAGCAGGTGCTGGAGGCCGCCAAGGTATGAGGAATAAACTCCTGATACCGGCCGCATTAGCGGTGACCATGTCGTTCTCGGCACATTTCTTGAAAGCGCAGACCATCTCGCGGGCAGAGATGGAATCCCTCACTGCTTCATGGAAAGGCGAGCGTTTTCCCGACGGTCGTCCACGCGTGCCCGATGTGATAGTTGATCGAGCCAAGAGGATCGGTTTCGAAGAAGCTTGGCAGGTCATGTATAATGATGGATACAAAAATCAATTCGAAGGCAATTGGAAGACCGTCCATGACGATGTCCGCATCGTCGGTCGTGCAGTCACTGCCCGATACTTGCCGGCTCGCCCCGATCTAGAGTCTCAGATCAAAGAGAAAGGAAAAGCTGAGGGACGAAAGGGTAACATGAATGCATGGCCGATCGAGATGCTGGTGAAAGGGGATGTATATGTAGCAGATGAATTCGGCAAGATCGCACAAGGCACACTCATCGGTGACAACTTAGGTACGGCCATCTTCAATAAGACCGGTACCGGTGTGATCTTCGATGGTGCGGCGCGCGACCTGGCTGGACTCGCCGAAATCAAAGGGTTCAATGCCTTCGTTCGGGATTTTCATCCTTCCTTCTTGGAACAGACTGTGCTCATCGGTTTGAATACTCCTATTCGTATCGGTCAAGCCGTGGTGCTTCCCGGCGATCTGGTCATTGCGGAACGCGAAGGTGTTCTCTTCATCCCTGCGCATCTTGCAGAAAAGGTCGTGGCCACAGCAGAGTTCATCGGCGTGCGTGACCTTTTCTCCAAGGAAATGCTGAAAAGCGGCAAGTACGATGCAGGCCAAATCGACAATCAATGGACACAACCCATCAAGGACGATTTCCTCGGCTGGGTGAAAAAGCACCCCGAACAACCGCAGATCGGTAAGGATGAACTGGAAAAATTTCTCGAAAAAAGAACCTGGTAACATATGGACAATCGATCGGCAAAAACCGCAAAGACCGCTTATTGGGTCGCTGCAATCTGCTTCGCAACGGCACTGGTGCTGTACCTGCAGTCTTATGGCAGATATCTTTCTATCCCGGCATTCCTGGGTTTTCTGGCCCTGAGCTTTGCCATGAAACGTTCCGGTTCACAAGGTTCACTCAGTTTTACCATGATCATCTTTGCGGCCGTGTGCATCACACTGGCCTATCCAGAGTACTTCACTAGTGTTGGTGACTTCAAAACGAAGAGTCTGATCACGCCACTCATCCAGATCATCATGTTCGGCATGGGAACGGATATCGGGTTGCGCGATTTCAAACTGGTGGCTGAAAGACCCAAGGCTGTGTTCATCGGCCTTGCTGGACATTTCACGTTCATGCCACTCATGGGGTTCCTGTTGGCCAAACTTTTTGGTTTCGAACCTGAGGTGGCTGCTGGTGTCGTACTGATCGGGTCCATGCCTTGTGGAGTGGCCTCCAATGTCATGTCCTATCTAGCCAAAGCCAACCTGGCACTTTCGATAACACTCACCACTGTATCCACCCTCCTCGCCACCCTCATTACTCCTTTCTGGATGAAGGTGTTGGGCGGACAATTCATCGAGGTGAATGCTTTTGACATGTTCAAGAATATCGTGGAGATCGTGGTCATTCCCATTGGTGCGGGATTGCTTTTCAACCACTATGTGTTGAGACATAACGCCAGCTTTCGAAAATACATGCCCCTGGTCTCCATGTTCGGGATCGTGGCGATCATTATGGTCATCACGGCCATGGGTAGCAAGAGCCTCCTCAGTATCGGCCCCATTCTGGTACTGGCATCCTTATTGCACAATGTGAGTGGCCTGGGCTTCGGTTATTGGGCGGGAAAACTGTTTGGACTCAATGAGCGGGACCGCCGCACCATCGCCATCGAAGTGGGTATGCAGAATGCAGGTCTCGCTTCAGGCCTGGCGGAGAAACTCGGCAAAGCTGCCACCATGGGACTCGCCCCTGCAGTCTTCGGACCATTCATGAACATCACCGGATCCATACTTGCGAGTTATTGGCATCGGAAAGAACCCTGATCCATACGGCGTTTTGCAGTGGGCAGTTGCCCCACCCAATCCCTCACTCACCAAGGGTAGGGTTAGATATGATGAAACTTTTCTTATCCATATTCTGGCTACGGACATTTATTTTGTCAGCCCTCATCATCGAATTATTTTCTTGTTCGGAAAGAAAGTCGGTGTTGATGAATGCACCAACCCTCAACTACACTTTCCAACGAACAGGCCCTGGCGGAGGTGGATCCACTTTCGAGCCCACCATTTCTTATCATGATCCAAAGGCATTTCTGTTGCGATGCGACATGACCGGGACTTACATGACCAAGGATGGCGGAATCACCTATCGTCAATTCAATTTTCCAGGGGGTGGCTCCTCCTTTGCGTGGGATTCGCAGGATAGTTCGCGGGTCTGGGCCGGATCCATGTTCCTTCAAAGATCCGATGATGGTGGCCAACATTGGAAGGCGGTTTTCCCTCATGACGTGATGGGATCATTTCATTTCGGCGATCATGCTGAGCCTCTTTCCATTATTAAGGGTAACGGTAAAAACGATACGATCGGAGCAAAGATCAATGCGCTTACGCTGGATCCATCGCATCATGATCAACTTTATTTCGGATACGGCAGTAATTTTTACCACATCAACGATACAGGTGGGCTGATCCATTCTGTTCCGATCGAGGACCGGGTGCTGTATATCCACGCCGGAGTGAGTGAGGTTGCCCTATATGCTTCAGGATCTGCATGGACCTATGAAAAGGATGCAGGAAAAATCGTGAAGATGGATTTGCCGCAAGGCATGTTTCCCCTGTCCAAAGTATCCATGGGTTACGCGTCCAATGGTAAGCGTGCTCGCTGGTATGCGCTGGGTGGCAAAGAGAATCGGCTATGGATATCCGATGATGGCCGAATATGGAGCAAGCTGTCTGATCGGATATTCGCTGAGAAAGTCGGTATAAATGCATCCATCAATTTCAATTCAGTATCCTGCTCCGCCACAGATGCGGATAAGGCATATCTGCTGGTGGATCGATATACCGAAGGAAACGGTGCAACACTTTCTGCGTGGTCGGGTGTGATGAACACGACTGATGGAGGACTTCACTGGACTTGGTGCCTGCGACAGGGTGGAGGAAAAAATGAATATGCGGTATCCGATGGACAACCACCCTCCAACTTGAAAGATGCTTGGGCTGGCGAGGCTTTCGGTAAAGAGTATGTCGATTTTCTGGATGTAGGCGTAGATCCGCGCGATGGACGCCATGCCGTCGTGACCGACTGGTATCGGGTGCTGAAGACAGATGACGGCGGGATCACCTGGTCTTCTGCTTACAGTCTATTGAAGCATGACGGAACCTGTGTTTCCGGCGGACTCGACGTCACCACTTGTTATCGGGTACATTTCGATCCCCAGGATAGCGATCATATCGCGGTAAGTTATACGGACATCGGCTATTGGCATTCTCAGGATCGCGGCGGCAGTTGGCAACGTTCCTGCGTGGGTGTTCCTCGCGCCTGGAACAATACTTGTTATGATGTACTCTTCGACCCGAAAGTAAAAGGCCGCATGTGGTCCGCCTGGTCAAGCATGCACGATATCCCTCGTGGTAAAATGACCCGTGATCCATTGTGGAAGAAAAAAGTTCAGGGTGGGGTATGCCTCTCCGAAGATGGAGGTAAAAGTTGGAGTCCGTCCCTGACGGGCATGGGTGAGGACAATGCCGTAACCTCCCTGCTGCTCGATCCAAATTCTTCACCGGGGCGGCGAAGGATCTATGCGGCTGTGTACAACAAGGGTGTCTTCAGGTCTGATGATGATGGAATAACCTGGAAGTTCATCAGCACCGGCATTGGAAAGAACAGTTGTGCATTCGCTTTGGCGATTGATCTGAAAGGTCGTGTTTTCGTGACTGTTTGTCCCAATCCGGATCATAGGTCTGATGGTACAACAAAAGGGTATCTCACGGGTTCTGTCCTTCGGTCCGACGATCAGGGTCGGCACTGGACTGCATTGTCGATCCGTCAGGGTCCCATATTTCCCGTAGGCATCAGTTCCGATCCCGTGGATGCTGACAGACTTTATCTCTCCTGCTGGGGAGAGATGACGCCGGATGATCTGTTGGGAAGGGCAAAGGCTAAAGCCCAGGGTCTGACCGGGCCAATCGGTTTCAAAGGCGGAGTATGGTTGTCCACTGATGCTGGAGCTCATTGGAACTTGACATCCGATAGCAATTGGTATGCATACAATGTAACACCCGATCCTGGCCATCCCTCAAGATTGTTTGTGAATACATTCAATTCCGGTGCCTGGTACAGCAATGACCGCGGAGCACACTGGGGTAAGATCGGCGGTTACGATTTTGCTTGGGGCCATCGGGTATTCCCGGATCAGAATGATACGGCTTCCATATTCATGACCACATATGGGAGTGGTGTCTGGAAAGGCAGTAGATGAAATGTTTCTTGATAAAGTTAAGGCGTTGATTGAGGGAAGTCATTTTTTTAAAAACCACAAATGTCCTATTGGGCCTGATTTTACATTTGACAGCTCATCAATTGATATTGAATTGATTAAAAATGATGTTGAAAGCCGGGGAACTAAAAGGCATCATTTCGGCCATACCTCAAGGTGTAAGTACAAAAACTATTATACAATAAATGGTCTTTGAGGCTATCAAAACATCCGGAATAGAAGGCGAGATAATAAACAAAATGGATGTAATATCCTCCTTTAGAAAAAATCCTGGATTACTAAGATCGCTAGAACCAAAAGGGCAAAATGTAAATGGATTGAGTCAAATGTTGATTGATGTAAGAAGCTTCTATAAAGAAGTGCTTACTGAAAGTAAAAAACTCGTTATGAAATGATCAATTAGAAATGATATTAACGGATCTTGACTGATATCATCCTCACACAACAAAGTACCCGCGATTTAACGGGAGCCCTTTAATTTCATGTAGGTGACCACGATTTGAACTCGTGACCTCAGGATTATATAGAATTTTAAGAAAAAAAAGTCTAAGCCAGTACATTTTATAAATTTCCAACGGAAATTTTGCTGCTAAAAAGAACGTATGGGACGAACATGGAAAGTGGTACTTTTGTCATTGGCAGTTTGAAAACCGTTGTCAAAAATCTGGGAACATGCATTATATTTTCCTGTTTCCGTAGAACTCCAATAGCAAACTTCCCTAAAACCTCCAATTGCGTTCTTTTGTAAAAACAATTTATTTAATTCGTCTTTGCTTGGTAAATACCAATCAGAATATCCACCCTGGTTCAAATTACTGCATAATTTAGCTGCAGTTTCGGCAGTAGTACATCCTGATGCAATATCTATTGTATTCTGATGGCCTGTGCCTAATGAAGAACGACCGGCAATGAATGTTTCAGAACATCCCCACTCTACTACACCAGGAAGATCAGCTACAGCAGCAATTATTCCATGCTGAACATTTGCATCATAACCAGGGTCTGAAGGGACTAATAGGTATGCAATTTTACCACCTTTGTAGTTCATTCCTATCGCTAAGGTTTGCGCTGTCTGAACATCTCTGTTGCTGCTTTCTGCAGAACCAAGAGTTGTTATTTCATTCAAAGGTATTTCACGAACATAAATATTTCTATAGTATGCGAGTGTGCTATGTGCCTGTAATTCTATTTGTTCTTTATCAAAAATGGGGATGTTTCGATCCCAATAATTTTCAAATGTGGTATTGTCTGTAACTAATAGACCATTTAAATAGACAGTTACTTTATCGCCCTTCATGGTGATGTGAAAATTATTCCATTCACCAACTTTGTTATCTGCATATACCAAAGGCTTACTCTTGTTCTTAAGGTTGTTGTATAACCCGCCTGATCCAACTTGTGCACCAACTTCTCGGTTACTGGAGTCCCATATTTGTACTTGAGGGCTTCCTCTCAGATAAATACCCGCATCCCCTTTTTTAGTGATTTTCCAATCTACATACAATTCAAAATCGCCATATTTATTTTCAGTTACCAAATTATCACCATGCCCTTCAAATGCCAACAAGCCATTTTTCACTTGCCAGTCTTTTTTCATTTTTTCGTTGGCAATTTGTTCAGCTGATTTTAAATCAGAAACAGACATTTTATTTCTTTCAATAGGGTTAGCAACCAAAGCTTTCCATCCTGTTAAATCTTTTCCATTGAATAAATTTACAAATCCATCATCGAAAGGAAAATTGATCAGCTGTTGTGTAATTTTACCTGCCAGTACCGCATTATCTTTTTTATCTATAAGGGGTAAGGCCTTTATTAATATATCTCTTACTGCAGGTCCTTTCGTATTTTTATCGGTTAATGCTAAACGAGCGACCAATAGGGCAGCATCTTTATTTACGGCTTCATCATTTAATGATTTCCCAATAAACATGAAACTTGGAAAGCCGGGAATTGCAGAAGCTTCCTTAAGTATATTTCTTTTTTCTACTGAATTTTTTGCATTTTCCATTTGGTCCTGCAAAAGAAGTAAACGCTGGGCATTTGATTTCTGGGCGTTGCTATTAAGAATAAAAAAAATGCAAATGATGGAGAGGTATAATTTATTATACATATACTATAA
>CAIKEH010000052.1 GCA_903826405.1 uncultured bacterium
GTGGAATCAATAGAGCAGACGTAGCAGACTTTTTAATAAAGCAAGCCGAAAACCAAACAGAATTAAAAAAGTACATAGGTATTTCTGAAAAATAAGATGAAATAAAATCCTTTCGCAAAAAAGAACCCACGATTAAACTTAAGTCATTATTGTAAGTAAAGAGACCGGGATTTGAACCCGAGACCTCAGGGTTATAATTTTTTATAGAAAAATATTGGCTTTGATTTATCCTGTATTGAATTTGGGTAAACCGGAAATCAACGGTTTCAGGGAGTGTTTTCATCAAGCCCGGTATTATACAATGAAAATTAATTACAATCATTGGCATACTTTTAGTCAACCTTGAAGAAATTAATAAAAATACTTATGAGAAATAAAAGATACGTTTTATCCTGTATGATTATTTTATTAACAGTAGTATTCTTTTTTACTGTAGAAGCACAAAATAATAATGTTACTCATCGAACAAATTTTTCTGGTGAATGGGAAACCAAAGAGCCAATAAGTATAGGCGGAAATATTTTTTGCTCATACTTGGAGGGTGATCGTATGAATTCAAAAACAATGAAAATAGTGGAGGATGCAGATTTTCTTACTATAGAAAATTCAAACTCGGATCCAAGCGCAACGTCAACTATAAGTCGGGAAAAACTGTTCATTGACGGTAAAGAAAGCCAAATTGATCATGGCCAGGGGAACAGAAAGAAATTTACTTTAAAGTTGTCTCCTGATGGAGAAACTATGACAATTAAATCAATTGTATATTTTATGAATGGAACTCCTTACCATCCAAATGTTAGGCAACAAGCATATACTAACGTTACAGAGGTTTGGAAGATGAGTAATGATGGCAAGTCTATTACTGTTCAATCCTCTGCAAAATCAAATATATGGGATGGTGAGCGTTCCTGGAAGACCGTATTCGTTAAAACCAACTAGTAATTAAAATGCCTCTCAAATTGCGTTGAAAAGCTTTGTAACAAGACCGGGATTTGCATCATCTCCTTAATTCTTGAACAGAATCGGGTTAAAATTTGAGACGATATCTTGCTTTCCTCCGTTTTATAGTGACCGGATATATAATTCTTTTCTCGAAGATACTGCTGCGGGGTACACCTGACCACTGTAAAAGATCCTGTTAGCTAACCACGAAATGGGATTGTAAATGATGCATTACTTCGACTTCCTCTGCTCGAGTAATTGACATTTTTTAATAATTCCGTCTTGAACTCAAGTTCGCACTGTTGTTTGGCAAACATGTTCTTCCACAACCGAATCTGTTCTACCGTGCGTCTACCTCAGGATTTCGCCGCCGGCCGTAGGATTGAAGGTTCGAAACACCACCCGAGTTGAAGTTCTCTTTCCATCAACTGAATACAGAATGGGATAGATTGTGTTTGCGTAGTGCTTGGGTAACCCCAAATTGATCTGCTTCATTGATGATTGCCAGTTTTCCAGAAGCCAGGAAACTCCTTCGTTGTCTTGTCATGATTCCTAAATTTAGTGACTTAATTTTTTTGCAATTTTGTCCAGCCATTTAGGGGGTCAATACATTTGACCTTCGTTAAGGATGATGATGGTTCTTGGGTTAATCGGTTTGCCAGTTCCATGATTTTCATTGAGTTGGTTCAATATGAATACCACCACCCATTTGTAAAAAAGAAAATCAATACTTTTAGACAACTAGAAAATTATAAAACGGTATGGTAAAATATATTTCCTTTTTGTTGCTTTTTCCGTTGATATCGTGGGCTCAGAAATTCAAAGCAACGTCAATAGAAAATGGTGTTCGTTTGGATTTTCATTCAAATATCATGTCAGAGGATAGAACTATTTGGATTAGACTACCTGCCTCTTACAATGAACCATCAAGCTCAACAGCATCGTATCCGGTGATTTATTTATTAGATGGGAAAACCACTTTTTTCCCTTTTTCAGGAGTTGTTAGTTTTATGAGTGAGAAAGAATATGTAAATTATCAAATTCCAGAAATGATTATTGTTGGAATCAATACTGAAAATCGAATTAGAGACCTTACACCTAATGCAACTACAAAACAACCTGATGGAGAAGAAGCAAAAACACCAGAACAAATGCTAATGATGCAAGGAAGTGGTGGTGGTGAAATATTCTTAAAGTTTTTACAGGAAGAAATATTTACTTATGTTGAAAATAATTACAGAACCAACCCCTATAGAATTTATGTTGGACATTCACTTGGGGGTTTAACTGCTACTTATACATTTTTGAAGCATCCCGGTTTATTTAATGCAGTTATTTCAATAGATCCTAGTTTATGGTGGGATGGTGCAAAATACGTTAACGAAGCGCCTGCATTACTAAGAAACATGCCTTTAGATAAAATGAAAAGATATTATGTTAGTGTTATCGATACGAGCAGTTATGGAGGCAACCTTAAATTTCATACAAAATCTATTTTTAATATTGGTCAAGCTTTTGAGAAAGCATCTTCAAAAAACCTAAAATACATGGTTGATTTGATTCCAAATACAGACCATTCTTCTATACCGTTGCTGAGTTGGTATAACGGACTGCTTTTCATTTTTGATGGATATCATAAAAGCCATTATGATTATATGGAAAACCCAGACTTAATCGAGTCTCATTTTAAAGATATTGAGTCAAAAATTGGCTTAAAAATGGATCCTCCTCAGGATATTTTTGAAATACTGGTTCATTATCTCACTTCTCCTGACAGATACCCCGATCCAGAGAAAGCCAAAAAAGTATTAGGAATGGCTTTGAAATACTATCCTGGATCTTCCTATTTTAAAAATAAACTTCAAGAACTAACTACTAAATAACAAGGCATTATGAAGCAATTTCTATTTGTAATTTTTTTGTTTACTTCCCACACAAACACTGCGCAAACTTCCATTGAAAAGGTTAAAAAATACTGTTCTATACATGAAGGAGAAATGCTGAAAGAATATTTTAGTTTGTTGTCATTGCCAAATCATGCTTTGGATAAAGTCAACATAAATAAGAATACGCTATTCATAGAATCGATGTTGAAAAAGCGTGGTATTCAAACAAAACTACTCGAATCTAATACAAAGGGGACTCCAAAGGCCGTATATGGTGAAGTTGTTGTACCTGGTGCTACATTAACTATAATATTTTACGCCCATTATGATGGGCAACCAGTTAGCCCTGAGAAGTGGAATCCTGCAGTAAAACCTTATCAACCAATTTTATTGGACAAATCTATTGAACAGTCTGGAAAAGCTATTGCATTTCCCGCCAATGGAAAACCATTTGATCCAGAATGGAGAATTTCATGTAGAAGTAGCTCAGATGATAAGGCTGGAGTAATGACTATTATCAATGCATATGATGCATTAACAAAGAGTGGAGTAAAGCTAAAAAATAATATCAAATTTTTCTTTGAGGGAGAAGAAGAAATTGGTTCATTGCATCTTGCAGAAATACTTGATAAGCATAATGATTTACTAAAGGCTGATTTATGGTTAATTGCTGATGGCCCTGTACATCAATCCGGATTGCCTATGATTGATTTTGGAGTAAGGGGTGACGTAAATGTTGATTTAACTGTTTATGGCCCAAAGCGTCCACTACACAGTGGTCATTATGGCAATTGGGCGCCTAATCCATGTTTACTAATGTCCAGATTACTTGCAAGCATGAAAGACGAGGATGGTATGGTAAAAATAAAAGGATATTATGATGATATAATTAAGTTTACAACATCAGAGAAAAACGCATTCAATGCAATACCCACAGTTGATGCACAAATGAAAAAAGAATTAGGAATTAATAAACCTGACGGAGGAGGTAAAACACTTTTTGAAACATTTGAATGGCCATCACTCAATATAAATGGAATCAAATGCGCCGATGTTGAAAATCATGCAAGTAATGTAATCACTACAGAATCTAAAGCCGCGCTTGATTTACGTCAAGTACTTGGCACCGACTATTTGAAGCAAGTTGAATTGTTAAAAAAGCATGTAATTGAACAGGGGTTTTTTCTATTAGACCGGGATCCTACTGATGAAGAACGATTACAGTATCCAAAAATTGCAAAATTAAAAATGGTAAAAGGGGGCTATAATGCACAACGAACACCTTTGGATCTTCCCATTTCACAGCAAGTAATAGAGGCAGTTAAATCTGCCACGAATAAGCAACTAATATTAGAGCCGACATCAGGAGGAAGCTTACCACTATACCTTTTTGAAAAACATCTCAATGCAAAAGTAATTAACTTATGCTTGGTGAATCACGATAACAATCAGCATTCAGAAAATGAAAATGTACGATTACAAAACCTATGGGATTCAATAGCCCAATTATCGGCTATTATGATTATGGATTAGATGACTAAACTATGTTTTTTGAATGAAATATATATAGATGCAAAGCATCAAATAAGATTATTATTTTTCAATTCAGATAACGATGTAATACTTCCCATATTTTTTGTGGCAACAATGTAGTTATGGTATTCTGGATGTATTTATCAATAAATGAAATACAATGTTTTTGTAATGAAGGGAGTAGGAAGGTCTACTAGTTATGAAATAAATATTGAAGGTAATTTACTTCCATCAGGGTTATGAATATTGTCCATCCGTTGTGAAGAATCTCGCCTTGCTTTGGATCAGGAATTGATGATTTGACTTCCCTTCATATTATGCCGAATTCCTTCCCGCATTGATGATCCCGAAAGAGCAACGCATCACCAGCTTTTCATACACAGGCTTCATGGGTGATTGCACCAATTGTTCATCGAATTGACGTATTCTGGTCATTGCATACTGCTGTATGGTGATCAATGGGAGGACTATCTTCTCCCTCATCTGAACCGACAACTGTTCCACGGGATAATCAGCCATGAGTTCCGGCTTTCCGGACAATTGTGTGAGGTAACGCTTGGTGAGTTCATACTCTGAGTGGATCATGTTCCAGATTTCTCCATATGTAGGATGGGAAGAGAGGAATGCGGTCAACGGGAAATAACATTTCTTCATGGCCATTTCACAATTGTCCATGAGTGCCTTGAAAAAGGCGGAATTCCGATATAACTGTTGAACTTCTGGAAACCTCCCCGCCTGCTCCAACTTACGAATAGCCGTACCCACTCCATAATACCCGGTCACATTCTGTTTCAACTGACTCCATGCTCCCACAAAGGGTATGGCACGGAGATCCTTTAGGTTCAAACGGCCGGAGGCTCCTCGTTTGGCCGGACGGCTTCCTATATTCGTTTCCGCATAGAAACGAAGAGGACTGGCATGGCCAAGGTATTCCAGAAAATAAGGATGGTTCTTCAATTCAGTATAGGCGTCAAAGCTCCTGTTCGCCAGATCCTGCAACACGGTTTCCTCCTGAACATCGAGTGTGGCACTGTTGTCGCTGAACAGGTCGTTGCTGATCCCGGCATGTATCAGTTGCTCGATATTGTACTGCGCCGCATCAACCGTTCCGAAATTGGAACTGACCGTTTGCCCTTGTATGGTTAGCTGGATCTCCTGATTGGCGATATTGCTGCCTAATGAAGAATAAAACTTGTGGGTCTTGCCGCCCCCACGTGCAGGAGGGCCACCCCGACCATCAAAAAACACGACATCCACGTCGAATTTCCTGGAAATAGCGGTCAATTCCTCCTTTGCCTTGTAGATGCTGTAATTGGCCATCAGGTATCCCCCATCTTTTGTTCCGTCGGAGAAACCCAGCATGATGGTCTGCTTTTTCTTCCTTTTATCAAGATGACGAGAATAGACATCACTCTCATAAAGAGCTTGCATCACCTTCGCGGCATGCTGAAGATCCTCTACAGTTTCAAACAAAGGAACGATATCCACTTTGACGTCATCTTTATCCCAACCTGCAAGCACAAAAAGGGAAAGCACTTCCAGGATATTGAGTTCGCTGTTACATTGACTGATGATATACCGCTCACATCCGGAAGGTCCATTGTACTGCTGGATGTCCCGGATCGCCCGAATGGAATCCATCGTATCCCCGACCAATGGATCGGCAAGTTCGGTCTGCGGCATCGTGGTTTTCAAAGACATCAGGCAAATACATTTATCCTTCACGGCCATCGCAGGATATTCATCAGGAAGGATCTGGGTATGCTCAGCCAAATAATCCAGAACCCGTCCATGAACCGAGCTGTCCTGACGGATATCCAGGGATGCGAAATGGAGACCAAAAAGTTCGACCCGGTTTATCAGTCCATTCACCAAGGAAACAAAGAGCCCGTTGTGCTGGTAGATCAG
Organism: uncultured bacterium; assembly: GCA_903826405.1. Lineage (GTDB taxonomy): Bacteria > Bacteroidota > Bacteroidia > Chitinophagales > Chitinophagaceae > Pollutibacter. The sequence goes on from CAIKEH010000052.1 coordinate 6,270, forward strand.
CGTCTGCTTCACATTTTGTAAAGTATCGAGGATCTCCTCTTTGGTAAGGTCGGTCCGTTGACCCGGAATGAATATGTTATTGTACAATTTCTTCTCCAGTTCAAGGAGCACGTTCTCCACACCTTCGAAAGTCAACCTACGGCGCATCCTGCGCACGTCGAGGTAATAGCACTTGATGACACTTCCCCGCAATGCATCCGCCACCTTAAGTGTGGTGTCCGTTGTCACGAATGGATTGCCGTCACGATCGCCCCCTGGCCAAAAGCCCATTTGGATCACCGGATTGGCTGAATGTACGGATTCCGGGAACTGATTCTTGAGTTGGGAAAGGATCCTTCCAGCGGCTTGATAAAATATATTCTCCAGATACCAGATGAGACTCACCGCCTCGTCGTAGGGTGTTGGCTTCTGCTTCTTGAAGAATGCTGTCTTACCCAACTGCTGAAGATACATGTTGATCTGATTGACACTGTTGTCTGCAATGGCACGGGCCAGATCATTGATTATCCCCAGAACCGAACCGGGATAAAATTGGGTCGGATGTGCGGTCAACACCATCCGAACGGAGAAATCTTCCAGTTTGTCCCCCAATTGCTTTTCCTTTTTACCCAGGACCACCTCGGTTTCCAACTGCTTTATTGTACCGGCCCCGCTCATGTCATTGACATCTCTGAAAGCGGCATCTTCGAGCGCATCAAAGAGGACCACTTGTCGCTCCACATACTGCACGAAACGGAACATCAGATCGAGCCTGTCCTGCTCACGGGGATAGGAGGTATATTTCTTGAAGAACTCGTCGATGATTTCAACAGGACTCTGTTTCTTACGGTAACCTTCTTCGCAGTCGGACTGGAGTACGGAGAGCAAGATGCCGGTCTTTTCGATCCGGTGGAAAGGGAGTGAGGTGAACAGGCTGTTATACAGCTGGAACTTGATCCCCACGAGGTTCTTGAACTGCTGCAAGGCAGCAGAGGATGAATGACTCATTGGCTTGAAATTTCGATGACGGGAAACCAGCTATGGCATGCAATCAGGGCCGTTGAAGGTACTTCAAATTCTTTGTTTGTACCTTTGTTTTTTCACTTTTAACCATTAACTTCGTTCACCATTTATTTATCATGGAAATGCGCTTCTCTTCAGGCAATATCCGGACGACAACAACTGCCGCAAGCGTTTGCATATCCACCCGTTTCACCATCACCATCCCCACCAACATCATTACAACCCGTTAAGGGTTGCACACATTCATATCAAACATGGGCGAAAGCTTAAAGATCCGGAGGGATCAAGCCCCAGATACATGAACAATAATCAATCACTAGATATCGGCTATCGGTTGTCGAACCCAACTCATTCGAAATCGTGATCTGCAATCCCTAAATCTTTTTCATGCAAGTCTTGAAATTCGGAGGTACCTCGGTCGCTAATGCGGTCAATATCACCAAGGTCATGGACATCGTCCAAAAAAACCTGGACAGGGGCCCTTCCTTTGTGGTGGTTTCCGCACTCGGCGGGACCACGGATATGCTCATTCAATGCGGAAATCTGGCCGCTCAGGGCAATGAAAATTATAAAGATGTTATCCAACAGATCGAGACCAGACACCTGGATGCCGTCAAAGAACTCATAGCCGTACAGCAACAAAGCAGTGTGCTCAGTCTGGTCAAAAAGCTCATCAACGAGATCGAGGACATCTGCAATGGCGTTTTCCTGCTCGGAGAACTTTCAGACAGGACCCGGGACAGAATCATGAGTTACGGTGAATTGGCCTCTTCGCAGATGATCGCCGCCGCATTCCAGAACACAGGGGCTTCCGCAGAGTGGAAAGACTCGAGAGACCTCATCCAAACGAACTCGCTATATGGTAACGCAGTCGTCGATTTCGAGATCACTAATGCCAAAATCAGGGAATTTTCACCGTCCATAAAAAACAGCATCATTGTACTTCCCGGATTCATTGCATCCGACTCAAAGGGCATCACCACCACGCTCGGACGCGGAGGCTCGGATTACACAGCAGCCATTCTGGCCGCTGGACTCCACGCCTCCATCCTGGAGATCTGGACTGATGTTTCCGGGATGATGACAGCAGATCCAAGATGGGTCAGCAATGTGCGGATCATCCCCTCTATCTCTTATCAGGAGGCCATGGAACTCTCGCATTTCGGAGCCAAAGTCATCTACCCCCCGACCATTCAGCCCGTCATGAACAGCGGGATCCCCGTTTGGATCAAAAATACATTCGCGCCTTCCGACCCGGGAACCGTCATCATGAATTCTCCAGATTCCAACGGCAATGTCATCCGGGGCATCTCCAGTATAAACAAGGTCTCCCTCTTAAGTCTGGAAGGAAGTGGCATGATCGGTGTACCCGGATTTTCCAAACGCCTTTTCGAGGCTTTGGCCAATGAAAATATCAATGTCATCCTCATTACCCAAGGCTCATCGGAACACTCCATCTGCGTAGGGATCGATGCAGTGAATACGGAAAAGGCCAGAGAAGCGGTGGATAAGGCATTTTCCGTGGAGATCGCTTTACAGAAAGTGGAAAAACTGCGCGCGGAGGAAGATCTTTCCATCGTTGCGCTTGTAGGTGAGCAGATGAAGAGCCATCCCGGCATCAGTGGACGCATGTTCGGTGCACTCGGTCGGAATGGCATCAACGTCAGGGCTATCGCTCAGGGTTCATCAGAAAGAAATATTTCCGCTGTGATCTCCAACGAAGAAGTCAGAAAAGCGATCAACGTCCTGCATGAGGAATTTTTCGAAACCACCTATAAACAGATAAACCTGTATATCGCCGGCACCGGCAACGTGGGAAGTAAGTTACTCGGACAGTTGCTTCAACAACAGCAATATCTTGCCGATCATCTCCGTCTGCAATTACGCGTCGTCGGAATCATCAACAGCAGGAAGATGATCATCAGTGACGAAGGACTTGATGCCGGCAACTGGTCCGCCGCGATTCAGAACGGTCAAACTGCCGACCTACAAGCCTTTATCCAGGAGATCATCCGGAAAAATCTCCGAAACACCGTATTCGTCGACATTACCGCCAACGACAAAGTGGCCATGGTCTACGAACATCTGCTGCGTAAATCCATGAGCGTAGTAGCCTGCAACAAGATCGCTGCATCCTCTGAATACAGCCACTACCGGAAACTGAAGGATCTCGCTCGGGAGTTCAACTGCAGGTTCCTGTTCGAAACCAATGTTGGCGCCGCTTTGCCGGTCATCGGAACATTGAATGACTTGCTACGCAGCGGCGACCGTGTCAATCGAATGGAAGCTGTACTCAGCGGAACGCTCAACTTCGTCTTCAACTACTATGATGGCACACGACCATTCGCAGATGTGGTCAAACAAGCGCAGGACGAAGGATATACGGAACCTGATCCCCGTCTCGACCTCAGTGGTACCGACGTGATGAGGAAGATCATGATCCTCGCCCGTGAGGCTGGCGAACAAATGGAGATGGAAGAGATCACCTGCAATGCCTTCCTTCCGGAATCCTGCATGAAAGGTACCGTGTCGGATTTTTATGATGAGATGGCCAGACAGGAAGCACATTTCAAAAGCTTGTACGAAGAAGCAGTAAAAGCTGGCTGCAAGTTGAAGGTAGTCGCCACCTTCGATAATGGGAAGGCTGCCGTGGGCCTGAAGCACATTGCACCTCAAAGTGATTTCTACCACCTTTACGGAAAAGACAATCTGGTACTCTTTTATACGGAAAGGTATCCTGAACAACCTCTGGTGGTCAAAGGTGCGGGAGCAGGTGCGGAAGTCACGGCGAGCGGTGTGTTCGCGGACATCATCAGAGCAACCATGAGTTGATCGTCTGCCCAATAAGCAAGACAAGATACAGATGGAATGAACAAGTTAATGGTGGATAAGGGAAAATACACTTCATAGATAGTCAAGTTGAATACCAATAGCCCCAATCGGATCCAAGTCTCTGCCCCCGCAACCGTGGCCAACCTGGTATGTGGTTTCGATGTATTAGGCATGGCCCTGAATGAGCCAACTGATATCATGGAGATCGCATTCAATGACCTGGGCATATTGCGCATCAGCCATACGGATGGATACGACCTGCCCACAGACCCGGAAAAGAACGTTGCTGGTGCGGCACTGCTCGCACTCATGGCCGAGTTGGAAGGAAAGACAGGGTTCGACCTGAGCATCACCAAGAACATAAAACCCGGAAGTGGCTTGGGATCGAGTGCAGCCAGCTCGGCTGGTGCCGTGGCTGCAGCGAACATGCTGTTAGGTAACCGGTTTTCTAAATACGACCTCATCCGCTTTGCCATGAACGGAGAGAAAGTGGCCAGCGGGGTAAAGCATGCGGACAATATCACACCTTGCCTGCTGGGAGGAGTTACTCTGATCCGCGCCATCCATCCATTAGATATCGTCCAACTTGATGCACCTCCGTTATTCGTGACCGTGGTGCATCCGCAAATAGAGGTTCGCACATCGGATGCCCGACAGATCCTTCGAAAAGAAGTGCAACTGAAGAGTGCGATCAAGCAATGGGGCAATATCGCAGGACTTGTAGCGGGTTTCCTCAAGCATGATTATGATCTCATCGGGAGATCACTAGAGGATGTCATCATCGAGCCCGTTCGAAGCATACTCATACCGGGATTCAATATCGTGAAATCCCGTTGTCTTGAAGCAGGAGCCTTGGGCGGTGGGATATCAGGAAGCGGCCCTTCCATCTTCATGTTGAATAAAGAGGAGTCAACGGCAAGGGATGTGGAAACGATCATGAAAGACGTCTACTCTTCGCTAGGTATAGATTTCAAAACCTATGTAACCACCCTGAACCGGGAAGGTGTTCAATTGATCAAGTCCGAATAGCATCATACTGGAACATGCGATACTATAGCCTCAACAGAACTTCCCCTTCCGTCAATTTCCAAGACGCTTCAGTCCGTGGACAGGCCCCTGACAAAGGTTTGTATTTCCCTGAAAACATACCTACACTCCCCGATGGATTCATCAGTAGCCTGAAAGAGATGACGCCGGAGGAAATCGCTTATCACGTACTAGCACCTTATGTAGGCGACAGCATCCCCGAATCAGTACTTCGAAGGATCCTACAAGAAACCATTTCATTCGACATCCCCCTGGTCAAGGTAGCTGAAGACATATACAGTCTGGAACTGTTCCATGGCCCCACTCTGGCATTCAAGGATGTGGGGGCACGGTTCATGAGTCGCTGCCTCGGATATTTCGCTCGTGAACGTAAAGAAAAATTAGTGGTGCTTGTAGCCACCTCCGGGGATACAGGAGGAGCAGTTGCTAACGGATTCTATGACGTACCCGGTGTGGAAGTAGTCATCCTCTATCCTTCCGGCAAGGTCAGTCCGGTGCAGGAAAAACAACTGACAGCTTTGGGCAGGAACATCCATGCACTGGAAGTGAAAGGCAACTTCGACGATTGCCAGCGTATGGTGAAAACCGCATTTGCCGATGATGAACTCATGGGCAGGATCTTCCTCACCTCGGCGAACTCTATAAATGTAGCTCGCTGGCTTCCCCAGCAGATCTATTATTTTTTGGCACTCCGCCAATGGGAAGATCTCAATAAACCACCGGTCTTTTGTGTGCCCAGTGGTAATTTCGGTAACATCTGTGCCGGACTATTGGCGAATCGGTCAGGCCTTCCCGTGGAACATTTCATTGCTGCCGTGAATGATAATGATGTGATCGCAAGATACCTGGAAACGGGAGATTATTATCCCATCCAGGCCGTCCCCACCCTGTCCAATGCCATGGATGTCGGAGATCCAAGTAATTTCATTCGCATCGAGGAGATCTTTGGAGGTGAGTGGGAAACCATGACCTCCCGTCTGAGTTCAGTCAGCATAAGTGATGAAGAAACCATGGCCACCATCAAAAGGGTGTATGAACAGAGCGGGTACCTGCTTGATCCGCATGGGGCGGTGGGTTATCTTGCCCTGGAACGATATCTTGAAAAACATCCGGGTCAAAAAGGCATCTTTCTGGAAACAGCACACCCAGTGAAATTCCCCGAAAGTGTCGAAGCCATTACCGGAAAGCCTATACCCGTGCCCGATCACGTACTGCCTCTATTGGCAAGACCAAAGGTCTCCACCTTGATCGAACCTGATTATGCCACTCTTAAAAATGCCTTGTTGCATTTGGCCTGAGCTATTTTATTTATCTTGTCGGAATGACACTCCCCCCAACAAATGCATTCCGTCACCTATTGGAGATCCTCCCCACAGACATCGACGAATTAGGCCATGTGAATAATGTCGTCTACCTGCGTTGGGTTCAGGAAGCTTCTGCCCGTCATTGGGAAGAGTTGGCTGACGAAGAAACCAGAAAAAATTTTGCTTGGGTGGTTCTGCGACATGAGATCGACTATAATTACCCCGCGGATCAGAATGACAGCATCCATGTGCTTACCTGGGTCGGCCAAACCGAAGGTGTTCGTTCCCAAAGACATGTGAATATATATAATGCGTCGAACAGACTTTTGGCATCGGCCTGTACAACCTGGTGCATGATAGATGCCCATTCAGGAAAACCCAGGAAGATAGAGGATAAGGTGCTCAAAATGCTTTTGAATAGCGGCGTCATCGTAAATCATTCATGAAAGAAATGGAGTTATGATCCCCATATTCCGGGAATGTACTATATTATATTCCCGGACATGAACAATTCCCTTGCCCGTATTCGCCTTTCGAATTTTCAAACCGATTTTAAAATAAAAAACGAAAATAATGGACCAACATTTGAATGAAATCAGTGAACAGCAAAAAGCCACCTGGAACCGATTTTCAACGGGATGGGAAAAATGGGATGCTCTATTCATGGATTTCTTGAGTCCCATGGGGGATGCCATCATAAATGGTCTAAAGGTTCAAGATGGCGACTGGGTGCTAGATGTTGCTTCGGGAACTGGTGAACCTGGTCTGACCATAGCAAAGTTGAATCCAAACGGACGTGTGGTGATCACAGACCTTTCTGAAAAAATGCTTGATATAGCTAAATCAAACGCCGAAGCTAAAGGGCTGCATAATATACAAACCAGAGCCTGTGATGCGAGTGAACTTCCCTTCCCAGACATGAGCTTCGACTCGATCAGTTGCCGCATGGGATTGATGTTCTTTCCGGACATGGAAGTTTCCATCAAAGAGATGGTTCGAGTTCTCAAACCAGGAGGCCGCCTCTCCGTTTCTGTATGGGCAGGACCTGAGAAGAATTTTTGGATCACTGCGATCATGGGCACTATTGCAGAACATATTGAACTAGCGCCTGTTTCACCGGGAGATCCAGGCATGTTCCGATGTGCACAGGATGGCCTGATCGCAGATCTATTCAAAAAAACCGGGCTTCAACAGGTGGAGCAACAGGAAGTCCACAGTCTGCTCAAAACGGGTACGGCAGAACTATATTGGGATATCATGAATGAGGCAGCGGGTCCCCCCGTATTAGCACTTTCGAAAGCAGATCCATCCATCGTTGAAAAAATTAAGGGAATCACCATCTCCAAAGTGAAGGCAAGATATCCTGATGATGGAGAGGTCATGATCGATGCCAGTTCCTGGGTGATCAGCGGAACAAAATAAATGAAAGCATAAACTACTTTTCATTTCATTGTTCTCATCAAGAGCGCTATTTATCAGATAGAAAGGTAAGGTTCGTATCCATGTCTGGAAGTACGATGTTGCCGTGTATAAACAATACACACTAATCGATAGGTACCTTCAGGCAAAAAGAACGGGGCAAGTCATTCGAGGGGCTTACATACTACCGCATATGTCAGGTCAAATTTCCATCATTTCCAGTTCACCTTCAGATCTGGATAATATTTTCTGGTTTTACGATCAAGCTATCGCCTTTCAGAAAAAAGTCTTCCATAAAAATTGGTTGGGATTCGACAGGGGTTTGGTGGAAAGGGAGATCAAGGAAGGTCGGCAATTCAGGATCATTTTGGACGGAGTAGCAGTTTGCGTATTCCTCATCAGCCTGGATGACCGGACGATCTGGAAGGAACTCGATAATGACAATGCCTTATACCTTCATCGTATTGTAACACATCCTGAATACAGGGGAAGGTCATTCGTTGCTACCATCATTAGATGGGCAAAGGCCTTTTGCATGCGAGAAAAAAGAGAATACATACGTTTGGATACCTGGAGTGACAACTTGAAATTGATCGAATACTACAGATCATCTGGCTTCAGATTCGTCAAGAATACGGTACTTGATGATATAGAAGGATTACCCGAACATTACCAATGGGAATTGGCCTTACTCGAGATTCGGATCTGAACTTTACAGAGCAGATCTGACATCAAAATAATTTTGAAGTCATGATCTGATAAAATCGTGAACAGTTGGCCTATAGCCCCTTTTTTTCTAAAACCCGTTTCCAAATGGAGATCGGAAAATTCATACATTCATGAAAAAATATGAAAAAGGCCATTACTGGATTATTGATGCTAACTTTTTTCGGCTCCTGTCAGATGCCAAAGACCGAGGATAAGCCCAACTCGGTACCAGAGCAAGCTGAAGTGATCAGGGATACCGCTGCCTCAGCCAAAGTTGGATCCACGATCACTGTTATCGATTTCAAGACCAAAACCGGAAGGTCCTACTCCGTGATCGAGGAGAAGAGCAGTGCAAGCATAAGCAAATTATCAGTTGCACTTAAAGATTTCATCTCTTCCAATGATACCATCAATATCGGAGAATCCGATCCGGTAAACAAGATTTTCCTTGCTGATCTCAACAAAGATGGTTTTGAGGAATTGTACATCCTGACCACTTCTGCAGGTAGCGGTAGCGGGGGGAGCATATACGGACTGGCCTCGAATAAGGACAAAAGTGCAACTCCTATCCATGTCCAGGAGTTGACTGAAAAGGATATCGCCAAGGGAGGCAAATTTGAAGGCTACCAAGGACATGACTCGATTTTTGTGCAGGGAAATCTGTTGGCAAGGCAGTTCCCGGTTTATAAAGACGGAGACAATAATGCGACCCCAACTGGCGGGAAACGTACTGTATTTTACACCCTTTCGTCCGGTGAAGCAGCTTGGCAACTGACCATCTCGAGCACGGCACATGCAAGCATGAAATAGAATTGATTTTCCGGTAAAGAAAAAAGCCATCTGTAAACAGATGGCTTTTGATTTTATATGAGTCAGGCTCAGTTTTCGAACTTGAGATCCAAACCCAGTCCACGCAGTTCGTGTACAAGTACATTGAATGATTCTGGAATGCTTGCGCGTGGGATGTTATCGCCTTTGACGATGGCCTCATAGGTCTTGGCCCTTCCGATGATATCGTCAGACTTGAGTGTAAGCAATTCCTGCAAGATGTTGGAAGCACCATAGGCTTCGAGAGCCCAAACCTCCATTTCACCGAACCTCTGGCCACCGAATTGCGCCTTACCACCAAGCGGCTGCTGAGTGATGAGTGAATACGGGCCGATGGAACGAGCGTGCATCTTATCGTCCACCATGTGGTGAAGCTTCAGCATATAGATGATGCCCACGGTTGCTTTTTGATGGAAACGATCTCCTGTTTCGCCATCATACAGATAAGTATGGCCGAAAGTGGGAAGTCCTGCCTGTCCGATCAATTCAGCGATCTCGTCTTTAGAAGCACCGTCAAATATCGGTGTGGAGAATCGGATACCCAGTTTTTCACCGGCCCACCCCAGAACGGTCTCGTATATCTGACCCAGGTTCATACGGGAAGGTACGCCCAAGGGGTTGAGCACGATATCCACGGGAGTTCCGTCTTCGAGGAAAGGCATGTCTTCGGCACGAACGATCTTGGCTACGATACCTTTGTTTCCGTGCCTACCCGCCATTTTATCACCCACTTTCAACTTGCGCTTCACAGCCAGGAACACTTTGGCCAGTTTCAATACACCAGCGGGAAGTTCGTCACCGATGGAGATATTGAATTTTTCCCGCTTGTAGCGTCCCAGTTCCTCGTTGAATTTGATGTTATAGTTATGCAGCAGGGTATTGATGGATCCATCGATCTTGGCATCGCCCGTCCAACCGAGGGGGTTGACATTGGCGTAATCTATACCGGAGAGATTCTTTGCATTGAACTTACCACCTTTTGCGATGAGCATTTCACCGAAGTTGTTGGAGACTCCTGATGAAGTCTTATCCTTCAGGAGGACCTGCAGTTTGCCGATGAGCACTTCAAGGAGGTCCTTCTCGTTCTGTTCATGCACTTTCTCGAGTTTCTCGATGGCGGACTTCTCACGAACTTTCGCGTTCTTGTCTTTCTTTGCCCTTTGGAAAAGCTTCTTTCCGATGACCACACCTTCCGTTCCGCTCGGAGCTTTCAGGGAAGCATCCTTGGCATCGCCGGCCTTATCTCCGAAGATGGCACGGAGCAGTTTCTCTTCGGGGGTCGGATCGCTTTCTCCTTTAGGAGTGATCTTACCGATAAGGATATCACCTTCCTTCACTTGTGCACCGATACGGATGATGCCATACTGGTCCAGATCCTTCGTCGCTTCCTCAGAAACGTTGGGGATGTCAGGCGTCAGTTCTTCCTCACCCAATTTGGTGTCCCGAACTTCAAGTTCGAATTCAGAGATGTGCACGGAAGTAAACAAGTCTTCACGTACCACTTTTTCGTTGATTACGATGGCATCCTCGAAATTGTATCCTTTCCAGGGCATGAAAGCGACTTTCAGGTTACGTCCAAGCGCCAGTTCACCATTCTTTACTGCATATCCTTCGGTCAGGAAGTCTCCGTCTTTCACTCGCTGGCCTTTACGCACGGCAGGCTTGAGGGTGATGGAAGTCTCCTGGTTGGTCTTCATGAACTTGGTGAGGTGATATATCTTCAGGTCGTCCTCGAAACTCACCAGTTTCTGGGCTTCGTTGCGTTCATATCTTACATGTATCTCGTTGGCATCCACGAATTCGACCACACCTTCACCTTCAGAATGTATCTGGATACGGGCATCACGGGCAGCTTTCGCTTCGAGACCGGTGCCTACGATGGGAGAATCGGGTAATATGAGTGGAACGGCCTGGCGTTGCATGTTCGATCCCATGAGCGCACGGTTGGCGTCATCATGCTCAAGGAAGGGGATAAGGGATGCGCTGAGACCAACAATCTGGTTAGGAGCTACATCCATGAACTCAACCTCATTCGGGTCAAGAATGGGGAAGTCCCCGGTTTGGCGTGCCTTGATCTTTTCTTCAACGAATTCACCTTTCTCATTCAGGGGAATATTGGCCTGGGCGATCTTGGCTGTATCCTCTTCCTCGGCGGATAGATAGGTCAGACGTTTCATGTCCACCCTGCCGCTGTCGACTTTCCGATATGGAGTTTCGATGAAACCCATTTCGTTGATCTTGGCGTGCACGCAGAGAGTAGAGATCAAACCGATGTTCGGTCCCTCCGGAGTCTCGATCGTACAGAGACGGCCATAATGGGAATAGTGTACGTCGCGTACCTCGAAGCCAGCACGTTCACGGGAAAGGCCTCCGGGCCCGAGAGCGGAAATACGACGTTTGTGCGTGATCTCACTCAGGGGATTGGTCTGATCCAGGAACTGGGACAGTTGTGATGTACCGAAGAAGGAGTTGATGACGGATGATAGGGTTCTGGCATTAATGAGGTCCACGGGAGTGAACACTTCATTGTCACGTACGTTCATGCGCTCACGAATGGTACGGGCCATACGAGCCAAACCCACGCCGAATTGGGCGTAAAGTTGTTCACCCACAGTACGCACACGGCGGTTGGACAGATGATCGATGTCGTCGATCTCTGCCTTTCCGTTGGTGAGGCGGACGAGATACTTGATGAGCTCGATGATATCTTCTTTCGTGAGTGTCTTCTGGTTGAGTGAGTAGTTGAGATTCAGTTTACGGTTGATCTTATAACGACCCACTTCGCCGAGGTCATAACGCTTGTCTGAAAAGAAGAGTTTGTCGATGATGCCACGGGCGGTTTCGTTGTCCGGGGCGTCTGCACCACGCAGTTGACGGTAGATATGCTGTACGGCTTCCAATTCAGAGTTTGCCGTATCCTTGTTCAGGGTATTATATATGATGGCGTAGTCACCGCTCACTTCTTCCTTCTGGATGAATACGCTTTTCACGTCCATACCGGCGATGGTAACCACGGCAGCCTCATCGAGAACGGTATCGCGTTCCATGACCACTTCATTCCTTTCGATGGAAACCACTTCTCCTGAATCCTCGTCAACAAAATCTTCCACCCAGGTGCGCAGAACCCTTGCGGCGAGGCGCTTACCCACATATTGGGAGAGCGCTTTCTTTTCTGCCTTCACTTCAACTGCCATGCCGAAAAGTTCAAGGATATCCCTGTCTGTTTCGTATCCAATGGAACGGAGCAGCGTGGTGACGGGGAATTTTTTCTTCCGGTCGATGTACGCATACATCACGTTGTTGATATCCGTGGCGAATTCCATCCACGCGCCCTTGAATGGGATCACCCTTGCGGAATATATCTTGGTGCCGTTGGGATGGATGGATTGTCCGAAGAATACACCCGGTGAACGATGCAATTGGGAAACGACAACACGCTCGGCACCATTTATAACGAAAGTACCCCGAGGCGTCATGTAAGGAATGTTGCCCAGGAATACATCCTGAACGATGGTCTGGAAGTCGACGTGCTCCTCATCGTTGCAACTCAGGCGGAGTTTAGCCTTGAGCGGTACGGCGTAGGTAAGTCCTCTTTCCATACACTCTTCGATGGTATAGCGGGGTGGATCAATGAAATAATCCAGGAATTCAAGAACGAAAATGTTCCGTGTATCCGTAATGGGGAAATTCTCCTTGAACACTTTGAAGAGTCCCTCATTGTTCCTCTTGTCGGGTGTGGTTTCCAGTTGGAAGAAATCCTTGAACGACTGGATCTGAATCTCGAGGAGATCAGGGGCATCTGCCAGGTGTTTAACCTTACCGAAATGCATCCTGTTTTTCTGGGCCACTTTAGTTGAAGGCATATGATACAAGCGCTTTTAAGGTATGTAGACGTCAATACAACCCTGATCATACTTTGGATAAAATATAATCAGCATCAGATCATTTACTTATGATTGTACTGGGACGTCAAAATGTATTAGGCCTAAATTAAGGAATGCGAAGGTAAGGATAAATTCACTATAAACCATAATTCCATGGTGAAAATCAAGGTTGCATGTGGATGGTCCATATTATAGGTCGGCCAAATGATTAATATTTTGTAAATCAATATTTTACAATCTTTTTAACACCTTTTTAAGGCTGAAAAAAAGGGGCTTAGGCAATCCAGAAGGTTCAGCATGGTCGGCAACAAAAAACCGCCCACAAGGGGCGGCTTTTCTATCGAAGTTCCGTTGGTTTACTTGACTTCTACATCGGCACCGGCTTCCTTCAGTTTGGCAGCCAGGTCATCAGCTTCAGCTTTGGCAACACCTTCTTTGATGGGCTTGGGTGCACCATCAACCAGGTCTTTTGCTTCTTTCAATCCCAGGCCGGTCAGATCCTTTACGATCTTCACAACAGCCAGTTTGTTGGCACCACTGCTTTTCAGGATGACATCAAATGCGGTCTTTTCTTCTGCTACAGCAGCACCTGCAGCAGCAGGAGCGGCAACTGCAACAGCTGCAGCTGCGGGTTCGATACCATAATCGTCCTTGAGGATCTTGGCGAGTTCGCTAACTTCTTTCACGCTGAGGCTCACCAGTTGCTCAGCGAATGCTTTCAGATCTGCCATTTTGTTTGAATTTTTACCGTCTTCACGTCCTGATGGATCCGACGGCGGTTTAAAAAAATTGTCTTTGTTATAGTCATGATCTACGCTCAACGTTCACATCAAAGTGAGCCCTGAACCTCGATCCTTGAACTCGATCAGTTGGCACGATCTTCGAGTGCCTTGACCAGGCTTGCCAGGCGACCCCCTGCGTTGAGGGCGCTGATGACATTCTTGGCCGGGGATTGGAGAAGACCGATGATCTCTCCAATGAGATCGTTTTTGCTCTTGAGATCCCGGAGTGCTCCCAACTGGTTGTCGCCCACGAAAACATCTCCGTCGATGAAAGCCGCTTTGAGAACGGGCTTTTCTGCATTGATGTCTTTCCTGAAGCTGGTCAGGATGAGTGCGGGCTCTTTGGAGCTTTCAGAGAACATGAGTGCTGTAACCCCATTTAGTGAGTCGAATGCGCCTTTGAAACGCGATTCATCCATCTGCTCCATGGCTTTGCGGATCAAGGTATTCTTGGCCACCTTCAATTCCACTTTCTTATTGAAACAGATACCGCGGAGTTTGTTCACTTGAGCAACCGTGAGGGATTCCGTATTGGTGATGTAGAAGTTGTTGTACTGGGAGAATTTCTCCTTCAGCACTTCGATCACTTCATTTTTTTCCTGCTTTGTCATGATAAAGCTTTTTAATGTTTTTTACTCTGCAACCCTTCCGGATCATTGAATTAATACTTTGGCATCGATGCCAATAGAGGGGCTCATGGTGCTGGCCATGAAAACACTTTTCAGATATGTGCCCTTGGCGGATGCGGGTTTCGCCTTAATGATCGCATTCAGCAACTCCTGGCTGTTCTCAGCAAGCTTTTCAGGAGTGAAGCTTACCCGACCAATCGAAGCATGAACGATACCCGCTTTATCCACTTTGAAAGCGACTTTACCGGCTTTTACGTCGGCTACCGCGGCGGTGATGTCGTTGGTAACGGTTCCGGTCTTGGGGTTCGGCATCAGGTTACGGGGACCCAGAATCTTACCGAGCTTACCAATTTTGGGCATTACGGAAGGAGTGGCTACGATGACATCAACATCCGTCCATCCCCCTTCGATCTTCTGGATGTATTCTTCCAAGCCTACGAAATCAGCTCCAGCTTTTTTGGCCTCTTCGTCTTTATCAGGCGTGCAGAGTACGAGTACTTTTTTGGTCTTGCCGGTACCATGTGGCAGGGTAACGGTACCCCGGACGGACTGGTCGGCTTTCTTCGGATCAACACCCAGACGGATATGAAGGTCAACGGAACTATCGAACTTGGTACAGTTCACGGTCTTGACCAGGGATGAGGCATCCTTCAGTGAATAAAGCTTATTGCCGTCCACTTTGCCCGCGGCAGCTTTTCTATTTTTAGTGATTCCCATTGCATTAAGGTTTTAGGTTTGAAGGATCAGTTTTCCCAGGGGGCATTGCCATCAACGGTAAGGCCCATACTACGCGCAGTACCGGCAACCATTTTCATGGCACTTTCCAACGTGAAGCAGTTCAGATCGGGCATCTTGTCCTTGGCGATGGCCTCCACCTGAGTCCATGAAACCTTGCCCACCTTGTTCCGGTTGGGTTCCTTGGAACCACTCTGCAGTTTAGCCGCCTCGAGAAGTTGGACTGCTGCAGGGGGAGTCTTGATGATGAATTCGAATGATTTGTCCTGATAAACAGTGATCAGGACAGGGAGAACTTTACCTATCTTATCTTGGGTCCGCGCATTGAACTGCTTGCAGAACTCCATGATGTTTACCCCCTTGGAACCCAGAGCAGGGCCTACGGGAGGCGCAGGATTAGCTTGTCCGCCTTTTACTTGAAGCTTGACATAGGCGGTGATTTCTTTTGCCATGTTTTACATTTTTTTGGTGATAGCGTTCCCCACAATTGCAGGAAACTCCCAAATCCATTCCGAAAAAGAACTTTCGATCGGGGTCGCAAAGGTAGGGCGTCCCACCCTATTTTCCAAAGATTCCATTCGCTATTTAACTCATAAAAAAACATGCCGAAAATATTCAACAGTGCATAGTGCAAGACTTGATACAACTATATGATAATCATTGTTTTAATTAACTATATGGTGCACTTCGAAAAAATAATGACAGGCCTGAACCCCTGACCAGAGACAGCTTTGGTTCATTTCATTTGGTGCACACACAAAGGGGTCCCGTCTACCAGGGATTTCACGCATCCAAAAAACCTAAATTGATGCAACACCCGGAAATGAGCGGGGAAAGGAATGCACTCCCACGAAGGGATTTAGCATCATCAGGCTGATATCTGCAGATCAAAGTTGGAATGCCTTGGCAATACTTAAGTCCAATATTCTACTTCCGTTCTTCTTTTCAATAAAATATTAATCTGCATTTGTTTTGTATAGGATTTTATCACTAATTTTCTAATGTCAATAGCATCCATTAAAATTCACCTCTAAAAAATCAACAAGCCATGGCCAAAGCAACAAAAAAAGCTGCTAAGAAAAAGGTTGCTGCAGCGAAGAAAGCAGTCAAGAAGACAGTGAAAAAAAACAAGGCGAAAAAGGTATCAAAAAAAGTCGTGGTCAGAAAAGCTAAAAAGGCCGTCGCCAAAAAAGCAGCCAAGAAAGTCGCTAAAAAAGCCGTTAAAAAAGCTGTCGCCAAAAAAGTGGCAAAGAAAGCCGTCAAAAAGGCTGTTGCCAAAAAAGTAGCAAAGAAGGCCGTAAAAAAAGCTGTTGCTAAAAAAGTGGCGAAGAAGGCCGTTAAAAAAGCTGTTGCCAAAAAAGTGGCAAGAGTCAGGGTTAGAAAAGTGATCGCTGCAGTCGTGGCACCAGCCCCAGCACCGGCACCCACTCCTCAACCTGCTCCAGTTTCTGAAGCCCCTTCCAATAACGGCTCTGGAGACACAGGTACGAATTCCTGATTAGGCAAATCTTTTTTCTTAAAGCACAGCTCATGCTGTGCTTTTTTATTTATGCCTAAATGGAATCCCGAATGACGAGTGTAGGTTCAAAAACATGTCGGGCCGGAGCAAGGTTTTTGGAAGATATCATATTCACCAAAGACCTGACCGCCAATTCACCTATCGCATCTATTGGTTGTGCGATCACGGTTATGGAAGGCTTGACTATTCGGAAAAGGTCATTATCGTCAAAGCAAAGTACTTTCAGATCTTCGGGGATATTGATGTCCATACCCTTAATGGCTTCTAATCCGGCAACACCCAGGTAGTTCGTAGTGAAAAAAACGCCACCCAGGTTAGTGAAATTGGTCAGGAATTCCTTGATCATGGATACGGTATTTTCCAGTGCAAGTGGGAAAGGCAACTTCAGTATGCAGTCCTGATCCACTTCGCCTCCGAATTGAACGATGGAGTCGAAGTATCCTTTATTTCTGTCCATCATCTGTTGCTGGATAGAATCCACCGTTACCAAAGCGATTTTCCGGGCCCCTTTTGCAAACATCAGATCCACACCTGCTTTTGAACAGGAATAATTGTCGACCGTTACTGAAGTGGCCCTCAATTCCGGGAAAAACCGATCAACCAGGACCAATGGCCTTTCCTCTATGACCAGTTCCTCCAACTCCCTCAACATTCCCTGCGTGGGGATGATGATGAAACCATCCATCTGACGTTGCTTGAGCATATAGAGCAGTCCAGATGCTTTGGAATCGTTATTTTCCGTACTGCAATAGATGGCCCTATACCCTTCCTTTTCCGCCTCGTCCTCCACCACTTTCGCCAACCGGGCGAAGAAAGGGTTGGAGATATCCTCCACCATGAGTCCGAGAGTATGAGTTTGCCCTGTGCGCAATCCTCGGGCCATTTCATTAGGTCTATATTTGAGCTCTGCGGCCACTGACCGTATCTGTTCTTGCAGATCTTCACTGATGCCTTTTTCTTTTCCCTTTCCATTCAAGACGAAGGAGACAGTGGTAGCGGATACCCCAACACGTGCTGCCAGATCTTTAATGGAAACGTTTTTCATATTCAAGCAACTCCTCTATCTTATTTGAGGGTGACATTTAAGGTAATAAAAAATCCCGCTTCTGGCGGGATCTTAAGTAAGTTAACGCAAAATATCCATCAGGATATCTTCTCCACCTGCATATAGTTGAGTTCCACTGGTGTTGCACGTCCGAATATCTTTACAGTCACCTTCAATTTCTTCTTCTCATCATTCACTTCCTCAATGGTTCCGTTGAAATCGTTGAATGGTCCATCGATGATCTTGATGGTCTCTCCGATGATGAAAGGCTCACTCATGGTGATACCACCAGCGCCACTCATTTCATCTACTTTACCCAGCATTTTATTGACCTCGGCTTTGCGAAGTGCAATGGGATCTTCTTTGCCCAAGAAGTGAATGACATTGGTCATGTTTTTTATGGTACTGATGATCTCGTCGTTCAATTTTCCGGTCTCGACCTCGATCATAACATACCCTGGATAGAAGTTGCGCTCCCGCATGACCTTTTTGCCGTTCTGGACTTTATAAACTTTTTCCACGGGCAGGAAAACCGTTTTGATGAACTTGCCCCAGTCGTTGCGGGAAATATCCTTATCCAGATATTCCTTTACCTTCTTCTCCTTACCACTGACAACCCTGAGCACATACCATTTAGTATCCTGCTGGTTCTCCAGTTGCTGGGTATCCTGTTGTTGCGTGGGTATTTCCATTACTTGAAGAGTGAATAAACGAATTTGAGAACACTGCTGCTTGCAAAATCCATGACAGATACCAAAGCAGTGATCACCAAAGTGGCAACCAGCACAATCATGGTAGATTGTTGCAACTGCTCCCAGGTGGGCCAGCTGACCTTCTCCATCAATTCCTTGTAGGAGTCCTTGAAATATGCCTGCACTTTACTCATGATGACCGATTAAAATTTTCAGAATGCTGAATTACGGGCCAATTTCCATACGGGATCCGGAATTCAGGTTTTGCTTTGCACGGGCACTAGGATTCGAACCTAGATCGAAGGTTTTGGAGACCTCTATTCTGCCGTTGAACTATGCCCGTAAGCTAAGTCCACCAGGCGTTTAGGGCCCGGCGAAGTATAACCCTTTCAGAAACAGAGTACCTGGGTATGTACCCAGGTACTCTGTAAATATACAAGAACCTGTTCTACTCCCTGTTTGAGACCTTCAAAACAACCCTTTCGGGAGGGAGGGCAGGACCTTACTTCAGGATCTCGGTCACCTGGCCTGCACCTACGGTACGGCCACCTTCGCGTATGGCGAATTTGAGGCCTTTTTCCATGGCGATCGGCTGGATCAACCTGACGGTCAGGCCGATATTGTCACCAGGCATCACCATTTCCACTCCTGCAGGAAGCTCCACCTCGCCAGTCACGTCCGTCGTACGGAAATAGAACTGGGGACGGTATTTCTGGAAGAAAGGCGTATGACGACCACCTTCTTCTTTGCTCAGGACATAAACCTCACCTTTGAAATCGGTGTGGGGAGTTATGGAACCGGGCTTGCAAATAACCATGCCACGGCGGATGTCTTTCTTTTCAATACCACGGAGAAGAAGGCCTGCATTATCCCCTGCTTCACCTTCATCAAGAAGTTTACGGAACATCTCAACACCTGTACAGGTGGAGTTCAGGGGAGTGGGTATGAGTCCTACGATCTCTACACTCTCACCGACCTTGATGCGTCCGCGCTCGATACGACCAGTAGCCACGGTGCCACGACCTGTAATGGTAAAAACGTCCTCGACTGACATAAGGAACGGCAGATCGACCGGACGGGGAGGCAGTGGAATATAACTGTCGACAGCATCCATCAGTTCCTCGATCTTTTTGATCCATTTGTCTTCACCGGCAAGCGCACCAGTTGCAGAACCCTGGATGATGGGTGTGTTGTCTCCATCGAAACCGTAAGAAGAGAGGAGTTCACGGATCTCCATTTCAACTAATTCCAACAATTCTGGATCATCAACCAGGTCAACCTTGTTCATGAAGACCACGATACGGGGTACACCTACCTGACGCGCAAGCAGGATGTGCTCCTTGGTCTGGGGCATAGGGCCATCAGTTGCAGCAACAACCAGGATAGCTCCGTCCATCTGGGCAGCACCGGTGATCATGTTCTTCACATAGTCAGCGTGGCCGGGGCAGTCAACGTGAGCATAATGGCGTAATGCCGTTTGATATTCCACGTGAGCTGTGTTGATGGTGATACCACGTTCCTTTTCTTCAGGAGCGGCATCGATTTCATCATATTTCTTCTCTTGAGCCCAGCCTTTCTTGGCCAGGATGTTGGTGATGGCCGCGGTAAGCGTGGTCTTTCCATGGTCAACGTGCCCGATGGTGCCCACATTCACGTGAGGCTTGTCCCTCTTGAAGGTCTCTTTAGACATTGTTATCCGTTTTAGGTTGTTTTGACAATTTTAAACTATTCTGACAGTACAGGCGAGCCCGTACCAATCTGGTTCGATTCTCCTGCTGCCCCGCGAAATTAATACTTTCTTCGGGACAGTAGCTCATGATTTGAATGCGGGGATATTTCAACCACTGGCTGCCCCATAACGGCTCGGGGACATATCCTACGCACCTGAAAATTAAAGAACTGAGCCGTTAAAGGGAATTGAACCCTTGACCTCTTCCTTACCAAGGAAGTGCTCTACCACTGAGCTACAACGGCTGATTGGACCACCCGGAAAGCTCCGGCTGGTCCGGATCACCCGGAATGGAGCGGGAGACGAGGCTCGAACCCGCGACCTATAGCTTGGAAGGCTATCGCTCTACCAACTGAGCTACTCCCGCATTTGACCGTTCAAGAACACCGGTGGCACCTGAACGGGGTAACTGTCTGAAAAAGAACTTTCCCCAATGCAGCCATCATGGCTACTCCGTTTCAGAGAAACCGGAGAGACAATTGCCGAGGCTAGCAACAAAGCTTGCCTTGGCAGACTGACGTGGGCAGGAGTGGATTCGAACCACTGAAGTCGAAAGACAGCGGATTTACAGTCCGCCCCATTTGGCCGCTCTGGAACCTGCCCCTGAATGTCAATGCCTTTTCATTTCCACAACCGGCCGCCGTTGCGGAATGGAAAACCGGGAGCCAGAGAAGGGACTCGAACCCCCGACCAGCTGATTACAAATCAGCTGCTCTACCAGCTGAGCTACTCTGGCTTATACGGTCATGAAACATGTACGGGTCATTACTGAACCGTCTGGGCAATAAAGATCTAACCCCATTTTTTGGGAAAGCAAAGGTAATGGAAAATCGCAAAAGCAAAAATTTTAACGGCAATTTTATCGCACAGCCCCAATCAAAAAATGATGACAGCACAGACATTGGGGTTTATTACGACAAATGACCTGAAGGACTATTGAGAAATTCACGGAAAATAAATCCAGAGAAATAAAAAAGGGCCCCGTGGGCCCTTGGTCAAGCTGCTTGTTTTTCCTTGATCTTCCTCAATTGCGTGGAGACTGAATCCATCGCACTGTCAAAGGATTCCTCAAAAGATTTCGAAGTTTGCTTCACGAAGAATCCATGTTTCGGCACACTTACCCGGATCTCTGCCACCTTATCCTTGATGTGATGGACAACGTTATCCAATTTGAGGTAGACATCTACCTTGACGATCCGGTCGTGATGGTCAGAGAGTCTCTGCAATTTCTTGTTGACATGCTCGATCAGTTTGGCATCGGCATCAAAATGTACGGTCTGGATGTTTACTGTCATAGCGAATCCTTTAAAATTTGAAAAATCATTAAAAGAACTGCCTGCTTTCGTGTAGAGTTTGGAACGCTGTTGCAAGCCTACTGAAATTAAGCTTTCAGGACCCCATTTGCAAATAAAAAATCCTTAAAATTTTATTGTATGTATGATAGGATATTTATCCACGAGGATGTGCCTTGCGATGCACTTCACGAAGCTTTTCGATGCTGTTGTGAGTATAAACCTGAGTGGCTGAAAGGCTGGAATGGCCCAATAATTCCTTGACAGCATTCAAATCAGCTCCATTATTCATGAGGTGTGTGGCAAAACTGTGACGGAGCACATGCGGACTCTTTTTCTCTGCGGTGGTCACTAGGGAGAGATATTTCCTAACGAATCCATAAGCTTGCCGGTTACTGATGGCCTTACCTCCAGTTCCAGTTAGTAATAGCCCATCAACTTCCCCCATTCCCTCTTTGAGCATCCGGTAATTCGTGATCTCCCGAACAAGTTCCTCCCCTATCGGAATGATCCGTTCCTTATTTCCTTTCCCTAGGACTTTTATGGTGCATAATCCAATATCCACATGCCTTTCTTTCAAATTGACCAATTCACTTACCCTCAAACCACATCCATAAAGCAGACCAAGCGCAAGTCTGTGCATGCTTCCCTCCTGACCTTCAGGGAACTCGACATCCCGGAACAATGTGGCCATGTCCCCCTTTTCGATATAGGAAGGAAGTCTTTTGCCTGTTTTCAATAATTTTACGGCTGAAGCCGGACTCGATCCGATCAACCCCAATTGCTGCAGGAATCTGTAAAAGGATTTCAGGCAAGATAACCTTCGGTTGATGCTCCTTGGCTCCTGTCCTTTATCAGCCATGGCTGCCATCCAGGATCGGATCTGATATGGAGACGCCTCGAGGATAGGGAAATCACTGTCGGACTCCGCATCAAACAGTGAGGTTCTGAAAAGGGCGAGATCCTCCTCATAAGATTTCAAGGTGTGGGGAGAATACCGCTTCACGAACTTGAGGTGTTCGAGATAAGCGAGAATATGTTCTTCGTTGGTGGAGGGCATAAAAAAATAGCCATAAAGTTAGGGAACCTTATGGCCACTTCGCAATATCTGTTCAAGGTCCGATCAAACTTCGATCTTACCGATGGCGATGTTCTGTTTATAAATGGCTTTGAGCACTTCTCCACGGCGCCTTACTGAAGGCTTGGTGAAAGACTGACGCTCACGTAGTTGAAGAAGAATTTTAGCTTTCTCAAATTTCTTCTTGTATTTCTTGAGTGCCTTGTCTATGTTCTCGCAATCTTTGGAATCGATGATCAGCATGATGTTATACCCCCTTTGATCTTTTGGGATGGCAAAGATAATGACTCTATCGATTCCGTCAAAACGAAAGCTGAAAATCCCCTCTTTTAGCGAAATTGCCTGAAATTGCAACATCCATGTTCACCGGCATCATCGAATCAATCGGGACTGTAGTTGAGATCATGCAGAACGGTTCAGGTCTGACTTTCTGGATAGAATCTCCCATATCCTCCGAACTGGCTGTTGACCAAAGCCTTGCACACGATGGGGTATGCCTGACTATCGAAGAAACTTCAGCTGGCCGGCATCGGGTCACTGCCGTTATGGAAACACTTGAAAAAACACGCCTCCGGGAATGGACGACAGGGTCGTCTATCAATCTGGAACGTGCCATGGTCCTAGGCGGGCGGCTGGATGGGCATCTGGTCCAAGGTCATGTCGACGGAAAGGGCACCTGCCTGTCCCGGCAAGATCTTGACGGGTCCTGGATCTTCCGATTTTCATTCCCACCCACTGCTTCAAGCCTGGTCATTGAAAAAGGATCGATAACCGTTAATGGCATCAGTTTGACCGCTTTTGATGTATCCGCAGATTCGCTCAGTGTCGCCATCATTCCATATACGATGGAACACACCAATCTGATGGAAATGCAACCCGGGAATACGGTCAATCTTGAGTTTGATCTAATCGGGAAATATATTGCCAAGTCAGGCCTTTCCCAAAGGTGATCTCCACACTTATCATGGATCCTCTATAGACTTTTCCCTTAATATACTATCCGGCTTGAGCAATTTTCCACTCTCCGCTTTAAGCGGGATCAGATTCGGTCCTATGGCCATCTTTTTCAGTAAAAATCGGAATGTGTTCGGCGTGAACAGGCTATCATTAATCTCCTCCGGTGTACCGCCGGGTACAAAAATCGCAGAGAACGGATTTTCGATGCCCGTCAACACTTTGTCCCCAGCCCATCTCAAGATTGGCCCGTGGTCGCCCTGCATCACAACCATCGAACCAGGTCTGAAAGCCTGAATATTCCTGGCAATATCGACCATCCATTTATTTGACAACTTCACCTGCTCAATATAATTCCTTCCAGCATCTGGAAATTTCCCCTTTCCATCAGGATAGTAACCACCAGAACTGTCAAAATAAAAAGCCGGATGAGGGAGCATGAAATGTGCATACACGAACTTCCTTGTAGTATCTTCCTTGATCACCCTCAACAAAGACCGGTATGTTTCCAGATTACTCTCTCCTTGGTGCCTATCCACCGGATTGATGAAAAACCTCAACAATATACTGTTCTCCAAAATCAATCGGTAAAAACTCCTTGACGCAGTGAATGGCTTGAATGATCTGGCCCTTTGCTCTTGCTCCAGGTCGAAAAACGACAAATTCCTTATTGCATACCCATTCTGTTCCATTATTCGGCACATCCTATTGGACCGGATGTGCTGAAGAACAAGAGACATGTTCACATAATCGCCCACAGAATATGCACTCCAATCGAACTCGTAATCCATATTCAATACTGATGAAATGCAATATTGAGTGTAATGATAAGCAGAACGTGCATGGTCAGATACCTTGTACCCCAAGTCACTCAAGCTTTTGGTCACCCATCCATTATTGAATCCAAAGTCTTGATTAAGAGAAGCATTCCCTTCATAGGCATCGAAAACGATGAAATAAACATCAGAGATCCCAGCCGTATCGACTTTCATAAAAAGAGGATTCTTAGAATCCATCAATATTTTTGATGACGATACCGCCTTCCCCATTTTTGGCGCATGCGAAAAAATCAATATAGACTGGTACAAGCAAAGTGAACAGAATAGAACAATAAGATACTTTTCAAGCTTTGCAAGGCCATTAGAAAACCTGTTCAACAGTAATAAAAAAAGAAATACAAAAAGTAAAAGCCAGAGGAAAGCCTGTTTGTTCCAATTGATGCTGTCTACTAGATCAAGTTTGGACAGGAAGGAGATCCAGGATGTGAACAGCATGGCTGGCAAAAGGAAAATGACCATTCCAATTCCCGCACTACTTCTGTTACGTATTGGCAAAGCATTCAACAGCCTGATCAAGATCAAAGCCGAAAATAGCATGAAAATGGCTACGTAAATGACTTCTCGTCTGTCGAAAAATTGAATTCCTTGTTCTATGCGGAAAAGCAAAATATACAGTAAAGCCAGAGGAATATACCATTTGAATCGGCCGTTCAGGTTAGATGCCCCAACAGGCGAATCATAAAATCGCCTAATCATAATCCGTCATTTACTTCCTTTTTTTAAGTTCAACACAAGCGTGAAAAAGAAGATGCCATGAAAGATCGGGAAGAAAACACATCATGACTTCACACTGGCATGCATCAGCGCATCAGATACATCTTTCCATACCCCGCGTTGAAGAACTTGTCCGACTGATCACCCGAGGCCTTGTATTTATCCAATGTTTTACCTTCAAGGGAAGTGATCACCCTGTACAGGTAGATGCCGTTTCCGAGTTTTTGGCCGAATTGATCCGACCCATCCCACTTGAAATCGGTGATGTTTCTTCCCACATGGATGTTCCCCAACTCAGTCTTCGTTATTTCCCTTACTATCTTACCGGTAACCGTCATGATCTGGATCTTGAATTCACTGGGCACCTGCGAACCAGTCAACGTGAATACGAAAGCAGTTGATGTGGTGAAGGGATTCGGGTAGTTCAACAGATTACTGATCATCGCTTTATTTATGATCTGGAAAACCACCTTGTACTCAATATTCCCTGCCGGATTTCCACTCTTATCCCTACCGGAAACGATCAATTCATACTCCCCATCTTCAACGTACGAAGGCGAATAATCGATCTCAGCTATATTCCTGCCACTACCCGCAGCTCCACCAGAAGGAATGAACTTCATCACCACATTGTCGAAGGGCACATAATGAAGACTATTATCGGGATATCGCACCTGGACTTTCAAAAGACTTGTATCATCCAGCTTCATGTATTTGTTGTTGTCCTCCAACTTGATCTGAATATGAGGTTTTGATGAGATGATGTCCCGATTTAGGATGTGCACTCCATCAAATGTGACATCGAGATTGGGTCTATAATTATCCGCACGGACATAGAAATCCTTGAACAGGAAATTATTGAAATGGAATTGCTCCAATTGATCGTTCGCTGGATTGATGTCCAGATAAAGGGTATTCTTTCCTGCGAGTGATTTAGTATCAATGGGGAATGAGACCAGCAAAGTATCACCGATCTTCATGGGACGTAAACGAGGAATAATATAGTTCTTCTTTACATTGGATTGATCGGTGATTGTGTAAACCACTTTCATACTGTCGAACGCGGCATCCGAAACATTCTTGAAAGCAACTTGGAAATCCATGGGCTCTCCCACATCCAAACTATCTTTTGTTTTTAAAGCTAAATTGGGCGCTATCGCTCCTTCTGGTACCGGCTCATATTTCACTTGAAGATAATGTAGCTGGCTGGGGCTGAAATTCATGGTGTCGGAAATGGTCATTTCAAGCCGTAAGTACGGATACACAGAGGCGTCAATGAAGGAGATGGATGTATCCTTCTGCAATTGCGATGTTGAATAGAGTGGAGTTTCCGTGAAGTCTTTGCGTATGCCAATGACGGTCATCTTCAACTGATCGCTGGTGGGCGACTCCAAGGGCTTACCTTGCCAATGAATGGTCTTCCAGGACCGGGAAGGCCCGATAACGGGCGACTTCATAGAACCCGAGTTCAAATTACTCTCGAATTTCGAATCAATACCGGCCATATCGGAGCGCAACAATCCTATCTGCTGGTCAATAACCTCCCATCCCCCATCGGCATTTTTCCTGAATATGTAAACCATTGCACGATTGGTATAGAATGAATCGATCTTGGTCAGGCCGATCTCCATTAATTTATGATAAAGCGATTTATTATGGCCGTATAGGGTCGTATCAGCCTGCCATCCATCAATATAAACCGGATTGGAATTATACGTCGTGGAGCCGTAATTCGACATGATGACCAAAGTGCCACGCGGAATGGAATCCAGGAAGTCCATCGCATATTTCCTGTATTTGGGATCATTATAATAATACCAACGCGGATACGATTTATTGAGCCCATTATTCGGGCAAACAGGCATTAAACTATGGTAATCACCCTCGGAACCATTGATCTTATTGACTACAGGCCTTCCAGAGCGATTATTTATGAGCAGGAATTCAAGTGAATTCAAATATGTTCCACAGCCACCGGAATAGAGTAGATCCTCGTTCAGATATGCCTTTTGATTCCCAAATGGGTAGATCTGTGCGGAATATCTGACTTCATTGGATTTCGTCAAATAATCCAATAATCTGCTGGAGTTCCAGGTCATGCTATCCAGTGTTGACCTCAAGTACTGGAAATAATGTGAGTTGTTCCATCCAGGCGAACTTCCATTTAGGAAAACGAATGAAGACCCCGCCCATTTGTAGTCACCCGAGGTAGGCACTGGTGCAACCCTCCAATAATAAACCATACTGTCCGTGAAGGTCAGATTGGGATCGAATTCGATCAAGCCACCCGGGCTGGTCACCGTCTGTGTCTTCTTGAACGAAGAGTTGAATAATTCAGTGGTGTCGATTTCCATCACATACTGCTTGCTCACACTGATGGGATTGGCAGAATTGGTCATGAATTTGATGCCGTTCTTTCCCACTATCGAGAACGGATATGGGTAGACCGGTCTGACCTCATCCTCAAAGATCAATACATCCAATGAAACCGTATTATTGGACTCAGAACCCTCCTGAACAACATCATCAGGGTCCAAAGTAACGGTTATCTTATTGGTGCCTTTATCCGTAAGAGGATTGATAGGGACCGTAAGTACAAGGGAGTCGGTATTACGCAAAGGCTTAATGAAACTATTGAAGAGAGTTGTAGAAGTACCATCCGGGAGTTCTCTTTTCACCAGCACTTTCAAAGAATCCCCAATAGCCTTCCCTATGTTGTGAAAACGAGCATCGATCCGGAAAGTATTTTCTGCCACAGAGATGAAAGATGGACTCACATCAACATCTGGTTGTTCTATGACATAATCAGGTTTGGAAAACCCGGTCATGGGAAGAGCCGGGTCGCCATGCAACAACATTTCCTCCATATGGATCCTTGCAAAATAATCATTCAACCCCGTGATGTTCTGCATCTTCTGTAGGGTGGCACCATGAATCTCACCTACCGACTTTCCATATTCATCATTGCTGAAAGCATTGTAGAAACTGTTCGTGTAGATATTCAAGTATGTTACTATCCCATAATGCGTACTCGCAATAAATGCGGCGCACCCACGCTGGTTGGCCAATACATATTTCTCCGAAAGAATACTCAGGGCGCTGCCTAAACGAGCCGTATCGAAGACGAAAATATTGCCGGCGTTACATCCATTAACCAGAAAAATCGGATACTTGCCCGGATTATTATAGGCATAAGGATCGTCCAGATTGAACTCTAGGATCGATGCTGAGGAATGACCGAAATAAGTGACCAGACCTATGCCCTTTTCGAATAGTTGCTTGAGTTGATCTGAAGTGATCTGCTGTACTGAACCGGAATTGATCTTTGAAAAACTGCTCACATTCCCTCCGAAAAGTGTATCCTCGGCAATCACCTTATTGGCATTCATATACCCTTGGATGACGGACTGAAGGTAGATATCCCCTCCGCCTATTGCATGTACAATGTTCTTCATCCATAATCTTCCGTCAACGGTCTGTGGATTATCCTTCAAAGCAGCCTCATATTGCTTGACCTTTGCCAGATAGATCTCCAACTCATTTGCATTGATGATGGAAAGTCTTCCGATAGGGATCGCAGGTATGGGATCATAAGCATCCGAAGCCAATAGATTATCGGAACCAGGACTTCCGAAAGTAGGTACGAAATCGATCAGACTGGTCGTAGGCTTGGACTCGTTGACTCGCATGTCTGGATACAACACCCCATGACCAATGAGAAAAACTGCTTTTGGCTTTTCGGAAAACCTGTTTCTTGCAAACCTGATGAAGTTCTTCACGCTTAGCGGATGTTGACGTATGCCGAAGGCGAATTGGTCGATCAATTGATCCATGTCATATACCCGTGCATGATATCCCCCACCCTGAGGTGAGGAACGATAAAGTCGGTAATTCTCTGCTGCATTTCCATTAGGTCCGGTATAAAGCCTGGGATTGCTGATGATCATGAAGTCTCCTTGGTTGGAGGGCTGTGAGTAGTCCACAAAATCCCTTCGGGTGGCTGAGATGACCGCCTTCAGATTGGAAGGATCCTGACTCATCAAAACCAGTTCCCGGTCTCCTGATGGAGGCAGTGAAAAACGCACCAACCCCTGTACAGAGAGGTCTCCTTGATACCTGATTCCATTGGTCAGATCATATAATAATGGCGCTATGGCACCATACGACACATTGGCGATCTCCAGATAATTTCCATTGGCATTGGCCGCTACTGCAAATTCGAATAAACTATTCCCACCGAAATTGAACGTGCGAGGGTAGGTCATTTCGTATTTGGCCACTGCCATCCTATCCGTATTCACCGAGGAGCCATTAACGATTCGAACGGTATCCGTAGGTTTTCCAATGAGCCCAAGAGGGAATGTCGCAGTGGTTTGCAAAGCAGTGAAATAATTCATCTGCTGATCAATGACCGCGGTCCCATTAACATAAAGACGAACGGAACGTCCATTTTGTGCATTGCCGGAAGCAGCTATTCTGATCTCAGGGTTCGGACCGACAGATGAAACATAAAGATTACTATAATTATCAACCAATGGGTTATAGCTGTACACATCGCCACTAGCCCAACCTTCTCCTAAATCATACGATGCGGAATAGACGTACTCACCTACATTCTGAGCAAACCCTGGATTCAACCTCGCCTTGTAATTAACGGAAAGTTGATACATGAAATATGGATCCGGGGGCAATGTATTCCCTGCTACATTGTTGGTTCCGTTCACCAACCGAAGATTACCTCCGGAAGGATTTACGGTCAGAAAATAGGTGGCCGTATCCGTTTGCAGGCTCCATTTGTCCGAGAGCTGGATGGAAGGATCCCTATACAATTTCGCATCCGGTTTGCCGTCATTCATCCGGCCATAGAACTCCAGATAATCCGAGGAGGCCAGTGCGCCAGTAGGCTGTGAAGTGAATAGTGATACTTCCGTTCCGTTCCTCCAAAGTTGGAATTGCTCGGCCGGAACAGAACCCAAACCAAGACCCTGTAAAGTCGATTGCGGGATCCGATATAGACCATTGTTACCAACCTTGAATTTATAGTAGGTTTTATTGTAATCTATCCATTCATTATTATACTGTGCCTTGGCGTTCAGACCAACCAGCAACAGGATAGCGGCAATGGCTCTTTTCATTATGGTCACAGTGGTTTTCATGTCAATTTCCCTTCCGTTTGGTCATGAGATTCAAACGCAGGGAGAAGATATGGGTATAAAGAGGATTGGATTGGTTGGCCAGATTGGTGAATGCATAATCGATGACCAGACTTTTCAACTTGAATCCCACTCCGATACTTGGCTGGTAGATCCAGACTTTTTTGAGGTTGGTGGTATCGCCATCTTTCAATGCCTTCTGGAAATTATACACCCCCCCACGGACAAATACGGTGTTCTTGTATCCCAATTCAAGTCCCATCCGGGGATCGATGCTCAAAAGATCGGAGCTGAGTATGACGTTACGCCGGCCATCGAAAGTCAGGTCCAGATTCATCTCTGCCATGAGTTTGAGCGAAGAACTCAGACGGAAATCATAAGCACCGCCTATGATCAATCTTGGAGCGGTCATTTCCGTGGATTTTACGGGAATGCTGTTATTGGTTAGGTAAAGAACCTCCTTTTCCTTATCCGTGAAGCTGAACGACCAAGCATTGAAAGTAGTCGTTATATCGCGAGCAGCTATACCTAGTCTCCACTTCGGGTATTTGAACTGAATACCTGCATCGAGGCCAAAACCCCATGCCCTCGCAAAACTGCCTACATTACGGTGTATCACTTTTGCATTGGCGCCGAAGCTGATGTGTCTTCCATCCTTATTGACCAAGGTCTGGGCATA
Organism: uncultured bacterium; assembly: GCA_903826405.1. Taxonomy (GTDB): domain Bacteria; phylum Bacteroidota; class Bacteroidia; order Chitinophagales; family Chitinophagaceae; genus Pollutibacter. The sequence goes on from CAIKEH010000052.1 coordinate 37,134, forward strand.
GGAAAAGAGGAATGCATAATCAGCCGACGAAAAGGATCGGATATTATTATAATTGATCGTACCATCAGGCTCAACCAGAAACAGCGTGTTTGGTATGTCATCGACGGCAAAGCGGAGAAGGGAAAAGCCTAATGTCCTTTTCTTATCGTTCAGTGGGAGGGCAACGGAGGCATAATCGTACTTGCCGATACCGGCAAAATATTCCGCATGCATGAGTGCGACCTGAGGAAATTCGTTCACATTGACAAGCCCGGCCGGATTCCAGTAACCTGCTGTCACATCATTCACGGATGCTACCTGCGCACCTCCCATGGCTAGCCCCCGGGCTCCGGCCCCGATATTCAGGAATTCGTTGGAATATTTTCGGAATTGTGCATGTGACCACATGCAGGATAGCAAAAAAATTGAAAAAAGTATGGCCTGGACTATTCTGCGGTTCATCAGGTTAGTTATCTTATAAAGTGGTCATTAATAAGATGAGGCTGGCAACGCAAACGCTGCGCCGGTTTCCAAAAGTACATCAATGAATGGTTCACAACGAGTTAAAACACAATAATTTCAAACAAGAATAACGACTTTCCCTTATCCAATATTGCCTCTGTTGGGTGGGCAGTCAATCTGTCCTACATTTGCCGCAAATCTCAAGGGAATGAAGCTGATCGAAGAACTGCGCTGGCGTGGCATGCTCCAAGATATCATGCCGGGCACTGAGGATCAACTGAATAAGGAAATGACCACGGGGTATATTGGTTTCGACCCCACGGCAGACAGCCTCCATATCGGCAGCCTGGCTCCCATCATGCTCCTTCACCACCTTCAAAAAGCTGGACACCGGCCAATAGCACTGGTCGGGGGAGCCACCGGGATGGTGGGAGACCCCAGCGGCAAAAGCGAGGAAAGAAATCTTCTGAGCGAGGAAACTTTGCAAAAAAACCTCGCAGGGATACGAAGCCAGTTGGGAAAATATCTCGACTTCAACCCTGAAAAGCCAAATGCCGCTCTTATTGCCAACAACTACGATTGGTTCCGCGACATGGGTTTCATTGATTTCCTAAGGGACATAGGCAAGCACATCACCGTCAATTACATGATGGCCAAAGACAGTGTAAGAAAGCGTTTAGATGGTGATTCCGGAATCAGCTACACTGAATTCGCCTACCAACTCATGCAGGGTTATGACTTCTATTGGCTGTATTCACACCACGGTTGTAAACTGCAGATGGGAGGATCGGACCAATGGGGGAACATCACCACCGGAACGGAACTCATACGCAGGAAAGCAGGTGGTGAAGCTTTTGCCCTAACCTGTCCTTTGATCACCAAAACGGACGGAGCCAAATTCGGTAAAACAGAGAAGGGCAATGTATGGTTGGACCCGGAAAAAACATCTCCATACCAGTTTTACCAGTTCTGGTTGAATTCCGCCGATGCTGATGCTGAAAAATGGATCAGGATATTCACTTTATTAACGAAGGAAGATATCGACTCCATCCTGAATGAACACAAAAAAGACCCTGGAGCCAGGACCCTTCAAAAGCAACTTGCCCGTTCAGTCACCATTTTCGTGCACGGAAATGATGAATACGAAGCAGCTGTCTCTACTAGTGATAAACTTTTCAAAGGGAATGCCGCGGACAATATCAGGGAACTTACCGAGTCCGAACTTCTGGCTTCAATGGAAGGCGTCCCCTTGCATGATCTTCCCATGGCGAAAATAGCCACAGGCATTGACGTGGTGAGTTTTCTTTCAGATACCGGAATCTTTCCCAGTAAAGGTGAAGCCAGAAAAACCGTTCAGGGCGGTGGCGTAAGTATAAATAGGGAAAAAATCAGCGATATAGCGGTTTTGATAGGCTATTCCCATCTCCTGAATAACAGATACATACTTGTCCAAAAAGGCAAGAAGAATTTCTTTCTCGTCAGAATTATCTCCTGAACTGAGTCCAGTATAACATTGATTCCAAATCAGGATTTGGGGGAATAAGGTTACTGTCTTATTTTTGCGCTCCATTGAACCCAATGGAAGGATGCCCGATAGTATAATGGCAGTACGACAGATTTTGGTTCTGTTTGTCTTGGTTCGAATCCAGGTCGGGCAACAAAAAAACCCTCGAAAGAGGGTTTTTTATTTAAGTTAAAATCAACATGAATTGAGGCTCATTAATCATCATTGAAATGTCCCACTAGACATTTTACGTCTTGGTTCCCCCCCTGCGCGACGCTTCGGCGGGCAGGGAATCCAGGTCGGGCAACAAAAAAACCCTCGAAAGAGGGTTTTTTATTTAAGTTAAGATTCAGGATGTCAGATTGTCGGCTTCCGTCTGAATA
>CAIKEH010000053.1 GCA_903826405.1 uncultured bacterium
ACCATCAGGATCACTCGCGGATCCTGTCAGATTGCTACTATTCACGGGTAAGGTCAGGGTGATGTTACTACCAGCTGAAACCGTAGGAGGCTGGTTGATGATAGGGGCGGAATTGACCGTGACCGTTACCGTGGCGGAAGTAGCGGCTCCACTGTTATCGGTAACGGTAAGTTTATAAACATAGGATCCTGCGGTGAGGCCGGTAATCGTTGTACTTGTACTGTTAGGTGTGGTTAAGGTGCCGCCAGCAGGTCCCGACACTTTGGTCCATACGGTCGACACAACAGTACCGTCAGCATCGCTGGCCTGGCCTGTCAGTGTCACCGTATTCGCGGGCAACGTGACACTGATTGCGTTTCCCGCGGAGGCGAAAGGGGGCTGATTCGGTGGCGGGTTGACCGTTACGCTCACGTCCGCTGTACCTGTAGCGCCTCCATTGTCTGTTACAGTGAGTCTATAGGAATATGTACCCGCGACGAGCCCTGTAAGTGAGGCTACGGCGGTATTCGGGGTTTGAATAGTATTGGCAGAAGGTCCACTGACCATAGACCAGGAATATGCTGAGATGGTGCCATCTGCATCCGTGCCACTACCTGAAAGGGTGGCGGTATTCGTAGGCAGTGTTATTGTTTGGTTGGTGCCCGCATTGGCTACAGGAGGCACATTTGTACCTGAAGATGAACCGACGGTCACATTGGCGAGGGTATAACTTCCGTCTGTGTTTCTCCCATTTATTGCGAGTGGGAAAGGAGTACGGTATCCATTGGGGTCTCTGATGATAAGAACTAACTTATATGTCCCGGTCGCTACTGTGGATGGAACAGTGAAATTATCGATAGCGGTGGTAGCTGTTGACTGGGGCAGGAAAAGCCTTAGATTAAATGCAGAAGTTCCAGACCATACTGCGGCATTAGCTGAGTTACGGAGTTCGTACATGACTGTCCATTTCTCATAAACCGGTGCCAGACCAATATTCTGCCAACTCAGGTTAATCGCAAAGGGTGAACCGGGTGTTATGGTACTGGCGACATTCCCGCCCGTGAGCGTCATTCTATATCCGGATGCGATCCCGGTTGAACGCATATTAGACATGGTATTGGCATCACTGGGACTTTCCAAGTTACCATTGCCAAGAATACTCAAGTGATAAAGTTTAGCTTGTGCGGGCAGTTGCTGATAAAGTACGTTTCCCCCGTCGGTAGTGCAGCATTGCATGGGTTCACCAGTTATTGGAGCTACCTTCCACTTATTCATGATGAGCGTACTGAACTGGACGCCATTATATGAAGTGGTATTATTCTCAAGAAAGGAAGGAAACCAGGTTCCAGCCCAACCCCAACTGTCTCTTCGCCAGCCGATCTCACCAACATTGTTTTTGGCAGTTAAAGCATAATAACCAACAGCAGGATCTTGTATCGCATTACCGTCTGCTTTTCCACCAAAGGATTCGTGTTGAATAACCGATTGATAATCAGGAAATGCATTCAAATTGGCATCAATTATCCTCTTCACAGAAGCATATGTGACGATCCGGTTTGTTGTAATTTCTCCAGTCCAAGGATATGTATGCCATTCACCGAAGTTCCCATAACCACGTATGTCGATGATGCCTACAACTTTGGAATAAGCTATTCCATTATAACTACTGGTAGAAATGTGACTAGCAATCGCTTTTTGCAGATTCTCCCAGGCAGTAAGATAAGAGTTGCTGTTCCAGTCCGGAACCCAGGCATTATCTGCAGTCTCGATCCAATCCTTGATCGATTCTGCTTGCATTTGATTATGTAGGTATAATGGATACTGCAGGTTTGCTCCACCCACATTCCGCATACTCTCGGAAGTGGCCAGAGGCATAACAGCGAAATCAAATTTACGGCCAGCAGCTATTGATGCATTGATCTTGGAATCGAATATGGTCCAAGTGTAGTTCCCATTGTCGTCCTGAATCTCCCACCATTTGAAACGATAATAATCATCGAAACTATTTCCAGGATGCGCACTTCCGGAAGTTGGATAGGGAACCGCCCATTGGTTAATCCACCCTTGCAGGCCGCGACCAGGTCCCGGCACTTCGGTTCCAGTGGTGATTTGTGTAAATGTAAAGTTAGAGACAGTTTGAGCAGATGCAAAGCTTTTCAAAAAAACGAAAAGACAAATCATTGATAATGAAATGATTAGCCTTTCTAGGGCTCTGGATCCATTCACTGGAGGGTGAATAGGTCGGACGGTTTGAGGGATAGTAGATTTCATGGTACTTCGGTTGGATATTGGATTAAGACAGATTTGGATCTGTGAATTGTACATATAACAAACGACCTGCCATAAAAATTGTGAAGCCACTGAATTGATTGTCAACTTTTTTGGCTCCGATCAAATTAAATAAATTTATATACTTATAAAGTACTGATTTACTAGTTTTTATAAAAATTTTAGGAGCTATTGATCATTTATCCACAAGATATTTGCCAAAGTATATTTTACATATTTCACAGGAAGTCAGGGTATTGAATTTGAACTGCATATCATAAACTGCTCATTGTAACGTTTCTATGTGAAGTCAATAGTGGAAAACGTACAAATACTGTTATAAAAGGGATTTTCATGACCAGTTCTTACCAACTCGTCTCTATATATTAAATATGAATAGTACACTGAAATAGACTGAAGAACATTGAATTTAGCCTCATTATGTTCAACTAAACACATTGGTCCATAACGAAAGAACAGGTCAAGAATCCGTATCTTACATTAATAATCAATATCTTACATCATTTTTAAATACTTATTATCATCTATTTAATCATCGGGAAAATGAAATCAACCACACCATTTGAATGGCTTAAGGGAATAATATCAACTTATGTATTGATCTCGGTTTTAGCATCTTGCGTAGACACGAGGAAACTGGCATATTTTGAAGGTGCCCCTGAATCGGGAATCAAGTCTAACGTAACGAATGTGGAGCCCATCATTCAAAAAAATGACATCCTGAGCATCACTGTAAGCAGTTTGAATCCTGAAGCATCCACTGTTTTCAATGCACCTAACCTTTCCAATCCATCGGGAGGGACGATGGCGGGTTTCAATAATGTTGTTGGATACCTGGTTAGTCCCGATGGCAACATTCAATTTCCAGTTATCGGCTCTGTACATGCCGAAGGCTTGACCAAGTCACAACTATCACATCAACTGACCGCACAGCTTATAGACAAAAAACTACTGGTGGATCCAATCGTCACCATTAGGCACCTGAATTTCAAGGTGAGTGTATTAGGTGAGGTCGCACGACCAGGAGTATTCCCCATCCTCAATGAGAAGATAAATATCATGGAAGCACTTGGCCTTGCTGGGGACATAACCATATATGGCAAAAAAGATAATGTCACCTTGATCCGAGAGGATGAAAAAGGGGAAAAGATCGTCAAGAGGCTGGATATGAACTCTCCAGATGTACTCAGTTCCCCCTACTATTATCTGAAATCAAACGACATTGTATATGTGGAACCACTGAAGGATAGGGTTAAAAGAGAGCGTAATGCTCAGTTGCTTCCTGTCATTTTCAGCTTAGTTTCATTAACTATAGTGATATTGGACAGAGCTATCAAGTAACCACTGATGAACGCCACAAAAATAACGTCACCCATGAACCAGATCAGACAGGACAAAGCCAACAGCAATGTTACACAGTCTTTATTCGAGCAAATCGCCTTTAAATACATGCCTTATTGGCCGATATTCCTCATCCTATTATCCCTGAGCGGACTTTCAGCTTACTTCTTTCTCAAGGTAACCCCCAAAAAATATGAGTCAGTTGCAAGTATACTGATCAAGGATGAGAAAAAGGGACAAGAAGATTCAAAGATGGAGGAAGTCCTCAATGTTTTCAATACCAAGAAGATCGTCGAGAACGAAATAGAGATCCTGCGCTCCAATGCAGTCATCATGAATGTGGTCAGCTCGATGGGATTGTATGCACCCATCTACCGAGAAAGTGGATGGAACAACATGGTGATCAGGAGTGGCTATACAACTTGCCCTATCAGGGTTGAACATATTGATCCTGCAAAAATAATCCCGGAAGAAAAAATACCTCTGAGCTACCAGATGGATAAAAATGGAGTGATGGCCGGTAATATTTTCATTCCACTAGATCAATGGACAAAAACACCCTGGGGAACATTACGTTTCGTGAAAAACAAGGACTTCGTTGCGAGCAGTGAAGATAAAGAACCCGGCAATTTTTACTTTTCAATCCTGCCGGTCTCGGATGTGGCCGATGTTATCAGTGAGAATCTGGTAACCGTATCCACCAGCAAACAATCCACGGTCGTGGATATCAAGATCAAAGATGAAGTACCCAAACGTGGAGAAGCCATTCTACTGTCGCTGATCAATGCATATAACTTCAGTGCCGTACGAAAAAAGAACGAGATCGCATCAAACACATTGAAATTCATCGATGAAAGATTGAAGCATGTTGCATCCGAATTGGACTCCGTCGAGGGCAGCATCCAACGCTACAGGAATCAAGCCGGAGCAGTTGACCTGAGCGAACAGAGTAGACTTTATCTTCAAAATATTGAGGAAAATGACCAGAAGCGGAATCAGATAACCATGCAAAGTGCCGTATTGGATGAAGTTCAGAAGTACGTGGAATCCAAGAACGAAAAAGGGAGCATTGTGCCTTCAACAATAAACATAGCAGACCCATCTCTCAATACCCTTTTGGAAAAGCTTCATACTGATGAAAGTCAGTACGAAAAACTGAAGAAGACAACGGCAGAAAACAATCCTATCCTATCCGGACTACAAAATGAGATCGCGAAAACCAGGGCCGATATACAGGATAACATCAAAAGTCAGAAAAACAATATTGAAACGTCGAAAAACTATCTTGATCAATTCTCCAAGAAATACTCTGCAATGGCCAGTTCAATACCTCAAAAGGAACGTGAACTGGTTGATGTTAGTCGGCAACGCAATACAAAGGCCGATATTTACGCATTTCTACTTCATAAGAGAGAAGAAACCGCTTATTCGATCAATGCAACTATACCTGACAGCTTTATTGTGAACATGCCCGCCACCTCCCCGATACCCGTAAGTCCTAAAACACTTCTCATATCACTGCTGGCTTTGATGTTACCATTAGCTCTTGGCGTTGGAAGCGTAACATTGAAAGATTCCATCAAAAATAATATCCTCTATAGGAATGACATAGTCAAATACACAAGCTTCCCGGTCATCGGTGAGGTCATCGAGGAAAAATTTGAAGACCCCCTGGTCACGGGCAATGGGAACAGAAGCTTCATTGTCGAGCAATTCCGTCTGATAAGGTCGGCGATCAGGAATTTCAGTAATCCTCCCGGCACATACAGAACAATCATAGTAACATCTTCCGTAGCTGGGGAAGGAAAAAGTTTCATCGCCACGAATATTGCAAATACTCTTGCCAGAAGCGGCAAGAGGACTGTAATCTTGGAAATTGACCTTCACAAACCAAATGTCTGCGAGACATTGCGTATGGAGAGGGGAAAAGGAATTACCGACTATCTAAACCAAATGGCTTCAGAAGAAAACATCATACAGAAAACGACCGCACACGAAAATCTTTATCTGGTATCAGCAGGAACTCCCGCTGAAGAGGCCTCTGAATTACTGCTAAATGGCAGAATTGAGAAATTACTCGACTACCTGAAAGCACGTTTCGACTTCATTATAATGGATACGGCACCGATAAACCCCATAACGGATTTCTATGCTCTGGCCCCCATGACCGACCTTACATTATTCGTGGTGCGACATGGAAAAACGCCAAAAGTCCATATACAGCATCTCGAAGAAAGCTTGACCTCACATAATGTGTCCAAAGTCGCCATCATATTCAATGGAGTCAAGAAACGAGGGAGCGGAAAATTCAGTTATGGTTACGGTTATGGATACGGCCATGATTATCGTTCAACGTACGAGTCGTATGGAAAACAAAAATTGAAAAAAGTAAGTTGAAGTTCGGCATGTATCGAAAAGGTTGTTTCTAAATGATCCATTACTGAACCTTCTTAGTCACTGAACTGAGCTCACAGACAGTTCAGATCAATCTGATACAAGGGTGCAGTAGGAAATATATCGTAACCCTTACAAGAAATACATAGATCTTGAAATTGATCCTTTTTTTATCGATTTTTCCTGTACTATACCTGCTGGTTGTCAAGCCCGAGTATATTGCTGCTCTATTTTTCACCATTACCATCGCCGACATCAACTTTGAAGTGGGTGGGGCGAGTTTCAGGGCAATTTTGGGGATACTTCTGCTCGCCCGCACTATCATCCCGGACAAAAAAACCGAATACCCGTCTATTTTCAGCACCAATGCATTCTACATATTTCTTTTGATACTCTATGCAACTCTGGTCACCATCGCATATGATCTCGCGACAATTACATTCGTTAAAATCACAGGCCAGGTCATTATTGCAACCTTTTGCGGCTATCACTATTTCATGCGCAAAGGTCGATATGATCTTCTCAAAATCAGTCTGATCATCAGTGGGCTGATCTGTCTTGGAGATCTTGCCTATACCTATGCCGTAGTAGGCACCTTCCCCGTGCAAAGAATATATGAGAGTCTGCTGGGCATAACTCAGGATGTCAATGAGAACGGGGATTTCATAGAAAAGATCAACCATAATTTCTATGGCCAGATCTGTGCCATGTGTTTCGTGTTCCTATTGCATGAATATGTAACAAACACAGATAAGAAAAGAGATCAGACTCAACTAATCATTCTCCCCCTGATGCTACTAGGTGTACTCATGTCAACATCCCGTAGTAGCCTTTTGGGCCTCATTGGCATCTCCATATTCCAGCTCCGGTTAATGATCAAAAGCGGACAAAACGCCACAAAGGCCATCAGAGTGGTCATGATCATGGCTTCCGCACTTATCCTATCATTCTTACTGTTCTCTGTCGTAAAAGACTCCTTGAATCTTAGATTGGATTTCGTGGACAGGATCAGTGAACGCCTGATCGATGAACCACTCGCCGTCTTTCAAAAGCGACTAGGGCTGAATTATAATGCACAAGCACTTGATGCGATGGAATGGCGTGAAGAGGCTTCGGCAAATGCATTCGAGGCATTTCTCCGGCTCAAACCCATAGAACAGATATTTGGGATCGGATACTGGGGATTCGTCGAAAGGAATCTGGGGCATACACACCTGCCCCCACATAACGGCTTCCTGCTTCTGCTCATCGAGAATGGGATCATTGGTTTCGCCATATACATCCTACTCGTATTTGCAGTGATCAGAATTTCGAACCGAACACTACCCTCTTCATCACCAATCATCAGCGTAATCATATTCATGTTCCTATATTGTGTAGGGCAGAATGGAGAACTCACCAATGGCACTACATTTCTTTTCCTTGTCACCCTTATTGGACAAAGTGTTTACACCGAAAAAATAAAATATGGCCACGGAATGAAGCTCACCGAAATGACCAAAAGACATTTTTCAATGACTGCCAACTGATCACTAAGTGAAGATATTATACATTCTACCGGCCATGTCAATAGGTGGCGCAGAGACTTTCCTGGCCTCATTAACCAAAGAATTCCATCATGTTGGTGTTGACCAACATTTGATTTCCCTTAGCAACAGAAACCCATTAGCCTACGCATTTGACGATAATATCGCAAAAACCATACTGGCAAGAAAAAACAAATTCAGCATTGAACCCGCACGAAAATTGAGGCGCATCATGAAGAATGAAAGGCCTCAGATCATTTTCTGCCTAAACTTTTTCAGTTACGCTTTTTGCAGGATCGCCTCATGGGGTGCAGATACGGGATCGGATTATATCATATCCTATCACAGCACGATTCACTTGAACAGAAAAGATCACTTTCTTCACAAATTATATATTGGCTTCCTCCGTCGCAAAGACAGGGTGATCATGGTATCTACAAATCAGGCGGAATATACATCCCGAAAATATCATCTCGACCCCAAGCAGATCAGCGTCATTCATAACGGGGTCGACACCACATATTGGCATCCCCCATCGACAGATTTCAAAAAAGAAAAAGCCAAAGAGGATTTGGGGATCCCTACGGATTCCCCAGTGATCATCATGACCGCATCTTTCCGAAAAGAAAAGAATCATATTGCTGCCGTCGAAGCACTTCAGATACTACATAGGCAAGGTAACTCCAAACCCTATTTGTTGCTGATCGGTGATGGCGAAACACGAAAAGAGGTCGAGTCCGCCTCAAGAGGATCAACCGTTTCAGCATATGTGAAATTCACCGGAGCCCAAAAAGATGTCAGACACTATCTATGGTGCAGCGACATGTTTACCTTGACTTCCAATGGAGTGGAAACCTTCTCGATAGCTGCTCTGGAAGCCATGGCATGCGGACTACCTTGTGTTCTCACGGATATCGGGGGGGCATCTGAAATGGTATTTTCGGGCATCAACGGGGAACTTTGCAGTACAGATCCCATAGATATAGCGTCAAAATGGTCCAAGGTACTCGATCAGCGATATTCGGCGATACATATCCATGAATGGATCATGAACAAGTTCGAAAAAACCAAGATGATCGCTTCATATCAAGAAGAGATGGATATCAAAATGGGGAATACATGAAGGGGAAACAAAACCCGGAAAGTACAATGCAGATGAAAAAAAACGAACGAGTACTCATGATAGCTGCAAGCAGGAAGACCAGAGGAGGCATTTCTGCAGTTCTTCATGCTTATACTAAAGCTGCCTTTTGGAAAAAGTGGGATTGCTATTGGCTGGAGACGCATATTGACAGATCATTACTCCAAAAGTTCATTTATCTATTCCGAGCATATGCCAGATTCACCATTTTGGTACATAGATACCGGATACTTCATATACACTTTAGCGAGCCCCCCTCCGCAGCCAGGAAGCTCTGCTTTTTCATTCCAGGTTTATTGCTCAGAAAGAAGATCATTTTGCATTTCCACTCATTCTCCACAGAAACGACAATAAATAGCAGGTTTCGCCCCCTTTATCGTTTCCTTTTCAATAAGGCGGATTTGATCTTCGTTCTTTCAGAAAGTTGGAAACGAGAGGTCTCTTCTATTACCACGAACAGGAATATACAGGTCATTTACAATCCTGCATCACCTCACTCCACGAGCCCCCAGAATCTAAAACGGGAAAATACCATTCTATTTGCGGGCACCTTGAATGAAAGAAAGGGATTCCGTGACCTCATCAGGTCCTTCGCATCTATGTCAGAAAATGCACCTGAATGGAAGCTGACCATAGCTGGAAATGGTGAAATGGAAAGCGGAAAAGAACTGGCTAAAGAACTCGGCATTCATGAAAAGGTGGAATTTACGGGATGGATCTCCGGCGAGCAAAAAGAAAATATATTCAACAAGGCCGGTATCTTCTGTCTTCCAAGCTACGCAGAAGGATTTCCCATGGCTGTCATTGATGCTATTAGTTACAGCATCCCTGTGATCACCACCCCGGTGGGTGGCATTCTGGATGTTCTGACAAACGGAAAAGACATCCTGACCTTTGATCCGGGCGACCAACAAGCGTTGGCTACTTGTCTGACCAAACTTGTCAATTCTGTTGAAGAACGTAATAAATTGGCCGAAAATGCGTTAAAAAAAACAGATAAATTATTTGACCTCAGCGCAATAGGTGAGCAGATCAGCCAGATCTACACCCAATTGATTAGTACAAATCAAAAAAAACGGTAAGCCATGTTTTATATGCCCTCCCAACCTAAAACAGTATACACAATGGGTTTTCAGGTCCTTTCTGATAACCTGTCTAAAATACCCATCAATGGTCCTAAAGGAAGGGTGATCAATACCATCAGTCCGAATTCATATGGGCTTTCGGTCAAGGATGAAAAATTCAGAGAAGCGTTGAAAAATAGTGATTTTCTGGCTTTGGATGGTGTGTATTTTGCATATGCATCCTTGATCATGAAAGGGAAAAATATCAAAAAAAACCAAGGCCCGGACATATTTTACCATTTCATGAAACGCCTCCAGAATAGCGGAGGAAATGCATTTTTTCTTGGCTCCAGTGAAAAAACATTGGAGAAAATCAAAGAAAAAGCTGCTTTTGTTTACCCTGAAATCAAAATCCATACTTATTCTCCTCCCTTCAAAGCCGAATTTAGTGAAGAAGATAACCAGGCCATGATCGAAGCGGTCAATTCAGTTTCCCCTGACATATTGTTCATTGGAATGACCTGTCCAAAACAAGAAAAATGGTCAATAGCACACCGGGAAGAACTGAATGCCCCGTTGATCATATGCATCGGCAATGTGTTTGATTGGTTCGCAGGTACACAAAAATCAATTCACCCACTTTGGTTCAAACTCAGACTCGGTTGGCTGATCAGGATCTTTTTAAGACCTGAAATTTTCAGGAGGAATATCGGAAACCAGCTTAAATTTTTTCTGGATGCGACATTGATTGCCCTGAAGCTTAAAAAAGAAGCCTGATCCGGCTGACCCCCGCTTATTTATTTCAGTGGACGTCCTTTCCAATAAATTCTGAATGTAGAGGCTGGAAAGTGCCAAAACATGATTTCCTGCTATTCCCCCCCACCCTCTCAGATATGCAGAAGCGTTAGTCGGATCTAAACCGGCCTATTATACGTAACAGTACAATTTTCAGTCACTTATGACGTTATTCATGGTAATTTGCCGACATTTGGTGAAACGGCAAATTATTCGAAGTCAAGGCGTTATGGAAATCAATCCAAAACGACCATGTGACTAAGGTGGCGAAGCCATGTATGGAGAAGACGAACCGAAAGCATTCAAAATAAACCAGTTGGAAGTATCCATCACAAAAATCAAATCCGCCTTTCGAACAGACCTGTTCAAAGTTTCCTTTCTGAATGGCATCGCCACATTCATTAGAATGCTTACGGGGGTAGTTAGCGTAAAGGTTATAGCCAAAATCATAGGACCACCGGGTATCGCACTTTTGGGGCAATTGAACAATTTTAGTACGATCATGCTGAGTATTTCCAACGGCGGCATAGTAGCAGGTGTCACGAAATATGTCTCTAAAAATTCAAATGACGAATCCGGGTACATGCCTTTCTTGCGTACAGGATTCATGATCACACTCGTACTATCCATAATTTCATCTCTTTGCCTGATCCTATTTGCCGATCATTTTTCCATGATCATCCTTAAAAGTCAAGATTATCGATCCGTGTTCTACATTTTCGGATCAACACTTACTTTATATGCCATGAACTCCTGGCTCTTGGCCGTGATCAACGGCTTCAAGCTTTATAGGATATATGTGATCACCAATATCGCAGGAAGTATAATCGGGCTCATACTTTCCCTACTTCTCTCTTACAAATATGGTACCTGGGGGGCATTGGTCTCCTCCATCACCTTTCAATCTTTAGTTTTTCTGGTTACAATCAGCATGGTCCTGAAATTCAAATGGCTCAATTTGAAAGAGCTATTGAAAGTACCGGATAGATCAACCACAATCAAACTATCTCATTATTCCCTGATGGCCATTACATCTGCAGTGGTAATGCCTACCGCACAATTGATCGTTCGCAGCCATATCAAAACACACTCATCGTTGATGGAATCCGGGATCTGGGAAGGTGTCAATAAAGTGTCGAACATGTATCTGATGGTGATCATCACCTCGCTTAGCATATACTTTCTGCCCAGAATAGCAGAATTAGATGAAGGAAAAGACGTGAAGTCGGAAATACTCAAAGTCTACAAACTCATCATTCCGTTCATGGTACTGGGTACCATTTTGATTTACATCCTCAGGAAAACATTGATACATGTTCTGTTCACGCCGGAATTCGAGTCCATGGAATCACTTTTCCCCTATCAATTATTGGGTGACATATTCAAAATGATGGGGTGGGTACTTGGTTATGTAATGCTCGCCAAATCCATGACAAAAACATACATTTTCATGGAATTACTGAGTGGTATATTTTTTACCGGCTTCAGTATCCTGTTCATAAACACATACGGAACAATCGGAGCTACAACTGGATATATGCTGAGCAATTTCCTGTACCTGGTGCTCGTAGCTTTTAAACTCAGATTCATACTTCTAAAAGCATGATCTTCAGAATAAATCATGAAAAGAACCAATGGATAAGCGTATGAAACAAAAGCAAATTGAAAATTTCTTTTCTGACGGCAGCAGCCCATTGGTATCCGTTGTGATGACCGTTTTCAACGGCGGAATATACATCCGGGAATCCATCGAAAGCATAATCAACCAAACTTACTCGAACTTTGAATTTATCATCGTGAATGATGCATCCACAGATGATACAGAATCCATCATCAAATCATTTTCAGATACCCGTATCATATATATCAAAAACGAATTGAATTCGGGAATCGGGCCATCGAGGAACAAAGCAAATAAACTAGCAAGGGGGAAGTACATAGCAACACTTGATGCAGATGATATTGCACATGAGGAAAGGCTTCAAAAACAAGTTGTATTCATGGAGAAAAACGCGAATGTAGCTGTATGCGGCTCGTCTTTTACCCAGATAGACACGAAAGGGAAAAAGCTTCGTAAAATCACATTACCTGTTGATCCCGTAGCCATTCGCACTGAACTTCTGTTATGGAATTGCATCTGCAATCCTTCCATCATGATAAGAAGAGATGTTTCCCATGCTAATCCATATAAAAAGGAATTCGAACTTACAGAGGATTTCGAACTCTGGTACAGGATATCCTTAAACAATGAAATCCATAATCTGCCTGAAGCCCTTTGTTTCTACAGAGTACATGAGGGTAATATAAGTACCGTGAAAAAGGAGCAACTCATGGAAGTTGCCAAAAAACTATTTCAAATAATCCTCACCGATTTGAAGGTTGAATTTTCAGAAGCTGAATTGACCATGCATAGGGATGCTTTGTATTTTTTGTACGACAAATTTGAAAGTCCAAATAATCTTGAAAATTTGGAAACATGGTTCCATAAATTGATGAGGCATATCAGGAATAATGACAAATACGATTTCAACCATTTCTATTCCATATTGATGAACAGATGGATTACGATGGCTTTCAATCGAAAAGATTATCATTCCATGCTGTTCAATTCCTTTATCCACATTGCCCCAATGACATATGTAAAAACCCTGTTCCAGAAATTGGGCGACAGAATGGCAAAGAAGAAAATGATGATCCTATGACGGAACCCATTCCAAAGAACGGATTCAAAGTGTCTGTCATCATGCCGGTTTACAATGCAGCCGGATATGTTAAAGAATCCATTGACAGCATTTTGGCACAGACATTAGTTGATTTTGAGCTTATCCTTATCAATGATTGCTCGACAGACCTTTCCAAAGAGATCCTCGAATCTTATACTGACCCCAGAATCAAGATCCTGCACAACGAACGCAATATGGGAATCGTTCATACAAGAAACAGAGGCTTGGAAGTGGCGAATGGGGAATACATAGCCATATTGGACAGTGATGACCTCGCATATCCAACCCGCCTTCAACTCCAAACTGAATTCTTAGATTCGCATCCTGATTATGGAATTTGCGGCTCGGATTACGACGTCATCGATTCGACAGGCAAAAAACTCATACACATATCGGTACCTCATAGTGCACTCGATAACAACACCATACTGAAATTCAATATCAACTGCATACATTCCAGTATGACCATCAGGTCATCCATCCTGAAAAATCATCGATATCGTGTAGGATTCGACATAATCGAAGACTATGAACTGGCATTTGCTGTTTCCAGGAAATGGAAAATCGGTAATCTGAACAGGACTGTGACCTCCTATAGAGTGCATGGGAATAACATATCCATCGAGAAATGGGGCAAAATGATCGGCTCCAGGAAAACACTTGATGCAGAAGTCCTGCGTGACATGGAAATCCCATTTTCCATGGAAGAACTTGACCTGCATTCCAATTTCATAAATGCCAATTACGAATATTTCAAAATTAATGATCGCAGAAAAACGCTTTTGAGCTGGCTGGAAAAATATATTTCACTATTGGTTGAAAGAAAAGACATCAATCCCGTACTCATTAGAAAAGGTTTTGCATTCCGCTGGCTGATCCTGTGCATTCGAAATGGCCAATACAACGAAGTCCTACAACCTTTGAAAATAGGAGTCACCAAACAAGAATTGTCAAATTGTTTTTACGATCTGTTCAAAATGAAATTCCTGAAAAAGATGAAGGTGTTTTAGTGTCCGATTTAAAAAGAGGGGATATTTCAAACAAACCGTATGGCCATATTGAAAAGAAATAAATGGTTTTCCAATATAAATCCGAAACAATTTTTCGGCCTTATCGTCGCATATCAACTTATTTGGATATTCCAGGGTATTGATCTATCCGACGAAGGCTTTTTAGCGACTTTTTATCAAAACATCTTCACCCATCCTGAATCCGTACAGTATAATTTCATGTTCTGGCTAACCGGTGTCATTGGTGGAATATGGTGGAAATTTTTCCCATTTCTTGGAATCCTGGGCCTTCGTCTAGCGGGGGTTATAGTGGTTACCAGTACGGCTTATACGACTTACCTGATTCTGAGAAAACATATTAGTGCTCCAATCCTGCTCATTGGGATTTTTTTGGTAATCATAAATCTGAATAACGACATAAAAACGATCAACTACAATAACCTTTCGGCTTTATTCTTCGTGATCGTCATCCTTCTTCTAGCTAAACATCTGGAAAATCCAAAAACCGGCTATCTATTTCTTGTTGGCTTGCTGTTGTCTTTGAATATCATGGTCCGTCTACCCAATATTCTAGGACTAAGCCTATGCTCACTACCTTTGCTGGCGCCCGGAAGTCTCGAAAAGAAGTCAAAAGCTTTTTTTGAAATGTTATTGGGCATCTTGATAGGCTTCTTTTCCATGTATCTGATGCTGAGGTCGACAGGACAGATGGATACATTTTTCAATGCTTTCCAATTGGTTCGTGAAATGAGCCAGGCAAAGACCCAGAATGGTATCGTGGGCGGAAATTATGGATTCATGAAGATCCTTTCCCAATTCAGATCAGATATTTTGCATTCATTGCTCTACACTATCTTGATATTGGGTCTAACACTTGCGATTCAATTAAGCTTTGCAGGTTATATCAGGAACAGCAAAATGAGAAATTGGTCATCCATGGCATTGACCACATTACTACTTTTTGTTTTAATGACGATGATTTTACGAGGCAATTTTCGGTACTTCTCCTCATTGCCATTATATCACGGTGCAGGTATCATCTCGACTTTAATCATTCTACACAGAAGGATGCCACTTGCCATACAATACATTTCTTTTGCAGGATTACTCACCCTTCTATTCTATCCTGTTGGAAGCGCTCAAGGCATATTGACCGCTGGAAAGTTCTGCCTCTGGATATCGACTCCGATAGCTTTAGAAATACTATACAAAGGGATCGTCATCAAGCCTAATCAATACTTTGCAAAAAAGTTACCCTTTATCACGGTCGGACAAAATTTATTCCCGGAATGGTCAATTAAAGCAGTGAGGAAAAGCTTCCTGATCGCAGTGATGGCCTTTGGATTATTCTTCTCCTTTCGTTACCCGATGTTCGACTATGGAAGCCGATTCGAAATGTGGCATAGAATTGAAAATAAAAATCTGGCCCTGATTGGAACAACGGAATCAAGATCTGAAGCAATAAACAATTTGCTTATTGCAAGCAGGAATATCATAAAACCCGGAGATACGCTACTTGCCTATGACTGCTTGCCACTTTTACATTTCCTGACAGAAACCACGCCATTCCTTCATAATTCATACCCTTGGCTTTATTCGACGGGGGCATTTGAAAAAGACCTTGAAACATGCAGTTCAAGATCAACTCATCAACCGGTCTTGATCCGTCAGAAAATCCAAACCATAGGTGATGGTGGCGGATGGCCAAGTAAAATCGTGTCAGGCAAATATGAAGATTGGGAGGTAAATAGAGGTCGTAATGAAACATTGAATCGCTTCCTGATCGAACATGGATACACGTTGTACTGGGAAAGTCCCTATTTTCAAATTATGGTCCCTAAAGATTTCCGATTACCACGAGGATAAAAACTAATGCAAAATCATAAAGCGTGATTTTAATAGCGCACCAACCAGAATTTTTATAAAATGAAAAACAATTCCAAAATCAATTTAGGGATAATAGGTTACGGATATTGGGGAACAAACCTCGTCCGTAACTTTTTCACGGTAGGTGATTGCATACTTTCACATGTTGCAGATGGCAGGCCCGACAGACTGGAGGCTCTTGCGAAGATATTCCCGACCATAAAAGGTGTTCTTGAGGCCAATGATATCATAAATGATCCTGCGATCGATGCAGTGGTTATCGCAACACCTGTCTGGTCACACTACGAGTTGGCCAAAAAGGCACTGAACAATGGCAAACATGTATTGTTGGAGAAACCCATGACCTCTACCAGAGCTCAAGCAGCTGAACTCATCGAAATGGCTGAAAAAATGGGACTTACGCTGATGGCCGACCATACTTTTCTTTACACTGGGGCCGTTCAAAAGATGAAGGAACTGATCACAGATGGAACCCTTGGCCAACCCGCTTACTTCGATTCCACCAGAATAAATCTGGGATTATTCCAGCCTGATGTGAATGTATTGTGGGATCTGGCACCCCACGACATTTCCATCCTTTTACATCTCATCGAAGACACTCCTATCAGCATCAATGCAACTGGAATATCCCATACGCACAACGGCATAGAGAATATTGCGTACATGACCGTGAACTACGATTCCGACCTCATCGCACATTTCAACTGTTCCTGGACCTCTCCTGTTAAGATCCGCCATACACTCATCGGCGGTGATAAAAAAATGATCGTCTACAACGATCTTGAACCATCAGAAAAAGTAAGGGTGTACGATACGGGCTATCAGCATAAGACAGATGACGAAAAGAAACATGTCATGGTGGACTACCGAACGGGTGATGTATACATCCCGAAAATTTCCAGCAGGGAAGCTCTAGCCAGTATGGCCAATGATTTCGTACAGTCCATCATTCAGAAAAGAAAACCCCTCTCTCATGCAGAATTGGGCATGAAAGTGGTCAGCGTGCTTGAAGCTTCACAGTTATCCATAAAGAATGGCGGAACATCCATCAAAATTGCCTGAAATGACAACTTTAAACATCAATGAATCGAAAAAGAGCCTGAACAATGTGAATGTTGGTGAGAATGTACGGATTTTCGACTTCGTCAATGCCTACGGCTGCACCATAGGGGACAATAGCAAAATCGGAGCATTTGTAGAGATCCAGAAAGGTGTGTCCATAGGTAGGAACTGCAAGATCTCCAGCCATAGTTTCCTTTGCGAAGGTGTCATTATCGAAGACAATGTATTTATTGGACATGGAGTCATGTTCACCAATGACATATTTCCCCGGGCAACCAACCCTGATGGCAGCCAACAGACAGACGCCGACTGGCATGTAGTCCAAACAATCATCAAAAAAGGAGCCTCTCTTGGATCCAATTCAACTATACTGGCAGGCATCACCATTGGCGAAAATTCACTTGTGGGGGCAGGGGCAGTTGTGATCAGAGATGTCCCTGCAAATACCGTCGTCGCCGGCGTACCCGCTAAAATCATACGTAGCCTCTAAACGTTTTAAAATGAACCACAAAATTCCTTGTCTTGACCTGAAAGGACAACACCAATCCATCAAAAAAGAGATTTTCGAAGCATTCGAAAAAGTTTATGACCAGACTGCATTCTCCGGCGGACCTTTCGTGGAGGAGTTCGAGAAAGCGTTTGCACTTTTTTGTGGAACCAATCATGCAGCTGGCGTCAATAATGGCACCACTGCGCTGCACTTGGCCATGCTGGCCCTGGGCATCGGGGACGGCGATGAAGTAATCATACCCGCAAACACGTTCATAGCAACCGCGTGGGGGGTCACTTACTCTGGTGCCAAGCCCGTGTTCGTCGATTGCACAGAGGATACCTGGGAGATAGATCCAACCAAGATCGAAGCTGCCATAACTTCGAAGACCAGGGCGGTTGCCGGCGTACATCTCTACGGCCAACCCTTCGACATTGAAGCTGTGAAAAAAATATGTACAAAGCACAACTTATTCCTCATAGAAGATGCGGCACAGGCACAGGGTGCACGCTATCACGGAAAACCAGTCGGCGGTTTCGGGGACCTTGCATGTTTCAGCTTTTATCCAGGGAAAAACCTCGGCGCCTGTGGTGAAGCGGGTGGAGTGACCACCAATAACGAAGCCTACTATAAACATATTCTCAGTCTTCGAAATCATGGTTCGGTGGTGAGGTATCATCACGACGAGGTGGGCTATAATATGCGAATGGGCGGCTTAGAAGGAGCGTCATTGAGCATCAAACTGAAGCACCTCCCTTCCTGGAATGCCCGTAGGCAGGTTATCGCCCAAGCTTACCAGCAGCGCATCCAGAATCCCAAATTGAAAATGCAAATTCAACCCGAAGGGCATGAATCCATATTTCACCTGTTCGTCGTGACCACCTCAGATCGGGATGGATTAATGAAATACCTAAACGACAATAACATAAATCCAGGACTGCATTATCCTATACCCTGCCATCTGCAAAAAGCCTATTCTGATTTGGGCCATAAAGAGGGGGACTTTCCGAATTCTGAATACCTCGCTTCACATTGTCTTTCATTGCCCATGTTTGCTGAACTTACAAATGCCGAAGTGGACTATGTCATCGAAACACTGAACAAGTACTGATCCCAAATGGACAAACTGCAATTACTCATATTCCCGTTCAACGGAAACGGTCTCGAAGCGCTCGATTGCATCGACTCTGCAAGGTTTGAATTTATCGGATTTGTGGATGACAATGAAGAGAAACGCAATCAGCTTCAGCCTTGGCCGATAATGGATCGCACCGCGCTAACCCGTCATAATAAGGCAAAAATTCTAGCCGTACCCGGGGGCCCGCTCTCCTATTTGAAAAGAAGCGAATACATCCTTGGACTTGGTATAGATCCATCCAGGCTGGTATCAATCATACATCCTCATGCCCATATCGGCCATTCAGTCAAGATCGGGACCAACTGTCTGATCATGGCAGGGGTGGTCTTGACCAGTAATGCCAGCATCGGCGACCATGTCTGCATCCTCCCCAATACAGTCGTCCACCACGACTCCGTCATAGGGGATCATTCACTGGTCGGATCTAATGTTGCCATTGCGGGTGGAACACGTATTGGCAGGAATTGCTATATCGGAAGTGGTACCAACATCATGAACGGAATAGAAGTTGGTGAATTTTCACTAATCGGTCTCGGAAGCAACGTAACGAAAAGCATTGCCCCATATTCCAAGGTGGCCGGCAATCCGGCCAAACCTATTTTAAAAAAATAGCTGAATCGGATGGAAAAAAAATTTGATATCACCATAATCGTACCCTTCCTGAACGAGGAGGAAAATTTAGCCCAGCTGGGACAGGAACTCATTCATTTCACGTCATTCCACTCTACAATTCATTTTGAAGTGATTCTGGTCAATGACGGATCTTCCGATAGATCCGTTTCAACGATCAAGAATAATACGTTTCCCAATGGAACCAAATTGATTTCATTGTCCCAAAACTATGGATCACATGCAGCTCTGAGAGCGGGGATTAAATACGCAGGTGGGCGATACATTACTTTCTTGTATGCAGACCTTCAGGATCCCATTGACAATATCACCCGGATGTACACCAAGGCCTTGGAAGGTTCCGAGATCGTTTGGGCACATCGCGGAATGACACAAAACTCTTTTTTCGAAAAGAAATTCTCTGCACTTTATTCCCGCCTCATGCAGAAATACGTCAACCGCCGGTACCCCGACAAAGGTTTCGACGTTGTGATGTTCGATCGTAAGGTTGCTGACGCCGTGAACAATAACGTGGAGGCCAATTCCAGTGTTTTCCTGCAGATCCTCAATCTGGGTTTCCGTCAGGATTTCGTAGAGTATCAGAAATCAGCAAGAAAAGCAGGGAAGTCCAAGTGGACACTTTCAAAAAAGATCAAACTTTTGATAGACTCTTTTGTCGGCTTCTCCTATGCGCCGATCCGCCTGGTTTCCATAGTCGGGATCCTTTTCTTCATAGGAGGTCTATTCTGGACACTATACATCGTACTGAGGAAATTATTTTACAATGACCTGCTCAGCGGATGGCCTGCACTGGTCTCTATTCTCACCATAGGTTTCGGAATAACCAATATCTCATTGGGTATCATCGCAGAATACCTTTGGAGGACACTGGATGCCAGTCGGAAGAGACCCGTATTCATCATTGATGAGATCACTGAATTGGACAAGAAATGACCAAAGCCATTCTTCTTTGTATTGCATATGCCATCCTGAACGTTTCAGGTGCGGGACTCATCAAATGGAAAATCCGTGAACGGTCCCTCATGACTATACAAGACTGGATCGGCTTTCTGATTGAACCACAGGTGATCACGGCATTCACATTGATCTTCGTGTCCGCCCTAGTCCTCTTCAAGGCATTATCAACCGGACAATTCACTTTCATCATCCCGATTGCCGTTGGAGTCAATTTCATTTTGACGGTCATACTGGGATATTTTCTCTTCAAAGACAAATTGAACACTGTTTCTTTCCTCGGTTTCGGATTCATCCTTACCGGCATCATCATTTTAAGCTTAAATACTGTACAAAATGGTCAATAAAGTGAACAACAGCAGGATACTCATCACCGGCGGTGCGGGCTTCATCGGCTCATATGTTGTTGAGGAACTCCTGCAATTATCCCCTAAAAAGATAATCATACTCGATAACCTCATAAGGGGAAGCCTGGAGAATATGAAATTTTTCGCAGACAACCCGGCAGTGGAGTTCCGTCAGGGGGATATCCGTGATACGAATCTATTGGAACAATGCATCATGGAAGTGGATTATGTGTTCCATATGGCAGCCCTGCGGATAAACGCCTGTGCAGCAAACCCTCATGAAGGTTTCGAGGTGATGCTGAAGGCTACATTCCATGTTGCCGACCTGTGCACAAAACACAAAGTCAAAAAAGTCATTTACAGCTCCAGTGCTTCAGTATATGGTCTTGCACAGCATTTCCCTACTCCTGAAACTGACAATCCATATAACAATCAGACATTCTATGGTGCTGCCAAAATGTGGGGAGAACAACTATTCCGCAGCTATAAATTCATGCACGGATTAGATTATGTAGCCCTTCGCTACTTCAATGCTTATGGTCCTCGGATGGATACAGATGGAAAATACACCGAAGTCATGATCAGGTGGTTAGATTGCATCAAAACAGGCAAGAACCCACTCATATACGGTGACGGAAGCACCTCAATGGACTTTGTTTATGTCCGAGACATAGCCCGTGCCAATATCGCGGCACTGCAGGCTGAGGTGACCGATGAAGCATTCAACATAGGTAATTGTGAAGAGACCAGCCTGAAACAACTTCTGGCCGTGCTCCTGAAAGTCAATCGATCTGAACTAGTGGCCGAGCATCGTGAAGAGAATTCTATCAACCCGGTCAGCAGAAGACTAGCAGATATAAACAAAGCAGTTAAACTTTTGAATTTCACACCCACAGTTAGCCTTGAACAGGGTCTCAAAGAACTAAGCGACTGGTATTTCGATAAAACCAAAAACAAATAGACCTCATGATTCCCATTGCCAAACCCTATTTGACAAAAGACGAAGCTCAGGCAGCTTATGACACGATCCTATCCGGATGGATCACACAAGGTCCAAGAGTAGCCGAATTTGAGGAGAAATTCGCAGCTTATACAGGTGCGAAATATGCAGTTGCCGTATCTAATTGTACGACAGCACTTCATCTCGCCATGATCGTAGCTGGGATTGGCCCTGGCGATGAGGTAATCTGTCCATCACTGAGTTATATCGCCACCGCCAACTCCATCAAATACGTAGGTGCAAAACCCGTATTCGCTGAAGTGGACCCGGTCAACTATAATCTGGATCCAGCTGATACAGAAAGAAGGATCACGAACAGAACGAAAGCGATACTTATCGTACACCAGATAGGTATGCCGGCGGACATCGATACCTTTCAGGCGATAGCGGATAAGCATGGTATCAAACTCATTGAAGATGCAGCCTGTGCAGCCGGATCATCTTACAAAGGGAGGAAAATAGGAAGTCACTCCGAGTTGGTCTGCTTTTCACTTCATCCCCGTAAAGTGATCTCCACCGGCGACGGGGGTTTCATTACCACCGATAATGAAGAGTACGCACGTCGCATGAAATTACTGCGCCAGCATGGCATGTCCGTGAATGACCGGGTGCGTCATGAATCTTCAAAACTCATCTTCGAAGATCATGTGGAAGTAGGATACAATTACCGCATGACAGACATTCAAGCTTCAGTGGGTATCCAGCAACTTGCCAAATTGGATTGGATCGTATCGGAACGTCGCAAGATCGCTGAAAATTACCATCAGGCTTTTAGACATCTGGACATGGTAAGACTGCCCATCGAAAAGGAAGGTTTTTATAGCAATTATCAATCATACAGCATTTTCCTGAAAGAAAACTGCAGGCTATCCAGAAATGATATCATGCAAAAAATGCTGGACGAAGGTATCGCAACACGCCGAGGCATCATGACCACGCATCGGGAAACAGCCTATCTAGAGGAATCCAAGGACATTCACTTGCCGGCATCTGAAATGGCTTCGGACCGGAGCATCATTTTACCGTTGTTCATCCCCATGACCGAGGCCGAACAGCAGAAAGTGATATCCTCGTTCATAAAGATCATCGCCGGATGACCCAATTGTCTGCCAAATGGGTAAATCCATGTGAAATCTTTGCGGTCACACAATAAAATAGCCTAATAATCATTCATTTATAAATAATCAGACAAATCAGGCAAACATGGTCAGAACAGGTATAATCGGTGTGGGCAAAATGGGCATCTCGCATCTGGCCATCCTTGGCGCTCACCCCGACGTAAGTGTAGTAGGTGTATGCGACTCATCAAAGATGGTCACGGATGCAATAGGGAAATACAGTCCATTTCCCTGCTATGCCGATTATAAAAAAATGCTTGACGAAGCGAAACCGGATGCTGTCGTGGTCTCTGTTCCGACGAAATATCATGCTCCCATGGTACGGGAACTATTGGAAAAAAACATACATGTTTTTTCCGAAAAGCCATTTTGCCTCACCCCGGAAGAAGGATCACCGCTGGTGGATTTAGCCCGGAAAAATAAATTGGTGAACCAGGTTGGTTACCACAACAAGTTCGTGGGAACATTCAGGGAGGTGAAGCGCATTTTGGAAAGTAACCTCCTTGGGGAGATCTATCATTTCACAGGAGAAGCTTATGGACCTGTGGTAGTGAAACCCAAGCAGGATACTTGGCGCTCCAGTGCCGGTGAAGGCGGTGGGTGTTTGATGGATTATGCCTCACACGTCATAGACCTCATCAATTATCTCTTAGCCCCAGTCAGTTCCGTTAAGGCATCACTTCTCAAGTCTATACATTCCAAAGAGGTTGAAGATGCGGTCTACGCTTTGTTGGAATTATCCAACAAGGTCTCCGGGGTTCTTTCCGTGAATTGGAGTGATGAAACCCACAGGAAAATGAGCACTTCAGTGACCATCATGGGAAAAAAGGGAAAGATCATATCCGATGCCAATGAGCTGAAAGTTTTCTTCAAGGATGAGGCCCCGGCCGAATACTCCAAGGGATGGAACGTAAAATATGTGACCGACCTGACGGACCCTGTGCATTTTTATTTACGGGGTGAAGAATACTCCGCACAAATGGACCACTTCATAGCCGCAGTTCAAGGTAAAATACCCAACCATCTCAATAATTTCGAGAGCGCCTGGCATACCGATCAGGCGATAAAATTGATCAAAAACGCACAACACTGATAGTATGGAAAGGATCTTATTTGGAGACAATCAATTTTTTGCCGTAAACCATATATCAGACGAGAAATCAAGGGCACAATCCATCCGATTCAAGGACGATTCTGCCATCCTGCAGACACTTGATATTTCCCGGGATAATGGTGTCCAAACTTTCATGTGCACCACACACGATCGTATTGCGAACATCTGCGATGCGATCCGTGCCAACCCCGAAAAATACAAGGGATACAAGATCTTTCCCTGTATGCCCTATGCACACAAATACGCCAATGCGGTCACTGAATTAGGCATTGCAGGAACCCTGAAACAGTATGTTCCTGGGAATTTCATAGGCTCCATGTTCAAAGGTGGTGTTGCATTTCTTTCGAAGGATTACCTGTCCATCATGGAACTGTTGATCGACGCCGAAATGAAAATGTTCAAAGGGATCGATACTCCAGTAATATTCTTGCAAAATGTCATCACCGATCTGTTGCTTGGTTTAGGCATGAAAGACATCCTTATTGCCTTCCATACATATGTAGCCAAAAAATATCAGGCTGAAGCAGGTTTCATAACCATGAATATGCCGATGCTTCTTGATGTTCTGGAAAATGGTGGTGTGAAAAACCCGATCATCTGCTCCTCTATCAATAAGGTCGGCTTCCGGATGTCAGGTGGAAAAGAACTCTACGAAAAAACATTGCGGACTCGTCAGTTCAGGGCCATCGCTATGCAAGTTCTGGCAGGAGGTGCCATTTCTCCGAAAGAAGCACTTGAATATGTCTGTAATCTTCCAAATGTGGAATCGATACTTTTTGGCGCCAGTTCCAGAGCAAACATACAAGAGACTGTGCGGCTTATCAACCAATTCGATCAGTCCCGTGCAGACATGATCCTAAATTGATAGCTTGAATTGACGTGGGAGATCAGGCATAAATGCCATATCTTCAACAAGTTAAAGAACATCTTGACCAATCATAGGCTTTTTACTGCCTAAATGCGAATTGTACGGGAATCAGCATGAACAAGCTATCCTTTTATACATACAGGACCTTGCTTTGGGTGTGGGACATCATATCCCTGAATATCGTGTTATTCACACTCGGCTATTTCGTCTCCAGAGCGAATGCCCTGAATGACAGGGATTACTTCTTCTTTTTTGCGGCCATGAACATGTTCTGGATGGGATCGGTCTTTGTGACTGCACTGTATTTGAGCAAGAACTGGTTGGACACGCGACATTTCATCAAGGAGACGCTCAAAAGCTATTTACTCACTCTCCTGTTGACGCTTTTTTTCATTTTCTTTTCCAAAACATTATACTCCAGACTTTTCATTATACTCACTTTCTCCGGATTCGCGTTCATCCTGGTAACGAACCGGATTCTTTTCTTTTTCTTCGTCAAAGCCCTCAAAAACAACCTCAACATCGCCAAAAATGTCGTGGTAGTTGGATACAATGACATATCCAAGCGGCTCATCAGGTATTTTCAAAAAGAAACCAAACTGGTGAATTTCTTGGGATGCTTTACGGATCAAGATAAAATTGATGGCGAACCGACACTTCCCATACTAGGAGATCCCAGTCAAGTCATGGAGTATGCAAAAAACAATCAGGTTACGGAGATCTACTCTACATTGGCACCGGAAACACACCCATACATGTATGACCTTGCCAAATCTGCCGAAAGTCATTTCATCCGGTTCAAATTTGTGCCTGACTACCAGATCTTTGTCAACCGGAATATTTTCGTGGACTTTGTAGATGACATTCCCGTTTTATCCTTGCGTAAAGAGCCGCTTGAAGACACCGGCAGCAAGATCAAGAAAAGGTTTTTCGATATTGTTTTCAGTTTTTTGGTCATCCTACTGCTACTTTCCTGGCTTGTCCCCTTGATTGCGCTGATCATCAAATTGGACTCCAGAGGTCCGGTATTTTTCATCCAGGAAAGATCTGGTAAAAACAATGAGCCTTTCTCATGCATCAAATTCAGAAGCCTTCGGACCAATCAAGACGCAGACAGGAAGCAGGTTACCAAGAATGATAGCAGGGTCACCAAAGTAGGCAGGATCCTTCGCAAAACAAACCTTGATGAATTGCCACAGTTTTTCAATGTATTTTTGGGCGACATGTCCGTAGTGGGCCCGAGGCCTCATATGCTGAAACACACTGACGAATTCACCGCTATCTACAAAGAATACATGATCAGGCATTTTGTAAAACCCGGGCTGACAGGATGGGCCCAAGTGAACGGATTCCGTGGCGAGATCCGCGAGAATGAATTACTCCGGAAACGGGTGGAATATGACATCTGGTATCTGGAGAACTGGGATATCTGGCTTGATCTAAAGATTGTTCTCATGACTGTCTATGTAACTATAAAGGGCGATAAGAACGCCTACTGAGCCCCCTCATTGATTTTCCTTTCTTCGCATTACTCGCTCAAATCAAAAGGAAATCGGGTCATATTCACCTGTATCCGCCATCCCACCTTTTAAACCTTGTCATTTTAGCACCACTTCATCACTTCATCACTCCATCACTCCCGTTATCATTCACTTATCAAAACTTCATCACTTCATCACTCCATCACTCCATCAATCCCGTTATCATTCACTTATCAAATTCAATTCGAAATCACCTGTAGATTCTGAATACCCATACATACAAAGCCCTGTATGAAACCCATGATCGAAATCTTCAGTAAACATAATCCAGAATGTGGAACTTACCTCCAGTAACCTCGGAACAGGATGAATAACTAGAAACTCCCTGAACACTTTTTTTGATCAATGATAATCAGTAAGCCAGATCAGATGTAAACGAAACCACTAAAACTCTTTGCGATCGGTCATATGATCCGAAATTGAATCCAGGAACTGAGCATCAAATTTAGACAAGAAAGATCTCCGAAAAAAGGCAGGATAAGTCAAAAGAACCTCCTACATCCGGACTCATCATTTACAAAACCACCCTGACGGGTGGTTTTGTATTTTGAAGCGATCGAGTAAAAATGGTCAGGATTGGTAAAGACTCATGTGGCAAACCAGAAATTCCTTCAGAAAGCAGAATAACGAATAAGCCCCATCTACAGATCTGAAAAAATAATCCCGGTCATGTTCAACACAACCGGGATTTCATCAAAGTATTTCGGACCGCAAGGAACTTATATGATCAAGCCAGCGGTATTTAAATGGAGAATTCAGTCTTGAATGGGGAAACAACAGTGTTTCTAGTTTCTTGCTTGGCTTTTTCCTGATTCGGAAATTCACTAACCAGGAATGGAAGTGTCCGAAGCATGATCTGGAGATCCATCTTGAGGTTATGACTACGTGAGTAGTGTATATCAGCCTTGATCCTGTCCTCACTGGAAAGCACAGCATTCATTTTCTCTTGTACTTGCCAAAATCCAGTGATACCAGCCGGGGCAGCGAAACGTTCGGCCCACTCGTCGGTTGTCAGCGTATTCGCTTCATACAGGGGCAAAGGGCGATTACCGACTATGGACATGTCCCCACGCAGGACATTGAATAATTGAGGAAGCTCATCAAGACCCGTCGCGCGCAAGAATTTTCCCACGCCGGTAATCCTCGGATCATTTTTGATCTTGAAAAATACCGCTCCGTTCGAAGTGTTGTATTTATTCAAGTGGGTCATGGACTGGATCATCCTGTCAGCGCCAACTTTCATGGTCCTGAATTTGAAGAACCGGAAAATTTGAAAGCCCCTACCCGCACGGAAAGAATTATAAAAGACAGGTCCCTTACTCTCCCATTTGATAGCGATGGCGATCACCATCATGACAGGAAGGAGAATAAGTAGAAGGGTAAGGGAGAAAATGATGTCAAATGTCCTTTTATAAATACCAACTGCTCCAATTTCCATACTTCCTGCGGTCTCGATCTTCACTGCTGAGTCCTCAACTGCGGCAGAACACTTCATCCGATTCAAGAATCCAACTCGGGTTGCTGCCATGGCTAGTTCAGAATCAAAATCCATGATCTCATCGACTAAGTGGGAGGAGATGATGTCCTCGTTCTCCGATGCAGATAATTTTCTGACATTTCCTATGAGAACCAATCCTTTCAGTTCAACATCGTTTTCTATGAAACGCCTGATCGACATGAATTTATCCTTCTCGTAGGGGATATCCAGGAATATGGCTTGCGGTAAGTAAGAGCCGTATTCTTTCAGGAACGTAAGGGTCTCGGTGATCTCTGATACAGTTCTGAGATGAAGGCCTTTGCCCATATTAAGAACGAGTGCATCGAATACCTTGTCAGCTGTACCTAAATAAAGAAAGGTGTCGGAGGAAACAGCATCAGATGCTGATCTTTCGGTAACCCTGACATATTTATACCGAGGGACTGTTTTATGTATGATCTCTAAATTCATTTCTTTCTCTTTTTAATCTATCCCGCCAGGTATTAATAAACTTTCCCCATCGCGTTACCAACCAAGATGTTCTCCACTGAATCCAAAAGGTGGAGGGGGTTGAATGGTTTTTGGAAAAAATCCATGACCCCATAGTTGATGGCCTTTACCCTTGTCTCGTCTTCCGGCTGATTGGAAATCACCAGAAGAGGAATAGATGCATACAAATGGCTGCCAGAAAGATGTCTTACCAGTTCCCAACTTCCAAGATCCGGGAGTTCCGGGTCCATGATGATCAGATCGGGATGAGCAGATTCTCTCAGATAATACATTGCACTAACGCCATCTGGTACAGAAATAACCTTGTAGTTCTTTTTAAGGATAGTATGCAACATGTACCGGATTGCCTTACTACCATCAATGACCATGATATCCTTTCTCATTTTCTTAGGGTTTTAAAAGTTGAACACAGCGGGCAGTTTGAACCCGTGGATTCATAGAAAATTGGAAAAAGGGGGTACTAAGAAATCAGGATTTCCTTTTCATGGGATTGAAATCAGAGGCTGAGAGCCAGTGTCTTTGGAAGGATATTGCGCTACGGTAGAACCTTGGGGGTGGTTTCTTCAGAAAGGAATTGAGATGCTAAAAACTTTACAGGGAGTAAATATAGAGACAAAAAAACAGGAATGCAAATAGAATACGTACAAATACTATGGAATAAGACCTTTCCAGGTAATACCTGGGCTCATTCAACAAAGGGACGGCGATCAGACTTATCCCAAATCACTGATTGAGAGTTATTTATGAATCTAAAAAAACCTAACCAAACGGAATAGTTCATGAACAGAAAATAATATGGAACATTAAAAATCCTCCTGCTGGACAAATTGAAATGGTTGATCAGGTATCCGACAAGTGCGAATACATATAATATGATCTGCCCGCAAAACAAGTACTCATACAAGGTATGATTTACCGTAAAATAAACAATCATCCCATTGATAATCAATATGAAAGGCAATGCCAAAGGACAAATCACCCACCGCATTACCCGGTGGGAGATATATTGAAAGCTTAGTCGGGGGTTCGAGAATGGATTCAAGAGATTCATGAAGCACCCAATGGCTTGAAATGCACCTGCGCTGATCCGGATTTTGCGTTTTTTTTCCTCACTGATGGAGGTGGATGCTTGTTCCAATGCAACGGCCCCTGGCTCGTATTTGACCAGATAACCTTGTATGCAAATATTTATAGATATGTAAAAATCATCAAGTATGATATTTTGCGGTATGCCTATATAAAGTTCCCTTCGTACAGAAAGCAATTCTCCTGCGGCACCCACCATGGTATTAAAGTCGGAATCGAGTTTCTTTAAATGGGATTCGTATTTCCAATACATAGACTCGCAATCTGCCTGAACCATACCCAATCCCCCTGAAACCACCTTTTTCTCGCCGGATACCGCTCCTACTCGAGAATCAGCATAGTGCCTCACCAACAAGCGGACTGCATCTGGATTGACCAAGGTATTCGCATCGCTAAAAATTAGAATGGAGGCATTACCCGCCAATGAGACGCCCTTATTCAATGCCGAGGCCTTGCCACCCCTGTCCGGATCATAGGATATAATGATGCCTGGATGTTTTTGTATCAGCTCCGTTGTAGTATCCGTGGACCCATCTGCAACTACAATGATCTTCATCTGATCACGTGGATAATTCAAATCCATCGTATTCCTGATCTTCCTCTCGATAACATCCTCTTCATTGTATGCGGCAATGATGAACGCAACCATGGGCAAGTTTTCGTCACCAGCAATTGATGATTTAATTGATTGATCTCCTTTTTTGAACCCGACAAGTACATGTAACAGGAGTCCATATCCTATATAAGTGTATAAGACAAGTAAAAAAAGAGTCCAGAATATGGTTTGAAGGACGATGTACATTGATTAATGCAAATAAACAAAGGATTCCTCAACATCAACCTCTTCATTCCGAAATATCATCTGACAAAAGAGGGCTGCCTGCTCAGAATAAATGCATTCAGCTCCATAACTGTCGGGCTCTGATTATCGAGAAATATCTGCCTATCAAGATAACGGGTGCCACCACCATTCGTCTGGACACCTCTATTGTCATTTTCCTTAATTTGTGTTCATGAATGCCCCATTGGCCGAGAGAATGCGCCCCGTTACACTGGACGACCTTTCGGGACAGGAACACCTGACCGGGAAGGGCAGTATCCTGAGAAATGCCCTGGAACAAGGGAAAATGCCCTCCATGATACTTTGGGGACCACCTGGAACAGGGAAGACCACCATTGCTCGGATTCTCGCTGAAAGCAGTTCGCAACCCTTCCATACACTAAGCGCCATTTCCGCGGGGGTGAAAGACATTCGTGAAGTCATTCAACAAGCAAGGGAACAGGGTAATGCGATCCTTTTCATTGACGAGATCCATAGATTCAATAAAAGCCAGCAGGATGCCCTGCTTGGTGCAGTCGAAAAAGGTACCATCACATTGATAGGAGCCACTACCGAAAACCCCTCCTTTGAGATCAATAGTGCGCTTCTTTCACGTTGTCAGGTTTTTGTACTCAAGGCACTCGGTATGGCCAACCTGGATATGATCGTGGAGAATGCTATAAAAAAGGATTTGATCCTTTCAAAGAAAAATATATTGCTGCAAGAAAAGGAAGCTCTATATCGACTTTCCGGAGGCGACGGAAGGAAATTATTGAACCTTCTCGAGATGGCAGTGAACAACAGCACGGAAGAACCCATCCGCCTAACTGATGCATTCATATTAGAAACAGCCCAGAAAAAGATCGCACTTTACGACAAATCCGGCGAACAGCATTACGACATCATCTCTGCTTTCATCAAATCGATCCGCGGAAGTGATCCCAATGCAGCAGTCTACTGGCTGGCGAGGATGATCGAGGGTGGTGAAGATGTCCGATTCATTGCAAGAAGGATGGTCATCCTTGCCAGTGAAGATATCGGTAACGCCAACCCGACTGCCTTAGTTTTAGCCAATGCATCCTTCGAAGCAGTGGATAAGATAGGATACCCCGAAGCGAGGATAATTCTGTCCCAATGCGCCACATACCTCGCCGCCTCCCCCAAGAGCAATGCAGCCTACCTTGCCATAGACGAAGCGTTGGCCATGGTCAGAAAAGAGGGTGACCTTCCCGTACCCCTCCCCATTCGTAACTCTCCCACCCAACTCATGAAAGAACTTGGATATAACCAAGGTTATCAATACGCACACGACCACCCGATGAATTTCATCCTGCAGGAATTCCTACCCGATAGTATTTCAGGATCAACTTTTTATCGACCGGGTCAGAATGCCAGAGAAGAGGAAATGAGGAAATTCCTAAGGGAAAGATGGAAAGGGAAATATGGCTATTGACAAATCAGTTAGGCCCTTAAAAAAACCGTACAGAAAATCTGAATATGCTCAACTGGACCTGCAAGCGCTTCAACGAACTCATGGCCAGCGAACTATATGCCATTCTGCAGTTAAGAGCAGAGGTTTTCATCATGGAACAGAAAAGCATTTATCAGGATCTGGACGGCAAAGACCAGTATTCCATGCACCTGATGGCATGGGACGGAACTGCTCTCGCCGCCTATTGCCGGATCATAGCACCAGAAATATGCTATGCAGAACCTTCGATCGGGCGAGTGATCACTCCATTAATATATAGAGGTACCGGTGTCGGAAAGGAGCTGATGGGCAGGGCTATCGGTATCTGTACGGAAATTCATACTGGTCAACCCGTCCGAATCAAAGCACAGGCATATCTTAAACATTTTTACTCATCCTTTGGTTTTGAGGTCGTTGGCGAGATTTTCATGGAAGACGGCATAGAGCATGTGGAAATGTTGATGAGCTGACAATATTTGGGTTTTCAATATGTTATGAAAAAGGGCTCCATTCGGAACCCTTTTTTCATTAGAACGTGAAATATTCATACGTCAGGAAGCGTTATTCAGGTAATCCCAACTCTTGAAAATCCAAATCCGATTTTATGAAACAAGTGTTACACACGTACCTCACCCGTATCTTTTTTTCGCTTACCCTGATCTTTGCGATCAACTCCCTCGGCCAGGCTCAGATGAAATTTGAAACGGGTATCAATGTAGGCCCATCCAATTTCCTTGGTGATCTTGGAGGAACCATGGGAAAAGGCAGAACCTTCATCAAGGACAACAATTTCGCCATGACCCGCCTGATGAAAGGTGTCTTCTTCAGCGTTGCCCCCACTGAATTCGTGAATTTCCGCGTCTCCCTCAGTTTTGGCAGGTTGGAAGGTGCTGACAGCGTCATCAATGGCAAAGGTGGCATGGAAGAAATGAGGAAATTCCGCAACCTTTCCTTCCGGTCCAATATTGCTGAACTATATGCCGGGGCAGAATTCTATCCCACAGTATTCTTTGAACAGGACGGTAACGACGTCTTCCACAAGATCCGCCCTTATGGTATCATAGGTGTAGGTGTATTCCATTTCAATCCCCAGACCGTTTATACAGACCCTTCAGGCAACAAGCAGTGGGTCAACCTGCACGACCTGCATACGGAAGGTCAGGGAATGCCCAATCATCCCGACCGTAAGCAGTACAGCCTGACACAAGTGAATGTCCCTTACGGCATTGGCATCAAATATTTCATCTCAGAAAAATTCAACATCGGTTTCGAGATCATAAATCGCAAGACCTTCACTGATTATATTGATGATGTGAGTACCAAGTATGTTGCCGATCAGGATTTCTACAATTATTTCGGTGCCGGATCCCATACTGCAGACATCGCCGTTCAGGTCGCCAACAGGCCTCCTCAAGGTGCCATCACCAAAAGATTTGAAGCCGGGTCTCAGAGGGGAACCCCAACGAATAACGATGCTTATTATGCGACCACCGTTAAGCTCGGTATCAGGCTGGGTGGAGATGGTGAGTCAAACAGGCACTCCCTGAACAAAACCCGCTGCCCGATCATCAGATTTTGATCACTAAGATCATCATTCGAAACACAACCCATTTAAATAAGGGTATCTATCACCCAAGAAATATCTACCCATCCGTTCCCAATGAAGACAAATGACGTATTGGAATAGACCTGACAACTGAAACCGTCACCAATACTTTATGCAAGGCATGCACAGAGAGTTCAGAAACAGAACCGTGAATAATCCGGGGATGTAGAAGCTTTACTTGCATGCCTTGCTCCTTTTTCATCAAAGGAAAATACGTGCAGCCTCTTTCCAGTCATGGATACGTACATAATCTGTCACCAGGACATTATGAGGACTGCTGAAAAGGTATTTCTTCCCCGGAAAATGGATCAGATGCCGCACATGATCATCTATCATATGATCGCCTGTTATCGGCCTCTTGTCTCCACAAAGAACCAGCTGGCGCCAACTGAAGAAAGGAAAATGATCCCGCAGCCAATCGTGTTTTTCTTTCAATGAATTGGGGAATTCAGTAGCTGCAGATACAATAAACACTTCATAGGAACTGTTGATACGCTCCAGTACTTCAATGCTATCCTTCATGACAGGCAGATCGCGGAAAAATCCAGGCTCATGCAGTCTTTCCCTGATCATCGACTGATGCTCCTCGGGGAATCCCTTCGACCAAGAACCCACTTGCATCTTCACATAATCCACCGTTCCACCGTACTCACGTTCGTACCAGTCAACCATCGCACCCATGGGATCCGCGATCACCTCATCCATATCGATGATGATCCTTTCTTTCATGATGACAATTCATTTTTAAGGAACCGGCCGGTATGACTTGTCTTGACCTTCAGGAGTCCATACGGTTCACCCTGGTAAAGCACCACGCCTCCTCCATCACCCCCTTCAGGACCGAGGTCAATGATATGGTCTGCCACTTTGATCACGTCCATATTATGTTCGATGACCAAAACCGTATTACCCCGGTCAACCAACTTGTTCAACACTTCCAGCAGATGGCTGATATCCTGAAAATGAAGTCCGGTTGTGGGTTCATCCAATATATAGAATGTTCTACCCGTATCTTTTTTGGACAACTCAGTGGCCAACTTCACCCGCTGGGCTTCTCCCCCGCTCAATGTTACGGCAGACTGTCCCAGTGTGATGTAACCGAGCCCCACTTCCTGAAGTACTTTGATCTTCCGATACAGGTAAGGTATGTTGTTGAAGAACTCCACCGCTTCATCTACCGTCATGTCCAGCACGTCGCTGATGGACTTCCCTTTGTACCGGATCTCAAGGGTCTCGCGGTTGTAGCGACGGCCATTGCATTTTTCGCAAGGAACATAGACATCGGGAAGGAAGTTCATCTCGATCACGCGCATGCCACCACCTTCACAGACCTCGCATCTTCCGCTCTTGACATTGAAAGAAAAGCGACCGGCAGCATATCCACGGATCTTTGCTTCCGGTATTGCGGCGAACAATTGGCGAATCTCAGTAAAAAAGCCGCAATACGTGGCAGGGTTACTCCGGGGGGTCCTTCCGATGGGTGACTGGTCGATCTCGATCACCTTGTCGATCTCATCCAGCCCCTTTACTTTTTTGTATGGTTGGGGCACGGCCTTGGAATCGTAACAATGCTTATTGAGGATGGGATACAAAGTTTCATTGATGAGTGTGGACTTTCCACTGCCGCTGACACCTGTGACCAGCACCAATGAACCCAATGGGATCTCGATGTCCACCTTTTTCAGGTTATTCCCGGAAGCACCAGTAAGGATCAACCATTTGCCGTTGCCCTTTCTCCTCTCTTTCGGCAAGGCTATTTTTTTCTTCCCATTAAGATACATGGCCGTTTCCGATCCGGATCGAAGCACTTCTGCAGGTGTGCCCTGCGAGACCACTTCACCACCATGTTTTCCAGCCTGTGGACCAATATCCACCAGGTGATCAGCAGCGAGCATGATATCCTTGTCATGTTCCACGACGAGAACACTGTTGCCAATATCGCGAAGGTTCTTGAGGGCACCGATGAGTCGCTGGTTATCCCGTTGATGTAGTCCGATGGAAGGTTCATCCAGAATGTAGGTGATCCCTCTTAATTGCGAACCGATCTGGGTGGCCAGACGGATCCGCTGTGATTCACCACCGCTGAGCGATCGGGTAGGTCGACTCAAAGTCAGGTATGTCAATCCAACATCGAGAAGAAAGCTGAGTCTTTCATTGATCTCTTTCAGGATATCCTTACCGATGGCTTTCTGTTTTTCATTCAGGACCTTGGGCAATGCCAGGAACCACTCGGCCAGTTTGTCCAAATTCAATTCACTGAGCTCCGCGATATTACTATCCCCCACCCTGAACCATAAGCTTTCTTTTTTCAGACGTGCACCTTCACAAATCGGGCAGGTCCTCAGCTCCATGAAAGACTCCGACCACTCGCGAATGGACTCGCTGCCGGTTCCCGTGAACCACCTGACCAGCATATTGACGAT
Source organism: uncultured bacterium (assembly GCA_903826405.1). Taxonomy (GTDB): domain Bacteria; phylum Bacteroidota; class Bacteroidia; order Chitinophagales; family Chitinophagaceae; genus Pollutibacter. The sequence goes on from CAIKEH010000053.1 coordinate 35,805, forward strand.
ACCTTCGTATGCAGAATCCGTTTCAGCAGGAGCATCATCAAAACCCATGACCACATCCACACGACCTTCCACATTACCATACAATAGCATGTTCATAGCCTTATCGGGCAAATCGGAAATGGGCGTCTTCACGCTGAACTTTAATTTACGAGCAAGTTGCTCCACCTGTTTATAAACGTAAGAATCCCTTGCCTCACCGAGTGGAATGATGGCCCCTTCAGCAATGGAAAGGGAACGATCCGGAATGACCGCATTCATATCCACCTGATACACCTGACCGATCCCCTTGCATTCAGGACATGCCCCGTAAGGTGAGTTGAATGAAAATGCATTGGGTGAAGGCTCCTCGTAAGACAGACCCGTATCCTCACACATCAGCTGTCTGCTGTATTGCACCACGCGTTCACTTTCGCCCACTTGGATGAAGATCAAGCCCTTCCCCACCTGTAAAGCCTTCTGCACACTCTGTCCCATCCTGAGTTTCATCTCTTCATTCACCGGAAGCCTGTCCACGACCACTTCAATATCATGGATCTTATATCTGTCCACCTGCATTTTGGGGGCCAAGTCCTTAGTTTCCCCATCCACGCGAACTTTGAGGTACCCTTTCTTCCGGATCTCTTCGAAAAGTTCCCGGTAATGACCCTTTCTTCCTCTCACCATCGGTGCTAGTATGGCGATTTTTTTTCCTTTGTATCTCTTTTGGATGTCAGCGACTATCTCTTCTTCACTGAATTTGACCATCTTCTTTCCCGTATTATAGGAATAGGCCACCGCAGCTCTGGCGAAAAGCAATCGGAGAAAATCATAGATCTCCGTGATGGTTCCAACCGTGGAACGGGGATTTTTATTGGTGGTCTTCTGTTCAATGGATATCACCGGTGAAAGACCGGTGATCTTGTCCACATCGGGCCGTTCCATTTCCCCCATGAATTGGCGGGCATAAGCACCAAAGGTTTCCATATATCGCCGTTGCCCCTCTGCATAAATGGTATCAAACGCCAGGGATGATTTACCACTTCCACTAATACCCGTGATCACTACCAGTCGATTTTTCGGCAGACTGATGTCCATGTTCTTCAGGTTATGTACCCTTGCCCCACTCACCACAATCGAATCCTGGCCCGCCATCCTGTTCATATTCTTCTTTTACAATGGATTGATGATCAGCCCGGCCGGACCGATCCAAACGCGAATGAACAGGAAAATTACATAAAATGTTTTGGGAGATTTCCCCTCCAGCCAATATCTTTGCCACAGTTCTTGCACATGTTCTTATCCAGAAAGGCAGAGGGAAATGGCCCTGTGAAGCCTTGACAACCTGTCCGCCCCAGGCGAGATAAGGTGCCAACTCCAGCCCCGGTCAATGACTTGGGACAGATAAGTCAGATAAAAGGCTTTAGATACCACAACATCATATTAAGCCCATCTGACGATCCAGATGGGCTTTTTTGTTGCCCCTACCTGATGGATAATGCATGTTCATGGATCTGAGATCGATGCCTTAGCAAACTGACAAAAAAAATACACGGCCATGAGTACAGTATCCAAAATACCCTACTATATTTGTAGAGTATTTAAAGTCAACATGAACAGCCTGAGATTATCCCCCATGCTTCTGTATTCCAGAATGATGAGTTCCTGTTGTTGTATGCCGTAAGGCATTACCATTCCCATAATCCATACAGGGCCTTGTGCCAGTTTCCGTTGAACGGGAACCTTCCATTATTGATCATTCCAATTCAGCATACCAAAATCAGACAACATGAGCAAGCCACTACATTTTGACACTTTGCAACTCCATGCCGGACAAGAGATTGACCCCACCACGAAGTCAAGGGCCGTTCCGATCTACCAGACCACTTCCTATGGATTCGACAATTCCGATCATGCAGCCGATCTATTTGGTTTGCGGGCTTTCGGTAATATATATACACGCATCATGAATCCGACGACGGATGTCTTCGAAAAACGCATCGCTGCCCTCGAGGGTGGTGTGGCTGCATTGGCCACTGCTTCCGGACAGGCAGCCCAATTCCTGGCATTGAACAATATCCTGAGTGCTGGTGACAATTTCATCTCCACCTCATTCGTATATGGTGGAACCTATAACCAGTTCAAAGTTGCCTTCAAGAAGCTAGGTATTGAAGTCCGCTTCGCCAAAGGTGATGATCCCGCATCCTTCGCCAAACTGATCGACGAGAATACCAAGGCCTTCTATCTGGAGACCATCGGTAATCCTGAGTTGAACATTCCTGATTTCGAGAAGATAGGTGCACTGGCCAAGAAACATGATCTTCCGCTGATAGTGGATAATACTTTCGGTGCGGGTGGTTACCTGTTCAGACCCTTGGAGCATGGAGCTAATGTCGTAGTCGAATCTGCGACCAAGTGGATCGGCGGACATGGAACTACCATCGGTGGTGTTATCGTGGATGGAGGCAATTTCAACTGGGGCAACGGCAAATTCCCGCAGTTCACCGAGCCCTCAGATGGGTACCATGGAATGAAATTCTGGGAAACTTTCGGGTACAACAACCCACTGGGCCTTCCCAATATTGCATACATTATACGGGCACGTGTGGAAGGACTGCGCGACTTTGGACCCTCTCAAAGTCCATTCAATTCCTTCTTGCTGCTTCAGGGTCTGGAAACGCTTTCCCTTCGTGTTCAGCGACATGTAGATAACGCACTTGCTCTTGCAGAATGGTTGGAGAAGCACCCCCAGGTGGAGTATGTCAAATATCCCGGACTGGCCAGCAGTCCTTACCATGCACTGGCCAAGAAGTATCTGACGAAGGGTGCAGGTGGTGTTTTACAAGTTGGCATCCGTGGTGGAACGGAAAAAGCAGCCAGGTTCAATGAGGCTTTAAAACTGGCTTCGCATTTGGCGAATGTGGGTGATGCCAAAACCTTGGTCATCCATCCCGCCACCACCACGCATGAGCAGTTGTCCGGAGCCGAGCAGATAGATGCGGGCGTGCACCCGAACCAGATCCGGGTGAGCGTGGGCATCGAGCATATCGATGATATAAAAGCCGATTTCGAACAGGCATTCCAACAAATAGCCTGATCAGATCAGTCCATTCACTCTTGAAGTAATGAAACCCAAACACCTTCGATTTGACTATAAAGAGGCATTCAGGTTAGAATCCGGGGCGGTGATCCCCGGATTCCACCTTGCCTATACCACCTCGGGGAACCTCAACCCAGAGGGGTCTAATGTGGTATGGGTTTTTCATGCACTTACTGCAAACAGCGACCCTTCGGAATGGTGGCCGGGTTTGGTTGGTGAAGGAACCTTCTTCGATCCCGAACGGTGGTTCATCATTTGCGTGAATATCCCCGGTAGCTGCTATGGCAGCATCGGGCCATTAGACACGGACCCGACCCGGGGAAAACCCTGGTACCACGATTTCCCTTTCTTCACGCCTCGGGACATGGTCAAAGCCTATCGTCTTCTGCGTGATGAACTCGGCATTGGTCATATATATATAGGTATCGGGGGCAGCATGGGCGGTCAGCAACTGCTGGAATGGGCAATCGAAGAGCCCGATGCGTTCAAGAACATCTTCCCAATCGCTACAAATGCCGTTCATTCGCCCTGGGGCCGCGCCTTCAACGCCAGCCAGCGCATGGCGATAGAGAATGACCCTACATGGGCCGAGCAAACCCCCAAGGCAGGCATCAATGGAATGAAAGTTGCCCGATCCATAGCCCTACTGAGCTACAGAAACTACGGCACCTATGGCGCCACTCAATTGGATACCACGGGCCAACTAGAGGATTACAAGAGCGAATCTTACCAGCGCTATCAAGGAGAGAAACTGGCCCGGCGCTTCAATGCATTCAGCTATCATGCCCTTTCCAAAGGAATGGATGCACATGATATCGGAAGGGGCAGGGGTAACTGTGCACTTGCTCTGAATGGTATCCGATCCAGAGCACTCGTGATCGGCATCAGCAGCGATATCCTTTTCCCCATAAGCGAACAGGAGTTCATCGCCAATCATATCCCGGGCGCCAAGGTCCATTTCATCCACTCCGATTATGGACATGATGGTTTTCTCCTTGAACATGAAAAAATAAGCTCGCTCATCAGTGAATTCCTCGCCCCCGACCATAACTGAAAACATGGGAAATAAGGCCTAAAGATGCATGCCATGGATGCAAACAAACAACTCACGATCGGACTCTTCGGCTTCGGTGTGGTCGGACAAGGTCTTTACCGCATACTTCAGCAGACCCCTTCCCTGAATGCTTCCATCAAGCGCATCTGCATCAAGGATCCAGCCAAAAAACGAGATGCCCCGGATGCGCTATTCACTACCGACCGGGACCTGCTGCTGAATGATCCGGAGATCAATGTAATCGTTGAAGTGATCAACGAGTCCGAACCTGCCTATCGTATCGTCACAACCGCATTGAGAAAAGGAAAGGATGTGGTGAGTGCCAGCAAGAAGATGCTTGCAGAGCACCTGCCAGAATTGATAACTCTCCAGCAGAGCAGCGGACGTTCATTGCTGTATGAGGCTTCTGCATGCGCCTCCATACCGGTCATCCGTAATTTGGAGGAATATTACGACAACGACCTGCTCCATTCGATCAAAGGAATCGTCAACGGATCCACTAATTTCATCTTGACAAAGATGTTCGAGGATAAACTCGACCTGAAGGATGCATTGCTGTTGGCACAGCAACTGGGATTCGCTGAAACCGATCCCACTCTGGACCTGGAGGGATATGACGCCGTGAACAAATGGACCCTGCTGCTCAACCATGCATACGGGATAACCACAAGCCCCGGGGATATCGTCTTCAATGGCATCCAGAACATCAAGGAATCAGATGCCCGGGTAGCCAAGGAGAAAAACCTTCACATCAAACTCGTTGCTCAGGCTCAGAAACTCAAGGAGGGTGATGTGGCCGGTTTCGTGCTGCCGCAGTTCGTCAGGCAGGACGACCATCTGTCTTTCGTGAAGAATGAATACAATGGCGTGGTCATTGAAAGCGGATTCGCCGACAAGCAGTTCTTTTATGGAAAAGGCGCAGGCAGTTTCCCCACTGCCACGGCGGTGCTGAGTGATATCTCCGCTCTACGTTACCAATATAAATACGAGTACAAAAAACTTCACCACCACAAGCTCCTAAGGCTGTATGACGATTTTCATCTCAGGGCCTATGTCAGTTTTGCTGATTGGACATTCATCCCCAGGGAGAAATTCGAATACATCGAAGAGTGGCATGCCCATGCAGACAGGAAGTACCTGGTTGGCATCCTGCATTTCCGTGAGATCAAAGGCCACCGTTGGTGGAAGGACAACAACACATCACTTATACTGATGCCCGATCCCATTGTAGAAGACATGGATGTACGCAAGTTGAAGAAGGTGAGTCTGGAACTTGCTGGCATCATGTGAATGGGAATGTCATTTTTGAAGCCATCCATCGTGACGATCGTGAGCATGGATGGCGAAAGATGAAACCATTTCGGAAACGAGAATACTTCAATGATCAATCTGTATGATCATCGAATAAACATCAGCTTGGTGACAAGGGTGTTGAATGCGAATGCCATTTTTGAACCCATCGATCGTGACGATTGTGAGCATGTACTTCGAAAAAGGAACACATTTCGGAAACGCTTGTATCTCAACGATCAATCAGCATTTTCATCGACAAGGATCTTAACTTGCCGAAAGGGTGTTTATAAATTCAGCCATAAAATCAAGGTTAATCGGTGTACATTCACTTACTTAGTGTTTGATAAGTTTGTTTCCAAGCACAACCCAATCCGTGAATTTCTTCGAAAAGCCAACCGCATACTTCCCCTGAATAAGCATTAGTTCCAATTCTTGCATGCCGGCGAACCCGGCACGGTGGCCAGTTTATCAAACCAAGGCCATACTAACCAAAACGGATAAACGATATCCGTTCTCCATTATCCTCCCCATTCGGAAGACCGACCAATTCCCATGTTTTCCATTTAGATCCAATCTTTCCCGGCTTACCCAAGCTACAGACAGGTCATTTCGTGCGCATGAAATACTCATGGCCGACAATGGACTACCAACAAATTTTCTGAAAGATTAAGGATCATGAGGAAACTGGACACGATGCATCACTTACTGGCTAACCTGCTCCGAAACATCTTCGGATGGTTGACAGGCATGAGTTTTCAACCGAAAATCTCAAATTCCTCATTCCCCCACACCAATAAAAAAATGATAGACGGACCTAAGGAATTAAATGTTTCAGGATCCGGCAAGGATCACGGCATACTTCCAGCCATTTGGAAATTCCTGCCACCCTTTTTACCAGGATATCAAAAAATACGTCCGTCATTTGAAGTAACGCATACGAATAAACGAAATTTCACAGGAAGAACACCATCACCTAAATCGACCCGATCATGAAAAGTCTCAATCCGATGATGAATATCTGGAGAACGATAACCGGCAAGCTCAAAAAGCTTGCCCTCGGTCGTTCAGAGGAAGCCCCGATAGAGTTTGACATGCCGGTGGAGATGGGACGCGTGGTTTGGATGCGTGGCAGGCAAAGCCGGATGGAAGAGCCCATGGTCATCAATGGTCAGAAACGACACAAGCAAGTACCGCCCTATACGGTACTACCACGTGAAATGCACATTCAAAAAAATATTTCGACATCGCCGAAACATATCCGTTCCAAAGTAAGATCCGCTTCCACACAAGGTAAAATTGCACTCATGAAAACTTGGCTCCGCAAATCTGGTCTGCTATCACTCACCATCATGGTCACGTCCCTTCTCATGACCGGGAATACCATGGGGCAGTCCACTCAGACTTTCACAAGCTCTTCTACTTGGGTTTGTCCGGTCGGTGTGACCAGTGTCACGGTAAAAGCATGGGGAGCAGGAGGCGGTGGCAGCACCATTACCAGCGCATCCACCCGTGGTGGTGGTGGTGGTGGTGGCGCATATGCCACGAAAGCCATAACTGTGACAGCCGGTACTACCTACACGGTAACAGTAGGTACGGGCGGTGGCGCCAATACTGCCGGTGGCAATAGCTCCTTCAACTCCACATCGGTTGTAGCTGCAGGTGGCGGTGGTGGAACAAGCAACACTGGTACAGCAGGAGCTGGAGGAACAACGGCAAGTTCAACGGGATCTACTACATACGCTGGTGGAGCAGGAGGTACTGCTCCAGTCTCCGGCAACTCCGGGGGTGGCGGCGGCGGTGCAGACTCTACCGGAGCCGGCAATGCCGCATCAGGAGCAACTGCAGGTGCTGCAAAAGGAAACACGGGTGGAGCTGGTGGCGCAAGTGCTGCCATTGGTACTAATGGCAACAGCGGAAGCACTTATGGCGGCGGCGGAAGTGGTGGCTACAGAAACGGTTCAAATACCGGCGGTACTGGCGGTTCCGGAGCCAATGGCGCAGTCATCCTTACCTGGACCACTCCTACCTACACATCAACAGGAAACGGAAACTGGAATACCGCTGCAACTTGGGATCTTGGATCCGTACCGGCAGCAGGCGCCAATGTGGTGATAGCAAATGGTCATACAGTCACTGTAAACATCGCAGCATCCGATCTGGTCAACCTGACCGTGAATGGCACGCTTGATGTGAGTACATATCAGGTTTCGGGAACAGGAACTTTATTGGTTCCCGGCACACTGAAAGTCGGCGGTACCTCCAACTTCCCCTCCGGCTTCAGCACTGTAACCTTAACCAGTGGTACGGTGAACTATTCCGCAACAGCTGGCGGGCAAAAAATCTATAGCACGACATATAATAACCTGACCTTAAGCAATACCAGTGGAACAGACTCTGCGCTAGGTGCAATCACTGTTAACTCCGGAACGCTTACTACAACCGCAAGTGGCACCTTGAACATGTCCACCTATGCCCTGAGTGGAACTGGCACATTCACCAATAACGGTACCATCAGCACTGCAAATACATCTTCCACTCCCTTACCCACGGGCAAGACCTGGGACGGAACCATCATTTATGCCACTACCGCTGGCGGACAGACCGTCATGGCGGGCACATACAACAACCTGACCCTATCCAACACCTCCAATTCGAGCACGGCTAGTGGCGCCATCACCGTCAACGGGACTTTGACCACCACGGCAGGTGGCACTTTTGCGCTCACTACTTACGGTTTGACCCTTGGAGGGTCTGCTTCCGTTACAAACAGTGGTACGATCAGCACAACAAATACTACAGCCACACCCCTAACCACGGGCAAGACATGGGGTGGAACCATAATTTACGCAGCAACCGGCGGTGGGCAGAAATTGGTTTCCGGCACTTTCAATAATTTAACCGTAAGCAACTCCAGCGGAATTGATTCTGCAACAGCCGACCTTACGGTAAATGGTACGCTGACCACAACTGCAAGTGGCACCTTGGATATGAGTAGTTACGCACTGAGTGGCACGACCACACCGACCAATGCGGGCACCATCAAAACAGCAAATACCAGTTCAGCGCCACTTCCCACCGGCAAAACTTGGGCCGGTACGGT
>CAIKEH010000054.1 GCA_903826405.1 uncultured bacterium
GCCATCAATAAAAGTTGAGGGCATTTTTGTTGTGCTGGTTCCCTGTCTGCCGACAGGCAGGGAATACTGTCCTGGGCACTTGCCCTCAATAAAAGTTGAGGGCTTTTTTTTTGTGCTGGTTCCCTGTCTGCCGACAGGCAGGGAATCCAGTCCTGGGTACTTGCCATCAATAAAAGTTGAGGGCATTTTTGTTGTGCTGGTTCCCTGTCTGCCGACAGGCAGGGAATACTGTCCTGGGCACCTGCCCTCAATAAAAGTTGAGGGCATTTTTTTTGTGCTGGTTCCCTGTCTGCCGACAGGCAGGGAATCCAGTCCTGGGCACTTGCCCTCAATAAAAGTTGAGGGCATTTTTGTTGTGCTGGTTCCCTGTCTTAGGCACTTTCCTTTTACGTATGTTGAAGGCTTTATTACTAGAGTCCCTCATTGGCCCAAAAAATAAAAAGGGAAATACGATTTTGAAACTAATACACCGGTTGGTCCCAGATCATTGCTAAATAGCCCTTCACCTGATCAATTGTATCGTTCCTTTCATATCCGGATGCTGCTTTTTGAAATGTATCAGATATGCATAAGTCCCGGATGGCTGAGGGATGGCATTCCATGTACCATCCCAGTCAACCGATGAACCTTCCACATGATAGACCTCCTGTCCGTATCTATTGAAAAGCCTGACACCAGCTCCTAAGGCCGGATCAAGATAAGGTATATGCCACCTGTCATTCTTTCCGTCACCATTGGGGGTGAAAGCATTGGGTACATATATACCAGTCACCACACGGATGGTCATCTCTGCATCACTTTTGCAGCCATAAACTGATTGTGCATATAGGATATATGTTCTGGTTGAGGTTGGCTTGGAAATGGCATCCAAAAGGCCAGGGTCATCCAATTCAGTGGCAGGCGTCCAGGAATATACCGGATCCTCTCCAGCAACACTGCCGGCGAGTTGGATCGTATCACCCAAAAAGGCAATGCGATTCGCTCCAGCACGAACCTCTGGCGACCGGTGTACATTGATCACCAAATTGGTCGAGGCTATCCGGCAAGAGGGAATACCAGCGGAAGTCTTCTCCGTGACCGAAAGACGGTACGCATAATATCCTGCTCCGGTCGGTCTGCGCGTAAATTCCAATTTGTCTGCTCCTGGAATATCTTTCCATGTTTTGCCGGTATCCTCACTCAACTGCCATTGATATACAGGAGACTGGTAATCCGACGAGGCGTTTCCATAGAAAGAAAATGTCTCCGTATTCCCATCACATAGATCAAGAGTGTCTATCTGATCCTTTATGGCACTGTTCACTTTAGGCCCACAAGGCCGGAAGGTGATATCGTCCAATGCAATGTCGTTGCCATTACCGCCCGGAGCATTATTGGTCATCCGCAACACGATGAGCGGGTTATTCACCGGAGTTGTGAAATAGAAGCCGTATTGCTTCCACTGGGGCTGTGAAGTTTCCACGATATCCCCTGTGGAGAATTTTTGCAATATCGTACCATCAGGTGTCTCGATCGTGAAGGTGACATTAGGCTTGATTCCCTGCCTGTTCAGTACGTTCATCAACCAAGCCGCGAATTCATAATTAGTATTCGGACATAGATCCTTGACGGTAGTGAGGAAAAAGTCTCCTGGATCGAATGATGCATTCACCAGCATGAATGAACCACCGCCCGTATGGTCTGAATTTACAGTGTGCCATGCATCACCAAAACAGCCCGAAGTTCTGCGGGTTATTGTATAAAAACCATCATCGGGACAACTTGATCCTGTATAAATATATCCATGAGGCGGACTGAAAACCGTTGCATTTCCCCCTGCATCAAAAGTTATATTCACCACAGGATCACCCAGACTACCATTGCATAATTGGGCATGAAGGGGAGAGAAAGACACCATCAGGATCAATAACGGAATCCATCTTAAGATAGCAAAACCCGGGAAGTGCTTATAGTTAAAGGGGTGCATACATCATGTTCACTAACCCGGACTAATCAAAACCGGATGACCTGGAGCGACGAGACTTTATGCGATCTTTATCCTCCTTACCGGAGGTACTGAAAGTAGTAAGACAAGTATAGAATCGCCTATGAGAGTATGATATTAAGGATAATAAAATCTATTACGCGTTGAATAAAATCAGAAAGAATCAGGTTTGAAAAAAGGGCCGTCCCTTTCGAGACAGCCCTGATAAGATCATTGTTAACAGATCTATTGAAGTGTGATCGGATCCAATGTTGTGACCTTACCTTTAGTCACTACAATTCCGGTCACAGTCTGAGAAGTGAATCCATTCGCGCTGTAGGTCACCGAATACGTTCCTTCCTTAAGACCCCTGACCTTGAACATGCCTTCATGCTCAGCAAAAGCATCTTTGGTGAATCCGTTTCCATCATCCAATGTTACCTTGGCACGGATTCCGATGGGCAGGACAGTACCCTTCACCGCACCGAAATGCTTTTCACTGAAGGGGCGGATAATGGGGACAAGATAGTACTGGCCATTTCTTTCCACGATAGATCTGGAAATATCGAAATCGATCCTCAGCGCCTGGTTGTTCACACCTCCATCATCATCCTTATCCTCATCATGAATCCTTACATACAGGAAATTTCTGGCAGGATTGGCAAGCTGAAGAGGATGGGATACTCCATTGCTGTCGACAACGGTATTATTCGTTCCCAATGTGATCCGGATCTTTCTCACATTGTTCAGTACCGTTGAAGACCCCAGGATTTGTTCAACTCCATTCTGAAGGGTCAGCAGATCCACTGTCTGCTCAGTGGAATCCACGGCGATCCAACGACCGAATTCATCTTCCTTCTTATGGTCATTGAGGGAGTCGGCATCATTGTCACCAAAATGATCATCTTGATGATGGTTGCCATCAAGATCTTCTTTGACCTCAACCTTCAAAACATCGATGTTCACTTGTTGATAATTGCCTGGACCATCAGATAAGATCACGGAAACCTTGTTTCCGGGGGTAGAAGTGTTATTTTTCTGGCAGGAAGATAAAGCGAGCAGTAACAGTACGGAAAATGAAAGGCTGGCTTTCAAGGCATTAAATTTCAACATATGCTTATATTTTGAATGAGGAATGCGTACGAACAGGTATTGGATGGCAAAAGACGCGCCGGGTTTAATCGATATCGTTAATGAATCGTGAATTTCGAAAATGATCAAAAACCCGTCTCAAACCCGGTATCTCATGGAATAGTAGATCCGACAAAAAAAGGAACGCCCAATTAAGATGATCAATTGAAATAGAACGGTTCAAACCGTATTCATTTCGGCAGGATGATGAGGGGGCGTTAAGGCTAGTCCAATAGTTTGATTTTGATTAACTTGAACATATAAATAGGCCTTCGATCAATGAAATGGCATAAAACCCTTTAACATGTTGACCCGTAAATTTTTCATTCAAGAAAGAGTTGTGTCCACTTTGATGAAAAGTATAGGATTTACGCTTATTCTCTTTCTTGTATTTCTACAATCCGCCCGGCCTCAAAAGGCCAATGCATTGGATCTGAATAATCTAAGCAGTAAGTTTGATCATTTGACCTCTGGAATCCGCATTCCTGCATTTTCCATAGCCAGGATCGAAAGATCGGGCTCACCCTACATTTACGTGCATGGACCTGCTTTATGGTCAGAAGGAAAGCCACTGACCATCAATAGCATATTCAGGATCTATTCCATGACTAAGGCCATCGCTTCCGTAGGGATGTTGCAATTGGTTGAGCAAAAACAAATTGCTCTCGATGATCCATTGAATCAGATACTTCCCGAAATGGCCAGTATCCCTATCCTCATGCCGGATGGCAGCCTTAAAACATCTGCTTCTCCGATAACCCTCAGGCAACTGATGACCCATACAGCTGGCTTTGCTTATATCTTCAACAACCAGAAACTGGCCGATTTCAAGAAACCCGAAGGTTGGCCCTATAAGGATTATCCCCGTGTTTTCGAACCAGGAACACGCTACTATTATGGAACGAACGTGGATTGGGTCGGTCGGTTGATCGAGAAACTTTCTGGAATGGACCTGGAAACCTACCTCAAGAAAAATGTCACTGGCCCACTGGGCATGAGCAGGACATTCTTCTCGGTTCCTGATTCATTGGCGAATGAGATCGTTTCTATGGGAAGGATGTTACCAGGTGATAGCTCAAAAATGAATGAACTCAAAGATGACAGAACCAAAAATATTCATCCAACCCAGTACAATGCGGGTGGAGGCTTGTTCAGCACTATAAATGACTATTCACGATTCCTGCAGATGATCCTGAATGGCGGCAGCCTGAATGGTAAAAGGATACTCAGGAAAGAAACGGTGGACATGATGTTCCAGAACCAGATCGGGAATCTTTATACTGATCCACTGGATAAAGTCAAAGGTCAGAACATAGAAGATCCTTCGTCCGACTATGTTGCAAGGGGTAAATGGGGGCTAGCCTGGGCACTGGACAGTACAGGCAGGAACGGTAGGTCACTCGGGACGGCTTATTGGTCAGGTGCTGCAAATACCTATTTCTCCATAGATCGAAAAAAAGGAAGAGCTGCGGTTTTATTCACCAACTTTTTCCCATTCGGACATAAAGAAGCTCGTGAGCTTTTTTACAAAGTGGAAAATGAGATCTACAGGTGACGGATGGCCGGGGATCAGCAATTTTTATGGATATCTTATCGGTGTGCGTGATCTGGTCCTCAGACAGCCACATTAAAATCCCGGAGTGCGTCATTCAGGCTGGTTTTCAGGTCAGTACTGGCCTTGCGTGTACCAATTATCAACGCACAGCCCACCTGATATTCACCAGCAGGGAAATGTTTAGTATATGTTCCGGGGATGACGACGCTTCGGGCAGGTACTCGTCCTTTATATTCCACCGGTGTACTGCCACTGACATCAATGATCTTGGTAGACTGCGTCAAGACAACATTGGCACCGAGTACAGCTTCTTTTTCGACACGTACGCCTTCCACGACAATGCATCTGCTGCCAATGAAGCAACCATCCTCTATGATGACCGGACTGGCCTGCAGGGGTTCCAATACGCCACCAATACCCACACCACCACTCAGGTGAACTCCTTTGCCGATCTGTGCGCAACTACCCACTGTTGCCCAAGTATCAACCATGGTACCTTCATCCACATAAGCTCCGATGTTCACATATGATGGCATCAGCACCACGTTTCGCGCAATGTATGCGCCATAACGGGCAACCGCATGAGGAACGGCCCTTACACCAAGTTCTTTGTAGTTCTTCTTTAGCAGCATCTTATCATAGAACTCGAAGGGCTCTAATTCCCATGTCTGCATCGGCTGTATACCAAAGTACATGAGAATGGCCTGCTTGACCCATTCATTCACTACCCAGCCATCCTTTTCTGGTGAAGCCACCCGTATTCTTCCCTTGTCCACTTCTTCGACCACTTTTCGGACCGCGTCCGAGTGAGTTTCACCCTTCAACAATTCCCGGTCTGCCCAGGCTTCTTTGATCATAGCAATAAGGTCCATATCCGAGTTTTTTTACAAAATTAACGAAGCCTGTCCACAAGCCTGAAACCGGTTATCCACGCGAGGGTCGGCAAGCATCCTCAATTGCTTAATTTCGTGCCATGCGTCAATTCTTGGTGATCCAAACGGCATTCCTGGGTGATGTGGTACTGGCCACAGCTATCGTTGAATCCCTGCATAAACGGTTCCCTGATGCTGCTATTGACATGCTGGTCCGTGATGGCAACCAATACATTTTGGATAATCATCCATTCCTCAGGAACGTTTTAGTCTGGGACAAAAAGAAGAAGAAATATCAAAACCTGTATGGCCTTTTGAAGACTATCCGTTCTAGACGATACAATTCGGTGATCAATGTTCAACGCTATGCGGCCACTGGCTTCCTGACGGTTTTTTCGGGAGCAAAAGAGAGAATTGGTTTCGACAAGAATCCTTGGAGTCCTTTCTTTTCAAAAAAAATCCCTCATTTATTTTCCAGCGAAGATCGAACGATACATGAGATCGAAAGGAACCAGACACTGATATCAGATCTTGCAGGGACTTCACCTGAAAGGCCAAGGCTATATCCGTCATCGTCAGATCGTGAAAAAGTGATCGGATTGCAGAAAGAACCTTACATATGCATTGCCCCTGCGTCCGTATGGTTCACCAAACAATATCCAGCGGAAAAATGGGCCAGCTTCATCAACGGATTACAGGGTAGATACATGGTTTATTTGACTGGTGCACCAAGTGACAGAGCATTGAACACATCCATTTGCCGAATGATAGATCTTGCTTACCGTGTCAAGGATCTTTCAGGCGAAATCTCCATGTTGTCCACTGTTGCACTAATGGAAGGGTCTCGAATGAATTATGTGAACGATTCTGCGCCGATGCATTTTGCCAGTGCCGTGAATGCCCCTGTCACTGCCATCTACTGCTCCACATTGCCTTCTTTCGGATACGCCCCTCTTTCGGACGAACGGAGGATCGTGGAATCCCCAATTAAGCTTCCATGCAGGCCATGTGGGCTTCATGGCAAGAAAGCTTGCCCTGAGGGCCATTTCAGGTGCGCCATGGAGATCATGGATATTCAATTGCTTCAGGCGCTGGCATGAAAAAACCCGACCCTTTGATCAGGTCGGGTTATGAAATTTTCTTATCCCGGTTTTGGACTCTGTAATGTTCAGTTCCTCTGTTCAGCCCTCATCAGACTTCCGGCAAAGCTGAATTCCTGTACGTCAAATTTAGCAGAACGGGAGAAGTATTCAGAGGGGCATTCACCAGTGCACTTCTTGAATGCCTTGATGAGCGTATTCCTGGAATTGAAACCTGCTTTCCTTCCCAAAGCCTCCAGAGTAAGCCTTCTCCACTCCGGGTCCAAAATAGGAATGCTCTTCAGATATTCCACCCTGAAACTATTTATGAGACTATTGAAATTCATCCCATACTCTTTGTTGATGAAATGAGATAGTACATGTCGCGGAACATCGATCTCTAAGGCCATATCCGTTAGGGTGAAGCCAGCACGGAGAAAAGGCTTTTCTCCTTCAATGAATTCGGACAGGCGCACTTTCAGGTTTTCTGCAGAAAAAAGCCCCTGTGAAGTAAGTGAAGGCATCAGATCAGTTCCTGTAACCACAGAAAGTACTTGAGTTGTACTTGTCTGTGAGGTCAAATTATGTTGTACCATAAATAGATTTTTTATGATGAGTGAATAGGAACCTATCCATTATGGGATATATCCGTAATTCTCTCACTTGAATCACCAAACCTATTCTTTGTATCTAAAGATGAAAAAAAAGGGGGCATACATGAAGATGTGTAGGAGACCTTTGGGCAGTAAGGAAATCCGGTCGAACAGAGAATTTGGACATTCAGCCATAGATTATGGCCGTTCGGAAGGAAAATAGAGATATTCAGGAAAAGGCTAAATGTACCCATAAATAGGTTATCCGACACAGGGGGTCAGATGGAAAACCTCAACTTAACAGGCGTGCCGAATCCCATATCGGGTCTCGAAGGTCATAGAACTTTGAAACTGATGGTTTGTGGAGAAGAGGGATTCAGGTTCGGAAATACACGTTTTCCTGTTTTATCATCAAAATAATCGTTGCTCTGAACGGACTCTCCATATACCCGAAGATAGACCGTTTGTCCAGTGATGAAGCCCAAGCCATTGACCAAATCATCGTGGGTAAATCCAAAGGTGGCATTGTTGCTGATTATGGATCGGACCGTTGTGTATGCGGTATAATGAGTATTGTCCAATGCCGAATCGGAACTCAGAAAACAGCGGAAATAGGCTCGGTTGTTGGTACTAGGATCCGTGGAAACAGTTAGGGTGAAACTGGAACCGGGAAGCCCATTGTAAGTACTGTCCACATAAGTAACCGCTGTGATCTCCGTAGTAGATAGTGCTCCCAACTGCTGGACAGGAACTATGTTTGGGGAATTCGGTGTGTTCGGATTGTAATAGTGAGTGAATCCGGGGACTTTCAATGTACCCAAAGTGGATTTCGAAAACTCTATATCATAGACTCCATAGACTTTGGATACGAAGGTGTAAGATCCTGAAGTATCCGTTGTGATGGTGAAGACGGAGTCATTATAGCGATTGCTTATGGTCACGGATACGCCGCTCTTGTCGGTGATTGCTATTCCCTTGTCGTCATAAAGGTTGACCTTCCCCGTGAGGTTTGTTGCGGATCCAGGAATCACAGGCGTGACAGGGGTTGTGGAATTCTTCTTGCAAGAAATGGCCAGAAAGAAGCCAAATACTAGGACAATTGATACTTGTTTGTTCATTCCATCTGATTTCAAGCCTTCCGGCATTAGGGGAATGCAAAAATAATCCAATTAGCCGCCAATTCCGATATATGGCTGAAAAAGCTTTGTGAAGAATTTGCCAATTTGAACCCCAATCAGGGTACTATGAAGCTAAAAGCAGGCTGTGTCGTCATGTTCAGGTTCGGGAAAATGCGTTTTCCCGAAACCGGGTCAGTATAATCATTAGGTTGGGCGGACTCGCCATAAGCAATCATGTAAACGGTTTGTCCGCTGCTGAAACCATAAATCGTGCGGAGTTCATCTCTGGTGAAACCACCCGTAGCGTTGTTGCTGATGAGAGATCGTGGTGTCGCTACAACTCCATAGTTCGCATTGGAAACTTGAGGATCAAGGCTCATGAAGATGCGGAAGAATCCCCTGGAGGTTGTACTGGGATCGGGCGAGACGGAAATAGTATAACTCATGCCGGGTACACCATTATAAGTGCTGTCTTGAAAAGTGAACGCAGTGATAGAGGTCGAAGAAAGTTGACCCAATTGTATCGTGGAGAGCAGTGTGCCGTTCACAGTGGCGCTGGCATTATAGGCATGTGTGACATTGAATACTTTATAAGTACCGATATCGTTCCTCGAATAGCTCATATCATAGGTGCCGTAAGGAATGTTGGCGAAAGCGAATTTGCCGGTGGTAAGAGTAGTAGCTTTTGAAACTTCTACCCCACCCTTGAGCAGTGATACTTTAACACCCGCCTTATCATCGGCGTTTGCATTCCCCTTATCGTCGTACATGATGATGGATCCGGTGATGGCACCTTTGGTCGTTGAATTACCTCCTCCTCCTCCTCCTGTATCTATCTTGGAGCAGGAAAGAAGTCCTGAAAAAATAAGGGCCAATGCCGCTAAAGAGTAAATATGTTTCATTTGACGCATGACAAAGATTTGAAAGGATTTAAACCAAGCCTGAGCAACGGCAGGACAAATTTATCCAAATCAGGAAAACATCCCACTTTATGTAATTAAAGGTTTGCAAAAATACCGGATCCGCTATTAACTGGTCACTTTTCCACCTTATGATCCAAGATCATGAATCCATATGGCGGAATCACAAGGTATTCGTCGTCCCGACCTACAAGCAAATCCCTGCCCGTCCAATGGTCATGCAGTCGAACGGCAGCGGGTCCATGTTCTTTGAAAATATACCAGGTGATGAACTTATCCGTCGCGCTGTAGTTGAACAGGCAGTATATCTTCTTCCCATTCCATTGGCGCAGAAAGCCCGCAACGTGTATATTATGGGGTGTGAGCCAGCTCATATTCTTCAGATCAGCGAACAATTCATGGTCACGGCGAATGGAAAGCATTTTCCGATTTGCGGAATAGATACGCGCTTCGATGGTGTCTGCCTGATGAACCCGTGCATTTTTCTCCCAGTCGATCAACGGTCGATGCATCCACCTGTTGTCATAATGTTTTGAGGGATCATCTTTCCAGGAATAGTCATTCACATAACCCAATTCATCTCCATAGAATAGCATCGGCATCCCACCTATGAAAATACTGTGTGCCTGCATCATTAGAATTCGTGCGATCGCCGTATCGATAGCCCTGGCCTGACCGGATGAGATAGCCTGTTCCAATCCGCATAGTGAGGCAAGCGACCCGCTGATGCGGGCATCACCGGTCCGTGGGTTCGCGGAAAAGAGAGCACCCATGGCAGGTGATCCCTCTTGCACACCGGTAAAATATCGCTGGAGGAAAAGTCGATGTTCGCGAGGGTCAAAACCTGCCTGGGCTATCGTTTGATCCGAATAACCGAGTCCTATATCGTCGTGGCAGCGGGTATACGTGATCCACGAAGTGCCGAAAGGTTTCTGCATGAGTTCATGCTGAGCGGCTAGCATGATCCGGGTGTCTCCAGAGGCCAAGGCATCCCACTGCAATGCCATCTGAGTGGCATTGTAAGCAAAATCACATTCCCTCGCCGTGTATGTTCCTGTTCCGAAATATTTCATGATCTCTTGCGGTGCCACGATGGCTTCTCCCAAAAGAGCCATGCCCGGAGTGGCGATGGAAGTACAGAGTTTGATCAGCCGCAGTATGGAATGAGCCTCAGGTAGATTTTGGCAGGTGGTTCCCAATTGCTTCCATAGAAATGCAGGGGCATCGATTCGCAGGACATCCACCCCTAAATTGGCATAGTAGAAAATGTTATCCAGCATGCCGATGAATACGGCAGGATTTCGGTAATTGAGATCCCACTGATAGTTATGGAACACCGTCATTACCCATTGCTCACATTCCGGGATCCAAGTGAAATTTCCGGGTGAACTCTCCGGAAATATCTCCGGCATCGTGGCATCGAATGCATCAGGCACGTTTCTGTCGGGGAAGAAATAATAATGATCCTGATAATAAGATTCGCCTTTTCTGGCCCGTTTGGCCCAATCGTGTCTGTCCGATGTATGATTGAGAACGATGTCCAACATAAGGTACATGTCCTTCTGCTGCAGTATTGCTTGTAGATTTTTCAGGTCGTCGACACTACCAAAACGCAGGTTGACTTTGCGGAAATCGCTTACGGCATATCCGCCATCGCTCGCTTCTTCAGGACTCTCAAAGATCGGCATCAGATGAAGCAGATTGATCCCAAGATCTTCCAAATGATCCAGTTTTCCAGGTAGTTCGTGCAGACTTCCGCAGTAACGATCAACATAAAGGCTCATGCCGGCGAGTTGGTTGCTCAAGAACCAGTTGCCTTTTTTTTCTTTCCATGAATCACGTGACCTCATTTCTGATGGTCGTGACCGATAAGCATCAATGATCATTTCCATCAGATCTTCAAAAAGCCTTCGTCCCTCCGGATGGCCGGAATACAGTTCCAGATAAAGATCCTCCAAGTCGCTTGAGTTGGCCAGAAATCGGGCATAGAATCCATTGTCCGGTCCGGCAATGGATAGTCCGCCTCGAGTACAGAGATCGTTCAGATGTTCATGCAAGGTGTGACGGTACATAGTATAGGGTCATTTGAAAATATCGGCGCTGAGGTGACGAAAGGCCTCCATGGCACCCAGATATTGGCAGGTTCTCGCACCGGCCTTATTCGCGTTATGAACATATCGTTCCCACCGATCATGTGTGAAGTCGATGATCTGTTTTCTGTCATGATCACCCAGTTGGTAAAGAAGAGCCCCTACAAATGCATCCCCAGCTCCGGTAGTATCCACCTGCTCCACTTCGATACTACCCACGATGCTGGTCTTTTTTGAAGAACAGAGAAGAGCCCCTTCCTTTCCTAATGTAATGGTAAAGATCGCAGGCGTCCTTCGTCTGAATTCCTCCACTGCATGCTCGACGGTACTCTTACCCGTGATGAGAAGTGCTTCTTCGTCACTGACCTTAAAAAAATCACAATGCTCAATGAAATTCCAGGACTGACGAATGAAAGATGGTTGACTATCGCCGAAAAGGAGATGGCGATAGTTGGGGTCGAAACTGATGAAACGGCCAGCCAACCTCGCCTTTCCAAGCAGATCTGAATAGGCATCCTGAAGCGGACCAGGCAAGAAAGCCGTTGCTGACCCGAAATGGAAAATGGAGTATCCTGAAATGGAAAGTCCTTCGAGGTCGATTCGGCTGAGTGCAGCATCGGCACCCCGGTTGAAATAGAAATCCCTTTCCCCATTTTCCATCAGGGATACAAAGGCAAAAGTGGTGAAAAGGCTATTATCCTTGAGCATCCAGGCTGTTCCCACCCCGAATGAATTCATCACTTCAGTCAGGTGAGCGCCGAAGGGATCCTTTCCTACTTTGGCGGCCAGATCGACGTTCCCACCCAGTGCAGCGATTGCAGCTGCCACATTTGCCGGAGCGCCACCAGCTTTCTTGATGAATTGTTCACCGAATTGCAATGCCTTCCCCTTATCTGTACAGATCATGTCTATCAGTGATTCCCCAATGCAAAGGATCTTGTTCCTCATACCTTTTCGATTGAATTTCTTTATTTCATCCACCGACTCGCGATGGGATATTTGATGAATTTTCCTCAAAAGGTTCAGCGGGACTTATGAGTAATGTCGCCGCACAGGCAATGAGGAGCAGCACTCCACCAAAACTGATGGCTCTTCTTGGATCATTATCCAGAAAATGCTGCAGTACATAACCGAAGGTCACCGTCTGCAGGATCATCGGGATCACAATCATCATATTTATGATCCCCATATATACTCCATAACGTTCTTTGGGTATGTTGTTCACCACCATCAAATACGGAACGCCCATCATACTTGCCCATGCCACACCGAATCCGGTCATGGGGGCGAACAAAATATACTTGTTGCCGATGTGTGGGAATATAAGCAGGCCTACACCCGCCATGAAAAGACAGATGACATGTACCATCTTGGGACTGGTCCTTTTCGTCAGCCATACGAGCGCGAATGCAGACAAGAAGGTGACCACATTATACCAACCATTCACCAAACCTGCCCAGCCTACGGCCTCCTGATACTTTTCCGGATCACTGGAAGGTGTTGCATTCCAAACCGAAAGACCGATACTTTTGGAAGCATTCTGCCAATAGCAAAACAGAGCATACCACTGGAAAAGATATACCAAGGCCAACTGCCACATCACCTTCGGCATTTCCCGAACGGCACTTATGATCTCGATGAAAGGTGTGAACATGTTTGATCTTCTCGATCGCATGATCTCCAGTTCCATATCCGATGGTGGGATCTCCGGTGTCCTACTGACTGACCAGGAAACGGAGGCGATGGAACATAACGATCCGAGGAAAAAAGAACCGAAAACCCAGTACGGGATCTGCCCGTGCATCTGTTTCAGATAGCCGATTTTCTGAAAAACAAACAACGATATATTGGCCAGAGTTATACCAAGGCCGGTGAAGAAACTCTGTGTCAGGAAGCCCGTTGCATGCTGTGAAGGTGGTAATTTATCGGCGATGAAGGCCCGGTAAGGCTCCATGGCCGTGTTGTTAGCAGCATCCAATATCCAGAGCATTCCACCTGCCATCCAGAGAGAACTGCTGAAAGGATAAAAGAATAAGCATATGCTGCAAAGCAATGCACCGATCATGAAATAGGGCTTTCTTCTTCCGAATCGAGGATGCCAGGTCTTATCACTCATCGCCCCGATGATAGGCTGGACAAGCAGTCCGGTCATAGGACCCGCAAGATTCAGGATCGGGATCTGGTCAGGGTGAGCCCCTAGAAAATCATAGATCGGATTCACGGCACTTTGCTGAAGACCAAAACTGTACTGGATCCCAAAGAATCCGACATTCATGTTGATGATCTGTGAGAAACTCAGCCGTGGTTTGAAAAGTGACATGGTCGGGTTGGTTGGATGAAAGGGAGAACGCCTACCCTTTCAAAAGGGGATAGCCTTCAAATATAAATCAAGAAGATGGAAAGAGCTGGCAACAAGACAATGAAAAGACGACCGGAACAAAATAGGACAAATTGCAATCGTTTGAAATACCCCTGGAACAATCGAGTAATGCCCCAATTAATCGGAACTCTTCAGCAGAAGCCTCAGAAAAGAGTGATCACCCACGGTAAGGAAAAGGTTGACTTCATTACCTGAACAGGACCTTGAATACAATTTCTCCAACAAAAGATGCCGGCTTTTCCCATATTGACGGGCCCCGAGCCCACCGTCAGGACTACTTTGCTACCTGAAGATTCCGATCAACATCAAAGTCTAGGGCCTTGGAACCCAAGGTTACGTAACCCTCGCTTGATTTCAGGACAGCTCATGAAAAGGTTCCAGATCAAACCTGTACGGTAATTTTCTATCATCACAATGATCGGCCCCTGGTCAATCGCCAGAAAGGAATCTGCAAACCACAAGTCGTTCAACCGGAATGCATCTATGAATCCGTATGGTTTCCAAAGTTTATCTCCAAGAGTGTAATAAAAAAATCTCAGGGTCTCCATCGACTCTTTGGGTGTGTACGCTAATGAGGATAACGCTGCTGTCGGACTGATCACCCCTGGATCATTACCGGGTTCATTGGCGTTATATCCGCCCGGAACATCACTAGCTGTGAGTCCCCAACATAGACCACTGTAACCAAAATGACCTTGGGGATTGGCCATACAATATGATCTATTGATCTTGGAATGACTTTTCACTTGCAGTCCATAATCCGCATAGGTATCATATAATCCGTTCGGATCGATCCCCAGAAAAGAGTAATGGGACCAGAATAATGGACCTCCGTTTGGGGGGCCCAGAGGAAGGGTCTGTCCAAAGTAAATCTGACCATTCCGCATGGCTCCATTCCCTGCCCATCCGTTCTGATAAACCGGAAGAGATATGGGATCGGCATTCGATGAAGCGGCTAAAGCATATACGATCAGCGCTTCATTCCATCCTTGCACCTTCATATTCATTGCCCAACCTAGATCTGCACTCCAATGCCAGTACAGAACATCCTGTTGATTTTGACGGAACCAGTTCCACTCGACTCCATCCCAAATAGCATTGATCTGATCGCGAAGTGCGATCTCGGCCTGATCCGAACCACTGAAGTACTGCCTCGCAGTCAACAATCCGGCGAGTAAATATGATGTCTCAACCAGGTCACCTCCATTATCATTTGCACTGAATGGGATCGTAGACCCATTGCTGCCATTGATCCAATGAGCAAAAGCTCCATGATAACTTATACATCTGTCCCTCAGGAATCGTACGATCTTGGTGATCCGATCGCGCGTCTCTGTCCTGGAGATCAACCCCCTGTTTGCACAGGCAACCATGGCCATGATTCCGAAACCTGTTCCCCCCGTGGTCACGATATCCCCACTGCTGTTCCTTTCCCTCGCCATACCACTCACAGGATGCCCGAATTCCCAGAAAAATGCTAAGCTTCTGCGTTGAATGGAATCCAGCAAGGCCTCATCCGTGATCCTGGGGTATTTATCCGCCGAATCTATGCCCGACATGTAAATGCGTTCACCCGGATTGGACAGATTTTGACCAGAAACAGATCTGATGGAACTGCCCAAACTCAAATGAAAACTATCCAACCCTGGAATTTTGGTGGAAGGTTTCATTGAAACAATGCTATCGCTACTATCAAAAGTGTAATTCAGTTCTATCTTTCGTCCTTTCGAATCAGTGAGTTGAAGATATTGTTCTATTGAAGATCGGTTTACGGGAGAAGTGAATACCACACGAAACGTGGGCTGGAGTTTGATCCCACGTGGAATACTGAGCATATCGATACCTTCCACCGTGACGGACCGAGCTTGCATATCGCCGTCAACGGGTTTTGTAAGGGAATCGTTTTTTTTCTTGCCACAGGAGCTCAGGAAAAAAAGAGCAAGCAAGATAGATCTGACAATTAATGACATGCGGCAATGATTAACATGAAATTTAAGTCTCTGATCAAAAATAATATCAACTCTTTACTATCATCCCCTCACCAATCCTTTCTTCCGCAGCATGTTCAGCATGAGCGGTTCCCGTGCAGACACGTTTCGACCGCAGATGATGTCAAATATGAAAATAGTGTGGTCTCCGGCAGGGGTTCTGGAATGCTCTTTCAATTGCAACCACGCTGCGGCGTCAGCAAGTACAGAATTGCCTTTCCATAGCACGACCGGGTACTTGGCTGGCAATTTGCTCAACTTATCTACTTCCTTCCCGGTACGTTGACCTAAATATCTGACCAGACCATATTGATCCCTGGTCAACAATTGAAGTACAGCAGCGGATCCTGACTGGAGATTCAACAAAGTCTGCGTATCATCATAGACAGCCACCATGAACCGTTTGGGCTTCATACTGACGCCGGAAACATAAGTACAGATGTTCATATTATGGCGATGATCAGGCCCTATCGTGCTCAGGCTCCAAACGGGAAGGTCGGACCGATTCCAAGGCTTTCGCAAGGATATTTTTTTTGTTTTTTCGGTTGTCATGAATGCCGGCGTGATGATAGATTTTGTAAAAGAAGATTTTCCCATCCATTATCGATCCGGAAGAGAAACCATGGAAAAACCGGATCAATACGGGTTCATCCCCTCATTATTTTATAAATCCGTATCGAGACCAACAGCAAAAGGATCAAAGCGCCCAGACCCATCATACCCCATAACAGGCTAAGCTCCTGCTTTACTGTAACCAGTATCACGATGGCCACAAGGAACACAGTGGCCAATTCGTTCCAGATCCTGAGTTTTCCAGAGCTATAGTGGAATTCCCCCCGCAGTTGCTCCAGGTAAATCTTATGCAAAGAAAAATGATAAGCATAAAGCCCTGCAACCAAAATCAGCTTGACCCACAACCAGCCAGGCATTTGCCCGTACATCCATGCCATGCTGAAGCCTAAAATAAAGGTGAGTATTGCAGACGGCCAAGTGATGCCAAGCCAAAGCCTTCTGATCATCAGATTGAATTGTTTGCGGAGTATCAATTTATCCGGCTCGGCCTGATCACCCGCTTCAGTATTGTAAATGAAAAGACGGACGATGTAGAACATACCGCTGAACCAGGTCACGATGAAAATGATGTGGATCGCCTTGATATAGAAATACATGAACGGTATTATTCTTTGATGGCATCAGGGGCTGATGCCTGCTGATGCACAAAGCTATGGATCCAGCCCGAAAGAACGGACACCCATCTTTGGTGCGTGTTCATGCAAGGAATGGCTGTGTACTCCGTACCCCCTGCGTCCAGGAAGGTTTCCCTTCCGCGCTCGGCGATCTCTTCCAGAGTCTCGAGGCAATCGCTGACGAAAGCCGGGCAAACAATCAAGAGTCTTTTAATGCCCTCCTTCGGTAACTCTTCCAATCTTTTGTCCGTGAATGGCTGAAGCCAGCCGCTACCCAATCTGGACTGGAACGAAATGCTATATCGATCTGGAGGGATATGCAGCGCCTCCGCTACGAGGCGTGTGGTCTCAAAAACCTGGTGACGATAACAATGCGCGTGTGCGGGGGATGATATGGAACAGCACGCTGCTGAAGAAAGACAATGACCTTTGGTGGTGTCTGACTTTCTGATATGCCGCTTGGGTATACCATGATAGCTGAAGAGAATATGATCATGGGGGCTTGCTATGAAAGACCTCATGCTCGATGCAAGTGCATCAATATAACCGGGATCATTATAATAGGGTTCCTTGAAACTCAGGTCAAAACCATATCCACCTTTGCGATGCGTGTCGCGGACATGCTCAACTGCAGTTTCATATGAAGACATGGCATAATGAGGATAGAGCGGAATAGCCAGCACTTCTTCCAATCCGGGCTCTTGTTCAAGCAACTTATCAAAGGCTGCGCGTGGGGTGGAATCGCCATATCTCATGGCTACCACCACCGGAACATCCACTTGTGCTTGCACGGCATCCCGTAGCTGACTGGTGAGCACGACCAATGGCGAACCCTCTTCAGTCCAAATGGTCCGGTATGCTTCAGCGGATTTGGGTGCCCGGAAGGGGACGATTATACCTCGTACGAGAAGTGAACGCAGCAGGTAAGGATAATCGATTACCCGCCCATCCATTAGGAATTCATTCAGATACCGACGGACGTCCTTCACCTGTGTGGAATCGGGCGAGCCGAGGTTCATTAGAATAATTCCGAACTTTCTTGACATGGTGATTTAAAATAAGCAGCAAAAATAGACCACGGATAGAGGACATCACATATGGAAAGTCATAAAATTGTCACTTTACCGCTAAACATTTGTATTTGCCAACAACTGACCAAGATCATCATGATTTAAAAAGCATTTGACCTTCAGGTGACAATTCAAGATGGCATCATCCGAAAGGTAAGTTACTTTTGCAAGATCCATTTCACTGATGAGCATTTCATTAAAGAATCCATTGCAATCCCTCGTCGTAGCGGGAATAAATTACAGAAAGAGCGACCTTACCACCAGAGGGCGTTTTGCTCTGTCCCTTGAAGCTCAGAGAAATTTGCTCCAGACAGCAAAAGTTGCTGGTTTTTCTGAAATGTTCACGCTTTCCACCTGTAATCGGACAGAGATCTATGCCATGACAGATGATCCCGCAACCTGTATCAAACTGTTATGCGAGCAGACTGAAGGTGGATCTGACGAATTCATCCAAGAAGGATATCTAAAGAACGGACAGGATGCCGCCGCGCATCTCATGCAGGTCACCGCAGGTCTGGATTCCCAGATCTTGGGAGACTACGAGATCGTCAGTCAGGTCAGGCAGGCGGTTCAGCTTTCCCGAAGCCACCATATGATGGGAAGTATACTGGACAGGCTGGTAGATCTGTGCTTTCAGGTTTCCAAGCAGATTAAAAACCAAACCTCTTTGCGGGAAGGCACCGTATCTGTTTCTTTCGCAGCGGTACAATATATAAAAGGTAAGATATCCCAAGCAGCATCCCAACCCATTTTGATCGCCGGTACGGGCAAGATCGGAAAAGCAACAGCTCGACATCTCGTTCAGTACTTGGGTACCAATGAAATCACTTTGATCAATCGAACCCATAGTAAAGCAGAGGAACTAGCCAGGGAATTAGGGTTAAGATCTGTTGAACAACATAAGTTTGAAGAAGAGATAAGAAGAGCTGGGGTCATCCTGTTGGCTACAAACGAAAATAAACCCATCATTGATGCGGATATGCTACAGGGGTATGAAGGAAAATGGATCATTGACCTTTCGGTACCATCCGCCGTTTCGGAGGATGTGCTCAAATTACCTGGCATCCGGGTTATCCAGATCGATGAGATCTCACGCCTGAAGGATGAAAGTCTGCATAAGCGACAGCAGGATGTTCCCTTAGCCATGAAGATCATCGATCAGCAATTAGAAAGTTTTCTGGAGTGGGTGAACATGCGTCAGCAGGTTTCCGTGATCCATGCTGCCAGGAATAAAATGCAGTTGCTCAGTTCAAATGAGCATGCCACTTCGATCAGGCCGACAGTAGGAAACGATCATCCGAATTCAGGGGCGAACGAAAGAATACAGAAAGTAATCAGCGGCATGGCACTTCGGATGCGCAGCCGACATCAACCCGGATGCCATTTCATTGAGGCGCTCCATGAATTCATCACCCCGGAGTTGATCAATATACCATGAGTAATACGGTCAGGATCGGAACACGCGAAAGTGTGCTGGCCATGTGGCAAGCTGAACAGGTGCGGGCCGCACTTGCCGATAATGATTTTGAAGTGGAAATTGTTCCAGTGAAAAGTGAGGGTGACCAGGATCTGGTGACCCCGCTTTATGCATTTGGCGTTCAGGGTATCTTCACCCGAAGCCTTGACGCTGCAATCCTCAATGACCGCATTGATATCGCGGTGCATTCCATGAAGGATGTTCCAGTGTTGCTTCCTGAAGGGATCATCCAACTGGCGGTCTTGGAACGGGGTCCATGGGCTGACATTTTGATCCTGAACGAAAAACATGCAGGAAAAAACTGGGAAGAGATCTGTAAGGATAAACTATCCATAGCAACCAGCAGCATCCGCCGTCGAGCTCAGTGGCTGAACAGGTTCCCTGACCACAAGATGGTGGACCTCAGGGGCAATATCGCTACACGAATCAGAAAGATCAGGGAGGAGGATTGGGATGGTGCCATCTTCGCAGAAGCAGGATTGCACAGGTTGGGACTGTTGCAACAGAATGAGATTCCTCTGGATTGGATGCTTCCTGCACCTGCTCAGGGTGCCATCATGGTTGTTGGACGAGCAGACCTCAGGAGTTCTGAAAAGATAACCTCAATACTCAACGATCCGATCACCGCACAATGCGTGAAAGCGGAACGCGATTTCCTTCAGGAATTGCTTGGAGGCTGCTCCACCCCCATCAGCGCACATGCCCATCACAAATCCGGCATGATCCACTTCCGGGGTTCCATACATACGCCCGATGGACAGGAAACCATGTCCGTCGAACTGAAGGAAAAAGCACAGGATGCAACAGGAATCGGATTGCGGGCAGCCGAAAACATGGTTAGGGATGGAGGCCAAGCTATCATCAGTAAGATCAAATAGAATGAGTGAATCCTTACTTATATTGAGCACTCGGCCTATCGATGACCCCACCACGCAGGAACTCCGTATGAAAGGGATCGAAGTGCAAGTCGTCCCATTCATCGACACGGTGCCGATTGAGGATATGGCCACTACACTGCGGATCAAAGAGATCATGAGCTCTCGTTCCACAGTGGTGTTCACCAGCATGAATGGCGTACAGTCCGTTGCCGATAAATTGGTTTGGGGTACACCTGCATGGCGGATCTATACCATGGGTACCACAACCAGAAAACTGGTGGAACACTACTTCGAACCGGAGTCCATCGCAGGAACGGGCAATAACGCATCCGAGCTAGCCCATAAGATCATCCGGGATGGCGTGGACAAAGAGGTGGTTTTCTTCTGCGGAGATATACGCAGGGATGAATTACCGAATGCCCTTCGAGAGGCAGGCATCAATGTTAAAGAGATAACGGTATACAACACACTTGAAACACCGAAAAAATTGAATGAGGAATTTGACGGGATCCTTTTTTTCAGTCCAAGTGCTGTAAGGAGTTTTTTTAGGGTGAATCGGGTTCCACCGCAAACCATACTTTTCTCCATCGGAGACACCACGGCCGCTGAGATCAGAAAACATGCACAAAATACCGTTGTCGTCAATGATGTCCCGGGGAAAGAGAACCTGATCCGGGCTCTTACCGAATATTACCAGAGGTGAATCCAGAAAAATTAGAACACGTTCGCAGAAATAGCCATTCATGCTGAAAAACGACTTATTACTCAAAGCCCTGAGACAGGAACCGGTAGAAAGGCCTCCGGTCTGGATGATGCGTCAGGCAGGAAGATATCTGCCCGATTATATAAAACTCAGGAATCAGTACGATTTTTTTACCCGGGTCCAAACACCGGAACTCGCCACCGCCATCACCCTTCAACCGGTTGATCAGGTAGGCGTGGATGCAGCCATACTGTTTTCTGATATTCTGGTGATCCCACAGGCAATGGGTGTTGAAGTGTTGATGGAAGAAGGGAAAGGCCCGTCGTTGCCCAAGGTCATCCGCACGAAGAAAGATATCGATGCCCTGTTCACGGATCATGCAAAAGAACGTTTGGACTATGTGATGAAGGCCCTTCAGCTTACGAAAAAGGAACTGGATGGAAGTGTTCCGCTCATCGGTTTCGCAGGTGCACCCTGGACCATTTTCTGCTACATGGTCGAAGGCAAAGGCAGCAAAACCTGGTCCCAAGCCAAATCATTCGCCTACAATCAGCCGGAACTCACTCATTCCCTGCTTTCCAAGATTACCGACATCACCATCGATTACCTCATTGCCCAAGCAGGATCGGGCGCGGATGTTTTACAGGTATTTGACAGTTGGGCAGGTGCCCTTAGTCCGGCAGATTTCCAATTGTTCGCTTTCCCCTATTTAGAAAGGATTGCCACAGCCGTGGCACCCCATGCACCCGTCATACTTTTCCCGAAAGGAAGCTGGTATGCGATAGAAGACCTATGCCGAACTGCTGCATCGGGTATCGGAATCGACTGGTGCATATCCCCAAAGGACGCAAGGAAAAAGGCAGGGGTCAAAACCCTGCAGGGGAATTTCGACCCGGCGAAACTACTGGCTCCCATTCCCATGATCCGGGAAGAAGTGAAAAAGATGATCGACGGTTTCGGCAAGCAGTCGTACATAGCCAATCTTGGTCATGGGATCACCCCTGATGTACCCGTCGATCACGCCAAGGCATTTGTGGAAGCAGTAAAGGAATATAGATCATGAAACGCTCAACTTTCCAAGATGGATATCAAGCAAACCTGGGTCAATTTCATCCATGAATTGCAGGATAGCATCTGTGCCGGATTGGAGAGACAAGACGGCATGGCGCAATTCGTTGAAGATCGGTGGGAAAGGGATGAAGGTGGAGGAGGAAAGACAAGGGTCATCGCCCATGGTAAAGTCTTTGAAAAAGGTGGAGTGAACACCTCGGTAGTATTCGGTCAGGTCACTGAAACCATGCGAGACCAACTAAAGATTGATGGCCATCAATGGTTCGCCTGCGGCCTCAGTCTCGTCATTCATCCGTATAATCCATTCGTACCCACCATTCACGCCAATTACCGGATGTTCGAGCTTTATGATCAATATGGTGCTACTGTGGACAGATGGTGGGGGGGAGGCACAGATCTCACGCCCTACTACTTATTCGATGAAGATGCCATACATTTTCATGGTACGCTGAAAACAGTTTGTGATCGATCGGACCCGGAATTGTATCCCATCTACAAGAAAACCTGCGACGATTATTTCACCAATACGCATCGGAATGGAGAGCGAAGGGGCATCGGTGGTATATTTTTCGATCATCAACGGGCGGAAGGTGTCAGGGATGCCGCATTCTGGATCAAACTTGCCCGTGACTGCGGGGATTCTTTCCTTCCCGGATATCTTCCTATCGTGGAACGCCGGAAAAGCAAGAACTTCACGCCCGCACAAAAGTACTGGCAGGAAATAAGAAGAGGCAGATACGTCGAATTCAATCTGCTGCATGACAGGGGAACGATATTCGGATTAAAAACCAATGGACGAACGGAAAGCATCCTGATGAGCCTACCCCCTACCGTTAGATTCGATTATGCTTTTCAACCCGAGGCAGGAAGTGATGAGGAAAGATTAATTGAAATTTGTCGTAACCCCAAAAAGTGGATTTAAACACCCCTCATGGCAACATACCGCAGGAATAGAATATTGAGACAATCTGCATCCATACGAAGCATGGTAGCGGAAACCCGCCTGTCTCCATCCGATTTCATCGTCCCCCTTTTCATCATTGAAGGGGAGAATACCCGGGACGAGATAGCATCCATGCCAGGCTATCACCGTCTATCACTGGACCGGACCATCGATGAAGTGCGTGACCTGTGGACGATGGGACTCCGTTCGGTATTGCTTTTCATAAAATGCAAAGATGAACTGAAGGACAATAAGGGTACGGAGGCACTCAATCCTGATGGACTCATGCAAAGAAGCATCCGTGCCATCAAGGAAGCCGTTCCGGGGATGCTGGTCATGACCGACGTAGCACTCGACCCTTACTCTTCGTTTGGCCATGATGGCATTGTGGTTAAAGGGGAGATCGTCAATGACCCTACAATAAAAGTTCTCGCGGAAATGAGCGTAAGCCATGCCCAAGCCGGTGCGGACATGGTTGCCCCCAGCGATATGATGGATGGTCGCGTGCATGCCATCAGAAATGCACTGGAACAGCAGGGTTTCACTAAAACAGGGATCATGAGTTATAGCGCCAAATATGCGTCGTGCTTCTATGGCCCTTTCCGGGATGCCCTCGATTCCGCACCGGGCTTCGGCGACAAGAAAACCTATCAAATGGATTTCGCCAACCGTCTCGAAGCCATCCGGGAGGTCCAGACTGATGTAGAAGAAGGTGCAGACATCGTCATGGTCAAACCGGCACTCTCCTATCTGGACATCATACGAGAAGTAAAAAATGCAGTATCCGTACCCGTTAGTGCTTATAACATCAGCGGGGAATATGCCATGATCAAAGCCGCAGCAAAAATGGGATGGATAGACGAGGACAAAGCCATTCTGGAGACCCTGACCTCTATCAAGCGCGCAGGTGCCGATTTGATCGCGACCTATTTCGCAAAAGATGCCGTCAGGCTCATCACCTAAACAGAGAAAATGAAAAGAGAAAAGAGTTTGTCCTTGTTCGAACGTGCGCAGGGATCCATACCCGGAGGAGTGAACTCTCCTGTCCGTGCCTTCAGAAGTGTAGGTGGAACCCCTATTTTCATCGACCATGCCCAAGGCTCATACCTATTTGATGCCGATGGTAATAGATACATAGACTACATTGCTTCCTGGGGGCCGATGATCCTTGGACATGCCCATCCTGCAGTGACGGAGTCCATTTGTACTTATGCGTCAAGGTCCACCTCCTATGGTGCTCCCACCGAGTTGGAGATCAACATGGCGGAGCTGATCAAGAGCATGGTCCCCCATGTGGACCTGATCCGAATGGTCAGCAGTGGAACGGAAGCTTGTATGAGCGCCCTGCGACTGGCCCGAGGGTATACGGGGAGGAACAAAGTCATCAAATTCGAGGGGCATTACCACGGTCATGCAGACCCATTCCTCGTGAAAGCAGGTAGCGGACTGGCCAGTTTCAATATTCAGTCCGTTCCCGGGGTGACTGCAGGGGTGACACAGGATACGCTCATTGCAAAGTATAATGATCTGGAAAGTGTACTCTCCATCACCAGACGATATCCGGGTGAGATTGCAGCCATCATCACGGAGCCTGTAGCAGGAAATATGGGATGTGTGCTTCCCGAACCTGGATTCCTCGAGGGCTTACGCGAACTCTGCGATCAAGAAGGCATACTCCTCATACTAGACGAAGTGATGACCGGATTCCGTCTTGCTCCCGGCGGCGCACAGGAAAAACTCGGCATACGTGCAGACATCGTCACTTACGGGAAAGTCATTGGAGGCGGCTTGCCTGTGGGAGCATTTGGTGGCCGAAAGGAGATCATGGAACATATCGCACCACTCGGACAAGTATATCAGGCGGGCACCCTGAGCGGGAACCCGCTGGCCATGATCGCAGGCTACACCACATTGAAGACACTGAAGGATGATCCTTCCATATATGAACAATTGGATTCCAAGACCGCTTATCTGGAAAAAGGTATGCGCATTTTGCTCGAAAAAAAAGGGATCCCCTATCGCATCAATCGGCTCGGAA
Source organism: uncultured bacterium (assembly GCA_903826405.1). Classification (GTDB taxonomy): domain Bacteria; phylum Bacteroidota; class Bacteroidia; order Chitinophagales; family Chitinophagaceae; genus Pollutibacter. The sequence continues at coordinate 25,057 of CAIKEH010000054.1, forward strand.
GCATGATCAGTGTTCATTTCACGAATGAGGACATCATTGATTTCGGATCCGCCTCCCGGGCAGACATACCCCTTTTCAACAGAATGTTCCATCATATGCTTGACAATGGAGTTTACCTGCCCCCATCCGCATACGAGGCCTGGTTTCTGAATAACGCGCTGACCCAGCATGATCTGGACCACACCATCGGATCAGTCGGAGATTTCCTGAACAGTTTTTGATCCTGATCCTGAAAGAGTTTAATCCTTACTTTTACGACCTGATCAACAAATCCCAACTCAACCATGTCCCTTAATCCCATTCGGACCGGTCTGGTCAGTTTCGGCATCTCCTCACGTACCTTCCATGCACCCTTCCTGACCACCATGCCTGAATTTGAACTAGTAAAGGTCATGGAAAGGAATGGTAATGAATCGGAGAAGAAATATCCCGGCGTGATCGCTGTCCGATCCCTGGATGAATTGCTGGCGGATGAAACGATCGAACTCATCGTGATCACCTCGCCCAATGAAACCCATCATACCTATGCCATTGCGGCCATGGAAGCAGGCAAACATGTGGTGGTGGAAAAGCCATTTGCCAACAACTCCAAAGAGGCCATGGAAATGGTGGAGACCTCACACAGGACCGGAAAGATCTGCAGTGTATACCAGAATCGTAGATACGTCACGGACTTCCTGACCATGAGGAAGATCCTCGACGAAAAATTACTGGGGGAGGTTCATGAATTCGATGCACATTACGACCGTTATCGACCACTTCCCCGAACCTATGGTACATGGAGAGAAGACGATATCCCGGGTAGTGGCGTTTTTTTCGATCTGGGACCACATCTGATCGACCAGTCCCTATGTTTTTTTGGCCTACCCCAACGAATTCATGCAGACATCAGAAGACAAAAACCATATTCCAAGGTGGATGATTATTTTGATATACGACTGGATTACGGCTGGCTTAAAGTTCTCCTGAAATCGAGTATGCTGGTACGTGAAATGGGGCCACGATACATGATTCATGGCACCTTGGGATCTTACATCAAATCGGGCGAGGATCCTCAGGAAGACAGATTGAAGGCAGGTGAATTGCCCATCGGTGAGGATTGGTGTTATGAATCCGAAGACACTTATGGTCTACTGCATACGGAAATAGATGGAAAGCCAGTCAGGGAAAAATATCCTTCACTCCGCGGCAATTACGCAGGATTCTATGCCAACATGCATGCCAGCATCAGGAATAATGCTCCGGTGAGCGAAAAGCCCGAACATGGATTCAATGTCATCAGGATTATCGAACTGGCTTTCGAAAGTAGTGCCGTACAATGCAGCATTCCCTGTACCGGTCTGATCCCTACAACTTACCGCTAGCATCCCTGTCGAGATACAACGTACATGCTGGGTGCTCCCTCATGAGACTAGCCGGAATATCATTGCCGACCGGACCATTGACCGTTTTCGCAATGATATCCGCCTTATGCTTTCCATTAGCGATGAGCAACACATGAGATGTGGACAGAAGTGTACCCAAGCCCAAAGTAAGGCCTTTAGTAGGCATGTCCTTGGGTCCTAAGAAATAGGATTGTCCGGAATGAAGAGTGATCGCTTCCAGTTCGATGACCTGAGTACGAAGCGTAGGATCGGATCCCGGTTCATTGAAACCCAAATGCCCGTTTGCACCTATCCCCAAAACGGCGATGTCGAGCCCTCCGTGTGAATCGATGATCTCTTCAGCCTTACGTTTTTCCATTTCAATGTCCGGAGCCATCCCGTCGAAAAAAGAGAACCTATCTTCCGTTATGCCAAGAGGGATGAACAGATGTTCATCGAAAAAATGCCGGCAACTTCCTTTTTCAGAATGGGGTACCCCCACCCATTCATCCAGACCGATGAAATCCCAATTGGGTTTTGTACCCGTGGACAGATAATGGTCTCGCAGGTATTTACAGAACAGGATCGGCGTATGTCCCGAAGGAAGGCATACCAATGGTCTTTCGTATGAAGAAGCGATAGCGAGGAAATCCTCCGCAGCGGCCCAACTCATGTCGGCATAACTTTCCTTGACGACGATCTTCATGTTCATGGTTTTATTTGATACTCGATTTTGCCACCGATGATGGTCATCAACACCTTGGTGTTCCTGATGTTTTCAGCAGGGCATGTTGAAATGTCTTCAGACAGGATGATGATGTCAGCCAGTTTCCCTTTGGTAATAGACCCCTTGTCCTGCTCCTGAAAGGCAGCAATGGCATTGGCCATGGTATAGGAATAGATGGCTTCGTCTCGCGTCATCACTTGCTCTGGGTGGAATGTAGAGCCATCCTTTACCCTTCTGGTTACGCTGGCATACAAACACGCGAAAGGATCGATTTCCTCTACAGGGACATCAGTACCGTTATTGACCAATACGCCGGCATCTTTGAAGGAACGCCAGACATATGCGCCGTCTCGGGATCGTTCCTCCCCGAGTCTTTTCACAACAAATGGGGCGTCGCTCGTGCAATGTATACCCTGCATGGAAGCCAATATATGCCAACGTGCGAATCTGGGGATCTCTGCCGGATCCACGTGCTGTGCATGCTCCACCCTCCATCGGTGGTCACGTGTACTATCCCCGACTATCTGATCAGCGAATACATTGATCGTTTCTCGGTTGGCTCGGTCACCAATGGCATGCACACACAACTGCAGATGATGGTCCCAGGCAAAAGAGGCGATCTTTTTCAATTCTTCAATAGGAAGTGTATTCAGCCCTTTGGTGTCTGGACGGTCCGAATAAGGCTCCAAGAACCAGGCGCCATATGAACCAAGTGCTCCGTCGAGCACCGATTTTATAGCTTTTACGGTAAGGTGACGGTCCCCTTCATCTATCAGAGGCAATACATTTTTGTACTTTTCCAGATCGTTGATCCCGGCAAGAACCATGAGCCAATGGCGAATGCGAAGCTTACTTTCCCTAGCCAGATTACGCATCCAGGAAACGTCCTCAAAACTGGAACCTGCATCTTCAAAACTAGTCACTCCATTACGTATGCATTCGTTTTCTGCCAGTGTCAACGCCTTTCGCCATTCCGCCTTTCTCTGTTCCAAAGATCTTTGGCCATACCAGGTATCATATGCTTTTCTCGCCATCTCCTGAGCAGTTTCCGTCAAAACACCAACAGTTATACCCTGAGCATCCCTTACGATATCACCGCCGGGAGGATTTGGAGTGAAATCGTTGATCCCAGCGAGAGATAGGGCTTTTGCATTCAAATAACTACTGTGCCCGCTGGCATGTGATAACATGACCGGATTGTCTGGTGAGATCTTATCCAATTCGTCATGATAGGGATAGCCCAAGTGGTTCTTAGCTGGTGCATGGTCCCACTTTTCCTGATGCCATCCTTCCCCGATTATCCATTCACCTGGCTTTGATTTTTTCACAGCTTCGGCCACTTTGGAGAGGACTTCCTCCCAATTTTTGGCGTGCAGGAGATTTATGCTGGTGAGAGATGCCCCCATAGCATATATATGACCATGCCCCTCGATCAAACCAGGCATGACAAATCTGCCTTCTGCATCTATGACCTGGGTATTTTTGCCCAGAAATGAACCAGATCCTTTGATATCGCCAACAAAGATGATGCGTCCCGCCGATACGGCAATGGCGGATGCTCTCGGCAGTGAACCGTCCACCGTATATACATTCGCATTACGAATGATCAGATCAGCTTTCTGTGCTTTGAGCATGTTCGAAAAAAAGGTCACCAACAGGAGAACGATGACCCTTTTGAGAACATTCATTTGCCTATTCATATTGATTCCTCTTTGCACTGAACCTCAGATATACAGGTTTATCAGGTTCTCGAGCCATTCCTGGCGGCCGCTTGATTGTTTAGGTTCTCCATTTTTTATTGCATAAGCACGGAGATCTTCCAGTCCCAGTCTCCCCTCCTCAAATGCCTTGCCTTCACCACCATCGAAACTGGCGTAACGATCTTTCCTGAATTTCCTGTAAGGGGAAAGTTGCAGCACCTTATCGGCTACCACCAATGCGCGCGCGAAATTGTCCATTCCTCCGATGTGAGAATAAAAGAGATCTTCGGGATCAGTGGAATTGCGACGTGTCTTTGCGTCGAAGTTAACACCCCCTCCTGCAAAACCACCGGCCTCCAGTATGATAAGCATGCATTCCGCAAGTTCATTGAGGTTGTTAGGGAACTGATCCGTGTCCCATCCATTCTGTGCATCACCACGGTTCGCATCTATACTTCCCAGCATGCCGGCATCGGCAGCCGTTTGCAACTCATGTTGGAAAGTGTGACCGGCAAGTGTGGCATGATTCACTTCAACGTTTATCTTGAAATCCTTGTCCAGTCCATGATGACGAAGGAATCCGATCACCGTGGCGCAGTCGAAATCATATTGGTGCTTGGTAGGTTCGCAGGGCTTGGGTTCAATGAAGAAAGTACCTTTGAAGCCCTGTTTACGTGCATAATCTTTTGAGGCATGTAGGAAACGAGCCAGATGATCCTGCTCCCTTTTCATGTCGGTATTGAGTAGTGTCATATAACCCTCACGGCCACCCCAAAAAACATAATTCTCACCTCCCAATGCTATGGTGGCATCCAAAGCATTTTTGATCTGAGTTCCTGCGTAGGCAACTGCAGCGAAATCAGGATTGGTGGAAGCCCCATTCATGTACCTGGGATTGGAGAACACGTTAGCTGTACCCCAAAGCAATTTGACTCCCGAAGCTTTTTGCTTCATTTTGGCATAGTCCACAATGGCCTGCATGCGGGATTCGTATTCGGTGATGTTTGCTCCTTCATCAACAAGGTCAACATCATGAAAGCAATAATACGGGATACCCATTTTGGTGATGAACTCAAAAGCGGCGTCCATTTTATCCTTGGCTCGCTCTAGGGCATCAGTTTTGACGTCCCAAGGAAAATGTTTGGTTCCGGGGCCGAAGGGGTCCCCACCCGTGTTGCAGAAGCTGTGCCAATACGCAACGGCAAAACGGAAGTGGTCCTTCATGCTTTTGCCTCCGACCTCTTGATCTGCATTGTACCATTTGAAAGCGAGTGGATTGTCGGAATGGGGACCTTCAAATGCGATCTTACCAATGCTAGGGAAAAATTCCTTGTTGCCGGTTGTAATGCTCATGGCTGTATTTTTTAGATTCTTTTTAGATTATGTTTTTGGCTTTGGAGAGCGTGAAGTAAGTGATCAAAATTTAGACTGTCAAAAAAGGTTTTATCGAATTAAATACCACCCTCCAAGAGTCCACCCTCCAAGAGTCCGTTCAAATCCACTATAAAATCTAAAATTGCAGACAACCTCCTCTGAATCAACCAGTAACATATCCCTTGCTTTTTCATGAAAAAAACATGCACCCTCCAAGGGTGGACTCTTGGAGGGTGCGGTTTAGAATCAAATCAAGGCACCATCACTACTGCCTGAAAAAAGACAGATGCCCCGACCATATTTACGTCGGTACCCGGTGTACAAATCCCTTAAAGCAGCTTTCCCCTCCTTCCCAGCAGTCATCACCACAACCGTTCCGCCACTTCCACCACCTGAAATCCTTGCACCATACACCCCCTTTGCAGGTCCGGCCTCTCTGACCATGTCCACTATTTCGTCAGTCCTTGGATTTCCCAGTCCCACCATGCTGTAACTGGCATGACTCTGCATCATCAATTCCCCCATGGCACACAACAATTCATATTTGTCCCTACTTTTAGAGTAAGATCTTAATAGCCGGGCGAAACTCGATACGCGGGAATGTTCATGAACTGGATGCCTCGCACAAGCTGATAAAGCATAGGTCTTTACAGGATCAACCTGCGTTTCCGTATCAATTGTACCCCCAAAGCGAGTCAGAAAATCAGACCCCTTCATGAAGACAGGGATGGAAGACGCATAACGTTGTTCGAAAATTGAAATGGGAATATTCGATAAATAACCTCCATATGGCAAGGTGCTCCGCGAGCCAGTGAGACACGCCTGCCGTATTACTTCAGGACCAATACCATGTTCAGCTGCAATGATGGAATAGGACATGAAAGCAGCGGTTCGGACATCGCCATAACTGGCTCCCTCTACGGCATGCCTGACACCACTATCTAAACCTGAGAATTGAACACCGGTAGGTATGGGCAAGGCTTCCAACACTGTATGAGGCTGGCAGATCAAAGGCAAAAGTTTTTTCTTTTCACCAAGACAAACCGATAACTGGTCCATCAACCCACAGGCAGCACCTGATATCCTGTTCTCAACTTGCTGTGCCCATAAAGGAAGCAGTATCCTATCAGGCTCCATGCCGTATGCACGCATGATCGCCAACATCGTTGCGACTTCTAATGCAGCCGAAGATGAAACGCCCTTCCCAACGGGCACATCGGATGAAATTAAAATGTCAGCACCAGTGATCGGTATGCCAGCTTGCCGGTTGAGTATGATGAAACAACCCACTACATAAGTGGCCCATTCCCCACCCTGCTGGCTTCTGATATGTTCACGGAGCTCTTCATCGGTCATCTTCGGGGTTATATCCAAATTGATCAGCGCTTCACGTTCCTGCGCTCCCGCATGGGCGGAGGAAATCCGAAAAATCCGATCACCCCTTAACTGTACACTTACCGTCGTTTTCTCCGCAATGGGCATTTGCAGGAGCAGAGATCCGCTATAATCAGCGATTCCTCCCATGACATCCAATCTTCCGGGGGACGATGCAGAGTAAACAGGTCTTCCCGGATCAAAGGTGAATCTCTGCATCAAATGTCCATGTTTTGAAGTTCGAGTGCCTTGTCCTCAGGGATGGTATCCGCCATGAATGTGTCCGCCCCCGTCTCTGGTCCTGCAAGGAATTTCTGCAAACCTGGCTGTCTCAACGGAGGGCTAAATACCAGATGCATGTGATAATCTTCATAATAACCACCATCCACAGGGGCCTGTGCCATGGCCATGATGTATGGGAAAGAACTGCGGAACAATCCGTCGTATTTCCTCGTGAGTACCCGAAAAGCCTCTGCAAGTCCGTTGATTTCCTCATCGGTCATCGTGATTAGCGTCGCATGCCTTTTCTTCGGGAAGATCCAAGCCTCATATGCAAAACGAGCAAAAAAGGGGATGAACACAACAGCTGTCTCGCTTTCCCATATGATACGTTTCCTGTCCTTCAGCTCAGCCTGAATGATATCACTGAAAATATTACTTTCTTTCTGCTGTTTGTGCACATGCATCGCTTCCATCTCCCGCCTTACCATGTTGAAATGAAAATCCGTCGCGTAGATCTGACAGTGGGGATGAGGATTTGAGACTCCGACGATCTCTCCTTTGTTCTCAAAAATGAGTACAGATTTTATCTTGGGATGATTCCGGAAGAAGACCATCTCCTCCCGAAGAGCCCTGAATATCCTGGCGATCCGGGGAACATCCAATTCTGAAAGACTCACATCATGGCGGGGATCATAACAAACCACACGAGAAATACCGGTAGCCGATGCCCGTTTGTACAAACCTTCATGAGCACTTGAGATTTCTTCAGCGATTGCCGGCGCATCAAGTCCAACCACGGGGTGATCATTATCGAATATAAAGACATCCTGGTAATCAGGATTGACAGCACCACTGACACGCAAGTTCCCCGGACAGAGGTAACATCCGGGATCGTAAGATGACGCTTCCTTATGAATTGTTTTGACTTCGAAATTCCAGGGGCGGTTGTTCCGATGAGCGGAATAGACTACCCATTCTCTGCGAAGCGGGTGCCATCGCTTTTCCCATTTTCCTGTATGAGCCTTAGTTGTATCCATCAAGAGCTCCTAAGTTAAACAATATGATGGGCTTATCAATCAACTTCAAACCTGATAACCTATTGGTTAAAACTGATTACAGATAGATCAGGATCATTTGAGGAAAATGCCGTTTTGGCTTAACTTCAAACTCATGATGCCATCCTCCCGCCGAAACTTCATCCGCAACAGCGCATCCCTACTTGCACTCGCTTCCATGAGACCCAGCGGTATGGACTTTTGGGCCTTCGAGCAAAAAAGGCGTGTCGCACTCATAGGTACGGGCTGGTATGGGAAAAGCGATCTCTTTCGCCTCATGCAGGTAGCTACAGTAGAATTGGTGGGGCTATGCGACCCCGATCGAAATCAATTGAAAGAGGCTACCGAAAGGATCAATCAGAGAACACGTACCAACAAACCCATACCGTCATACGGGGACTACAGAAAAATGCTCAGCCAAGAAAAGCCCGATGTAGTATTGATAGGCTCCCCGGACCACTGGCATGCACTCCAAGCCATAGAAGCCATCAAATCGGGAGCGAATGTCTACCTGCAAAAACCAATCAGCGTGGACGTTATCGAAGGTGAAGCCATACTCGCGGCTGCTCGAAAATACGACAGGACTGTACAAGTTGGAACGCAGCGCCGTAGCACTCCACATTTAATGGAAGCCAAAAGAAGGATCGTCGACACCGGCATGCTCGGCAAGGTCCATCAGGTGGAAATGTGCTGTTATTACCATATGCGAAACAGCAGCAACCCTCCCCTGCAACCCATCCCTGAATTCCTGGACTATGACATGTGGACAGGGCCCGCCCCACTCAGACCTTACGACGGCCTGCCACATCGAGGCTGGTGGAGGGCCTTCATGGAATACGGCAACGGCATCATGGGAGACATGTGCATTCATATGTTCGATGCGGTGAGGTGGATTCTCGATCTGGGCTGGCCAGACCGTATCAGTTCCACCGGTGGACTCTTTGCGGACAACCCTGGAAAGAGCAATATCGCCGATACCCAAACCGCGATCTTCGAATATCAAGGACTGCAATGTATTTGGCAACATCGAACCTGGGGCACCGCACCTGACCCGGATTACCCCTGGGCATTCAAGATTTATGGGGAAAAAGGCACCCTCTGTGGAAGTGTTATGAGATACGATTTCATCCCAGCAGAAAAAGGGGAAAGGATCCATGGTGATGTGGTCTACGAAAAGGAGAGATATCCGGAAGATCTAAAGGAAAAGGACATCGAATTACACACTGCCGCCGCCACCAGAGGGCATATGCGGGATTTTTTATCGGCGATCGACAACCGAAAAAGGCCAGTGGCTGACATCGAACAAGGTCACATATCCACCGCCTCTTGCATCCTGGCCAACATCTCCATGAAGTTGGGAAGGCCATTGAGATATGACCCCATCAACCGTGTTGTAGTGGGTGATCCCGAAGCGACTGTATTTTTGAAAAGAGAATATCGTGCGCCTTGGATCCATCCGGATCCTAAAGAAGTATGATCACTTCAAAGTGTAATTAAACCAACTCTTCCAAGAAACAACCTTTATTGTATGACACGCCCCAGTTCATCCTTCCATTGCGCATAGGAGTCCAAGTATGCCTGACTGTCCCTGGGAGGCTCATAGGTCTTCACCACATTCATCCCACGGAAACTTGCCCGATGATCGGGATAGGATCCGCTACCCACGCCTGCGGCTCTTGCAGCGCCCAAAGCCCCGTCGGTATTGTACAATTCCACCTTACAACCGGTTGTGGCCGCGAAAGTCTCGGCAAAAAGTGGACTCAGGAACATATTGGCATGTCCTGCCCGAACCGTTTTCATTTCCATTCCCATCCCTTCCATCACCTCCATTCCATATTGCAGTGCGAATACGATTCCTTCCTGTGCTGCTCTGGCAAGATGACTCCTGTCGTGACGGTTGAAATCCATATGGGTAAATGAAGCTCCCTTATCGATGTTCTCCAATACCCTTTCCGCACCATTCCCAAATGGAAAAATCCGCAAGCCTGCAGAGCCAACAGGTGCAGTGGCAGCAATGGCGTTGATCTCGTTATAGGTAGAACCCGAAAAAAGATTCTTCCGTAACCAGCTGTTGAGTATGCCTGCACCATTTACGCAGAGCAAAACCCCATATCGGGGGGAACTATCGGTATGGTTGACATGTACAAAACTATTCACACGAGATTTGGGGTCATGATCTGGGCTTCCACTGACACCATATACCACGGCAGAAGTACCGGCGGTCGCCGCAACCTCTCCCGGCTCGAGTACATTAAGAGAATATGCATTATTGGGCTGGTCGCCTGCTCTATAGGTAACCGGGGTTCCGCTTTTGATACCAAGAATTGAAGCAGCAAACTCATTGACACGACCCTGCACACCGAACTGGGGCACCAAGGCAGGTATCATGGATTCAGGGATGCCATAATGGTCGAGCAGAGAAGAGGCTACCTTCTTTGCTGGGAAATCCCATAGTATGCCTTCAGATAAACCAGAAACTGTCGTTGTAGCTTCTCCAGTGAGCCTCATGGCGATGAAATCGCCGGGCAGCATGAAATAGCGGATCCGTTCAAAAAGTTCAGGTTCATTATCCTTCACCCACTTCAATTTGGAGGCAGTGAGATTCCCCGGGGAATTGAGGAAATGTTCAAGGCAGAAATGTTCACCAAGCTCATGGAATGCCTTTTTACCGATTTCTACCGCACGACTGTCGCACCAGATGATGGACGGACGGATCACCTGGAGATCCTTATCCACACAAACAAGTCCATGCATCTGATAGGAAATGCCGATCCCAGCGATCTCATCCGGTTTGAAAGAGGTCCGTTCCTTCAATTTCCGCGTCGCAAGGACGAGCTCTTCCCACCATCGTTCCGGATGTTGTTCCGCGAATCCATGTTTCTCAGACAAGATCTCCATCTCCGTATCCGGGGAGTTCAATGCATCGACCATCTTACCCGTTTCTATCTCGAGAAGAGCGGCCTTGATGGAAGAAGTTCCGATATCGTATCCTATCAGGTATTTCATATCACCAGAATCTTACGTAAAGTGCACTCAAAATGAGCAGGATGGTAACCACCATGGCGAGATTGCGTGGGCTGAGCCTGAACATCTTGCTGTCGAGTTCGAATGCCTTGGGATTTACCTTGGGGCCAGCGAGGCTGATGGCCACCATGACAATGACTGTGAAAACAAAAGCCCAACCCATGCAGATCAGAAAAGGGATCTCCAGTTTCCCATTGCTGTTTCTGAAAGCGGTATACAGCATGGTTTCCTGACCAAAGATACCGGGAGCGAAATTGTTGAAAAATACAGAGGTAGCAAATCCTACAAGGATCCCCGCTATAGCTGCAGAACCCGTTGTCCTTTTCCAGAACATGCCCAGAATGAAAATGGAAAATATGCCCGGACTGATGTACCCTGTATATTTCTGTATGAAAGTAAAACCGCCTTCCCCGCCAATACCCAACATATCATCCCAAGTGAAAAAGATAGCAACCAGCATGGCTGCGACAATGGCCATCCTGCCAACCCAGACCATCTTCTGCTCGGTAGCTTCCTGGTTAAAATATTTTTTATAGATATCCAATGTGAAGATCGTTGATATGCTGTTTGCCTTGCCAGCAAGGGAAGCAACGATGGCAGCTGTAAGAGCTGCAAGGGAAAGTCCTTTTAAGCCGGCGGGTAAGAACCCAAGGATCGCCGAATAGGCATTGTCTGCATTGAGGTGTCCACCCGAACTCATTTCCGATTGCAATTCACCCTTCTGAAATAGCACGTAGGCTGCGATTCCAGGCAACATGACGATCACGGGCATGAGTAATTTCAGAAAAGCGGCGAAAAGGATGCCCGTCCGCGCTGTGCGCAGGTCTGCTCCCAAAGCTCGTTGGGTGATATATTGATTACAACCCCAGTAATTAAGATTGACGATCCATTGACCAGCAAAATACATGGCAATTCCTGGTACGATAAGATAACGGTTGACATCATTCTGTGGTGCATCGGGGCCCGGCTTGTCCAGGATCATATGGAAGTGATCACCTGCCTCTTTCATCAGGGTATTGAATCCGGCAAGCGCGTTGCTACCCATGCCGAATTTCTGACTGACCATGGTCAAGGCCAGATAGGTGGTCGCCAACCCCCCGATGATAAGCACACTCACTTGTATAACATCCGTGTATCCGATCACTTTCATGCCTCCCAAAGTAATGAGCAATGCAAAAATGGCAAGCAACAGAATGATGAGGTGAAAATTACCTCCACCACCGAGGTTGTTGATGGCTAGTGCTCCAAGGTAAAGTATCGAGGTGAGGTTCACGAAGATGTATAGGAATAACCAGAAAATGGCCATGATCAGGCTCACCGTTTCATTATATCTCGTTTTCAGGAACTGGGGCATCGTGAAGATGCGGTTCTTGAGGTAAATAGGCATGAAGAAAACCGCGACAATGACAAGAGATAGTGCAGCGATCCACTCATAAGCAGAAATAGCAATGCCCACGGTGAATCCATTGCCGGACATGCCAATGAACTGCTCAGCCGAGATGTTGGAGGCGATGAGTGAAGCACCAATTGCCCACCAGGCCAGTTGACCTTCAGCCAGGAAAAAACTCTGGGTGCTAGTCTCTTTTGTTCGTTTCCGGTAATAGATCCAGACGCCATAACCCGCCACGATCAGGAAATATACCAGGAACACCAACCAATCCTTGGACACCAATTGTTTCATATGAGATCATCGTTTGAGTTCCAATATAATTAAAATATCTCTTTCCATCATCCGAGAGATAACCCAAACATCGCGAGCCATCATTACCATTACACAGTGGCCGGTTTATAGAAGAAATATCCTGACCAACTATTTCAATCCACATTCAGGTGGCAATGACGTCAAAAGAAAATAAATAAATGGGAAAAACCATCAGGTCGAACAGGAACTTAGGGATGATGCGGTTTGATACTTCTACTCATGGACATCTACCTTTCTAAAGGGAGTTTCAAATGAGGAGATGGGAAAAATTCAACATTCGTGTTGAACACCAGTCTTCAAACAGTAAAAATAAGCGCCGAATCATTTTGAAATGCTTTAAGCAAATTCGGAATGAATTCATTCAGACCAAGCACGAAACTTCAGTGCGGCAAAATCATCTGCACGAAAAAATACAGAACAGATGGACACAATAAACAACCCATAGCGGTATGAAAAGTTGCTGTTAAGGCTCCATAAGGAACCAATTTCAGATCAGTGGCCGCCAAACCTGCCGTTACCCCACTGGTGGACCCTACCAACCCACCGAATATCATGGCAGTTTGTGGATTATCGATACCCAATCTTTTCGCCAAAAAAGGAGTTGATATAGTTACCACCACGGATTTGACCACTCCGATAGCAATACTTATGGCGATCACTTCACTGGATGCTCCCAATGCTGAACCGGTTACCGGACCCACGATGAAAGTACATGCGCCCGCACCAATGGTTGCGAAACTCTTGGCATCCTTATATCCCATGGCATAACCGATTGTGCCGCCAACCACAAAAGCGACTATGGTACCCATAACCAAAACCACCAAACCGATCCAACCTGTTTTTTTGATCTCTTGAAAATTGGCGCCCATGGCGGTGGACACGATGGAGAAATCCCTTAACATGGAACCACCCAGAAGTGCCATTCCTGAAAAAGCAGGAATCGAAGCCAACCCCTTTTCTCCTCCGAAATAGGCTATGATCAAACCCATGCTGATGGCAATGGCCGCTCCCGGAATCTTACTTCCAGTGAAATTTCTGGAAATGTAATATGCCAAATACATGATGGTACCGACAACCAAAAAGGCGAATACCAATCCGTTTTTATCTAAAATGTTTATGAGATCCTTCACGATTGAAATTTATTTTTTAGTGAACCTTGAAAATACCGGGATCAGCAGGTAACAGGCTGCTGTACCCAGGATGCCCGCTAGGATAACAACCCATCCACCCGATAATGCAGCTTTGACATTCTGAATGGCCGACATGGCGACCACTACAGGAATATAAATGCTGCCCCAGAATAACATCCCATTTTCCGTCTCAGGGGTCATCAAGTGGTTTTTCTTGAAATAATCGTTCAGCAACATCAATAGCAACATGGAAAAGCCCACCCCCCCCAGGTTTCCGGGCAGATGAAATAGCCGTCCCAAATAATCCCCCAAAATATGCCCGGCCAAAAAACATACCGCTAAAATGGACACTCCATAAATCTTCATATGTGATACTGTTTGTACTGACTTTAAAAATCCCATTTCGTGCACTTCACGAATGGATGAATGCGATCACCTTCGGAGAACAACAGTAAATATATGCCCTCGACACACTGACATGATACATATTGATTTCACACTGATTCGGACAAATACCTAAAGATATGTACAGCTCATTCCCAGTAAAATCACAAGAAGCATTTTTTGACTTCATTTTTCATCACTTTACCCATGGCGTTCCGCGGCAATTCCGATAATATGATGAATTTACGAGGCCGTTTATATCCTGCTATTCTTTGTAACAACCAATCATTCATGCCATCCACATTGAATTGATCCGCTCCTCCCTTGGACAACACCAGGGCTGCCGCAACCAATTCACCCCATTCTTCATCTTCCAGACCAACAACCGCACATTCACCTATCCATTCATGGGCTCGCAACACTTCCTCGATCTCAAGAGCGGAAATCTTGTACCCGCCGGATTTGATGATGTCCACGGAATTCCTTCCCATGATCCGATAATAACCATTCTCGACCACGGCAACATCTCCGGTTTTGAACCATCCGTCGATTGTGAAACTTTCTTTAGTCGCATCAGGTTTTCCCCAATATTCTTTGAACACATTGGGCCCTTTGACCAAAATCTCGCCGGGACTCCCCAATGCAACTTCCCGATGATTTTCATCCACCAGTTTAACCTCAACGGTAGGTAAGGGTACGCCCACATATCCTGGTCTGCGTTCACCATGATATGGATTACTGATCGCCATTCCCAATTCCGTCATGCCATACCTCTCCAGCAAAACATGACCGCTGATTTCGCCCCATTTCTCCATAACCGATACGGGTAACGCCGCTGAACCTGAAACCATCAATCTGAAGGAACGCATGATATGGCTGAGGGTCGATCTTTGTTCGGCCGACAGGGTTTCGTAATGAGCAACAAGCTTGAAATAGATGGTGGGTACCGCCATGAAAATATTGATCTGGCCTTCTCCGAATGATCTGAAAGTAGCTTCGGAGGAGAAATGGTCAATGAATGAACAGGTTGCGCCAGCCCAGAGGGAGCAACAGACCACATTGATAATGCCATGCACATGATGCAGCGGAAGAACACATAAAATATGATCATGCTCACTCCACTCCCAAAATTTGATGAGCGTGCTGATCTGGGCTTCGATGTTCAAATGCGTGGTAACGACACCTTTGGGTTTATTGGTAGTGCCACTCGTATACAGGATGAGGGCATTCCTGCTCGGATCCACATCAGGCAGATCAAGGCCATCATCACTCACTGCATGGGCATGTTCAAGGACAATCAAAGTCAATTGATTGCTCTCTGCATATTCCCTCAGAATGGCAGACAAGTCTTCGGAAACCAATAAAATCGCAGCGCCCGTATCTTCAATGACATACTGTAAAGATGGTAATGGATGAGTCAAACATAAGGGAACCGCCACTCCGCCAGCCAGCCATATGGCCCACAGGCTTCTTACATAGTCAAACCCAGGATGTACCATGAAAGCAATCCGCGCTTGGTGCAGATCGACACTCCCCGATAATAAGATCCGGGCCAGATCCCGGGAGCTATTCAACAAGGTGGAATAGTTATGGCCACTGCCATCTTTCCGAATGGCCGTTCTGCCGGCATATTTCTGAGCTTGTTTGAAAACCTCGAGCATTCCTCACGTTTTTTATATAATTCAATCTGCACTCCATAAACCCCAAATCGACCCTGAAAAAAATCCCGGATAATTTTCAGATCCCAACATCCCGAGAAATCTTAAAAAAAGAAACCGGATACCCTCAAATTAAATGTTGTGAAAGGCTATCTATGTTTTTCTTGGGTAGGGATCCTGTAAGGTGAATTTCTACATGAACAGTCGGCACCATAAAATCGATCATAATGTACGGTCTCTTTACATAAGATCGAATGGTGACAGGGAAGTCTGCATAGCTTATTTGACCACAGAGAAAACATAAACGGTCCTCGAACTGTAGGTCTGGCCGGGGTTTAAGACCACCGTAGGAAAAGAGGGTTGGTTAGGACTGTCCGGATAATGCTGTGTCTCGAGGCACAAGCCCGTGCGATATTCATAAACGGAACCCTTCCCTATCTCCGAGCCATCCAGAAAATTACCGCAGTAGAATTGTACTGCAGGTTCTGTACTGAAGATCTGCATCATACGACCAAATTCTGGTTCCGTCACTTTGGCGACCGCTCTCAGGGATCCCGATGCCGTCCTGTCCGTAAGCACAAAATTGTGATCATATCCCTTCCCGAAGGTGATCTGTTCGTCTGAGGCGCCTACCCTTTCGCCTATGGTGTGGGGAGTAGTGAAATCAAATGCCGTTCCGGCCACCTTTCGTACCTCACCTGTAGGGATCAATGTACTGTCCACAGGAGTGAATGAGTCTGCAAAAAGTTGAAGCTGGTGACCCAGTATATCACCGTTTCCTTGTCCGCGCAGGTTGAAATAAGTATGATTGGAAATATTCAACACGGTGGATCTGTCCGTAGTAGCCTTGTAGTCGATGGCAAGTGTGTTGCTGTCAGAAAGTGTATAGGTGACTTCTACATCAAGATTGCCAGGATACCCCTCCTCCCCGTCCCTGCTGAGGTAATGGAAACGGATGGAACCAGTTGATTCCTTGGCCTCCCAAGCAACCTTATCGAATCCTTTTTTACCTCCATGAAGAGAATTGGGTCCATTATTGGTAGACAGTGTGTATTTCTTTCCATTCAAAGAGAAACGTCCTTTTGCGACGCGATTAGCATATCTGCCCACAATGGCACCGAAATAGGATTTACCCTTACGATAACCTTGAAGGCTGTCGTAGCCCAGGGCAATATCAGCCCATTTGCCATCTCTATCCTTCATCAGGATCGAAACGATGCTGGCGCCGTAATTGGTCAGGCGGATCTCCATACCGTCTTTGTTCTTGAGTGTATACATCGCAATGGATCTGCCATCCAGTGTATCCATGAATGCGGCCGGATCGGGAACTGCAGGACTGCTCGTAACCGGGACATGCTCATTTTTCATTTTATCCGCTTCGGGGTTCTTACATGCATTCAAACCACAGATCAATAAAATGAGGATGAAGGAAGGTTTAATTTTCATATGATCTACTTTGTGATTATGATTTTGATGCGCCGTCGTCGGTGACCACGGTATAATGCTTCAGGACGATCCCTGTAGCCTCCTGATAGGCTTGCTTTATTCGGAACAACAACTGGTCCAATCCATTTTCCTGAACGAGATTGATCGTGCATCCACCAAACCCACCGCCCATCATCCGAGATCCAAGTATCGTGGGCTCTTCATCAGCAAGGGTTGAAAGCAGGTCAAGTTCACGACAACTCACTTCATAATCATCCCTCAATCCCCGATGCGACCCTTTCATCAATTCACCTACCCGGGAAAGATCCCCCTGGCGCATGGCCTCGCAGGTGCGCAAAACCCGATCATTCTCTTCGATCACAAATCGGCATCTTCTGAAAATGACCGGGTCAAATTCATGCTGATGGGAAAAAAGTTCCTGCAGGTCCACGTCACGCAGACTTTCCACTCCGGCTCTGGCTTTAGATATGATCCTCACACCTGCTTCACACTCATTTCTCCTGGTGTTGTATTCAGTATTGGCAAGTGAGTGTTTGACACCGGTATCCAATAATACGATCTTATGCCCGAGCAGGTCCAGGGGAAACAATTCATAATCGAG
The DNA here is from genome assembly GCA_903826405.1 of uncultured bacterium. Lineage (GTDB taxonomy): Bacteria > Bacteroidota > Bacteroidia > Chitinophagales > Chitinophagaceae > Pollutibacter. The sequence continues at coordinate 42,818 of CAIKEH010000054.1, forward strand.
TGATTGGCAATCCAACCGGAGAGCATGGCCTTTCTTTCCGTTCAGGCTGGCGAACATGTCCATAATGCCGCACTGCAAGCCTATGAATTGATTCTCCGCCCTTTGCACCAGGAGTGCCAATTCCTTCCTCCCATATTCAAGACCAAGCCAATCGTTCAATGCCCAGGCTACGACTGACTGGAGGGCGGCGGAGGAACTCAGGCCCGAACCAATGGGGACATCTGCCATGATCAATGCATTGAATGCCGGAACTGCATGACCCAGCTCTTGGAATTGCTTGACCACACCCAGAATGTAATTTGCCCAGTGATGGCTTGATCTTTCCACGACATCAAGGTCTGCATAACACTCATCGTTGAAATCCGCGGAAACCCAATGAGATCGGGCATCTTCAGCGGGTGCAATGGCCATCCAGGCAGCCTTGTCTATGGCCGCGGGCAATACGAAGCCCATGTTGTAATCGGTATGCTCCCCGATGATATTGACACGTCCAGGTGCCCTATAGATACGGGGCACAGAACTGAACCTGGCCGTGAATTGCTGTCGGAGATCATCTATCGCTATCATGGCGTACGTTTCGGGAAGTACTCAAGCTAAGCAAAAAACCATTCCGATGCATCCTGATCATTCCATCATATGGAGAGCAACAAACTGCATCCCCGGATATCGCTGTTATCCAATCTGCCCAGCACTTCAAAAGAACCATCTTCATGCATTCGACCAAGATCATCGGTCGCAATAAAAGCACAGGAATGTCGGTTGGCCAGATCGATGATATTGATCACCCCTTCTTTCAATGGCTGACCCTGCGAGTCGGTAAAAGAGAAGGGATCATCCTCTGCCCTCAATATCACTTTCATCCAAGGGGGGCAATGAAATAAACCTCCCCCTTTTGAATAAGCTTGGGAAAGCAATTCGGTCATGCCATATTCAGAATGTATTTGACCAACCCCTAACTGTTCGATCAACTGACCATGCAACTGGTTCCTAGTAAGTTCCTCCCTCCTTCCTTTCATACCTCCGGTCTCCATAATAGTGGTGTAATTCAACTTCATGGGGAACAATTCTGCAAAATCAAGCAAGGCGAAGCCCACTCCGATCAATAATGTCTTCTGACTCAGTGCTTCCATACGGAGTAATTGGGCATGCAATTCGGGATATTGGTATAAAAGGAAACCACTTTCCCGGTGTCCGGAAAGTCGTATCAGTTCATCGACCATGAATACCAGGGACGAATTTCCTCTTTCGAGATACGAGGGAAGCAGCCCGATAATGCACCATTCAGAGGGGTTGCCATAAAAATTCCGGAAACAACGGGTGAAACTTTCCCGATAAAGCTCTAGGCTACGTACCGCATGACGGCTGGTCACGGCCCCTGTGGTACCACTGCTTTCAAAAACAGCCTCGGGTTCAAAGACACCTGTGACTACGAAATGAGACTTGAATAAGGAAACGGGCAGAAATGGAATGTCTGCGATTCTTTTCACTTTTCGGGATAAAGCGGGTAGATTGTCCACGAAGTTCCTGTAAACCGGGTTTCCCCGATACTGCAGGCTGAAGGTTTCCAGAACCTTGACCTCGAATCCTGAGGCATGATTTTCGAATATGGTTTTCGCTGTTTCCTCCATTGAAAATAGGTTATTCAGGCAGGAACGGTTAAATTCGTGTAAGCAAATCCCCTCATGTTGAAAAGGATCCCTTCCATAATCGTTGTGCTGATCCTGTCGGTCATCATTGCCTTTTCCTGCAGCAAAGATACTTTTCAAAGTAAACCACAGCTATTTTTAAAAGGAGTGAATACGACGGTGGTCCCTGCCAACGGATACTTGCAGATCACCATGAGGCTTACCGATAAAGAAGGTGACTTCTACGATACGATCTGGGTCCAGAAAAAAACCACCCGTTGCCCACAGAGCAATTTCGCCGACTCCCTTAAATACCGATTCCCTACCGATGCTCCAAGAAACCTGAATTTCGATGGCGAGGTCGTTTTGACCTTGGACTACAATCTCGATGGATTGCAGCCAGCCTGCATCAAGCCGGATACCGCAGTATTCAGTTTTTGGATGAAGGATGCGAAGGGCAACCTCAGTGATACTGTGAGAACGCCATCTATCATCATCCTGAAACCCTGATGCTCCGGTTGTGTCGTCACCTTCTTCATTTTTTCATTTATCCGAACTTGCTCTTGGTTCTTTGTTCCTTGCTTATGGGCAAGCAGACCATCGATTTGTTCCACCTCAAAGGGGTAAATCCTGCTTTACTCCCATTCATCGCATCTGCAACCCTATGCAGTTATAGCCTGCATTGGTATCTTACCCCTTCACACCTTTCTTCCTCTCCAAGGATCGCCTGGAACAGCACCCATAAGAACCAGTTGCAATTGCTTTTCTTTGTTGGCATCTTCGGATCATTCCTGTTTTTCATCCCACTGAAAGATCATTTTCTCGCCATCGGTATAGCAGTTGTTATCGCATTCCTGTATACCGCACCCAAGATCCCCGCATCGGGCAATCCACTTCATGGGAAGACAATGGTAGGCAAGACTTTCCTGCTCGCATCCACCTGGATGTATGTGACCACCTTATTGCCCATGCTCGTGAGTGAACAAACCATTACACCACCTGCTGCCTGGTTCTGCGGATCCAGATTCTGCCTTATTTATTCCATTTGCATACTTTTCGATTTCAAAGATCAGGAAGACGATCGTCGTCAGGGTATCCAAAGTCTGCCCACCCTCTTCAATGAAGAGCAAGTTCGATCGCTTTATTACCTGTCGCTGGTTGCTTTTACCCTTTGCACAGTGGCTTTCGGCATGCCATTGGGATTGCGGACCTTTTCAGTCTTATTACTTCCTGGTTGCATCGCTGCCGCCATATACCCCCATGCAATAAGAAGTCGTTCGGATCTCACCTATTATGTGTTCCTGGACGGCTTGATGGCGCTTTCATCGGCGATCACCCTAATCCTGCCATTTTGAGTATATTTGAGTACAAAATCAACACAACTTGGCCAAAGCAAAAACATCCCGTAAAAAAAGCATAGTCACCGATGAGTCCCTTGCATTCCTGAAGAAGTACATCAATAATGCATCTCCGACGGGTTTTGAGTCAGGTGGACAGAAACTCTGGCTCAATTACATCAAACCCTTCGTGGACACCCATATCACAGACCCATATGGTTCTGCAGCCGGCATCATCAACGCTGATTCACCATTCAAAGTAGTCATCGAAGCGCATGCAGATGAGATCAGTTGGTTCGTGAATTACATCACTCCGGATGGACTCATCTACTTGAAACGGAATGGAGGGGTGGACCATCAGGTTGCTCCGGGCAAAAGAGTGATCATTCATGGCCGCAAGGGCCCGGTAAAAGCAGTATTCGGCTGGCCAGCCATCCATACCCGTATGGGCAATCCGGAAAGCAAGGAACCCTCACCTCGCGTGGACAACCTCTTCCTGGACTGCGGGGCAAGAAGCAAAAAAGAAGTGGAGGCAACAGGGATACATATAGGAGCAGTAGCCACATATGAGGATGGATTCGAAGAATTATCCTATGGATATTATATCGGACGTGCGATGGACAACCGTATCGGAGGTTTCATGATCGCAGAGGTGGCCAGGCTGCTGAAGGAGAACAAGAAAAAATTACCGTACGGACTTTATGTAGTCAATGCAGTACAGGAAGAGATAGGTCTTCGTGGGGCGGAAATGATGGCCAGAAGGATCAAACCGAACATCGCCATCATCACGGATGTTACCCACGACACGACCACGCCCATGGTCAACAAGATCATAGAAGGTGATGTTGCTTGTGGTAAAGGGCCATCCCTTGCCTACGGTCCTGCCGTACACAACAAACTCATCGACATCGTGGAGGCAACAGCAGCCAAACAAAAGATCCCCGTTCAGATGAGGACCGTAAGCCGCAGTACCGGTACGGATACAGATTCCTTTGCGTATGCTAACGACGGATGCCCCTCGGTACTCATATCGATTCCGCTCCGTTACATGCACACTCCCGTCGAAATGCTTCATAAGGACGACATCGAGAATACCATTAAACTTATGTATGAAACCCTACTGACACTAAGCCCTAAAACAAACCTCAGTTATTTTTGATGCATCTCCATCTACTTTATGTCGATCCAGGTAGCGGAAGCTATCTCGTCCAGGTCATCATAGCCGGAGTGCTCGGTATTGCATTCTATTTCAAATCCAGCTGGAACTATTTAAGATCACTGTTCCGCAGGAATAAAAAAGGAGAATGATCATCCATGGCCCCTGGCTCACCCCATCCAGCTTCCTATCGTGATCCTGCAGGGCACATCTTTTTCAGAGATAAGGTAGCTTATCGACAGGTAAACGAAGTGTATAGAGCCCATTATGAAATGTTCATGACATCCGGACTCTATGATGAACTGACAGGAATGCAAATGCTGATCACTCATGTGGAAACGGATCTCCCCGGAAGCAATGAACACGCTTGGGCCGTATTGAAGCCCGAACAACTAGATTTTCTCTCCTACCCTTATGAGTGGGGGTTCTCCCAATTGAGAGATGCGGCAATTCTCACGCTCGACATACAGTCCACCGCCATGGAAAAAGGGATGTCACTAAAAGATGCCACTCCCTTCAATATCGTCTTTCGCTCAAACAAACCCGTGTTCATTGATACGCTGTCCTTCGAGACATATGATCCGTCCAGCCCTTGGGTAGCCTATCATCAGTTCTGCACTTGTTTTCTCGCCCCCCTGCTTCTAGCCGCATACCGTTCTCCGGATCTGATCCGGATGCTCGCTACGCATCCCGAGGGTATACCTCTTCAACTTTGTTCGTCATTGCTTCCCTGGTCGTCCCGCTTCCGACCCCTGGCAGCACTTCATGTTCACATGCCCGGAGGTATGAAACCCGGCAAACAGAATTCAAAGCAGGCATCTTCGTTCAGCAAGGAAAAACTGAACCATATCATAAGCCATCTCAAAGAAGGCATCCAGGGTCTTTCGCTTAGCAAAGGGTCGGTTTGGAGCAGCTATTATGAGGATACCATCTTGAGTGATTCCTACCTGAAGGATAAGGAAAGGTTGGTCTCCAGAATGCTGCAGGGCATATCCTTCGATCAAGCATTTGATGCCGGTTGTAATACCGGACAATTCAGTCTGGTCTTGGCTCGCATGGGGAAAAAGGTCATCTCCGCCGATTCGGATCCTGGATGCATAGATATTCTATACAACGGAACGAAAGGTAAAGGTCTGTGTATAGACTCGCTCTTACTTGACCTGATGAATCCCACCCCACCTACGGGATGGGGTAACGCAGAAAGACTTTCATTCTGGGACAGACTGAAAACCGATCTGATACTTGCCCTTGCACTCATTCATCATCTTTGCCTCGGCCAAAATCTCTCATTCGAAAAGATAGCAACTCTTTTCAGTCGTCATGCGGAATGGCTATTGATCGAGTTCATCCCCAAAACGGATCCACGCGCCCAACAAATTTTATCGAACAAGGAAGATATCTACTCAGGATATACGGAAGAGAATTTCCTGCATGCCTTCACCGAATATTTCGCATTGGTGGATCGGGCTACCGTGCACGACTCATCCCGTTCCCTTTTCTTGCTCAGAAGAAAATAAAAGAGGAAAATATTGAGCATCCAACGCATCATCCCCTACTTCCTACTGATCGGACTGCCGGTTTTTTTCGTCGTCCATAATTGGAATCAACAGTTCGAATACATTGACCTGAAAGATATCCTGCCCTTACTGTTTGCCTATATAAGCTTCACGATAGTTGTTTTCGTTTTGCTCAAGTTACTGCTCAAGGACAACATCCGTACCTCGATAGCCACCACTGCCCTTGGCTCGACATTCTTTTTTTTCGGTGCACTTCAAGATTTTTTAAAGACGTTTCAATTCCTGAGTATTTTTTCTCATTACTCCGTCATGTTACCCTTGCTGACAGGAGTAGTTTGGTTTATGTTTTTTCGCCTGCGCAAAAAACAAGACGGCGCCGCCAGAATGATCCGATTTCTGGCTTTGCTATTTGCCGTGCTACTCTTCTTGGAAATACTCCGATTGACCTTCACATTAGTTTCTCAGCAAAAGATCGAAGTGGATAAACATTCATCCCAAAAACCAACTTCAAGCACTTCTACTTTTCCAGATATTTACTATATCGTCACGGACGAATATTCCAGCACTCCGGCACTCAGGGAAAGATTCGGTTATGACAATAGCCATATGGACAGTAGTCTTTCATCGCTTGGACTACAGGTCATGGGGGGATCACGCAGCAACTACAATTTCACTCCATTTTCGATCGCCTCAACGCTCAATATGGATTACCTCCATTGGCTCAAAGATAGCATCGTCAAATCACCAGAAGATTACAACCATTGCATGCTCGATATCCGTGAGAATAAAGTATGTGAGATACTGACAACCCATGGTTATGAAATCCGTAATTTTTCCATTTTCGACCTTAAAGGTTCCCCTACACCAGAAAACGAATCATTCCTTCCTTTAAAAACAAAGCTCATTACGGGCCAGACTTTATGGGAACGGGTCAAAAAGGACCTCGGCCATCTCTTGTTGGCCGGGCCATTTGAGATAAGCTGGCTTTCTAATGATCTGATTTACGCGGCGGGAAAAACCACGGATACCCTACTGGCCCGAACGATTCGGGAGACCCAGATCCAATCGGCATCCCCCAGATTCGTTTACACACATCTCTACCTTCCCCATCCCCCTTTCTATGTGGATCGGAACGGCCACAGAAAAGACCTGAGCACCTTGCTAAGGGAAAAAGCAACAGATCCTGCTTCTGCATACTTGGATTATCTGCCCTACGCGAATAATAGGATACTGGAATTGATCAGCGCCATAAGATCACCAAAACTTCGTCCCTCCGTGATCATCTTACTTTCAGACCATGGATTCCGCGGTCATGGACAAAATGGGAAATATGATTTCATGAATTATTCGGCCATGGGATGGCCAGACAGCGCTCATATCCACTTCAAGGATTCCATGACCAATGTCAATGTTTTTCCTCGATTGCTGAATGACTTGTTCGATGAAGGGATACCCCTGCATATGGACAGCCTCATCAGATTGCAGGATGCGTCAACCGGCAATTAGAAAAATTAGTTCTTCCGTTTCGCATTCAGGTCCAGGCTGATTCCTAGTTGATTCATCGCGAATTGTCGCTGATATGGCGCCCTCGCAAATCGTAACTGAAATCGATCCAATAACACTCCAATACCATAGGAAAAACCGGTCGATCCATTTGCCGTATTCCCGATCGAAAGTTCCTGCTTACGCAAGACATTATAGGCCAACGTGAGCTCCACCCTGCCTGCAACGTAGCCTTGCACGGCAAAAATGAAATGGCGGAAAAGCTTCCCGGTGAAAGTGCTTTTACCAGCGTTACCATAATTATCAACATTGAAAAGGGTATCCCTGTACTGGATGTCGAACTGATGCAATCGCTGAGCAGTGATGGAGAATTGTACGGGCAGCATCTTCAATCTCTTGGTGATACCCAGTTGCAGGTCGAATGGCATATCCTCACCCTGACCGGCATAGGTATGCAACTGCGCCCCCATATTTTTGGCGACGAAGCCTAACTGTAAGAGGCTGGCGGAATCAAAGTAGTTGATGCCCACATCCATTGCAATGGCCGAAGATCTGTACATGCCATATAGGCTGGAAATATATTTTACCGAAACCCCGTAATGCCAATGCTCCAAATATTTTCTGGAAGCGGTCAATTGAATCACCATATCGCGGGGGCTGAATTCACCCAGGATATTACCGGAAGCATCGGTTTGCATCGCTTGTCCATAGGAGATATAATGAGTCCCCAAAGAAAAATTCGTACCCCAAGGTTCGTATCGCCAGCCTGCAAGAGCATGCAGATCCTTGAAGCCATCCTGGAACATTCCAAACGAGGCCGTCATCCGACCACTCATCTCCTTCCGAAGCAAGGACGGATTCTGGAAAGAAGGTCCTATATCTGAGCTGATGGCCGAAACATGGACACCACCCAACGCAGTAAGTTGAGGGCAGTTGGGTAGTTTGACGAACTGGAAAGCGGATTGACCACCCAACGTTTGAGATACCACCGGGGAATTAGGTAAAAGAGTTGAACAAAACAGCACCAGAATTAGGCTACGCATGGGATACGAATGTACGGATTCAATGCCGCCCATAAAATGCGAGGTCTCCCATGGACATGAGAGACCTGATTTAAACCCTTAAAACAACCAACATGAAAAGAATTCCTGCGGAATTCATTCCGGATTACAACAACACCGGGGTCATTTGGTTCAGTTCACTCATCATTCTTCAAACGAGTGCTAGGTCCAGAACCTGTTGCATCGTTTTTACGTAATGGAATTTCATCCCTTTGATGTACTGGCCGTTGATCTCCTCTACATCTTTTTCATTCTGCCAACACATGATGATCTCTTTCAAGCCTGCGCGTTTGGCCGCAAGCACTTTCTCCTTGATGCCACCTACTGGCAATACCTGACCACGCAGCGTTATTTCTCCGGTCATCGCCAGATAGGGTTTTACCTTCCGGCCCGTGAATGCAGAGGCCAATGAAGTCATCATGGTAATACCAGCGCTGGGACCATCCTTTGGAACCGCACCTTCGGGAACATGTACATGTATGCTTTTCTTATTGAATTCTGCGGGATCTATACCAGACTTCCGCGCATTGGCCTGCAAATAGGTCAATGCCGTAGTGGCACTTTCCTTCATGACATTGCCCAGGTTTCCGGTCAGTTTGAGATCACCCTTCCCCTCACTTAGACTCGTCTCGATGAAAAGAATGTCACCACCCACATATGTCCAGGCCAGACCTACCGCAACACCTGCAATGTTCGCGGTTTTGTAGAGCTCGTTGCTGTATTTTGGCTTGCCCAGGATCCGCCCGACATCCTTCATGGTCAGTGTAGGCTTGAGTTTACCCTTCATGGCGAGATCCTTGGCCATGGAACGCATGATAGAAGCGAGTTGCCTGTCGAGTTCTCTTACCCCGCTTTCGCGGGTGTAGTTCTCGATGATCCCCCGCATCACATTGTTGCTGACGCGAATACTGTGATTCTTCAGACCATGCATCTCTTTCTGCTTGGGAAGCAAGTGTCGTTTAGCGATCTCCTCCTTTTCTTCAACTGCATAACCACTGAGTTCGATCACCTCAAGACGGTCCCGCAGAGCAGGCTGGATACTTTGGATATCGTTGGCCGTGGCAATGAAAAGCACTTTGCTGAGGTCGTATTCCAGTTCCAGATAATTATCGTAGAAAGTATGATTCTGTTCCGGATCGAGCACCTCTAAAAGTGCAGAGGAAGGATCTCCTCGATGATCTTTACCCACCTTGTCGATCTCGTCGAGTATCATCACCGGGTTTGAACTTTGGACCTTTCTGATCTGCTGAATGATGCGCCCTGGCATGGCACCTATATACGTTTTTCTATGACCACGAATCTCACTCTCGTCATGCAGTCCACCCAAGCTGAGTCTGGTGTATTTACGGCCGATGGCATGCGAGATGCTTCTTCCCAATGAGGTCTTACCGATACCGGGAGGGCCGACGAAACAAAGAATAGGACTTTTCATATCTCCCTTTAACTTGAGCACAGCGAGATACTCCAGGATGCGTTGCTTGATCTTGTGCATGCCAAAATGATCTTGGTCGAGGATCCTTTTCGCTCTTTTGAGATCATAAACATCCTCCGTATAATCTTCCCAGGGAAGATCCAGCATGAGGTCGATATGATTATAGACGATGGAGTAATCCGGTGTAGAGGAATGCATGCGCTCCAACTTCTCGATCTCCTTTCGAAAGAGATTCTGCGCCGTCTGGGGCCAGATTTTGGCATCGCCTTTCTTTTTCATCTCAGCGATCTCCCGGTCGTTGCTATCTCCACCCAGCTCTTCCTTGATGCTCTTCAGTTGTTGTTGCAGGAAATAATCGCGCTGCTGTTTGTCCAGTTCGCTCTTGGTCTTATTGGTGACCTTATTCTTCAATTCGGCGAACTGGAATTCTTTTTGCAGAAGATGAAGCAGCATTTCCGCACGTTTGCGGATGTCGTTCATCTCGAGCAACTGCTGCTTATCGGAAAGTTCGCTGTTGAGGTTGCTACTCACGAAATGGATGAGGAAGGAAGGATTCTCGATGTTCTTGAGGATGATGGTCGCCTCTGCGGGAATGTTAGGCGATAATTGGATGATCTGTGCGGCAAGGTCCTTTATGGAACTCACTGTCGCCCGGAAAGGCTCATCATCTTTGCCTTCTTCTTCTTCAAGAATATCTACGCGGGCCTTGAAATAAGGTTCTTCTGAAGTGACCTGCCGAATGGCGAAACGCTTGCGTCCCTGAATGATCACCGTAGTGCCACCATCGGGCATTTTGATCAGCTTGATGATGCGTGCCACTGTGCCGATGTTAACCAGATCCGACATGGTGGGATCCTCGACGCTGCTGTCTTTTTGAGCAAGCACACCAACGATCTTGTCGGCACGATATGCATCGTTTACCGCTTTGATGGATTTATCCCTTCCCACGGTGATCGGTATGACCACTCCGGGGAAAAGTACGGTATTTCGCAAAGGAAGGATGGCTATCTCTTCGGGAATCGGTTTTTCATCGATACCATCATTTTCGCTTTCGTTCAGCGGAATGATAGGCATGAAATCGAGATCCTCGTCGGTTTCAAACAGAATTGGGTTTTTTTCCATGATCACTCTTTTAACGCCAACCTGGCACGATACCATATATTGGATCGTAAAAAATCAGCAAAGTTCTCTGTTTCCAATATGGTGCCAACATGAAAAATCCGGACATTTTGGCCCGGATGGACAATATTCCAATATTGGAGCAAGATCAAAGATTTATCCCAACTCCTAATTGCGCCGTTTGGCTTTTCCAACTGTCGCGATTGTCGATATCGTTAATGCTGTTGAGACCGACACTATATCGACCATAGACACGGAAATTCAGGAAATTCAATTGCACCCCCCCGACCATGGCGAGGTTGCCGTTGGTGAAAGCCGATTTTCCATCCTGAAGCAGGTTCTGCTGTTTCGACATCAGGATTCCGAATTGAGGCCCTGCCTGCAGGGTCAGAAATGGGAACGGGCGGATATCCAAGAGAATGGGGATGCTCAGGTAATTCAGTTTTACATTTTTGACTGTGCCGGGATTGATCGATTTATACAGCGTATCGAAGCTGTTTCCCGTCTGCAGATTGCTCTGATTGAAGAGCAGGTTAGGCTCAATTCCAAAATGCTTGCTGAACATGATTTCCGCTGCCAGTCCGGCGTGATATCCGAACTTGAATTCCTCGTTGAAGGACTTGCTATCTATGCGTACCATGTCCGCACCCGCACGAACTCCCAAATGGAAGCCCTGCGCAGAAGAGATCAGGGAAGATGAAATCATTAGTGTGGCGAAAAACAATCGAATGCTCATATGATCTGTTTTTCTGTAAAAACCAACATTGATGCCAGATTGGGCTTGAATAGGAAAGAAAATGTTAAATGACCCTGCACCGATCGACACTTTGCAAATATATAACATATTCAACCACAGCAGATCAGAACAACACCGCTGTGGTCAAGGCTACTAAATGAGTGAATGGATCAGTCTGGGCCTGAAAATAATAGTTTACATAGTAAGAAGGAGAAAAAGACCAACTACCAATGATATAGCTGGCTGAAAGGGAAAATGCTGCAGACTGAAATTGGAATCCAGTAGTTCCACTGGAATTGATGTTCCGGACCTTCATGCGACGCAAACGCTGTCCGGACAACATCGTGCGCTTGGAATTCAGGACAAAAGATTCTGACCCTGCGGTGAGCATCAATCTTGGCTCCAATGAGAATCCATCCCCTTTCTTAAAAACATCATCCCAATCAAATGAATGGGAAAGCGAACCCATGACATTAAAATCACCGAGTCGGATAATGGTGGTATCCACGATATGCCGGCGAATGCCTTGGATGACCGTGTCCAAGGCATTGACTTCACGGTAATGACCACCTGCCCATCCGATCGTCAGACCCGGTTCCAGCCAACCTTTACGTCCCTGAACATAACCATAGAATTCGTTTCGGATCGGGGTGGTGTATGCATCGATGTCGTCGCGAGTGAAGTAATGAGTATAGGAGAGGCCGTAATCGACCCGCCCTTTTCCAATATGGTCGTATGATGGAGATAGTGCAAACTGATATGGGGTGACTTTCCCATTGACACCCATGATATAAGCCATACCGCTGAGTCCCAGACCCGACTTATGCGTATAACTCAGCATAGGAGTGAATGCGAATTGCTTCCGCCCTGTCTGCTGAGCATTAATATTGTCATTACGCAGGCTATACAGTCGGTTTCCGACACCAAAACTCGCTGAAAAAAAAGAGGTGTTACTTTCCATTCCTTCTACGAAAGACCTGATCTCTTTGAGCAATGAATCTTCAGAGTTGGGGCTGGCAGAAAGTGAACTTGAAGGAAAGCTATCTTTTGGCACAACCTCTTGCCCTCTACAAAATGTAGTTAACGAAATGAAAATCAAGCAAAAGAAGAAGATCTTCCTATACATGGAGAGGTTTTGGAATGGAAATGGCGTCCCTTGGACTCAAGGGATCTATCCAGGTTTAAGAACGCATGGAAAGACAAGATATTGGGCATCAGCCCAATTCGATGACCGTGATCTCGGGAAGAATACCCACCCGTCCTGGATAACCGATGAACCCGAAGCCCCGGTTCACATACAGCCGCTGACGGTCCCGCTCATACAATCCTGCCCACTGTTTATAGACATATTGGACCGGGCTCCAGCGAAAACCGGGCAATTCCACGCCAAATTGCATTCCATGGGTATGGCCGCTCAACATCAGGTCCACATCCCTATAACGAGGTACTATCTCGGCATCCCAATGGCTGGGATCATGACTCAAGAGTATTTTGAACGGGTATTGTTCAGTTCCGGCATATGCAAGGTCCATCTTTCCATATTTTGGAAAATTGCCCTTTGCACTCCAGTTTTCAATGCCTAAGATGGCAATCTTCTGGCCATTTCGATCCAAAGCCACGTGTTCGTTCATCAGCAGTCTCCACCCCAATTCGGCATGCACTCCTTTCAAACGTTCCAAATTAGCTTGTTTGGCCGCAGGGCTACCCCAATCATAATAGTCACCATAATCATGATTTCCCAAGCTGCTGAAAACCCCCATTGGAGCCTTCAATCGGGAGAAAAGGTCCATGTAATCGTTCATTTCATCGGCACGGTCGTTCACTAGGTCTCCGGTAAAGAGGATCAGATCGGCTTTTTCCGATAATATGTGCTCCACCCCCCTCTCGACAGCCTTTTTGTCCGTGAAACTTCCGGAATGGATATCCGATATGTGAAGGATCTTCATCCCCCGAAAAGATTCCGGAAGGTTATCAAAAGTCATACGGACATGGTTTGTCCTATACTTGTACTTATTGCCGAATCCCCATAACATACTGCCGAATACGGTACCCCCCAAACCCATTCCCAGCCAACTGACGAAGGCAGAGCGAGAAATGGGAGCGCCTTTGAAATTCTCATCAGCCAGAAATTGGTAATACAGTTTGCCACCTCCCCATTGAAGGAGCCGACGAAGGTCATCGGCAAGAAAGAAAATGCAAGCGATGAATTTACCTATGAATAGACCTATGATGGTGGCAAAAAGATAGGACCTGATCATTTTTGGCCAGGCGTTAAAACCGATCATAGGGATCAGCAGAAAGAAGGAAACAGCGATGATGGTGATCCCCCAGTAGATCCCATAAAGCAAAGACCGGGATTTAGGGGCTAGTTGTTGGGTAACGGCCTTGAGGGCTTGAAAAAAGTACCAATCCAACAATAACATGAGAATGATGAAAATACCAGAACCGAGGATTCTTCGCATGAAATTTTTGTTATTGAAATGTTGAAATAAAAAAATCCAACAAGCTTCCTAAATTAATGATTATCAATTATTAAATACTCTTTTTAAATAAATATTTTTATCGTGGCTCCTGACTAGATGCGAAACACGTGAGGGTATGGGTCGAGATGAATAATTCAGCCCGTTCAAGATCGCCGATCACGCTTCACATATACAACCATTCTAGTGCAATTAAGTTCCCTAAAATGGTGCCGAACCCGTAATTTTGCCAACCTGTCATTTCCGGACTTTCCGGTAATGGGGAATGCATGGCGATAACGCCCTTCACCCCAGGATTTCTGCACAGGATCCCAAACTATAAAGCCGTCTACATGCGATTCACTTATTACGGCCATTCCTGCTTCAGCGTCTCGATGAAAGGTAAAAAACTGTTATTTGACCCCTTCATCAGCCCGAACGAACAGGCAGCCGCTATTAAAGTGGATGAACTGAACGCTGATTTTATATTGATCTCACACGGCCATGAAGACCACATAGCAGATGCAGTCAGCATAGCCCAAAGGACCGGCGCTAAAGTGATTGCGGCCTATGAGATCCACAGTTGGCTGAACGCCCGTGGCGTATCCAACACCCACCCCATGAATACTGGAGGGAAATGGAACTTTGAATTTGGAACGGTCCGGTGCACCGTCGCCCAACACTCCTCCACTCTTCCGGACGGCAGTAATGGTGGCCAGCCCATGGGATTCCTGATTTCCAGTGAAGACGCCACTTTCTATTATAGTGGAGACACTGCATTGACCTTGGACATGCAACTCATACCGGGATGGGGATCCCCTTCAGTTGCCATTTTACCTATAGGCGACAATTTCACCATGGGCTATGAAGATGCCGCGGAAGCTGCGATGCTGGTCGGTTGCAAAAAAATAATTGGTGTACATTACGACACTTTTGGGTACATCCGGATCGACCACGACAAGGCCATCGGACACTTCCGCCAAAAAGGCTTGGAACTGCTGTTGCCGGATATAGGTTCCACCATAGAAGTATAAACAAAACAGTCAGTCCAGAAAATGGCAAGGATCATAGGAATAGCCAATCAGAAAGGTGGTGTCGGCAAGACAACGACGGCGATCAATCTCGCCGCGAGTTTAGCGGTGCTGGAATTCAGGACACTTCTCGTGGATGCTGATCCTCAGGCCAACAGTACCACAGGCGTAGGGTTTGACCTGCATAATGTTCAGCAAAGCCTCTACGATTGCATGGTCAATGAAGGCAAGGCACGTGATGTGGTATTGAAAACAGAGATCCCACATCTTCACCTGATACCTTCCCATATCGATCTGGTAGGGGCGGAGATCGAAATGATCAACTACCCCCAGCGGGAATCCGTACTCAAGAATATCCTCGCCGATGTGAAAGATGATTACGATTTCATCGTGATCGATTGCTCTCCTTCTTTAGGCCTCATCACCGTCAACGCCCTCGTAGCCGCGGACAGCGTAGTGGTTCCCGTACAATCGGAATTTTTCGCCCTTGAAGGGCTGGGTAAACTGTTGAACACGATCAAGATCGTGCAGAGCAGACTCAACACGAATCTGGTCATAGAAGGCATCCTCATGACGATGTATGATGGACGCCTAAGGCTCTGCAATCAAGTGGTCAGTGAGGTTCGCCGCCACTTCGAGGATATGGTTTTCGACACCATCATTCACAGAAATACCCGATTGAGTGAAGCGCCCAGTGTGGGAAAACCGGTAGTACTCTATGATGCGGACAGCAAGGGTTCCATAAACTACCTGAATCTGGCCAAAGAGATCCTTCAACGAAACAACATGACCAGGATCCCTCAGTCAGAACGTACACTAACCATCGACAACCCATGAGCAATCCAACCAATAAGAAAGAAGCCCTTGGCAAGGGGATAAGGTCACTGTTGGGCAGTATTGATACGGATATCAAGAGCTTGACCCCCGGCACAGGAACACTACCGATCGGGCAATTGGAAAAATCCACCTCCATCAACAGGGTTCCGATCGACCAGATAGAAGTCAATCCGAAACAACCGAGGCAGGATTTCGATGAAGCCACTTTGAAGGAACTGGCCGCCTCGATTCGCAACCACGATATCATCCAACCCCTCACTGTTGCTCGCATATCTCCTAATAGATACAGACTCATTTCCGGAGAACGTCGCCTGCGTGCTTCCAAATTGGCGGGCCTGAAAGACCTCCCTGTTTATGTGCGTGAAGTCAACGACCAGCAACTGCTCGAAATGGCCCTCCTGGAGAACCTTCAAAGGCAGGATCTCAACTCTATTGAGATCGGCCTCAGTTATAAACGCCTGATGGATGAATGCAGTCTTACGCAGGAGCAGGTTGCCGAAAGAATGGGCAAGGAAAGAAGCACAGTGACCAATTATATCCGCCTGCTCAAACTACCACCCAGTATAGTCGTGGCAGTTCGGAGCGGTAGTTTGTCCATGGGTCATGCACGTGCACTGGTCAATGTGGATGCAGTTGACTTGCAACTTCACATCTTTCAGGAGATCTTGAACAAAGGCCTTTCCGTTCGTCAAACCGAGGACCTTGTCCGGAAACTCTACAAATCGGATAAACCCGTTAAAAAAACGCAAAAAACTCCTGCAGCACCCGCTTTCAAAAGGATCGAGGATAAATTAGCATCCCATTTCGGGACCAAGGTCAGATTAAACCACCAGAAAAAAGGGCATGGTCAGATCATGATCGAGTACTATTCTCTCGAAGAACTCAACGGCCTGCTGGACAAAATGCAGGTTTCCGCTGACTGAAAAATGACAAACAGGCTCATCACCTACATCCTCATCTGCACCACCACCCTTTCACTGTTGCACTGCATCAGTCAGGCGCAATCCAATAACAAGGAGACCATCAACCCTACCCCAGGTCAGGAGCATTTGGATAAGAAAGTCTCCGACACTGCACATCATAAAGCTAGATCTGAACCTTCTAAAGCAGCGCTTAGGTCGGCCATAATCCCCGGATGGGGGCAAGCTTACAATAAAAAATATTGGAAGATCCCGATCGTATACGCTGCTCTTGCCGTGCCGGCATATACTTTCGTAGATAATTTGAACTGGTATAAGAAAACCCGTGACGCCTACCGCATCCGATATTACAATGACACATCCACCGTTACTGAACTGCCTACTGATGCGATCGACCCCCGGCTGAAACCGTTGAGCACCCCATCCCTGAAGCTTTACCGCAACGAGTTCAGGAAGAACGTCGACTTTTCCGTGCTGGCTTTTCTGCTGATCTGGGGGCTCAATGTAGTGGACGCAACTGTTGACGCACACCTCAGGTCATTCAATGTCACGGACGACCTCTCTCTCAGAATCAAGCCCTTTTACTCGCCAGTGGCTAAAAGCACAGGGTTGAGTTTCGTGCTCGATTTTGGTAAGAATTCGCCCTCGAGGTCGGTCATTACACGTTAATTTGCAATCCAATCAGTCACACATAACTTCAGAAAATGAGGATAGCATTGGTCGGCTATGGGAAAATGGGCAAGATAATCGAACAGGTCGCCGTGTCCCGAGGCCATGAGATCGTACTCAAGATCGACATCAACAATGCCGCCGACCTTGTTCCAGAAAAATTAAAGAACGCCGACCTGGCCATCGAATTCACTGGTCCACATAGTGCCTTCGACAACGTGATGAAATGTCTCGGTTCGGGCATAGCCACGGTTTGTGGCTCAACGGGATGGTTGGAAAGGCTCCCTGAGGCGGAAGAACATTGCAGAAACCATGGCGGAACTTTCCTGTATGCCAGCAATTTCAGTGTTGGGGTGAATATCTTTTTTGAGGTCAATAAACGCCTTGCACAATTGATGTCTGGCCACCCTGAATATACCGTCAGTTTGAAAGAGATCCACCACACCCAGAAAAAGGATGCCCCAAGTGGAACAGCCATTACTTTGGCTGAACAGGTGATCGAGTTGATACCTTCACGGAATGGATGGATCAATCAGGAAACATCTGATCCAGAGATATTGGGAATAGTCAGCGAACGGACCGACCCAGCCCCTGGAACACATCATGTGAAATACAGCTCGGTCATTGACGATATTGAGATCATCCATACCGCCCATAGCCGAAACGGCTTCGCACTCGGGGCAGTCCTGGCCGCCGAATACATCTTCGGCAGGAAAGGCATTTTCAGCATGCACGACGTACTGGGAATTTGATCAACTACCTCCCAATTCCGAAAATTCCCGAACTTCATGACATCAACGGATTCCCATGCTCAACAAAAAGACCCAATATGCATTCAAAGCTCTGATGTACCTGAGCGAGCAACAGGACAAAGAGCCTGTGCTCATCGCCGAGATCGCCAAAAAGAAAAAGATCCCCCTGAAATTCCTGGAGAATATCCTGCTTGAATTGAAGAAGGACGGCATCCTGGACAGCAAGAAAGGAAAAGGAGGAGGGTACTATCTGAGAATGCCTGCCAATAAGATCCCCTTGGCCCGAATCATCCGGAAGATCGATGGCCCCATTGCCATGCTTCCCTGTGTCAGCCTATACTTCTACGAACGATGCAAGAATTGCGACGAAGCTCATTGTGGACTTCACGATACGATGATCCTGGTTCGTGACGCCACTTTGAAGATCCTGGAGAAGAAAACCGTAGCAGACCTGGCAACTCTATAATTTCTTTTAGTCCGTATTCACAGAATCAAAAGTCCCATGGCTGAAGATCTTCACATCATCACAGGTTCGAAGTCTGCACAGTATGAAGCCCTTTTCCCTCAGATCAAAGCCCTGCTTGCGGGAGAGTCCGATCTCACCGCAAATCTTGCCAATATTGCGGCAGCCTTGAAAGAACAATTCCTTTGGTGGTGGGTGGGTTTCTATTTGGTAAAAGGTGAAGAACTGGTACTTGGTCCTTTTCAGGGGCCAGTTGCCTGTACCCGAATACGCAAGGGACGCGGCGTCTGCGGCAGCAGTTGGGCAGAGGGAAAAACACTGATCGTTCCCGACGTGGAGAAATTCCCCGGACATATCGCCTGCAGCAGCCTCTCGCGCAGCGAGATCGTCGTACCCTTGTTCCGCGACGGCATAGTCTGGGGCGTACTGGATGTGGATAGCGAACACCCGGACCACTATGACGAGATTGATCGGGAGTGGTTGGAGAAGATCGTTGCCCTTCTGGGCTGAGTCACCAGTCACCAATCAGCAGTCAGTAACCCATAACTCATAACTCCTATCCATGACCATCCTCTATTTCCTCCTCGGCCTCATCGTGTCTCTGCTCGTCATCGCCGCTTTCGTCGGCACGGCATGGACCATCGAACGCAGCATCGACATCAACGCATCCGCCAGCAAGGTCTGGGAACAGCTGGGCACGCTGCGCGCCCTGAACGCCTGGAACCCCTGGAGTTCCAAGGACCCCAATGTCAAACTCACTTTCAAAGGACAGGATGGCGCGGTCGGCTCCAGTTACGACTGGGACAGCACGGATAAGACCGTCGGGGCTGGCACACAAACCATCCTGGCAACGGACGCACCCCGTGAGCTCCAAACCCGCGTCGATTTCCTGCGTCCGTTCAAAGGCACAGGCAAATCCTGGCTGAAACTGAATGAAAACAACGGAAAGACCACCGTCTACTGGGGCATGGCCTCCTCCACCCCCTACCCGATGAACATCATCAAACTGTTCGGGATGATCGAAAAGAACATGGACAAGGCTTTCAGTGAGGGGCTGGGAGAGTTGAAGAGAAGGTCGGAAGCTTGAATGGGTTTTAGGTTTTAGGTTGAGCCAATACCAAAATGCGTTGATCAAATCTCAAGGCATCTATTCGAATCAATCTCATATAAAGGAACCTAAAACCTATAACTTATAACCAACAACTTACAACAACTCCCTTATCGTCGCCTCGAAATCCTGCTTGTATCTCTCATAATACTCCCCCGTCGCAGGGCCGAAGAAATCATTCGCTATCTTTTTGACCTGACCGTCTTTGCCCACGAAAATGGTGGTTGGGAAAGTCTTTATCGGTGTCAATTGTGGCAATGTCTTCTCCGTCTTCAAACTGTCGCCGACATTGACGCCGGTGACTAAAATGGGATAATCCATGGCAAAACGTTCCTGAAATTTCCTGAGTGAACGCACCGAACGGGCGAAGTCCGAGGAATATTCATATGCCAGGGCGATCATCTCCACTCCCCGCTGCCTGTTCAATTTATAGTATTGCGACAGATATGCCGTTTCATCCACACAATTCGGACACCAGGAACCCATGATCTGGATCACCACCACCTTTCCTTTGAATCGCTCATCGTTGATCGAAACGAGGTTACTGTCCAGATCAGGAAATCGAAAATCCAGTCTGGACTCTCCTGGTCTCAAATGTGCCGCAGTTTCCTCCAGGTCCACCGAAGCTTTGGCGTCACGCACTGCGGACCAGGTCCGTTTGGCGATGGCACCAGCTATGAATTTCCCATCTACTATCGTGCTCGCATTGAGGATATGGGCACTGAAAAAATAGGCATGGCTTCCGTCGAAAGTGGACAAAAGAAGGGAATCCCCGGTAACGATCCCTTCGAGGTATCTGAAATCGCCGGAATTGATGACAAATGATCCTGTGATCTTATTTGCCTTTTGCCTGAGTTGCAGGATAGCTTCTTCTTTGGATCCATCTGGCGAAATGATCTCCGATCTCCATTTCCCCTGGATGTCATAACAAGCCTTACCCTTTGAAGCAGAGAATCTTGCGCCACCCTTAGGAACTGCGACAAATGGAACGATCAGTTCCTTCGTCGATGTGCCTTTACGCCAGATCCCGGTCAGAGTCCCATCTTTTTGCCTGCACCCTTCAAAAGCCGATTCAAAAAACGGCATCTCCACGAAAATGGAATCTGCTCTTTCGAGAATGTTCCGAGCCTCCAGTCTTTCCCCTGCATTCAGAAAATACCAAACTGTCCTTCCCTTATCCCGGCGTTCCTCGATCTGGAACACCACACGATTGGAGTCAGCACGAATCAGCTCAGCTCGGTAAATATGTACTCCAACAGCAGATTTCTTTTGTGCATGAACAGATAGACGAATCGTGATCAGGGCAAATAATGTTAGGACCAGTAAAGGAAATTTTTTCATGTCGGCAAAAATATGCATTTGCCCAATGACGAGCAGCTCCTGTGGAAAATAGTCTTGTAAATAAGTAGACTTTAGGATCGTTTTCAGGAATGGGAAAGGGTCATATTGTCTAGCATGTGCTTGGTCATGCGGGACAGATCGAATTCCGGCTTCCAGTTCCAGTCCGCGCGAGCCCTGCTGTCGTCGATACTGCTAGGCCAACTGTCGGCAATGGCCTGACGGGAATCCGGAACATATTCGATCTGAAAACCCGGTCGATATCGGGATATCTCAACGGCGATCTCCCGTGGTGAAAAACTCATGCCTGAGATATTATAGGATGTCCGCACGGTGATCTGTGAAGGGGGTGCTTCCATGAGTTCGATGGTCGCCCGGATGGCATCAGGCATGTACATCATGGGCAGATAGGTATCTTCTTTGAGATAAGAAACATACTTGTTCTCTGCTATCGCATCCTGGAAAATCTCCACGGCATAATCCGTGGTGCCTCCGCCTGGATCCGATTTATAACTGATCAGACCGGGATATCGTAGGCTACGAACATCAATTCCGTAACGCTGATGATAATAATTGCACCAGAACTCCCCTGCGAATTTGCTGATACCATATACGGTGGAAGGTTCAATGACGGTTTGCTGTGGACAATTTTCCTTTGGTGATGAAGGCCCGAAAACGGCGATACTGCTGGGCCAATAGACCTTGGTGATCTTTTCTTCCCGGGATATGTCGAGCACGTTAAGCAGACTTTGCATATTGAGACTCCACGCCAGTGAGGGATTCTTTTCCCCAGTTGCAGACAGGATTGCTGCCAGAAGATAGATCTGGGTGATGTTCTGACGAAGCACCAGTACATGCAGCATCTCTTTATTCATGACATCAAGCGACACATAAGGTCCCGTGCCCTTCAGCAATTCATTCTCTTCTCTGAGATCGGCAGCCAAAACTTTTGAGCCGCCGTGTATTTTCCGGAGTGCCAGGGTGAGTTCTACCCCGATCTGCCCGCAGGCTCCGATGATGAGTATCTTTTCTTTTGTCATGGTTTTTTGCTTTGCTGAACAAACCTAAGCAAATCCACTTTATGGCAGATCCGACCTGAAAAGTGGATCCTTCAATTACCCTGAAAACACTATCCCCTACCTTTGCAGGATGCAGCCATTTCTGAAAGAACTGTTCTCCGGGCAGTCGTACGATGAAAAACAATTCTTCCTCATCGCCGGCCCTTGTGTCATTGAGGGAGAAGAATTGCTGAACGAGGTTGCCGAACACGTCTCCGAAACCTGCAAAAAGCTAGGCGTACCCCTGGTATTCAAATCATCATACCGGAAAGCAAACCGGACAAGTGCTGCTTCATTCACCGGTCTGGGAGATGAATTAGGTCTGAACCTGCTTAAAAAAACGGCTGAGCAGTACAGTTTGCCCTGCACCACCGATATTCATGCACACGAGGAAGCGGACTTGGCTGCACCATTTGTAGATATTCTGCAAATTCCCGCCTTCCTATGCAGGCAGACCGACCTGTTGGTGGCAGCGGCAAGAACAGGAAAGATCGTAAATGTCAAAAAGGGGCAGTTCGTCAGCGGAGAAGCCATGAAATTCGCAGTAGAAAAGTTGAGAAAGGCGGGTAATGAAAAGATCATTCTAACGGAAAGGGGCACCACCTTCGGCTATAATGATCTTATTGTCGACTACAGGAACATCCCCATCATGAAGTCGTTTGGGGTCCCCGTTGTCATGGATTGTACACATGCCCTGCAGCAACCCAACCAATCCAGTGGAGTAACAGGAGGTAATCCTGAGATGATCGGTACCATTGCCAAAGCAGCCATTGCCGCCGGAGCAGATGGGCTCTTCATTGAAACTCATCCAAGGCCATCAGAGGCAAAAAGTGATGGGGCTAATATGCTGAAAATGGACCTTTTGGAGCCATTGATAAAACAATTACTTAAGATAAAATCCGCCATTAACTGATCGACCCGAAACACAAAAGTCTACTGCCACAAATACCTACTGGTCAATTAAAAATAATCTTTACCTCTACTTTTTTTCGAATAATCGCTTTAAAAAATATTAAAAAAAATGGCCCTTTGATAAGGGCCATTTTTTTGCTCAGGAAAGGAGAACTCCTTTCTAAAAAATTTAAAATGTGATTTTCTAGGCAGCGCACATAGGATAACTGAGCGTTAAAAACGGGACCAAACAATCACCAAACCTTGGAAAAAGGTGGGACCGACAGCGTAGTTATCCGGCCAGAATCATCCTGCCAGCAAAGTACATGACAGGGAACGGCGCGGGATGTTCAAAAGGTCTGGATCGAGAGTTCTCCAAGAACCCGGAAGATTCCAGGGAAAAAGAAAAAAGAGGAAAATGGATATCGGATAAAAAGCCTTGCCCTTTTTCCTCTAGGTATTCAAAGGATTTATTAGATACATAAATATCGTTCTAAAAATCAAGTAACCAGAAATAAAATCAATTATTCCGAAAAAATATCAGAGAACATTTTCATCTTGAACAGTTCGTTACACGAATGGAAGCCTTAACACCAAAATGTAAAGCATCCCAAAACCTTTTTTAACTGCATGCGAGAAATGACTCAGACTCGTATACCACATCTCGATCCCGATCTCCTTTAAGGTTCTTCCTTCTTCCAACAAAAGTTCAAGGGTTCGGGACTTCCTCAACAGCTGAAAATCTTCAGAGGTGCAGCCCGTAAATATCATTCAACTGTCACTTTAATCCAGGTAGAGTAATATCCACATTTTCAGACAACTGGATGATGATTGAAATTGGCGAACCGCTCCTTGTCCATTCCGCTTCATCCGGCATGAGCCCATCACTCTCTTCAAGGTTGATGCGAATGTTTAGAGTGAGTAAGTACATCTGCTGATACATTCAAGAGAAAAATGAGTGATGATTGGAGAAACTATTCTTGTCCTTAATGAAGGTAAAGGTGCGAGCGACCTTCGCTGCATCGATACCAAATACGAAGAAAGCCTCAACGATCCGCAGCTGCTGGATCCGGATCTCAGCATACAGCAGGTTCTACCCATGAACAATTTTAGACCCCTGGACCATTTCATGGCCCAGAGAAATTCTTTATCCACCCGTTCCTGTATCATGAGGATGTCAATCTCAACAACCATACCCACTTTTCCGGACATGTCGGCAAGGATGTATCGAAAATCAGTTCTTTGAAATCTCAGTGCGATTACAAGCAGAAGTCAACAACATATGATCAGAGATGACGTAGTGGATTGCGCTTCCCACTAACGATATACCGTTTCAGGTTCATGAAGAATGCCATGACCAAATAGACAACAACAGGTGAACCCAGTGTCAGGAAGGAAATATATATGAAATACTTGCGAATGACCAATGGGGAGATACCCATTTTATCACCCAACCAGGAGCAAACTCCGAATAGGTGCCATTCAATGAAATTCTTGAATCGGTTCATGGTATGAAAATATACATAGATTTTAGAAAACGAAGAATTGTGGAGGGTCCTTGTTTTTGCGTAAATTCGCACCGCTTTGACAGCACCTCCATTCCAATCTACGCAGTCAAAATTAAAAATTACAACATGGTTTTCGATCTGGATCTTATTCGTAAAGTCTATGCTGACCTCCCCGCCAAAGTCGATGCTGCCCGAAAACTGACGGGCAAGCCCCTCACTTTGGCAGAAAAAATACTCTACTCGCATCTATATGACACTACAACCACCGCATTTTCAAGAGGTAAGGACTATGTGGAGTTTGCTCCGGACAGGGTGGCCATGCAAGATGCCACTGCACAGATGGCACTCCTTCAATTCATGACCTGCGGCCGCAACAAGGTGGCCGTTCCCTCCACTGTCCATTGCGATCACCTGATCCAGGCCAAGACCGGTGCGGTGGCCGACCTGAAATCGGCTTTGGACACGAACCGGGAAGTTTATGATTTTCTGGCCTCCATCTCCGATAAATATGGAATCGGTTTCTGGAAGGCAGGAGCTGGAATCATCCACCAGGTGGTCTTAGAAAATTACGCCTTCCCCGGAGGCATGATGATCGGAACGGACTCCCACACCCCGAATGCAGGTGGTCTCGGGATGGTAGCCATCGGCGTAGGTGGTGCAGATGCTGTTGATGTCATGGCCGGACTGCCTTGGGAATTAAAGATGCCGAAAGTGATAGGGATCAATCTGAAAGGTAAGATGAGCGGATGGACCTCGGCAAAGGACATCATCCTTTGGGTAGCTGGTCAGTTGACCGTAAAAGGTGGAACCGGTGCTATCGTAGAATATTTCGGTGAAGGCGCCGACAGCCTCAGCGCCACAGGCAAGGGCACGATCTGCAACATGGGCGCAGAGATAGGAGCTACCTGCTCTGTTTTCGCTTATGATGAGAAGATCGCCGGCTACCTGAAATCCACCGGCCGTGACGAAGTGGCTGCTTTGGCAGACCAGGTCAGGGATCACCTGAGACCCGATCCTGAAGTATATGCCAACCCCGAGAAATACTATGATCAGGTCCTCGAACTCGACCTAAGCACTCTCGAGCCCTACGTAAATGGCCCCTTCACCCCGGATCTTGCAACTCCGATATCCCGCATGAAAGAAGCCGTTGAAAAGAACGGATGGCCTTCCAAACTGGAAGTCGCTTTGATCGGATCATGCACCAACTCTTCCTATGAGGACATCAGTCGTTCCGCATCCATAGTCAAGGACGCAGTAGGCAAGGGACTCAAAGCTCATTCTGATTTCACCATCACCCCAGGCTCGGAATTGGTGCGTTTTACGATCGAGCGCGACGGCTTCATCAAACAGTTCGAAGAGGTCGGAGGTGTAGTTCTCGCCAATGCTTGTGGTCCCTGTATCGGCCAATGGGCAAGGCATATCGACGATCCCAACCGCAAGAATACGATCATCACATCTTTCAATAGGAATTTTGCAAAACGAAATGACGGGCTCGCCAGCACCCACGCCTTTGTGGCATCACCGGAGATCGTGACCGCTATGGCCATCGCTGGCACGATATCATTCAACCCCCTTACTGATACCCTGAAGAACGAAAATGGTGAAGACGTTAAACTTGCCGAGCCGCAGGGACATGAACTTCCTCCCAAAGGATTTGCCGTCGACGACCCCGGTTATCAGGCACCCGCTGCCGATGGAAGCAACGTTCAGGTGATCGTCAGCCCGGAAAGCAAGCGACTTCAACTGCTCGCCCCTTTCAGCGCATGGGAAGGGACGGACCTCAAAGGCATGAAGTTGCTGATAAAGGCCAAAGGGAAATGTACCACAGACCATATATCCATGGCAGGACCTTGGCTGAAATTCAGGGGGCATCTAGACAATATCTCCAATAATATGCTCATCGGAGCAATCAACTTCTTCAACGACAAAACAGATTCCGTCAGGAACCAGATCACCGGCGAGTACGGCACTGTGCCGGATACACAGCGAGCCTACAAAGCAGCGGGCATAGGCAGTATCGTCGTGGGAGATGAGAACTACGGCGAAGGCTCCAGCCGAGAACATGCAGCCATGGAGCCTCGACACCTTGGTGTAAAGGCCATTCTGGTGCGTAGTTTCGCACGAATCCATGAAACCAACCTGAAAAAACAAGGTATGCTGGCACTCACCTTTGCAAACAAAGAGGACTATGACAAGATCAAAGAAGACGATATGATCGACATCGTGGGACTCACCACCTTCACTGAAGGTGTGCCCTTGACCGTCGTACTGCACCATTCGGATGGCACTACAGACAATGTCAAAGTCAACCACACCTACAACGCGCCTCAGATCGAGTGGTTCAAGGCAGGCGGGGCGCTGAATGTGATCCGTTCCCAGTTCGCCAAATGATAATATGATCACTGAAATAAGAGAAGGTCCTGTACAAACAGGACCTTCTCTTATTAAGTAGCCTTTTTAGGGCAATGTTGTACATTGACCAAGCAAATTCCCCGTATGCACCGATTTCTATCCATCCACTTACTGCTGATTTTTTTCAACCTGGTATCGTATGCCCAAAATGACCGCCCCAAAACTCTCGACTCCCTTTTTCGAACTTTTTTCCCGGATAATGAACCTGGCGGTGCGGTACTCATCGCCCGGGATGGACAAGTGAAATTCAGCAAAGGCTATGGAATTTCAGACATGCTTTCCCGCGAGCAAATGACCACCAAGACCCTGCTCAACCTGGGGTCCATCAGCAAGACCTTTGTGGCCTATGGCATCCTTCAACTTGCCGAGGAAAAAAAACTGTCCCTGAATGACCCTGTCGGAAAATACTTCCCGGGCTTTCGGAACAAAGAGATTGCACAGAAGGTTAAATTGTTCCACCTGCTGACCCACAGTTCGGGATTGCCCGATAATCGCCGGACCAAAGAAGATAGCATTTTCTACTTGAGTGCAAAGGACTTGGAGAATTTCAATCCAATACTTGAAAACGACTCCCTTCATTTCGAACCCGGGGAGCGTTTTGAATATTCCAATCCCGCTTTCAACGGCCTTGCACTTGTAATTGAACAAGTCACCAAAATGAAATGGCAGGACTATATCCGCGAGCTGATCTTCCGTCCTGCAGGCATGAAAAGATCCACCATCACGGACGGGCCTTATCCGGAAAAGGGTGTTGCCCACGCATATCTAACCGATGGCGCGTCCTGGTACGAGCAGGATTATGGAGAGGAACCCACCTTCGCAGCATCAGGAAATGGCGGGGTCTGGAGCAATGTGGAAGAATTATGGAAGTATGAATTGGCCATACAACGACACCGCTTCTTGAATCAAGCATGGATCAGTAGTTCCCGAACCCCCTATCCTTTGAAGAATTGGAAAGGTGATACTCCCCCATTCATCGGACTAAGCTGGTTCATCACCGAAATGAACGGTGTACGCACCATCGGCCATACCGGATCTCAAGGCGGTTTCCTCGCCGACTACGTATGGGTGCCTGATGAGGACTTCTTTTATGTCGTTCTCTGCAATACTCCTCGTGACCTGAATTCACTCAGAGCTAAAGTCTTCGCACTATCAAACATCAAAAACAGAAAAAGGGGAAAATGAAATATCATCATGCTTACATGCTCGCTTCCTTTTTGGGATCGATCATGTCCACCTGTGCCGTCGCACAGAACGACAACCCGAAAAACAATAACCCATTTACTGTGATCGCTTATTATACCGGCGATTCAGCTTCCATCTCCAATTACCGAATCAACCAGCTCACCCATATCATATACAGTTTCGGACACCTAGATGGAGATACCATTACGATTGACCCGAAGAAAGGCCCAGGCACTCTGCGTGCGTTAGCAGCCTTGAAGAGATCATTTCCACAATTGAAAATCCAGATCGCCCTCGGGGGCTGGGGAGGTTGCCGAACGTGTTCAGAGGTATTCTCGACCAGTAAGGGAAGAGAGAATTTCGCCCTTTCCGTTAGAAGACTTTGTATACGATATGGGATCGACGGCATCGATGTGGACTGGGAATATCCTGCGATCGAAGGTTATCCCGGTCATCCCTTCAAACTGGAGGACAGGGAGAACCTGACCGCTTTGTTAAAGGAACTACGCATGCAATTGGGTGCACAGGCAGAGATCAGCTTTGCCGTCGGCGCCTTCGCCAGATTTGTGAACACCTCTGCAGAATGGAGAAAAATAGAACCACTCATCGATCGAGTAAATCTCATGAATTACGATTTCGTATCTGAGGGGAGTAAGATCACCGGACACCATTCGCCCCTGTATTCCTCCGCTCAAACAGAGAACTCGGCAGATCATGCCATCAACCTTTTACGATCCGCAGGATTCCCCTTGAACAAGATCGTGATCGGTTGCGCTTTTTATTCGAGATCATTCGAACAGGTAGGAGATCAGGATCACGGCCTCTACCAACCTGGCAAATTCTTCAAATTCATACCCTACCGAAAACTGGAAGAATTATCCAGATCGGACAGTAGCATGCATCTTTACCGGGACGAAACAACACGTTCTCCATTTCTGTATAGCCGTTCAAATAAGATCTACTACTCTTTTGATGACCCTATCTCCGTTTCAGAAAAAACCCAATATGCACTTGACAAAAGACTCAATGGGGTGATGTTCTGGGAACTGACTCTGGATAAACAGACCGGTGGACTGCTCGATGCCATCAGTAAAGTCATAATCGGCTCCGATGCCAGGAAGAAATGACGAAGACGTCAACCCCTTCTCTTATTTCAATGAGTTCTTTCCAAAGATCCAGATCAATGTGCGGATCCAAGGACATCAGTGAAATATAGACTATCCAAATTACCTGGTCAGTTCCGGCATACCAGATACGTGCTTAAAGTCATTATCACCACTGGATTTTGGATACAGAGAAGGAAGAAAATAGAGGTGAAAGGGTCAGGAATGAAAAGATGAATAAAATCCATTCAAATCTCGTGATTCCGGCCTAACACCTTACATTTGAAATGAGGGATGGATTGACGGACTTACCTTCCATGTCCCTCCCACTAAACCTCACTGAACTTCACCGTTTTTTCGCTGATATATCCGCCATCAGAAAGATTTTTTTACAACATTCATCCCCACCGTCGTGGGAAAGACGTGCAGGATGATCCAAACTTTTCAAATCATGAACAGGAAACTCCCTCTGATCATTTTCCTTGGCCTCCTATCCTTCACCATTGTGGGACAGGTCCGAGATACCCGCGATACATTGATCTATCATACCATCAAGACCGATGCCCAAGGCAAGATCATCCCCTGGTACGATGCCGACCCTGGCCGATCATATGGGCATATCGTGGACATCGTTTGGGATTTCTGGGACAAAATGAGACAGGATCTGAATGGACTTCCGTATTACATGAACCATCAGGTGTGGAATCAATATTTCAATGACCCCAGAGGCATCGGTGGTGATCAATTCGCCATGGCCCTGTCTTCCTGGAAGCTATATTACCCATATTCCGGAAATGAGCGGGTGAAAGCCAACATGTATTTCATCTGCGATTATTACCTGACGCATGGCCTTTCCCCGGATCAGGCAGTTTGGCCAGGTTTACCGTATCCATATAATACATACACCTATTCCGGACAATATGATGGGGACATGCGGAATGGCCAGGGAGTTCTCCAGCCCGACAAAGCAGGAAGCTTCGGACTGGAATTGCTTCAGGCCTACAAGATGAGCTCTGGATATAATATCAGCGAGAATGTAAACTATCTTGAACATGCCATCGGAATAGCCAACACACTCGCTCGACACACCAAAGTTGGAGATGCGGACCATTCTCCCCTCCCCTACAAAGTGAATGCGATCAACGGTAATATCGTACTTCTCCGCAAACATGATTTCACCGGAACCTGGATCGACAGCACCGTATACACGTCGAACTGGGGAGCAACCCTCCAGCTTTTCATGGATCTTTCAGCAATGAAAAAAGGAGATACCGCCGCTTATCGGATGGCCACGAATAAGATCCTGGAATGGATGAAGGCTGTTCCCATGAAATTGAACAAATGGGGGCCTTTCTTCGAAGATGTGGACTGGTGGAGTGAGACACAGATCAATGCCATGACCTTCGCACGCTTCATCATGGAACATCGGGAGCTCTTTCCGGATTGGCAACAGGATGTCCGCAAGATCATAGAATGGGTCCATAAAAGTTTCGGGAACGACAAATGGAAGAAATATGGAGTCATCGTCACCAATGAACAAACTGTATACCAACAACCCGCCAACAGCCACTCTTCCCGACAAGCGACCGACGAATTGCTATACTGTAAGCTTTCAGGGGACATGTCCATGTATGATAACGCCATCCGTGAATTGAACTGGGCAACCTACATGGTGGATGTGGACGGCAAAAACAGATTTCCCGGTGATGAACCTTGGCTGACGGATGGCTACGGCGATTACGTACGTCACTACCTGCGCGCCATGCAGGCATTCCCGGAATTAACCCCTCCCAACGAAGATCATATCCTGTTCTCCAGTTCAGTGATCCAGCAAGCAGATTATGCTGGCACCCTAAAGAAATATTATGGCCTCGGCTTTGAGCATGTGGATAGCAATAAAGTCCAACTGTTCTATCGTTGTTTTGATACGACCGGAATAGAAAAGATCAAGATGAGAAAAAAACCATCCGGCATTCTCTTGGAAGAAAAACCGCTTCTAGAACAAAAGACAGGACAAGGATATACCTGGGAAGCCCTTTCCAAAGGCGGGTTGCTGACCATACGCCGTGAGCGTGGCAGAAAAGTGATCGTACTAAAGTAAACGAACAGCACGTCTCTATCGAGTCGGATGATCGGTTCCGAAATTACATATATTTCCACCTTGCCGAAATGAGCAATATTCATGGGTAACGAGGAGGGGAATCGCTGCTCTAAAATTCAGTACTTTTAAAGTCATGCTCACCATCTGCATCCCCATATTCGAACAGGATGTAAGCACACTCGTTCATGAACTGCATCGTCAGATCTCAGCCAGCGATACGGATACCGAAATCGTTCTGATCGACGATCATTCCCCAGGATCTTTCGACCAGAAGAACAGGGAATTGGAACAGGTGGCCACATATAATCGCCTGCCAGAGAATATCGGCCGAGCAGCGATACGAAACCTGTTTTTAAAACATACCCAAGCCTCACACTTGCTGTTTCTGGATGGTGATTCCGTGATCATCAAGGCAGACTTCCTCAAAAAATACATTCAGGCTATATCAATCGGAAAATATGATGTGATATGTGGAGGACGAACATATCCTGATCAAGCCCCAGACAGGAAAATCCGACTGAATTGGCTTTATGGGAAAAAGACAGAAAGCAGGCCAGCCGAATTAAGGCAACAGGACCCCTATCGATCATTCATGACAAACAATTTCGTTATACGCAGATCCATATTGGAAAGGATACCTTTCGATGAAAGGGTCAAGGGTTATGGCCATGAGGATACTCTTTTCGGGTTGGGTCTGAAAAAATTTCGAGTACCCATTTTACATCTGGACGACCCGGTATCTCATGGTCAGTTATCCACGAACAGGGAATTCATGAGAAAAACCGCACAATCAATTGCCAACTTAGTACGGATCCGATACATCCTGCAGGAAGATCCTGAGCTGATGAAAGAAATTCGATTGCTTCAGACCGTTGAAGGCCTACGGAAAAAAGGGATGGATAAATGGGTCCGTCGCCTATTTGGTTTGCTGAAGCCGATCCTCATCGCCTTGCTTTCATCAGGTTTCATGGGCTTGACTGCCTTTCAGTTCCATAAACTGGGGCTCTATCTGGAGATGGAAAGAGCTCGTATGCGGTGATCAAATGTGATGTGAGCGAACCTCAATGGAGAAAAATGAACCTAGATCAAAATGATCAACTCATGCAGGACAGGGTCAAATTGATCCGAACTGATACGGAGAACACCGACTTCAGGTTGCTTGTTGAAGCACTGGACCGGGAATTGAGTATGCACAATGGTGAGAACCATGATTTTTATGCCGCATTCAACACTTTGAATGGGATCAGACACGTGGTAATTGTTTACTGCAATGACATTCTATCGGGTTGTGGTGCCATCAGAGAATATGCACCAGGCATCATGGAAGTGAAAAGAATGTATGTCCCTCCAGCTCTGAGAGGCAAAGGAATGGCCTCAGCCATACTGAAAGAACTCGAAAAATGGGCTTCGGAAATGGACCATTCGGAATGTATCCTGGAAACAGCCAACTATCTACCCGCGGCGATCCGCCTGTATGAACGTTCGGGATACGAAAGGACACAAAACTATGGACAGTATGCAGGAGTAGAAGCCAGTGTGTGCATGAGAAAAAAACTAAAATGACCGGAATGAACTTCAGCCAGCCTGATTGATCTGCAAAAATCCATGGGCTAATATCGGAATGGTGAACCAAACAAGATCAACCTGTTCTTCCATCTCGAACCTTGATGTTCTTCTTTCCGGCATTCTTTTTTTCCCAATCCGCCACCGCCTTGGGTTTTGGAGTTGACGACTTTTCACCCGAAACGGGCTTATTATCACCACCACCTCCTCCCAACAGACCATTATCCTTTTCACCATAGAACCAGGATTCGGACTTCAGTATAGCTCCGTTGGTCGGATCGTATATTTTCCATATTCCATGCTTCAACTCGGAAGTCTCGTGCTTGATGATCTTGGTTGTCATGACCATGGGGTTATTGAGGTCGGGTACCTCAATGGTGTCGTATGGATTCTTGGGATCCATGGCGATCCATCCTTCCTCCCGAAGAAGATCACCCAACATGGAAAAGTATTGCTGTTTGCCATCCCGGAAGCCCCATTTGTAATTTTCTATCGCGAGTATATCTCCCGAAAGATTGTATCTGCGCCAAGGGCCCACTCTTTTATCATCGATGAACTCACCTTCCTCCTCATAGCCAGGCTCACCTCGCAGGGGTTCTGTATGCAACACCCACTTGCCTTGCTTCAAACCTGTTTTATCCAATGCATTGATGGTATCCCCCTTGACGGATATCTCAAAAGAACGCAAATTCTGTGCAGACAGGCTGAAAGCCAGTAAAGTGGAAAATATGAGCAATCCGGTTTTGACCATGTGATCGATTGGCTTATGTTCAGGATAGATACCACAAAAATAACGGGAAACGAAGGCATAACGTATATCATCGATGCTCCGACAATGGCTGAAAGGTGCATTTATTTGTTAAAAAAGAGAGGAAAGAGAACCATACCTATGGACCCGGACAGGTCTTATTCCCTTATTTTTGGAACCCAAACGCTGAAAAATGAGAATATTTCTGATACCCCAAATACTTCTATTATTTTGCCTGAATGCTACGGCGCAGGGCTCTGGTCTCGATAAGATCAAGGCAGAGATGGAAGCAGCTCCAAATCCCGTCGAATATGTAAAGACCAAACTGAAAAAGAAATACTTCATTGATACGGTCTTCATATCCAGCAACAAACAGTTCTTGGGCCGTCCCGATAGCTTGGCTTATCATGGTAAATTGAGAAAGGTTTATGGGCCCTGGCCTGAAGATTCCATCTTGGTCCAGATCATCGGCAAAGCGCCCAACCAATTCTACCATGCCGCTCAGATACTGCTCGATACCTCAAAGATGAGGAAGGAGGTAGCCACTAAATTGGCAGACTCCATCGTGGCACGCATCAGGCGGAAGGAGAAGACTTTCGGTGAGATGGCACGTATTTATACCATGGACGGCAGTGGAGCCAAGGAAGGTGATCTGGGATGGCGTGCAAGGGGCACATTGCTTCCTGCATTGGAAAACAGCATTTTGAAAAAGAAAAAAGGAGATCTGTACAAAACCTGGAGTCCCTATGGATTGCATATCGTGCAAGTGCAGGAAGATATCAAGTCAGATACCGGTTTTGTACTCTTCCTTCGCGTACCACTTTAAGTATTTCACCTCATAAAATACTATGATTTAATTCATTCCGGTTTAACAAGCGCTTCACTACCTGATTGGCATCAAAATGGTACGTTTATCGCCTGAAAAGACCTCATGATCAGGAAGCATAAACACAATATTCTCCCCGCCTTCATCCTCCTCCTCTTCGGTATCCTTGCCATTTGGTGGTATTCCTGGGAAAAGCCGAGGCGAGATGCGAATAATGAATCATCCCTTCACATCGCTGCCGTAGACCTGTTCAAAGCATACTCGGAGGACGAAAAGAAAGCCAATTCTCTTTACTTGGACAAAGTGATCGCGGTGAAAGGAAAGATCGCAGAGCTAAAGGAAAATCAACAAGGTCAACAACTTGTATTACTCAGTACATCTGATCCCATTTTCGGGGTGGCCTGTACAATGAAAAAGAAAAATCCGGAATTGAAAACCGGGGACACGACAACCTTGAAAGGCTTCTGTTCCGGATTCACTTCTGATGTTGTGATACGGGAATGTCAGGTCAGCCAAAATCCATAAATATCCTGACGTGATCAGAAAATTTATTTTATCGAAATGCGGTGCAGCTTTAACCATGTTCATCATGATGACATCCTGCAGGCACGAACCCCTACCGATATTTCCGGATAACGGAGGAGGTGGTGGCGGCAATGGAGGTGGTGGTGGAACAACGCCACCTTCTACGGCCATCTGTTTCGAATCTCAGGTATTACCTCTTTATCAATCGAACTGTGCCATGGCTGGCTGCCATGATGCGATTTCACACGCTGAGGGGTATGTTTTGGATAGTTACCTGAACATAACCAAAAGAGGTATCAGCCCGGGCAAACCGAACTCCAGCAAATTATATACTATCCTCTCCAATGGCATGCCTCCCCGCGGCTATACACCATTGACCGCTTTACAAAAAGGGGTCATCGCCCAGTGGATCACAGAAGGGGCGAAGAATACCACCAATTGTAATACCAGTTGTGATACTACCCAATTCGCCTATGCCGCCAATATCTCACCGCTCATCCAACTCCATTGCAATGGATGCCATAGCACGGCATCAGCTGCCGGATCTGGCGCAAGCATCATTTTGGACAACCATACCGATCTTCAGAACTATGCAAACAATGGCAGACTCATGGGCAGTTTGAACCACCTTGCTGGATACTCAGCCATGCCCAAGGGTCAGAATCAACTTGACGCTTGTGAACTTAGGATCATACAGAAATGGAAAGATGCCGGAACACCCAATAATTAACGCACACCTAACATGACCATAAATAAGTATCGCATTTTGTTACCATTAGCTGTGCTCGGTCTCTACCTCGTATCAACCGGGTGTTATTACGACAAGGAAGAGTTGCTCTATCCAGGGAATACCTGTGATACTACCAAAGTGACCTATTCTGGCACCGTCACAACTATCATCAACCAATATTGCACAAGCTGCCACAGTACTGGAGCTGGACCCACTTCGGGTGCAGGCATCATTCTGGACACGTATAACACCATCATCCCCTATGTGAATAATGGTAGGCTGATGGGAAGCCTAAACCATCTTTCGGGTTACTCTGCCATGCCCAAAGGACAGGCTCAGCTTCCGACATGCAACCTGAAACAGCTTCAGGCCTGGATAAACAAAGGAGCCCCACAAAATTGAATCCATAAGACCCATATATACCTATAAAACTTAAATCATGATCAGATTTTTCTTAGCGGCGATCCTACTCCTCAGTCTTCAAAGCTTATCCGCACAGGACATTTATTTCACCCGTACCGGCCAGATCGATTTCCACGCTGGAACTTCAGTTGAAGATGTGGATGCCGTAAATAATGAAGTCACCAGCATGGTCAATATCAAGACCGGCGACGTGGTTTTCAACGTGCTGATCAAAAGTTTTCATTTTAAGCGTGCTTTGATGGAAGAACATTTCAATGAAAATTACCTGGAGAGCAGCAAGATCCCAAAGAGCACTTTCAACGGCAAGATCACCAATCTTTCAGCCATCAATTTCTCCAAAGAGGGCAATTACACAGCCACAGTGGAAGGTGACTTCACGCTTCACGGTGTTGCCAGGAAGATCACCCTTCCTGCAACGGTCACTATTTCCAAGGAAGGTATCAGAGGGGTATCCCATTACAGCATCAAGCCTCAGGATTACGATATAGCGATTCCTTCACTCGTTGCGGACAAGATCGCCAAAGAGATCAGCATAACCATAGACTGCCGCTACGAGCCCCGTAAATGAACAACCCGAAACGGAAATACATGAAAAAATGGATCTTCGCTTTTCCCCTCCTCTTACCGTTACTGGCTATTTGTCAGATCAAACAGACGGAAAAGAAACCCGCGGATAATGACCTGATGTCTATGCTAGATGCGGAGATCTCCAAGGACAAGAAAACAGACTACACCACTGCTACATTCAAAACTACACGACTGATCAATGCCCATTCGAGTGAGAACCTGGCAGGTGGGGTATTGGACATCAAGATCTCCCATCGCTTCGGCACCATCAATAGCGGATTCTATGAACTGTTCGGATGGGATCAGGCTTCCATACGCATTGGCGCTGATTATGGCATCACGGATTGGCTGATGGTAGGCGCAGGACGCAGCAGTTTTGAGAAACAGTATGACGGATTCATGAAAGTGAAACTACTCCGACAATCGACCGGAGCGCACAATTTCCCTTTCACCTTGAGTGGATTTGCAGGGATTTATTACAATTCACTGAAATGGGCCGACCCGACCAGGATCAACTACACCAGTTCACGCCTGAATTACGTCTTCCAACTCCTGTTGGCACGTAAATTCAGCGAAGGCTTCAGTCTGCAGCTATCCCCCACCGTGACCCACTACAACCTCGTTCCCCTCGCAACCGACAAAAACGATCTGCTTGCCCTTGGCATTGGCGCCAGACAGAAACTGTCCAAACGGGTGAGCTTGAATGTGGAGTATTATTACCAGATTCCAGGTTACAAATTAGCCGGCACGCAGAATGCATTGAGTGTAGGATTCGATATTGAGACCGGAGGACATGTGTTCCAACTCATCTTCACGAATTCCACCGGTATCGGCGAGAATCAATACATCACGAAGACAACCGGGCAGTGGGGTAAAGGTGACATCCACTTCGGCTTCAACATAGCCAGGGTATTCACCATCGGTGGCAAGAACAAAGCCAAAAAGAAATGATGCAAAGTTTAGTGCATTTCAACGGAGAAGGTTCCCTTTGCCATTCCCTGAGCAAGGAATTCCACTCTTTTCACTGGTGCTTTCTTGGGTAATGTGGCTACGGCGATCGGAACGGAGGAGTAAGATTGTACGGCTAGGCTACCTGATGTTTCATATGTTACCTGCCAAACATTTTCCATTTCACGGGCACTGACCCATTTCACCTGTCTCTCCGTATTGCCTACTGGCAATATAACAGCCACGACGATCTGACTGCTGAAATCAGGACGTATGATCTTGGAGCCCATGGTCGTTGCCATACCCAGCCATTGATCGAAACTGGCTTCATCAGTAAAAACCTTAAACTGCGTTTCTTTGATATTGGTAACGGTATTCTTGGCAAAATAGCCTTGCAATGAGGTCAAGGTCATATCTCCGATGGAAGGTTTGGGAGAATGACAACCGTTCAGTACGCAGACAATCAATGTCATCATCAGAAGTACCTTATGCATAAGCGCTGTTTATCGAACACATGTGAAAACCCGGAAACGGTTTTTATGATCTCGAAAGGAACCACTCAGCAGCGAGACCATATCCCGCCAAACCAAGTCCTGTTATGCACCCGGCAACCTTGGCGGACACATGCGATATCTTTCTGAAATCCTCCCGGGCGTGCACATTGGAAATATGTACTTCGATGACCTTGGTTCTGATCGCGGAGATTGCATCACCAATGGCCACCGAAGTATGTGTATACCCTCCAGGATTCAAAATGATGCCATCAGCCTCAAATCCGTATTTCTGA
Source organism: uncultured bacterium (assembly GCA_903826405.1). Classification (GTDB taxonomy): domain Bacteria; phylum Bacteroidota; class Bacteroidia; order Chitinophagales; family Chitinophagaceae; genus Pollutibacter. The sequence goes on from CAIKEH010000054.1 coordinate 81,256, forward strand.
AGGGCATTGATCAACTCACCTTCCACATTGCTTTGGATATAGGTGAATTTGACGGCGGGATATTTTTGTTCCAATTGTCTTAGGTACTCTTCAAATCCGGCATTTCCGTAAACCTCCGGTTCACGGATTCCGAGAAGGTTCAGGTTGGGGCCGTTGATGATGACGAGGTGCATGATTCAATTCCGAATTACGAATTCCGGATTCCAGATTGGAATTTACGTGATTGATTCGAATTTATTTACATCTGTAAGCCGATAAAGACATTACTATCTGACTTGCTAATTAGGTTGGAGCATGCCGATGAACTGATCGAAGAGGTACCTGCTATCATGTGGGCCGGGGGTCGCCTCGGGGTGATACTGAACGGAAAATGCAGGTTTATCTTTCAGTCTGATACCCTCTATCGATTCATCATTAAGATTGACATGGGTGATCTCGGTATTCGGGGATGCCCTGACGGCTTCAGGATCAACACCGAATCCATGATTTTGCGTAGTGATCTCGCAATATCCGGTCATGAGATTTTTGACGGGATGGTTAAGTCCTCGGTGACCATGGTGCATCTTGAAGGTGGGAATACCATTGGCAAGTGCCAGCAACTGATGTCCGAGGCAGATCCCGAAAAGAGGCTTGCCTGTCTCAAGGATATCCTTTACGGTTTTCACTGCATAGTCCATGGCACCGGGGTCACCAGGGCCGTTAGATATGAAAAAGCCATGAGGGTTGAATTCCTGTAGAACTTTCAAAGGGGTCTTGGCCGGATGAACACGGACGAACGCGCCACGATCCGCCAGACACTGGATGATGTTTCTTTTGACTCCAAAATCGAGAACCGCGATCCGTATAGCTGCGTTGGGATCACCTAAGTGGTAGACTTCTTTGGTGCTTACTTCGGAAGCAAGTTCAAGACCGCCCATACCTGGAACCTTGGCCAGGTGCGCTTTGAGCGCGTCGATATCGGTTGTCTCAGAAGAGATGATGCAATTCATGGCACCCTTGGTCCGTACGTAAGCCACCAGCGCACGTGTATCGACATCTTCGATGGCGACGATCCCCTGCTCCTCGAGATAATCCTGAAGAGATCCATTCGCCATAAGCCGACTGTACTTTTCTTCCAGGTTGCGGCAGATCAGTCCCCGTATCTTGACCGTTGAACTCTCCACATCTCCGTCCTTCACTCCATAGTTGCCGATATGCACACTGTTCATGATCAGGATCTGACCGTAGTAACTGGGGTCGGTGAATACTTCCTGATATCCGGTCATGCCGGTGTTGAAACAGATCTCGCCCGAGGTGGTCCCAATCTTACCGAAAGCCTGTCCATAGAAAATAGATCCATCCTCAAGGATCAAAACGGCCTGGCGGGGTGCAATTTTTGTATCGGACATATTAATGGTTTGGTCAGAAACACTGCAAAATAAAAAAGGCAAGACCAAATAGTCCTGCCTTTTTATCAAAA
>CAIKEH010000055.1 GCA_903826405.1 uncultured bacterium
CAATCCAAAGATTGCGCTACTCAGTCAAATGACAAAATGCCCTTAAAAGCATTTTGTCATTTGCATTCAAAAATTGCACTAATCAGTTGAACTCAGCAATTATAAAAACCCTAACCAAGTGCTACTCGAAAAAAATTGCACTTATTACTTGAACTTAGAGATTATTTGATCGAATGGTGGGCTGTCTGCAAGGCGGCCCTTTTTCATGCCATTATTTGAACTGGAAATCTTCCCAGTTCTGAATGGTTATCTGCCTTCCTCTCCTTATTTCGCTCATGACCTCCATCTTCTTTTGATTCAGCATGATGCCAATGGCCATCAGCACTGCGGAAACGATGGTGGTAAGTTCGAACAGGATGTATGTATCCTGCTCCACACCGGAGCCCAATACGAAACGGAAGAGGAAGATCAGGGTGTAGCTTCCATATAGGAAGGCCAAAGAGCCAGCCATGAATGCTTTGCCATTCTCTGAGCGTTGCTGAATGCCGGCATGTATGTATTTGATGAAAAAGGTCAGGCTGATGACATCCGCCAAAAACAGGCCGGGCCCCATGAGTATATTGATGGTTTTTTCTGAAAGTCCGATCAGGAGTGTGAGAAAAACACCCAGGCCGATCCAGGACATCAGCGCATATCTGATCTTCTTCCTTATCTGCGGGTCTTCAGCGAAATATTGGGTGAAGAGCAAAAGCAGCGGAAGATCGAAGATGATATGTGAGAAGGTATCGAGGCTTCCGGGTTTGCCCGGCAAGGCCAAAAAACCATCATTGACCAGACTGAAGAAAAAAAACTGAGTGTAATAAATGAAAAGGGTCGCCATGCTGCTGTGCCACATGGACCTTTTGATCAGGATCGCCGCAATGGGCAGAATGAGGGTGAACGTACTGATCAAACGGATCAGGTCTTCATTCCCAAAAGAAAAAACATCTTTCATAAGAGGTAGGATTGGTAAGCTTATTGGAAACGCAGGATATGCGGCCTTCTTGTCGTGTACCGTGCATTCCGTGAAAATCAAGTGAAACCACTTTGGAGTATTCGTATAAGTACCATGCTCCATCGGGCTTTTTGCTTATTTTGCCCATATGAAATGGCTGCTGGTAGTCTACTTTATTTTCAACTCTTTGTCATCTCTTGGGCAGCAAGGGGTGAAATATCTGATGTGCAGGACAAAGGGTAAGCTTCCTTATTTGGAATATGGTCTCGGTGATGATCGACTGGGTGGTGCTAAAATGACCTATCTCGATAGCCAGATACTCCTACGTGTGGTGGACAGCAGTAACGGGGATTACAGGGTGAGTCTATCCGGCCAACATCATGCCTATATCGCCCGGGAAAGTGTCCAGTTACAACCCGAATTGGGACCAAGGCCTTATTATCTCAGTGGCAGTTGGAAAGTGTTCGGGGATTCCCTCTTCGATTATGTCACTGTGCAACTGGAAGACAAGCTGCCTTACAGGAGTTTCCAGCAGATCAACCCATCCCGATTGGTCGTGGAGATCTATGGCGTCACTTCCAATACGAATTGGATCACTCAACTGAAAACGGCCAGAGAAATAAAAAATACTTGGTACGAGCAGACGGAGGACGATGTGTTACGCATGTACATTGAGCTAAGGCATCCACAGCATTGGGGTCACCTGATTTATTATGATACGACAGGGAACAAGCTCATTGTCCGCATCAATCGTCAGCCAGATGTACGGTCCATTAAAAATATGCACATCGCTATCGATGCCGGTCATGGGGGCGGGAATTCAGGGGCTTCCGGCGTGAATAGTGGCAAACTCGAAAAGGATCTGACCCTGTTGTTCGCTGAAGAATTGGAGAAATCATTGAAGAAGTCCGGTGTCAAGCGCATTTATATGACCCGCCTCAGGGATACCACTTTGGGGATGCCTGAACGTATCCTGGCACTACGAGCGGAGAGACCGGATTTTCTGATAAGCCTGCACTTGAATTCCGCAGGCATTGATACCGTTAAAGGGACCAGCACCTACTACCGTTACGTCGGATTTCGCCCACTGTCACAGTCCATTCTTGGCCGTATGCTTGAATTGAAATTGAAGGAGTTCGGAAATGTGGGGAGTTTCAATTTCGCATTGAGCGGGCCAACGGAATATCCCAACTGTCTGGTTGAAGTGGCTTTTCTGAGCAATCCTGAAGATGAGAAAAAGATCCTGGATCAGAAATTCAGGAAGGCCGTAGCCACAAAAATCTCGCTCGGCATTCAGGATTGGTTGAATCAGTTGAAATGAAGATCAATTTCCTTTCATAAAAATAAAAAACATGATCGCCAAGAACAATCTCATCCATCACGTTTATTTCTGGCTCAAGAACCCGGATAGCGTTGAAGATCTGGCTGCACTGAAAGCTGGATTGGAGAAACTCAGTAAAGTGGCCAGCATCAAGGCCTTCCATATTGGCAGGCCTGCTTCCACCAGAAGAGAAGTGATCGACTCCAGTTATGCCTTATCCTGGTGGACACTTTTTGACCATAAAGAAGGGCAGGATAGTTATCAGATCGATCCGATACACCTCAAATTCATAGAGGAATGTGCTCACCTATGGAGCCGGGTTATCGTTTATGATACTGTTGATGCGGATTGATCGGGATCAACAGTAAACGAGTGAAGATACTTCCGGGATGTCATCCGTTTGCAGGAAAAGGATCTTGCCGGATTCCTGGGCCGCCCTGATCATCTCACTGGTTCCAAAAGATGCCCCTCCTATCCGGAGTACCGCATCGCATTTCTCCAATAGACGCATGGAAGCGGGATGGAAATATTCCGTGAACACCTCATCTCCAATGGATCTTGAGCCGGCCATGCTGATCAAGGGCAGGGAAAGCCATTCACCCAGGATGGGGATGTGCCCTTTTCGGTACACCTCCATGGCGGCTTCTTCCATACGATGCATATTCGCGGCGATGCTTACGGGGTCGTCTCCAGTACCCGAGCGATAAGGCCCGGCGATCAGGATCATCAGGGGTTGATAGGCTTCCATAGGGTTTAAATGGTTGTTGGTCCATTCATGTAACGGAGCGATCTGAGATTTATTTAACCGGGCATCGTTTTTTTATGTTCGACCCCTTTCTCAGGTAATCAGTGGAATCCGTTATTTTTAACGCTTTCAAACATAAGCCATGGCGGAAAAAGGAAGGGCGGCACTGGGATTCATATTCATTACGGTACTCATCGACGTGATCGGTTTGGGGATCATCATTCCCGTCATGCCCAAACTGATCGCCGATCTGATCCATGGGGACATCAGCACAGCCTCTTCTTGGGGTGGGTGGTTCATTTTCACCTATGCCATCATGCAGTTCATCTTTGCACCGGTACTGGGGAACCTGAGTGACCGCTACGGAAGGCGTCCTGTACTGCTTGCCTCATTGTTCGGGTTCGGCATCGATTATCTCTTCCTTGCTTTTGCCCCAACCATCTGGTGGCTTTTTGTTGGCAGGACGATCGCGGGAATCACCGGAGCAAGTTTCACTACCGCGTCGGCTTATGTTGCTGACATCTCCTTACCTGAAAAGCGCGCGCAGAACTTCGGAATGATAGGTGCTGCCTTCGGTCTGGGATTCATCATCGGCCCCTTGATCGGAGGTATACTCGGTCAATTCGGACCTCGAATCCCTTTCATAGCCGCTGCTGTTCTGAGTCTATTGAATTTTTTTTATGGTTATTTCGTCCTGCCGGAATCACTGCCTGCAGACAAAAGAAGGGCTTTTGACTGGAAAAGAGCAAATCCGATGGGCTCGTTGATGCATCTGAGAAAATATCCTGCCGTATCGGAACTTGTCGCCTCGCTGACACTGGTCAATATCGCGGGACATGCCGTTATGAGCACCTGGAGTTATTACGGAATGGAAAAATTTCAATGGAAGGAATCGATGGTCGGATACTCTCTTGCTTTTGTCGGTCTGATGATCACCATTGTCCAGGGTGCGCTCATCAGGACCATCATACCTAAGCTCGGGCAGGAGAAAAGTCTGTATGTAGGTCTTTTTCTTTACAGTATCGGGATGGTACTATTCGCATTGGCCGGCCAAGGATGGATGATGTTCGCTTTCACGGTGGTGTATTGTATGGGCGCTATCGCGGGCCCAGCTTTGCAGGGCATCATATCCGGCCACGTCCCATCCAATGAGCAGGGTGAATTGCAGGGGGCGTTGACCAGCCTGATGAGTGTGACCTCCATCTTCGGACCATTGCTCATGACCAACCTTTTTTACTATTTCACCCATAAATCAGCACCCGTTTATTTCCCGGGTGCGCCATTCATGTTGGGCGCGATACTGATGCTGATCAGCACATACCTTGCATATAAAAGCCTGAAGAAGGAACATCAGGCTGGCGTTCATTATTAAGATATGGACGTAGATCCATCCCTGCTTCTGGGAATTTATTTTGACTTGACCTCATCATATTTCAGGTCGTAATCCTGTCGGACCGTTCCCATCAACCTGTCCCAAAACAGGAGGTAAAGCCCATAATTGCCCTTGAAGTATTGATGATGCTGATTGTGGTTGACGGAAGTGTTTATCCATCTGCCAATGGGATGCTTGGAGAATCCCTTCGGATACAGTTCAAATCCCAGGTGCCCGTAAACGTTATAGATGATCATGAAAAGGAAAAAGAAAAGCAGATGGAATTTATGAATGGGGATCGTGAAGAGAAATACGACCAATATGCCTACTTCAACGATGGCCTCAAGGGGATGAAAAGAATATGCGGCCCAGGGCGACGGGTTGACCGACTTGTGATGGACAAGGTGAATCCATTTGAATAGTCGGGGATGGTGCATCATCCTGTGCATCCAATAGAAATAAGTATCGTGCATGAGGAACATGATGATGAATGCCGACCAGAAATATACCTTCCCGTATTGGTCGATGTTCGTATAAAAAGTGGTATGAGGGCGAATAAGAGGGCTTTTGATCAAGAACATAGGAACCAAGGTGAATAAACACATGGTCAGTATAGAATAGCCTATCTCCCGGAAGTAATCAGAAATGGCCGGGTACTTCGGCTGGATCTTCCTGAAAGTGGAATCCCTGCGCAGCACGATATAAAACAGGAAGAACGCGATACCTGCGAAAATGAAGTAACGCGATGATGTGATGGTGAAAAATCTGAAATATTCCTGCCAGTTCATATGCGATGAGTGAAATGTTCAATGTGCTTCCAGCCAATTGTCGCCCATTCCCGCCTCAGCGATGACAGGAACGTCATTGGGCAGGGGAAGTGCGGCCTGCATACCTTCCAACACCAAAGTCTTCAGTTCGTCGGATTCAGCCTTGATGACATCGAAGACGAGTTCATCATGCACCTGCATGATCATCCGACTTTTCATGCCGGCCCTCTTCATGTCATGATGAATGCGCACCATGGCCATTTTGATCATGTCTGCCGCCGTTCCCTGTATCGGTGAGTTGATGGCATTTCTTTCAGCAAATCCCCGAACGGTGAAATTAGCGCTATTGATATCTCGCAGCCAGCGTTTCCGTCCCATCAGGGTTTGCACAAAACCCTTTTCACGGGCGATCGCGACTGTATCATCCATGTATCTGGTAATCCCGGGGAATTCCTTCTTGTAGTTGTCAATGATGGTCTTGGCCTCGGCGCGGCTGATGCCCAGATTATCGGCGAGTCCGAACGCGCCCTGACCATAGATGATACCGAAGTTGACGCTCTTTGCCTTGTAACGCATTTCCTTGGTGACCTCTTTTTCTTCCACTCCGTACACCTTGGCTGCCGTAGCGGTATGGATATCCTTTCCTGAACGGAAGGCGTCACACATATTGAGATCCCCGCTGATTGCTGCAACGATCCGGAGTTCGATCTGGGAATAGTCTGCGGAGAGGAGGATGTGATCCTTGTCGCGGGCGATGAACGCCTTTCGGATCTCCTTACCCCTTTCCGTCCTCACAGGGATGTTCTGCAGGTTGGGGTTATTACTTGCCAAGCGACCTGTTACTGCAACGGCCTGCCCATAGGTGGTATGTACCCTTCCGGTCTTAGAGTTGATGAGTTGTGGAAGAGCGTCCACATAGGTGCTGCGCAATTTGGTCAGTTCACGGTAGGTAAGGATGTCTTCCACTATACCACTTTGGTGTGCCAGTTTGAGCAGGACATCTTCTCCGGTGGCGTATTGACCAGTCTTGGTTTTTTTCGCCTTGGGATCGAGCTGGAGTTTATCGAATAATACCTCACCGAGTTGCTTTGGCGAGGAGAGATTGAAACGAACGCCTGCCTGTTTGTACACGCTTTCTTCTGCAATTTTGGCATCTTTCTCCAACTGAAATGAATATTCTTTCAGGAACTGCTCGTCGATGCGCACCCCTTCATATTCCATGTCCGTGAGTACTTTGACCAATGGGTTCTCGACTTCATAGAATACCCTTTCCACATCCTTTTCCTTGAGTTTGGGCAGGAAGATATTCTTCAGTTGAAGTGTGATGTCAGCATCTTCTCCGGCATATTCCTTGATGCGTTCAGGTTCTACGTCACGCATGGTTCCCTGATTCTTACCTTTCTTCCCTATCAGTTCCTCAATGTGGACCGGTTCGTATCCGAGGTATTGGGCACTGAGCATATCCATACTTCTTTTCCCTTCCGGCTCGATGACATAGTGGGCCAACATGGTGTCGAAGAGTTTGCCGGCAAGTGTATGGCCATACCATTTGAGGATGAGCAGATCGTATTTGATGTTCTGTCCGATCCAAGTTCTCCCTTCATCCTTGAAAAGAGAACCGAATCTCGCGAGAATGGTTTTGGTCTCCACCTGATCTGGTGGGCATGGGACATACCAGGCTTCTCCGGACCTGATAGAGAAGCTCATCCCCACGATTTCTGCATTGTTCGCATCTATTCCTGTGGTCTCCGTATCGAAGCAGATCTCTTTGGAAAGTGAAAGTGTTTTCACCAGCGCATCGATTGCATCCTGACCCTGTACAAGTTCGTAGTGATGAGGGGTGTTTGTTATGTTCCTGTCTGCAGATGGGCTGTCGTTATTCTCTTCTGGAGGGGATGAGGCAAGGGTAGAAGGAGCAGCAGATGATACCGGATTTCCGAAAAGATCCTGTTGCACCCCTGCCGTAGCTTTTTCCACCTGAGGGTTGGCGACAGCGATCTCCTCGCCCAATATTCTCTTGCCGAGGGTTCGGAATTCAAGCGCTGCGAAAACATCCCTCAGGGCATCCTTATTTATTTCTTTGACACTGAAATCCTCTTCGTGGAAGGTGACCGGCGAATTCGTGATGATGGTCGCGAGTTTCTTGCTCATGATGGCTAAGTCCTTCCCGTTGCGGACTTTTTCTCCCACTGCTCCTTTGATATTATCGGCATTGGCCAATATATTTTCCAGGGTACCGTATTCCGAAAGAAGTTTTGCAGCGGTCTTTTCTCCTACACCGGGTATGCCCGGGATATTGTCCACGCTGTCACCCATCAATCCCAGCATATCGATCACCTGTGAAACTTCCCTGATATTCCACTTGGCACAAACCTCAGCAGGCCCGAGGATCTCGAAATCACCACCTTGATAAGGAGGTTTGAAGATCTTGATGTTCTCAGAAACGAGTTGTCCATAGTCCTTATCGGGAGTGACCATGTAAACTTGGTAGCCAGCCTTCTCTGCTTGTTTGGCCAGCGTACCGATGACATCATCGGCCTCAAAGCCATGCTTCTCGATGATGGGGATGTTGAACCCCTCGATCAACCTGCGTATATCGGGCAGGGAAGCAAGCAGGTCTTCAGGGGCTTCCTGTCGGTTGGCCTTGTAATCAGCAAAATCTGTGTGTCTTTCCGTTGGTTCAGCGGTGTCAAAGCAGATGGCCATGTGTGTAGGCTTCTGCTTGCTGAGCAGGTCGACAAGTGCATTGGTAAATCCGAACTGGGCATTCGTGTTCTTCCCCTGGCTGGTGATCCTCGGGCTCCGGATCAGCGCATAGTACGCCCTGAAGATGAGGGCGAATGCATCCAGCAGGAAAAGTCTTTTATCATCCATCAGGCGAAGTTAAGTCTTTCCCAAAAGCAAGGGAACGGATGCTGTTGTGATGACCATGGAACTTTGAAAAAAGGGAACAGTTTTCAAAACCGGGTTTCCAAGAAATAGGGGAGCATTTTCCTCCAAGTGGGCCAGTCATGAGTGATGTCTTCACCCCAGATATCCAATTCATGGGGTATCGATTTGGATCGAAGCACGCCGGAGAATCTCCGGTTGGCTTCGGGATCCTCATGGGCGCCACTTCCGGTGGCAATGATGATCTTTCCCCGACGCTGCCTTTCCAGGATTTCATGTTCAGTTAGGTTAGGGACATAATGTATGGGTGAATTGTAATAAACCTGCTCATCATAAAACCCCTTGGTGTATTCCGTAAGGTCATATACCCCGCTCATGGCGATAACACCATTGATCAGATCGGGACGTTTCAGGAAGAGGTTCATGGCGTGGAGTGCACCGAATGAAGCACCTGTCGTGATGATCGGCGTTTCCAGGGAAGTTTTTTCTCTGATGAACGGGATCACCTCATCAAAAATATACGCATTGAACTGGTTATGGCGTATGGCCTTGTGTGCGGGCTCCATGTCGTTGTTCAGCCAACTTTCGGTGTTTATGCTGTTCACCGAGAAGATCTTGATCTTCCCGCTTTCGATGAAAGGCGACAAATGATCTAGCAACTGGAAACGTTCATACTCGAGGTAGTCGGCGGCGGCGGTAGGGATCATCAGCAAGGCGAATCCGTAATGTCCATATGTGGCGATAGGCATCTCACGCCCTAATGCGGGACTGTGCCAGCCCGTGATTTCTTTTTGCATGGAGGTGAATTATCTACATGAATGTATTCAATTGGACGGGCAGAAGCCGTATGTTCTAAGGCTAAGTTGATATTCAGGGAAGGGCCATTCAGGATTTTGACTTTTTTTCTCCTGTTCAGAGAACGCCTTCCTTCATCTCTTCCCATAGATCTCCGTAGCATCTTGCTGCGTAGCTACTTTTTGCATACGTTTCAACAGGTGCCCGATTCGTACCCATTTTCTCCACGTCCGAGAGATAAGGAATGTAATTTTCAAAGAAACGTTTGTCGCGGTACAGCTCTTCCATCGTCTCGTTATGCATGTTCTTTCTCAGATCGACCATCGAGAAGAAGCACATCATCTTGGAAAGATCGATCTCCTTTTCCTTGAAAAAGGACTTCACCATATGGTAGGTCCGGATCGAAAGGGTGGTCGGTATCACAGGCATGAGCACGATGTCTGCGGCGTGGAATATATTCTCCGCAAGGGCGGATAGGCCGGGAGGACAATCGATGAACAAGAAATCATAATGCTTGGACAAAGGGTGGATGATTGACCTTAGTTTCTTCCGGGAAATGCGCATCTCCTCCATGATGACATCGAGGCTTTTGGCGGAGAGATCGGCAGGAAGCAGATCCAAATTCTCGTATTCCGTGGCTTTCACCAATTCGGAAAGATCGGTGCCTTGTGCTAGGAGGTTGCGCATCCCGACCTTGGAAGCCTGCTTGACCTGATAATAAAATGAAGCCGATCCCTGAGGGTCGATATCCCACAATAATGTTTTGAAACCATCCCGTGCGGACAGATAGGCCAGGTTGACGCAGGAGGCGGTCTTCCCAACACCTCCTTTCAGGTTGTAAAGTGCAATGGTTGTCATATCCTATGTTTAATGTCCCTGCACCTGCAGGAACGGTGTTTGCCCGACTTACCCTTAATGGGCTGTTTTCATCTCTTCCAGTGTTCGGTTCATTTTGAACATTTCGTCCCGCAATCGGGCCGCTTCCATGAAATCGAGGTCTCTGGCGGCTTTCTCCATCGCTTTCTTGGTCTGCTGAATGACTTTCTCCATTTGCGGGATGGTCCGGTATGTCTCCTGCTCCTCTTCAACACGTCTCACTATTTCTCCATCCGGTGCTATGGCCTGTGGGTTCTCAGGATCATAACCCTGTATGTCTATCACTGAGGTCTGTGCGAATACGTCATGCCTGTTCTTGAAAATGGTCGTTGGAATGATGTTGTGTTCCTTATTGAATGCGATCTGTTTATCACGACGACGGCTGGTTTCGTCGATCGTCCTTTTCATGCTATCCGTCATCTTGTCGGCATAGAAGATCACCAGACCATTGGAGTTGCGCGCGGCGCGACCTGCTGTCTGGGTAAGGGATCTTTCATTGCGTAGGAATCCTTCCTTGTCGGCATCCAGAATAGCTACGAGAGAGACTTCTGGCAGATCGAGGCCTTCCCGTAGCAGATTAACTCCCACAAGTACGTCGATCTCACCGAGTCGAAGCTGCCGAAGTATCTTGACCCTGTCCAGCGTATCCACTTCGCTATGGATGTATTTCGAACGTATGTTGATGCGGTGCAGGTATTTGTCCATCTCTTCCGCCATACGTTTGGTGAGGGTGGTGATCAATACGCGTTCATTCTTTTCGATGCGTTTGTCCACCTCATTCAACAGGTCGTCGATCTGGTTGAGGCTTGGCCTTACTTCAATGGGTGGGTCCAGAAGGCCTGTCGGTCTCACCACTTGTTCGACGACGACACCTCCTGTTCTTTCCAGTTCGTATTCGCCCGGAGTGGCGGAAACGAAGATGACCTGGTCGACCATCCTCTCGAATTCGTTGAAGTTGAGTGGACGGTTGTCCAGTGCCGAAGGCAGACGGAACCCGTAATCAACGAGTACCATTTTTCTGCTGCGGTCACCACCATACATACCACTGATCTGAGGGACGGTTTGATGACTTTCGTCGAGTACGCAGAGAAAATCCTTGGGGAAATAATCCAACAGACAGAAAGGTCTTGTTCCCGGATTCCTGCGATCAAAGAAACGCGAATAGTTCTCCACGCCATTGCAGTAGCCGAGTTCCCGGATCATTTCTATATCGTAGTTGACCCGCTCACTCAGTCTCTGAGCTTCGATCAATTTTCCGGTGGATCGAAAATACTCCACCTGTGCCCCGAGTTCATCCTGTATCTCTGCCAGAATCTGCTGCATTTGTTCTTTGGGTGCGAGGTATAGATTGGCTGGGAAGATGGCAGCATTCTCGAGCACTCCGATGCGCTTGGAATGTTGAACATCGATCGATTCGATCTCTTCGATCTCATCTCCGAAAAAGGTGATGCGGTATCCATAATCTACATAAGGCAGATTAATATCCACCGTGTCTCCTTTAACGCGGAATGTCCCCCGGGTGAACTCGATCTGGGTACGGTTGTAGAGTGCATTGACGAGCGAATGGAGGAAACCCTGCCGGCTGATCACCTGTCCTTTATGGATGCGGATGATCCCATTCTCGAATTCTGTCGGGTTGCCCATTCCATATATGCAGCTCACTGAGGCTACCACGATGATATCACGCCGGCCACTCAACAACTCCGAAGTGGCCTGAAGCCGGAGTTTGTCGAGCTCCTCGTTGATCGCCAGATCTTTTTCGATATAAGTATCAGAGACCGGCATGTATGCCTCCGGTTGATAATAATCGTAATAGGACACGAAATAGCCAACTGCGTTGTCCGGAAAGAACTGCTTGAATTCTCCATACAACTGCGCAACTAAAGTCTTGTTATGGGTGAGGACCAAGGTGGGACGTTGCACCTGCTGGATGACATTGGCTATGGTGAAGGTTTTACCAGATCCCGTAACACCCAGCAGGGTCTGGTACTGCTCTCCTGACTGCAATCCCTCTACGAGGTTGCGGATGGCCTCGGGCTGGTCACCTGCGGGTTCATATGGGGATCTGAGCTGGAATGGCATGGGGCTGATCGTGTAAGGTGACCGTAAAGATAGGGTCAAAGAAGCATCGATGGTGTTGCAGGATGATGGTTTGACAGGGTTCAAACTTGGGGTGGGATATGCCTCAACAACAGGGCTTCCACTCCTTTCCCATTCAGGAAATCCTCCTGAAACCTGACGATCTCCGATTCGGAGTAAGGGATCATCCCTTCACCATGAAGTTCCCTGATCTTTGATTTTTCTCTGGCGGAGATCTTGCCGTCCAGCAAAAGACCCAAAACTATAAGCAGGGTACACAAGGACTGCATCTGTTCCGAGGCAGTTTTCAGTCTCGACTGATAGACGCTCTCTTCCCAGATTTTATCCCGGTGAGCGATACCGTACAACTCAAAAAGATTCTGGGTCAGTAAATAGTGGTTTTGGTGGAAATCGCGTTTGCTGATGGCTATGTACTGCATGGTATCCTGAAGGAGTTCCTTATCATCATCCCCCACCGTCAGCCCATCTTCCATCCTGCGTATCACCAGTTCGATCAGGTTCTGTCCCATAATGATAACCCTTGCCTCCCTCAGGATGACGCTGGTTCCAAAAGCATTCCAGAAGGCGAAAATGGGCATACCTGCAAAATCCTGAATCGCCTTGAGGGCATAGCGTCCCAGCATGCGCTGGATCACGAACTTGAAAAGGAAATTGGTAAGAGTGGCCTTGAGAATGAAAAGCAGATTCCATACCATGAGTGCTTCCTTGTTCAGACCTTCCAGAGGGTCGATGCCATAGGTGAGCACTTTCTTGTTCTTTTTCTCTAAACTGATATCGAGCAGCAAGTTGATCTTCGATCCTTGAGATTTGTTCTGGTGATCCAGAAACCCGGTTGACACGGCTATCTCATGAGTGCACCAGATGTTCAGCAGAGTCAGCAGCATGATCTCTATCCAGACCAGAACGGCACTATAGGCTATGAAAACCAACGGAAGGTTGAATGTTTTACCGAACAGGTGGAAAGGTGTCACCGGGAACCAGGATGCATGCACGTAATAAGGAACATATAGCAGGATCACACCCATGGCTCCGATGATCGCTGACACGGAAACGGCGATACGCTCACGTATACGGATAGCAGCAGATTCTTTTTCATTCAACAGGTAGATCTCATCATCCACATCGACGCGGGAGACGGGAAGGATTCGGTAGAACAGGGAGTATAGTCTTCTCAAGAGCTGTAATTAATTTATCCATTGCGGAGCAGCACCCAAAGGTGATCATCTCCTACTTGGCCATTTTTGATGACCGACTTCCTCCGGATGCTTTCCAAATAGAAGCCGTTCTTTTCCAATGTGCGCATGGAGGCTTTGTTATAATCGAATACGGATGCAAAGATCCTGGTCAGCATCGGGTTGTTCTTCCAGACTAAGGGTATGAACTGGCAGATGGCGAGGGTGGCAACTCCCTGATTCCAGAAAGATTCTCCAATCCAATAGCCCAACTCGGCTGAGCATCGACCCACATCATCCTGAATGACGATGCCTATGCTGCCTGCCAGTTTGCCATCCAACGTGATCGCGTAATTGCGCATGGGTTTCTTACCCAAAACGGCGGCGATCCACTCGTCTGCATTATGGACAGTATATGGATGGGGGAACTGGTCCCGAACATTGTCCCAGATCTTCCTGTTGTTGGCCAGCCGGGCCAATTCCTGCGCATCGGTGAATTTCCATTCCCGTAGTTTGATCTCCACTTAATGCTTATGGGTTAAGGGTTATCTTTTTTCGATCCCGGAGAATGGCAAGAATTGACCATGTGTAATTTCTGATGCATGATCAACTTTTGCCGTTTGCCGTACAAGCCGTAAATTAGGACTCACCCCACAACTTCCACCCATGCGTACGAAAAAAATAATGATCTCGTTTCTTTCCCTGTTCATTGCCACCCTGTCCCTTTCCGCGCAGACGACTGCTTTTGTCAAGAAGGCTGAAGGATGGAAAAAAGAGGTCATCGCCGGTATGGACGGTCGCGCAAAGGATGCGCAGGTGATGGTAGATCAGGTATTCAGCTTTTCAGAGTTGGGTTTTCAGGAGACCGAAACATCTGCTTATCTGACCGGGATCCTCGAGAAGAACGGCTTCAAGATAGAGCGGGGTATCGCCGGGATACCAACGGCCTGGACCGCCAAATGGGGGAGTGGGAAACCGGTCATCGCCTTGGGTAGTGATATCGATTGCATTCCCAAAGCTTCTCAAAAACCCGGTGTCGTTTGGAAGGAGCCGATCGTGGAAGGTGCTCCGGGACATGGAGAGGGTCATAATTCCGGGCAGGCAGTTATCATTCTTGCTGCATTGGAGTTGAAGAAGATCATGGAGAGGGATAAGATACCCGGAACGTTGATGATCTGGCCTGGCGTCGCCGAGGAGCAGATCGGCTCCAAAGCCTGGTATATCCGCGACGGGTACTTCAAGGACGTCGATGCCTGCATTTTCACCCATGTTGCTAGCAACCTGTCTGTGGGTTGGGGTGTGGGCTGGGACAATGGTCTGGTTTCCGTTCAATACAGTTTTTCCGGAGAAGCCGCCCATGCTGCAGGTGCACCCTGGCGGGGTAAGAGTGCGTTGGATGCCGTCGAACTTATGGACGTGGGATGGAATTTTCACCGCGAACACCTCAAACCGACGCAACGTTCGCATTATGTTATCGTGGATGGTGGTGACCAGCCCAATGTGGTTCCTTCAAAATCATCGGTCTGGTATTATTTCCGGGAGAGAAAATATGAAGATATCAAGTCGATGTACGAGGATGCGGATCGCATTGCCCAAGGGGCTTCACTCATGACCGGTACCACTTGGACCAAACGCGTCGTAGGGACGGCTTGGCCTGGTCATTTCAACAAGACCATCGCTGAAACAGTGCAGCGGAACATAAATACGATAGGTTTGCCAACATGGTCGTCGGATGATCAGGCATTTGCGCGTGCCGTGCAGAAACTCTGCAATGCACCTAAGACGCAGGATGATGGAACACCTATAGATGGTATGCCTTCCAAAGTGGACAGCTTGCGTGGTCCCGTAAAATTTTCCTGGGGCGGTGGCTCTGATGATATCGCAGATATTTCCTGGAATGTACCCACCGTGGTGTTAGGTTATCCGAGCAATGTGCCCGGAACACCCGGTCATAGTTGGGTGGATGCCATTGCGATGGCCACACCTGTGGCGCATAAAGGTGTGGTAGCCGGCGGGAAGGTAGTGGCAACTACTGTCATCGACCTTCTGACCCAACCGAAGTTGTTGGCGGATGCATGGGATTATTTCAAGAATGTACAGAACAAGGATGAGCATTATATTCCTTTCATAGACAAAGAGACACCACCCGCCACTTTTTTGAACAAAGGAATCATGGACAAGTTTCGTCCCGAGCTGAAGAAATTTTATTACGATCCTTCTAAGTATGGGACCTATCTTGAGCAATTGGGCATCAAATATCCATCATTGGAAAAACCGGCAGCCGGGAGTAAATAATGCCTGTAAGAGGTGGTTGGATTCAGACCTTTCTTTTGACATACTCCGAATAATCGGGAATGTTACAGGTGTATTCATCCTGCATCAAGGGTGATGTCAGCAGAAAATCGGCTGAGGCCCTGTCGCAGGCGAATGGTAGATTCCATGTAACAGCTACACGAAGCAGTGCTTTGATGTCCGGGTCGTGGGGTTGTGCCTCCATCGGATCCCAGAAGAAGAACAATATGTCAACTTTACCTTCTGCTATGAGGGCGCCTATCTGTTGATCACCACCAAGAGGGCCACTCAGTAATTTTTTCACTGGGCGATCAAGATGATCCTCCAGCATATTACCCGTGGTCCCTGTTGCCAGCAATTCATGCTTTCCCAATGCACTTTTATTATAGACCGCCCAATCGATCAGATCTTTTTTCTTGTTGTCGTGTGCCACGAGCGCTATGCGCTTCCTGGTGTTCAGCTTCCTGTTCGTGATCATCATTAGAAGGTTGACATGGGTGATTAGGAGCGGAAAAGGTAACAAAAAAACCGTCTCTTACGGGAGACGGTTTTTCCTCGAACCTGAACCAACTGCATCTTATGCGGTCTGCATTTCTTTGATTTTTTCCCTGATCTTGACTTCAATTTCATTGGCGAGTTCGGGGTTGTCGTGAAGCAACTGCCTGACTGAGTCGCGACCCTGCCCCAGTTTATCGCTATTGTAGCTGTACCAGCTTCCACTTTTCTGGACGATACCCAGTTCCACACCCATGTCGATGATCTCGCCGGTCTTGGAGATGCCCTCACCGAAGATGATGTCAAATTCGGCTGCACGGAATGGTGGCGCCACTTTGTTCTTGACCACTTTCACTTTGACACGGTTGCCGACAGCCTCATCACCGTCTTTCAATTGGGATATCCTGCGAATATCCAGCCTGACGGATGCATAGAATTTCAAGGCGTTTCCACCGGTGGTGGTCTCGGGGTTGCCGAACATCACGCCGATCTTCTCCCGCAGTTGGTTGATGAATATGCAGATCGTGTTCGTTTTGCTGATGGTGGCCGTGAGTTTGCGAAGAGCCTGGCTCATCAGGCGTGCCTGAAGACCCATTTTGCTGTCTCCCATTTCACCTTCCAGTTCACCTTTTGGAACAAGGGCGGCAACGGAGTCGATCACGACTACGTCGACGGCTCCGGAGAGGATCAGACGATCGGCTATCTCGAGACCCTGTTCGCCATAATCGGGCTGAGAGATCAGCAGGTTGTCCACGTCAACTCCCAGTTTCTGCGCATATGCACTGTCAAAAGCATGTTCCGCATCTATGAACGCACAAATACCTCCTTTCTTTTGCGCTTCGGCGATGACATGGGTCGCCACCGTGGTTTTACCGGAACTTTCCGGACCATAGATCTCGATCACCCTACCTCTGGGGAGACCACCGATTCCAAGAGCGGCATCCAGACCGATCGATCCCGTGGATACGACCTCTTGGAGAACTTCGCCTTTCTCTCCCATCATCATCACGCTTCCCTTGCCGAAATCCTTGTCTATCTTGTCCAGCGTCAGCTTGAGCGCCTTCATTTTTTCATTGTTTGACATGCTTCTGATTTTAGATTTTTCAAAGTTATTTGTTGGATAAAGGTAGGGGTTTTTAATTATCAACACTAATATTTTTAGTATTTTAAAACTAAATATTTTGGCTGTTTTCCCCGTCCCCGGTTCGTGGAAATCTTCCGGGCATGGCTGAGCAACCTGCTTTTTTCTGACTTTCCCACATTATAAATAGATGAACTGTTGCAGACATTGCACAGGGAACTGCCATTAGTTTTACTTTAGTGGTCTAATCACCTGTAGATGAAACGTATTCCCGCCTTCCTCCTGTTATTGCTCCCGATCTTGTCCAATGCCCAACTGCCTGCAGCAAAGCGCCTGCCTAATGGCTGGAGTCTGAGCCCGGCTGGTCGAAGCCTGCCTTTGGGAGACCTTCCTCTAAATATGGCATTGAACAAATCCGGAAATCTACTGGCTGTGACCAATAATGGACAGAGCATTCAGTCCCTCTACCTCATAGACCCGATCAAGGAAAAACTCCTCGACACGATCGTTCTTTCCAAATCCTGGTATGGTCTGAAATTCACGGCTGATGGTAAAAAAATATATGCCTCCGGCGGTCATGATAACTGGATTCTGGGCTTTCAGGTGTCTAATGGCAAATTGAAACCCGCCGATACCATCAGGTTGGGTAAACCATGGCCCGTCAAGATCGGTCCAGGCGGGTTAGAGATAGATGACAACACCAACTCCATGTACGTGGTTACGCGGGAAAACAAAAGTTTATATAAGATAGATCTGAAAAGTGGGACGGTAAAGAAAGCGGTTCCCATGGGGGCAGAGGGTTATACCTGCTTGCTTTCTCCCGACAGGAAGATATTGTATGTTTCCCTCTGGGGAGGAGATAAAATCCTCCTCTATGATCCGGCGACACTTAAACTGTCCGGTGAAGTTCCAGTCGGGGACAATCCCAATGCGCTTTGCCTCAATAAGGAAGGATCTCGACTTTTCGTAGCTAACTCCAATGACAACTCTGTTTCTGTCATCGACACGCGATCCCGCAAAGTCACGGAGACACTGCAGACTTCTCTTTTCCCGGATGCGCCCCAGGGCTCGACCACTAATGGTCTTGCCCTTTCTCCGGATGGCAAAACGCTCTATATCTCCAATGCTGATAACAACTGTCTGGCCGTTTTCGATATCTCCATTGTTGACCAGAGCAGATCAAAGGGATTCATTCCCGTCGGCTGGTATCCGACCGAAGTGAAGGTATTGGGAAAGAAAATCCTCGTTGCCAATGGAAAGGGATTCACTTCGATGGCTAATCCCTATGGTCCCAATCCGATGAACAAGCGTAACGTGATCTCCTTTCAGAAAGGGGACACCACCCGTACGATGAAGGTGCAGTATATCGGAGGTCTTTTCCAAGGAACATTGTCGATCATCCCGGAGCCGGATGAAAAGACCTTGGGCGTCTATTCCAAGGCGGTCTATGCTAATGCTCCATATAACAAGGAAAGGGAAACCAACTCTGAAGGCGAAGTAGGGAATCCTATACCCATGCGCGTCGGTGACGCATCTCCGATAAAATATGTTTTTTATATCGTCAAGGAGAACCGTACCTATGATCAGGTCCTGGCGGACATGCCCGGTGGTAATGGGGATACCAGCATTCTCCTGTTCGGCAAGCGTGTGACACCCAATCAGCATGCTATCGCCGGCGAGTTCGTTCTACTGGACAATTTCTATGTTGATGGCGAGGTGAGTGCGGACGGTCACAACTGGTCCCTTGGCGGTTACGCGACCGATTATCTGGAAAAGACCTGGCCCACCAGCTACGGTGGTCGTGGCGGAAATTATGATGCAGAAGGGAACAGGCCCGTGGCCAATAACAAGAACGGATTCATCTGGGATGCCTGTAAGCGCAAAGGAATCAGCTACCGTACCTATGGTGAATTCGCTGACGATTACAAAGCGAATATCCCCATTCTCGAAGGTCATTTCTGTCCATATTTTACCAGTTGGGATCAGCGTGTTCGGGATACCACCAGAGTATCCCAATGGTCGAGAGAATTTGACTCCATGGTCGTCGTGAACGCCGTACCTCGCCTGAATACCCTGCGTATCATAAATGATCATACCGAGGGACTTTCCATGAACCGGCCCACACCATTTGCCCATGTTGCTGATAATGATCTGGCAATCGGACTATTTGTGGAACACCTTTCCAAAAGTCCCATCTGGAAGGAAAGCGTTGTATTCATCGTTGAAGACGATGCACAGGATGGACCTGACCACGTGGACGCGCACCGGACCACCGCCTATGTGGCTGGTGGATTCGTGAAGAGGCACTATGTGGATCATTCGATGTATTCCACCAGTTCAATGCTCCGTACGATCGAACTCATACTTGGCCTTTCACCCATGAGCCAATATGATGCCGCAGCCGTTCCTATGTGGCGTAGTTTCAGCAAAGTTGCCGATCTCACGCCATTCCATTCACTTCCGGCACTGATCGATCTTAACGAAAAGAACAGAACCATGAACGCCCTTGCCCGAAAAAGTGCTGAATTTGATTTTTCCAAAGAGGATCGTGCACCCGACTTGGAATTCAATGAAGTGATCTGGAAAGCCGTAAGGGGTGAGCATTCCCCAATGCCTGCGCCACGGCGAAGTGCTTTCCTCATGACGGAAGTGGAAATGGACAAAGATTAATGCAGAGCAGCCTTACTGCGTTCCAGATGTTGGGATGCCATTTGATGGTAATTGGATGTACTACCAAGAAAGATGCTGCTCATTGTATGGGGACACTTACCGACAAGTTGTAGTATAGGCATACTGATTTTTCTTTTCCCGATCTTCAAGTTTGATGCCGTCCCCTACACTACCGTTGCCTGAGTCCGTCTATGAAATGCTTCACCATGTTCTCCTCCAGGGCCTCAGCGGAAATGTTCTTCTTCGTCCTATGCCAGAATTCAATGCCCCTGACCATGCTCAGTAAGGTCAATACGGCGGAATAGGGTTGGATCCCGCTCAGTTGTCCCTTCCTTATCCCATCCTCCATGATAGCCTCTATCCTGCGGACATATAAGCGGCGCTCATTCATGAAGGTGCTGAGATAAGGCTCTTGCAGATATTTGCTTTCGTTGTTTGTGACCAGCATGTCGTCAGGTTTGGCCACCCACCATTGGATATGATGGCGAAGTATGGCTTCAACTTTCTGCAGACTGGTTTGACTGTTGTCCAGCTCCAATTCATTCAATTGCGCCGAGAATTGATTGGCCGTGCGAAAACAGATCTCTTGAAGCAGTTCCGCCTTGGATCGAATGTGGTTGTACAGGCTGGCAGCCTCGACACCAACCTCACCAGCCAGATCCCTCATCCCCGTTGCGGAAAATCCCTTTTCCCGGAACAGTCTGGCTGCTGCCGAAGTGATGAACTCCTTCCTGGTTTCATTCTTATTATTTTGGATCCTGGCCATGGTTAGTGAGAATGTGTATTCAAATCTATTGAAAATGCACTAACGGTTGTTAGTAAAATTCGTCTGGTCGTCCTTTACTTTCATTGGAGTTGAATTTCCCGCCAAAGAATATGGTCCCGGACCTGGTAGGATCAGTAGACGGTGTCATATGTTTTAAGGAACTCGTCCAGACGGATGCCTGCGACCTGCTTTTTCTGGGGGATGGCAAGAGACGGGCTCATTTCAGGGATCATCTTACGGATGTCCCTGCCACCATTGGGGTTTGCATCGGCGAATCGCCATTCCCGTCCATTGGTGGAAATGCCTACGAGGTGTGAGACCACGCTGATATAATTACCTTGATAGAGGATCTCTGACAACTGTTCCACAAGGCATTGCATGGGCTTTTCACCAGGAAGTACCCTGAGTATACGGCCCGCCCGGACAACACTGAATGACAGGTCCTTCAGGGACGAGACCTGATTTTCGACAAAATTGGCGAAACTCTCTTCTCCCCCTACCATTCCAACAAGGGTAGCGTTATTATAGGTTGTGAATGTCCTGAAATCCTTCCGTGTGAAAGCAGCGGTCATGCTATCTGCAGCTTCACGAATGAAGGGTACCAGAGAGGCGGAATCGGTTTGCGCTTTCGAAGATGCTGGAAGTGCAATGAGGCAAATAAAAAGTATCCGTTGATACATGATCAATATTTAAACAGGTAAAATACCATTTACAATTACCTTTGACAAGTTTAAAATATCAATGATATGTCCCTGATCGCTGTCGGCACCATGGCCTTTGATGATATTGAGACCCCTTTCGGGAAGAGTGACCGCATCATTGGCGGCTCTGCTACTTACATAGCTTGGAGTGCTTCCAATTTCATAAGACCCGTCCGTCAGATCTCCGTCATCGGCGGGGATTTTCCCACTAGTGAACTGGATGCTCTTGCTGAACGTGGTGTCGACCTTGCAGGCGTTCAGGTGAAGAAGAATGAAAGATCCTTTTTTTGGGCAGGGCGCTACCATCTCGATATGAACACCCGGGATACATTGGACACCCAGTTGAACGTATTGGGAGATTTCAAGCCCACTGTACCGGAGTCTTATCAAGGAAGTGAATTCCTCATCTTGGGTAACCTGATGCCTTCATTGCAATTGGACGTCATTCGGCAGTTGAGACACAGACCAGATTTGATTGTGCTGGATACCATGAATTTCTGGATGGAGACCGCCATGCCGGATCTGGAATTGGTGCTGAAAGAGGTTGATGTGCTCATGATCAACGATAGCGAGGCACGTCAACTCAGTGCCCAATTCTCTCTGGTCAAAGCAGCACGAGAGATCATGGCCATGGGTCCCGAGTACCTGGTCATCAAGAAAGGGGAACACGGCGCTTTGCTTTTTCACAAGGATCAGGTTTTCTATGCGCCTGCACTCCCCCTCGAGGATGTTTTCGATCCTACCGGTGCGGGGGATACTTTCGCCGGTGGTTTCATCGGTCATCTGGCCCGCACGAAGGACATCTCCTTTGAGAACATGAAAACGGCTATCATCGTTGGATCCGCCATGGCGTCATTCTGTGTGGAGAAATTTGGCACCACCCGGCTGAAGGAACTTAAAGAGGCGGATATCAATGCCAGAATCAAACAATTCGTGGATCTGGTCAACTTCGACATCAGTCTGGTCTGATCCTGTTCCGATCACTAGTAGCTTCATTACCATTTCTGCTTTACCCTAAAGACGTCTTCCACTTCATTCCGAAGGTGGGGATTATCATAACGTCATCACCCTGAAAATTTGTTCAGTAACGCTCAACCTGCCTGTAATCGGTCATGGAGAAAGCATTTCCTGTTTTCATACTGCGAAGTGTTGCTTATTTTCATGAAAACTGCCGAGGCATGTACGAACCCATCATCAATCGAGCCCCGACCTATCTCATCGCCTTATCTCTTTTTCTCCTCATCATACTTTTTTTCTGGATGGGTGGTGTATGGCGGAATTACCGTATGACCAGGAAAGAATCACGCGGAGAGGATATATCCGGAAGCCTTGAAGGGTCGATGCTGGGTTTGCTGGCCTTGCTCTTGGCTTTCACATTCGGGATCAGCAACAGCAGGTACGACGCCAGGAGGGATATACTCATCCGGGAGGCGAACTCAATCGGAACGGTCATACTTCGGGCAGATCTTTATCCTGAACCGATCAGAACAGAACTTCGTAAAGAGCTCAAAACATATGTTGATGAAAGGATCGCATATTATAAAGCCGGAACCAAGAAGGATTCTGTATCCGCTTCACTGGCCCGCGCCGTATCCATCAGTGATCGGATATGGAGTAAAGCATCCAGCCTGGTTCAGAAAGACAGCCTGACCAGTAGAAGCACATTATTCATTAATGCACTGAATGATATGATCGATTTAGCCAATACCCGCGATGCCATGGGTAGGGCCAGGGTACCTGCGTCCATCATTTGGATGACGATCCTGATTTGCATGGCAGTGAGTTTTCTTCTAGGTTATGGTATGAAGGGCAGAAAGCCGGATTGGATGCTGGTCTGTACATTCAGCCTCATCATTTCCCTTACTGTCTTCCTTATCCTTGACCTGGACAGGCCACGAACGGGCATGATCACCATGGACTCCATTCATGGCAAGATGGAAGAACTTCGTGCACTTTTCAAACCCTGATCTCATCTTCCCATCCCTGCTATGACCACTCTGGTCCGGTAAACTTTCCTGATCCCTTTGCGATTGAAGGCATCTGCTACCAGTATGTAAGGGCCGTATCCTGGGTGTTGCCTATCTTCATTCAAGCCATCCCACCGAAATGCACCCTCGGTCCCACAGAGTGAATTACTGCAAATGCATCTGATCAGGTTGCCGGCCATGTCGTATACTGAGACCGTTGCACTCCATCCTGACTCCTGGAACCGATAATGGATGGTGAGGTAATCATCGCGACCATCCTGATCAGGCGAAAATATCTCTGGAGAAACTGTCCATTGCCCGTTTCCTTCGACAGAGCCCAGCGACTGAGAGTTTCGCCAAGTGGGGGTCGCATAACCCACATCCGCTGATGCGGAATGCCAGTTACCTGCATCCTGTGTGACAGCCTTAGGGTCGATGCGTTCCAATGCAACTCCTTCCGGGTCGTTGAGCAACGGGAAATGCCATCGTTCATCATAGTGCAGTTCATCCAGTACCGAACCCTGTCGATCGGTAATGAGGATGGTCCCTTCAGCATCAGGCATTGAAGGCATGTTCACTGGATCTGAAAGCAGTCTGGGTTCTTTAACCAGGAATGTATGCATGGTGATTTCTGGATCTTCGGAAACTACATAATGATCACCCGGGAAGATCAAGAATGGTCGTGATGAACTGGCGATAAGGGACCTGATCATCCCCTGCACATTACGGCTTCCAATGTGGATCTGACCTGCATCAATGATCGACTTCCCTGTATTCAGCAATTCCACATGATCCGTCCCTTCAGGCTTTGGATTGAAAAGGATCTCGTTGATGATCAATTCTCCCGGTTTTGGATCCTGTGCCAGTCCTGTTCGAATGGTGGAGAACGGCGGCACGGCATTGCCTGAGCAATCCATGACAGAAGTGACGGTCAATCTGTAGATCAGGTCTTTACGCAGGGGTTCGGAAAGAGCCAGTCGTATCGAGTTGAAGAAAGGGGGTAAGGGTTCCGCATTATTCACTACAAGTCCGTTGTCAAGTTGATAACGGTAAGGAATACATGCAGTTTGGCTGTCCAGTGTCTTATCCATATCCAGCAATATGTGTAGGCTGTCAGGGGCATATGCTCCCTTTGCGTGTGGCGGATCCTCGTCCACGATCGGGGCATATACGGAGTTCCTCTTTCCAGGGGTGCCCCCAGCGGGGTCGATGCTCGAGGTCCAGTTGGCATTACCCATGCAAGGCTTTGTGGGATCGATCATTTCCAGGGACCACCCACCCTCGCCTTTCAATGTATTCCGATAGTCTTTTTTGGTATACCGTACTGCATGGATCGTCCGATGATCCGAAGTGAAAAGGGCAATGGTTGAACCTGCATCGGGCAGGGCGGGGAAGCCCGTCAGCGGCAATACGTTACCAAATTTCTTATAGGAAGCGGATGCTGATGCGCTACAAACGATGACCATACTGTCGGGATCGAGGGTATATTCCTTCGATATCCTGATACTTGCCGCGCCGATCTCGATGAAGCAACCTTTCAGTGTGGCGGGTCTGCCGGATACATTTTGCAGTTCAAGAAAACTGCTGTTGGGCAAGCCTGCCGATGGTTCCGGGTCGGCAAGAATCTCCGTGATCAATACATCGTATCTACTGGGGATCTGTGCCATCGACGGGGCTTTCAAAAGCAATAACAGAACGACTGATGTCCATTTCACTAAGGCAAGTTCAATACATGATCGTTGGTGAGAAAGTCCATCCCAACATTTATTTGGCAGAAAAAAACGCGGAATCTATTTTTGCAACCTGAATGAACAAGATCATCAAGCATATGAAGCAAACCCAGAAACGTTCCTTAAAAGGGGAAGGTTGAGGATGTTTTTCAGGAACAAACATATATCAGGCCTTCCCGGAACGGAAGGCTTTTTTATTTCAACAACAATCTAAAACTTCCCATTGGGAAGAAGCAGGAGGGAAACATGAAAGTTGCAGTCGTCGGGGCTACCGGTCTGGTGGGTACCAAAATGTTACAGGTTCTGGCTGAAAGGAATTTTCCCGTGGATGAACTGATCCCCGTGGCCTCTGAAAAGTCCATTGGTAAAGAAGTGCTCTTCAAAGGGAAGGCATACAAGGTGGTCAGTGCGGATGATGCGATAGCCGCCAAACCGAACGTGGCCATTTTTTCCGCAGGAGGTAGCAGCTCCCTGGAACTGGCACCCCGTTTCGCCGCTGCCGGTATCACCGTCATCGATAATTCCTCCGCCTGGAGGATGGATCCCACGAAGAAGTTGGTCGTTCCGGAGATCAATGCTTCCACGCTCACGGCAGCGGACAAGATCATCGCCAATCCGAACTGTTCCACCATTCAGATGGTGGTAGCGCTGTTTCCTTTGCACCAGCGTTATCGGATGAAACGCATTGTCGTATCCACCTATCAGAGTGTGACCGGAACGGGCAAGAAGGCGGTCGACCAGCTCATGGGTGAAAGAGAGAAGACCGTCAAAGGGTCAAGCGCGGAATACCCCATGGCATACAAATATCCTATCGACCTGAATGTGATCCCTCAGATCGATGTGTTCCTGGATAACGGCTACACCAAGGAAGAGATGAAGATGGTCAACGAAACAAAGAAGATCATCGGCGACGATTCCATCCGCGTTACAGCCACCACTGTTCGTATTCCCGTAATGGGAGGGCACAGCGAAAGCGTGAACGTGGAGTTCGCTCAGGATTTCGATCTGGCAGAAGTGCGTTCCATACTAGAGAAAGCTCCTGGCGTCATGGTGGTGGATGATCCGGCAAATGCGAGATATCCCATGCCCAAGGACGCCCACGAGCGTGACGAGGTGTTCGTCGGCAGGATCCGTCGTGATGAATCTCAACCCAACACGCTCAACCTCTGGATCGTCTCGGATAACCTTCGTAAAGGTGCTGCGACGAATGCAGTTCAGATCGCTGAATACCTCATGGGAAAAGGGATGCTTTGATCAGGAGCCTGCCTGAATGCTCAAAGAAGTGAATTTGATCGGTCGGGTTCAGCCTATCTTTTTAGGCAGAGGAGTTCAATCCAGAGCGGAGTTGAGGAAGCCGATAAGGGGTTGCAAGGCGTTGAAGGCATCGAGTGTGATCTTTCGAAAGTCTTTCGACAGCAATTCCTTGTCGGTGACCTGCCTCATCGCGATATAGCTTTTCAACTTCAGGTATTCAGATGCGGGGTTATCCACCTCATATCCCTTGGGTAAGCGGGTGAGCAAGGTGTCATCCCCCTTGTACAGTTCACCATACGCCTTCTTGAATTTCGCGGAACCCACGATCTTCTTGAAGTCCACAAAGCTGTAATCTATCTCCTGACGGATCTTGGCGAGTTCTGGAGGCATGGGCATCCAGACGCCTCCCCCGACGAAGGACCCACCGGGTTCCACATGGACATAATAACTGGCGAGGACCGATTTCTTACCGCCTCGGTTGATGGTGGCACCGAAATTGGTCTTGTACGGAGATTTGTCTTTGGAGAAACGGATATCGCGATTTATACGGAATAGGCAATTCTTCGACACTATGCCGGCAAGACCATCATCTTTTTTAGCGTGTGTGTCGATGATATCCTGAAGGAAGATGATGAAATCAGCCTTGGCGCTTTCATAGCGCTTCCTGTTGACATCGAACCAGGACTTATCGTTGTGCTTCTTCAATTCCCTGAGGAAGGCTAATGTTTGTTTCTGCAGCATGTGAGTCTACTGTTCCTCTATCAGCGGTTATACAAGAACGTGATGAAATTCGGTCGGGGATCAGATTCTTCCCCAGTTCTCTCCGCTTCGGATACGGTACAATGTCATTTCGCTGACTCCGTACTTTCCGGCAAGCTGGCGGTAGGTGACCTTGCGTTTGGGGTTTTCAAGCATTTTTTTGATGGACTTGACCTGGACCGCATTCAATTTGAGCCCTACGGTTCTGGACGCTTGAACTTTCTTGTAGGCTATCTTGGCGGGGGATTTTTGCTGATGCTTGGCCACTTCATCCGATGTCGCCCATTTCAGGTTGGATGACCGATTGTCCAGTTTGTTGTGGTTGACATGGATCACAAATCGGCTTTTCGGAGACGCCTTCTTGCAGAAGAT
Source organism: uncultured bacterium (assembly GCA_903826405.1). Taxonomy (GTDB): domain Bacteria; phylum Bacteroidota; class Bacteroidia; order Chitinophagales; family Chitinophagaceae; genus Pollutibacter. The sequence goes on from CAIKEH010000055.1 coordinate 27,059, forward strand.
CTTCGCCACCTCACGGTGTATGTATATGGTGCCTTTGCTGTTCGGCCGATGCAGATTCAGGCTTCGGTACCCTGTTGTCAGGGAACCATTGAGAAGCTTTCCGTCCTCCAATATATCACTGTTGTAACTCGCCACTCTACCCTGGCTGGACACAGCGTACTTCTTACGGAGTTCCCTCCAACCCGAGAATTGCAGTGCTTTCCAGGTCTCTCCAGCATGCTTCTTGATCATATGATGATGATTTAGTTTCCTAATTTAACACTATCCATGGGCTTTCTGGAAGAAAAATTCACTGGTTTTTATCTTCTCGCCTTTCCTGGGATAAATACTTTACCCTGCTCATATTGATCGGGAGAGGGATTATATGGATTCGGAGCCTGTCATATTTATGAAATCATCTTCACTCAAGATCCTTATCGAAGGTATCTTCCTTGCTTTTTCCAGCTTTGATCCTGCATCTTCCCCTACGACCAGGAAATTCAGTTTGCTGCTTACTCCGGAGAGGATCTTCCCGCCATTGCTTTCTACGATGGCCTCAGCATTGGACCTTTTCAGCCGGGAAAGTGTTCCGGTGAACAGGAAGTTCATACCACTGAGGCTGCCCCCTGCGATGTGGTCCTGACCGGCACTTAGGTTCACCCCGAGGGCTTCCAGTCGGTCCAGTATTTCCAGGTTCGTCGGCTGATGAAAAAATGCATATAAACTGTCCGCAACCTTTTCCCCCACGTCCTCGATCCCCATTAATTTCTCCCGATCGTAATCTTGGAGTTCCCTCAGATGCTTGACGGACTGTGCCAAAGTCTTTGCAGTGGTTTCACCGACGAAGCGGATCCCCAGTGCATTGATCAGTCGATGGAGGGGTTGGAGCTTGGAGTTGTTTATGGCTTCCTCGAGGTTGTTCATTGATTTTTCACCGAAGCCTTCCAAACCTCTGATCTTTTCAAAGGGTAGGGTGTAAATGGAGTGGATGTCCTTTAAAAACCCCAGTTGAAAAAATTTCCGGATGTTGGCTTCGCCGAGCCCACGTATATCCATTGCGTCTTTACTGGTGAAATGGATGATTCGTTCTACAACCTGTGCTTCACAATGCAAGTTGGTGCATCTCCAGACGGCTTCTTCCTCCTCTTTGGAGAGCAGGCCATTGCATATGGGGCAATGGGTTGGGAAACTGATCCTTTTTTCATCCCCTTTCCTTAGGTCGGGTAGGGATTTTACGATGTAAGGAATGACATCCCCAGCCCTTTCCACCAGAACGCTGTCTCCGATACGGATATCCTTTTGACGGATGAAGTCCTCATTGTGTAGTGAAATAGAGGAAACGGTGACGCCGCCTATGGGTACGGGTTCGATTTTGGCAACAGGTGTTATGCTTCCGGTGCGGCCGACCTGATATTCCACGGCGATCAATTTACTCGTAGCCTGTCTGGCCTTGAATTTGAAAGCGATGGCCCAACGGGGGTGGTGTGTGGTCATGCCCATTTTTTCCTGTAGGGATAGGTCGTTCACCTTGATCACCATGCCATCGATTTCATAAGGCAGGTCGTCTCGCTTTCCTTCGTAATCTAGGCAATGGTTGATGACGGATTGTATGCCTTTGACCACTTCCTTTTCTTTTTTAGGGCTGCGGAAACCCAAAGACCATAAGGCATCTATACATCCTTGATGAGAGTTGAGATCTTTTGGCAGGCTGTGGCCCGGAATCAGGCTTATATAACTTATGTGATAGAGGAAGGCTTCCAAATTGCGACGACCTACTTCAGCCGGGTCTTTGATCCGAAGCGAGCCAGCTGCTGCATTCCGCGGATTTGCCAGCGGCGGGAGGTTCTGTTCCGCCAGGCTTTCGTTGTATCGCTTGAAGTTGTTTTTGGTCATGAGCACTTCCCCACGGATCTCCACCTGTCGTATCCCCAGTGCGGCAAATCCTGCTGATAACGGTATCGAACGGATCTGTTTCAGATTAGTGGTGATCTCATCACCTTCGACGCCGTCGCCCCGTGTAGCGCCTCGGGTGAGCAGATCTTCTTCATAAATGAGGGAAATGCTGGCGCCATCGAATTTGGGTTCGATGCAGTATTCGATCGTGTCCAGTCCGGTTAGTTCGCGTGCCTTGCGGTCCCAATCGATCAGGTCATGGGCATCGTAAGAATTCTCCAGGGAGAGCATCGGAACCAAATGAGAAACGGTAGCAAAAGAAGCTGTGAGACCTTTGGCCACCCGCTGCGTGGGGGAATCCAAAGTGATCAGCTCAGGATGTTCTGCTTCGGTTTTTTCCAGCGCCTTGTAGAGTTGATCGTATTCTGCATCGGAAAGGAGTGGGTCATTCAGTACGTAATACCTGTATTCATGAAAGCGAAGCACATCGCGCAGTCCAACTATATGATGCAGCATATGAGCTGCATCGTGGGTTTTTTTCAGCAGCAATACCGTGTTGTCCTGAAGATGGCGGGTCTGTTCCGCGTTGTATCTCATTTTTGGAATTCTGATCGGCGGTAAAGTTATGTATAAAGGTCATCGGCCTGAACAGATTTGGGTTACCTCTTTTTGTATCGGGTACACAATAAAATTTGCCATATTCCCACACTTGCGTTAATTTTTGCGACCCAACTAAAACGATTATTGCCTGATGCCCCAACCGAGTACAAAGCCGAACATCAATACCTCATTGATGGAACTCATGCCCGAGTTCCAATTCGCCGTCTCGGTGGACTGCGTGATCTTTGGTTTCGATGAGAACGTACTCAAGGTATTGCTCATCAAGAGTGATCTTGAAGCTTTTCGGGAAAAATGGTCTTTACTGGGCGACCTTGTACAGCCCGATGAGGGTTTGGACGAGGCTTCCTATAGGGTATTGACAGAGCGAACAGGCCTGGATACCCTTTATCTGGAGCAGGTGCACACGTTTGGCGCGGTCCACCGCCATCCGGCAGGGCGCGTGGTCAGTACGGCTTATTATTGTTTGGTCAACATCAAGCATACCCAACTCACGCAACTCGGAAACGAGCTGCATTGGCATCCTGTGAAGGACATCGCTACCATGGCCTTCGATCACAAGAAGATCCTGGATACCTGCTACAGTACTTTGAAGAAGAAGATACAAGAGGAGCCGATCATCTTCAATCTGCTGGAACGGAAATTCTCGCTTCGTGAATTACAGAACCTCTACGAGGCCATTCTCGATGTCAAGCTCGACCGCAGGAATTTCAGGAAGAAGCTTTTTTCAACCGGATTGCTCACCGATCTTAATGAGATGGAGAGGAATGTTCCCCACAGGCCAGGCAAACTCTATACGTTCAACCATGAGGCCTACTATCAAATGCGGAAGAAAGCCTTCTCGGGTATCCGTTTCTGATTCTTTTGACCCGAATGGGAACTGGGAAAGGTTGATGTTTGTTGATCCGGTCGAGAAATCCATTGCCTAGAGGGAACCCGCCCTAACCAACCTGACAGGCACTTCAACGGAGATCGGATTGGTGAGCCCATTGAGGTGGTTCATCATGCTTTCGAATGCTTGAATGCCGAGAGCATGACCGCTGGTTTCCACATAAGTTATTTCTGGCGAAAAAAGTGTAGGGATATATCCGTTGCTGATCCCGATAATGGCAATATCTTCTGGTATACGCAAACCTGATGACTGAACGGCTTTAATGGCACCTGCAAGGATCTCGTCGCTCATGCAGAAAAGGGCATCCGGACGTTCTTGTGAGTCGAGAGCCAGACGGGTTTGTTCGCGAGCGGATATACGGTCTTTCGCATAGCCGGTGAGTAATTTGGTTCCTGACGACAGTTTGGAGACCTGCTCCGTAAAAGCTTTTTCCCTGTTCCGGGTGATGGAGAATTCCTTATCACCGAACAGGGCGAATATGGTTTCGTGCTTTTTTTCGAGGAGGGCATCTGCCGCGATCACGGCGGCCCTGACGTCGTTCATCGCCACTTTGTCGAAACCTTCATCATCCGGTACCTTATCCATGAATACAATATGTGTACCGTTTTCTTCCAGTTTGCGGAATGGCGCCATATCTGTACCGGAAGAGGATAGTGCAATGAATATTCCGGCTGCACGGTTGTATTTGCACAACCTGATGCAGGATTGTTCGATCTCAGGGTCGTTACTGGATTGAAGTATGAGTAAGGAATAACCGATTTTACGGGTTTCCTTTTCGATGGCGGAGATGACGGAGTCGTAGAAGTTATTGGAGATATCCTCTACGATAAGGCCGAGCACCTTGGAGGCATTCGTACGCAGATATACGGCATAGGAGTTAGGTTCATAATCCAGCATTTCAGCGAGTTCGCGTACTTTCAGTTTGGTGGTCGCGGAGATATCAGGATGGTCACTCAGGGCCCTGGAGACCGTGGAGATGCTGATGCCGAGCAAGCTTGAAATATTCTTCAGTGTTGCTTTTGCCTTCATTTTTGATGCGGTTGAGGTCTAAATATACAAAAGTTTTCCACAGAAAATATTTCCGCAAACCTTTGCATATCAAATTATTTGTCTTTATAAGCTTCAACATGATAAATTAGCCTGAGATTTTCAATAGTATGCCGATCAATATATTGAGCTAATAGGCATTGAAAAACAACCTCTGTGCAGCAATATCGTTGATCTGGTTGTCCTTGTGAAGATTCTGTGTACTTAATCATATAGGTATACCTCCAGAATAAATGTATTTATGTTTTTAACAGTTATGTAATATTTACATAATTTTAGATAGTCCAAATATTTAAACCACTGTTTATGACTCCAAAACGTTTATTGCATGCGATCTTACTTCCTGTGCTGCTGCTTTTTGCCGTACAGGTATCTTTCGCTCAACAAAAGACCATTACCGGCCGCGTAACAGACAGCAGGGATGGTTCACCCGTCTCTGGTGCGACGGTAACTGCGAAAGGAAGCAAAGTAGCCACCTCCACAGCTGCAGACGGTTCCTACAAGATCACCGTCCCATCTGCAACCAGCACTTTGGTTATCACTGGTGTTGGCTTCGCGACAACACAGATCGCTGCCGTCGATAATGCTGTGGTTTCTTTTGTATCCACCGCTGCGAGCCTGAATGAGATCGTGGTGACAGGTTACGGTACGAGCCGGAAGAAGGACGTGACCGGAGCAGTTGCCTCCGTTTCTGCCAAAGACTTCAACCAAGGTATCGTCACCAACGCCATTGAGCAGATTCAAGGCAAGGTTTCCGGTCTGGTCATCACCACGCCCGGCGGTGACCCCAACCAGTCCCCGTTGATCAAACTCCGTGGTCAGACCTCATTGCTCGGCTCTCAGGCTCCGCTCATCGTAGTTGATGGGATACCGCTTGATAATGCTGACCAGTTCAATAATATTCCTCCTGGCGACATCGCCACCTACGACGTACTTAAAGATGCCTCCGCCGCAGCCATCTACGGTGCAAGGGGTGCGAACGGTGTAATTCTGGTGACCACCAAGAGGGGTCGTGAGGGCCAGACCCGCGTGGAATACAGCGGTTATGTTACCGTGAGCCATCAGGCCAAATATTTCGAAATGCTTTCCGCGGACGAATGGCGCAATGCACTGAAAACGTTGAACATCCCTGCAGGAAGTCTGGATAAAGGGGTCAACACCGATTGGCAGAAAGAGATCACCCGCACTGCATTCTCGCACAACCATAACCTGGCTGTTTCCGGTGGTGCAAAGGGATTCTCGTACAGGGCCGCTGTATCCTACCTCAACCAACAAGGTATCGTTCTGAATACCGGTAAGGATCAGATCGGTCTCCGGTTCAACGCCACTCAAAAAGCATTGAATGACAAGTTGGAACTGCAGGTAGGCATCGTGAGTACCACGACCAACAGGAGCCTGCTCAACTACGGCAATATCACCAAGATCTTCAATACACCTCCAACTTACCCTGTTCGCAATGCTGATGGCTCTTATTTCTATTTCTCTGACTTCGAGCAGTACAATGCCGTTGCCCATCTGAATCAGGAACTGAACAAAGGCAAGGAATATTTGTCATTATTATCAGGTACGGCCAATTATGAGATCATAAAAGGATTAAAAGTGGGTGTAACAGGTTCCTTGAACCATTTAGGCAATCAAACGCGTTTCTTCCAACCGGCATTCCCGGTTGAGGGCAACGTTAACAATGCCTCAAACAACACCTACAACAACGATTCCAAACACGGTGATTTCCACATCAACTACCTGAAGGATTTCGGCAAGCATAGTCTCGGACTAACCGGGGTTTACGAATACAATAAGTTTGAATCCAACTTTCAGGGTATAAGCAGCCAAAACTTCCTGGTTCCTGAAAATCAGGATAACAACTTCCAAGGTGCGATCGATGCAGCCAGGACAAGAGCGAATACTTACCGTGATGAGTTCACCCTAATCTCCTTCTTGGGAAGGGTCAACTATAACTATAATCAGAAATATTACCTCACTGCGAGTATTCGCCGTGACGGTTCCTCTAAGTTCGGTGCCAACAACCGCTGGGGTCTGTTCCCATCCTTCGACGTGGCATGGCGCATCAGCCAAGAAGCTTTCCTAAAGGACGCAACATGGCTGACCGAATTGAAACTTCGTGCCGGTTATGGTGTCACGGGTAACTCCGACGCCATCGGCCCTTACAGCACCCAATTGCTCTATGGCCCGATCGGTCGTTATTATGATGCTGCTAGTGGTGTCTACCCTCAGGCCTACGCTCCCGTACAGAATCAGAACCCTGACCTCCGCTGGGAGGAAAGGCACGGTAGGAATATCGGCCTCGACTTCGGTTTGTTCAATAACAGGATTACCGGTGATATCAACTACTTCAGTGATAAAACCGTGAACCTCCTCTACAACTATACCGTTCCAGTACCTCCTTTCTTCATCAATACCATCTTGGCAAACGTAGGAACACTGACCAACAAGGGTCTTGAGTTCCAAGTGAACGCTCAAGTGGTTAAGCAGAAGAATTTCTCCTGGACACTCAGCGGTCAGTTGACCTTCATCAACACCAAAGTGGATGCACTTTCCGGTACCTATCAGGGCTTCAATGTAAGAACCGACCAGATTGGTGGAAGCTCTGCTGTAGGTCGTGGTCTGAGCGCATACCCGATCACGTTCCTGAAGCCGGGATATGCTCCTTCAGTTTTCTACCTGCCTCACTATATGGGTCTGGATGCCAACGGTCACCAATTGTTCGAGACCGCCAATGGCCCCAAGACTCAGGATCAGGATCCCAACCCGACCAAGAAGTATATCGACCCCAGTCCCAAGATGCTTTATGGCGTCAACAACAATTTCACTTATGGGAACTGGAGCCTCAACTTCTTCCTCAGGGGTTTGGTCGGACAGAAGATATTCAACAACACCAGGCTTGACTTTGACAACGTAAACAGGCTTCCTGGTAACAACGTGACCCGTAGCGCACTCACCAATGGTATCAAAGATGCGGCAGCCGTATCTGACCTTTGGTTGGAAAAAGCCAGCTACCTCCGTTTGGACAACGCCACACTGGCTTACAATTTCGGTCAGCTCAAGGGCATGCAGAACCTCAGGGTTTACGTATCAGGGAACAACCTGTTCGTGATCACTCCTTACAAGGGAATAGATCCTGAAATTCAGACCTCCAACACCGGTTCCAGCCAGGCATACCTTGATGTGAGCTATTATGGTTCCGCATTCTATCCCAGGGCCCGTTCTTTCACTTTCGGTGTGAACGTTACCTTCTGATCAAAACCTGAATAAAATAGTCATCAGTCTAATTAGAAATAACAACAAATATCATGAGAACAAAATTCTTAATCAGGAGCTCGGTAGCAACGGTACTGCTTATCGCCATAGCTACTTCCTGTACAAAACTCGACCAGAAGGTGTATAGCGTTGTGCCTGAGTCGGAGTTCTGGCAGACCCCTGCTCAGATCGCTGCTGGTCTGGCCCCGGCCTATCAGGCTTTAACCAACATCACCGACGCCGACGTCCGTGATTTGAATGAAGTCTCCGGTGGTGGCATCCTTGTTCCAACTCGGGGCAATGACTGGTACGACAACGGTAACTGGCAGGCTCTGTGGACACACCAGTGGAAACCCGATCTCGGCCCGATCGATGGCGCTTGGAGTGCTATCTTCAACGGCATCGGTAAGGTGAACTTCACCCTGAATGCGGTGAACGCCCTTTCCAGTAAACCATCCAATATCGACGCCATCAACGCCGAGCTGAAAGTCCTTCGTGCCTATTATTATTTCCTGGCTATGGACATGTTCGGGCAGATCCCCGTGGTCACCGATTTCAACACTGACCCTGCCGCCGTGAACAACTCACAGTCCAGGTCTGAAACATACAACTTCATTGTAAACGAGATCACTTCAAACATCGGGGCACTTCCTGATAAGACCGGCGAAACCTATGGCCGTATGACCAAATGGGGTGCTAATGCACTGCTCGCCAAATTGTATTTGAATGCTGGTGTATATACCGGAACTCCGAATTGGGAAGCTGCCATTGCTGCTTGTGACAATGTGATCAACTCCGGTAAATACTCTCTCTCCGGCGATTATCTTTCCAACTTCGCGGTGAGCAATGAAGGTTCCCCCGAGAATATCTTCGTCGTTCCTTTCGACAAGATCAATATCGGTGGTAACAACTGGGAAATGAGGACTCTCCACTATCAATCTCAGCTTACCTACAACCTGAACGGTGGTCCTTGGAACGGATATTGCGTCACAGCTGATTTCTACAATCAATATGACAATTCAGACAACAGGAAGCAGATGTTTGCTGTTGGTCAGCAATTCGGTTCTGACGGAACTGCTCTGAAGGATGCTCAAACTGGATTGCCCTTGGTGTTCAGCAAATATGTGAATGAACTTTCCAACCCCACCGACACTTTCCGTTTGGCAGGTGCAAGGAATGTTAAATATCATCCTGAAGCAGGAACTTCTGGTGGTCAGAGCAATGACATGGTTGTTTTCCGTCTTGCTGATATCTATCTCATGCGTGCAGAAGCGAAATTGTGGTCCAGTACGGATCTCGGTGGAGCTCTTGCAGATGTGAACATGGTCAGAGGAAGAGCTGGCGTTTCAGCTTGGTCCGCAGGCGATCTGAACAAGGAAAATCTGTATCATGAGCGTCAGCGTGAACTCGCTTGGGAAGGATGGGGCAGGAATGATGCCATCCGCTTCAGCCATTTTGGAGATGCACGTACACCGGGAAAACCCGCTGATGCCGACAAGCACCTTGAATTGTTCCCGATCCCTTCTCCTGAGATCTCCGCTAACGGAAACCTCAAGCAGAACCCCGGTTATTGATCCCCTCTTAAGTAAAGATCAATATCTTTTCATACCGAATAGGAGTAGTAATCCCTGATTACTACTCCTTTTTCATTGACACCATGAACTCTACGACATCCTTATCTTCTCTGATTTCGCGGTTGACATTTTTATTTATTGGATTGTCAATCCTGATCTCCTGTCGCAGGGGCAACGAAGTTGTGGTCAAGGATGCCCTATTCCAATTGACCGATCCCCAAAATACCCATATCGATTTCTCGAACAAGGTCAAGGACACAAAAGAATTCAATGTCTTTAAATATCGGAATTTCTATAACGGTGGCGGTGTCGCCATCGGCGATGTCAACAATGACGGTAAGCCGGATGTGTTCTTCACAGCCAACCAGGGTGATAACAAGCTATACCTGAACCAGGGTAACTGGTCATTCAAGGATGTTACAGGTTCTGCTGGATTGAAGGGTAATCCACGTTGGCATACCGGCGTTTCCATGGCAGATATAAACGGAGATGGCTGGCTGGATATTTATATCTGCAATAGCGGCGGTAGCCCTGATGGTGATGATCGAGATAATGAACTCTACATAAATCAGCATGACGGTACATTCAAAGAAGAAGCTAAAACCTACGGGCTTGACGATCCGGGTTTAGGAACGCATGCGGCTTTCTTCGATTTTGACCACGATGGTGATTTAGATTGCTTTATACTCAACAATAGCTACCGCCCCATTGAAAGCTTCGGATACAACAAGCAATTGCGTGATATCCGGGATCCAAAGAATGGGGACAAACTATATCGAAATGATAAAGGGCATTATACGGATATAAGCGCAAAAGCCGGTATCTACGGTAGTGAGATCGGATTCGGACTTGGTGTCACAGTCGGTGACCTTAACAACGATGGTTGGGACGATATTTATGTTTCCAATGATTTCTTCGAACGGGATTACCTCTACATCAACCAACATGATGGCACATTCAAGGAAGTACTCACTGAGTCGATAGGCCATGTAAGCCTATCATCAATGGGATCTGACATGATGGACATCAACAACGATGGCTGGCTGGATATTTTCACAACGGATATGCTTCCGGAGGATGATTACAAGTTGAAGACCACCACTCGCTTCGATGATTATGACGTGCAGAACGCAAAGCTCAAGAACGATTTCCATCACCAGTTCACCAGCAATTGCCTGCAACTAAATAATGGTGACGGTACGTTCAGTGAGATAGCTCAGCTCGCAGGTGTGGATGCCACCGACTGGAGCTGGGGTGCATTGGGGTTTGACTTCAACAATGATGGGTGGAAAGACATCTTCGTCAGTAATGGGATCAGCAAGGACCTCACCGATCAGGATTTTCTCGAGTATTTCAGCAGTACGGAGGTTGCTAATCAGGTCAGAAAGGGGGGACTCAATTACAAGGAATTCTTGGACAAAATGAGTTCAACTCCGGTTGCCAATTACGGTTTCCTAAACCAGAAAAACCTTCGCTTCCAGGAAAAGTCAAGGGAGCTGGGTCTGGCGACACCCAGCTTCAGCAATGGTGCGGCATATGGTGATCTTGATGGGGACGGAGATCTGGATCTGGTAGTGAACAATGAAAACATGACCGCATTCGTCTACAGGAATACTTCCTCCGAAAAATTCCATCGTCATTTCCTGAAGATCCGATTATCTGGGAGGGCGCCAAATACTTTCGGAGTAGGCGCCCGCGTCACCCTGTTTACCCCTAATGGCATTCAGGTACTCGAACAGATGCCTTCAAGAGGTTTCGAAAGTTCCGTGGAACCCGTATTGAATTTTGGACTCGGTGACAGTGCACGTGTGGACAGTTTGGTCGTCTGGTGGCCAGATATGAAGAGTCAGGTCATCACCGTTCCGACACTAGATTCCACCTATGTGTTGCGCCAAGAGGATGCAAAGAAGTTCATGAAACTTCCGATCACTCAAAACCCTGCATTATATGCGAACCTCACTTCCGATCACCTGACTGGGAATTTCATGCACCGCGATGACCTCTACAACGATTTCAATCGGGAAAATCTAATCCCCAAAATGCTGTCCACCGAAGGTCCCAAACTGTCGGTCGGTGATGTGAGCGGAGATGGCCTTCCTGATTTTTTCATGGGAGGCGCAAAGTCCGACACGGCAAAACTGTTCATCCAACAGCCTAACGGAACTTATTTACAAAAACGTGAATTCGTATTCGAGCAGGACAAGGATTTCGAAGATGTCGGTTCGGCTTTTTTCGACGCCGATCATGATGGGGACTTGGACCTTGTAGTTGTTTCTGGAGGTAATGAAGAGAAGCCCGGATCATTCGGACTACTTGCACGACTATACCTGAATGACGGGAAAGCCAATTTCAAACATACGGTCACTGGATGGCCCATAGTCTCCGTGAACGCCTCCTGTGTTCGGATCGTAGATGTTGACGGCGATGGCAACGAAGATATTTTCATTGGTGCCCGCTCGGTACCCGGCGATTATGGGACCGCCCCGAACAGTGTACTATTGCACAACGACAAGGCAGGTCATTTTACGGATATCACTGCATCACTTGCACCTGAATTGCTGAAACTTGGGATGGTCACCGATGCACAGTGGGGTGATTTCGGAAGTCAGTACGGAAAAGAACTAGCTCTTGTTGGCGATTGGATGCCCTTGACCTTTTTTACCTGGTCCGGTGGGAAGTTTCATAAAAGTCGCGAGACGATGAGCTCCTCTGGATGGTGGAATTGCTTGACCATAGCAGATATGGATGGAGATGGTGACTTGGACCTGATCGCAGGCAACCGTGGACTTAATTCAAGAGTCAAGGCGGATAAAGACCAACCCGCCAAATTGTATGTGGGTGATTTCGACATGAATGGTAAGAGAGAATGCATCCCCGTATATTATAAAACCGACGGGAAACCCTATCCTTATTTCCTCCGGGGTGATATGGTTTCACAAATACCCTCACTCAAGAAAAAGTTCCTCCGCTACGATGAATATGCTGGGAAAGGGATCGAAGAGATCTTTGACCGTGATGCTCTTTCCAGAGCAACCGTACTTTCTGTTCAACAGACACAGACATCCCTTTTCGTCAATGATGGGAAAGGTAATTTCAAGTGCATGCCGCTTCCTGTTGAGGCACAACTATCCCCGGTATATGCCATTCATGCAGGAGATCTGAATGGAGATGGTATAAAAGATCTTTTCATGGGCGGAAATTTTTATGGGCTGAAACCGGAAATGGGCAGGTTCGATGCAGGATACGGAACAACGCTCATCGGAGACCACGAGCATGTGTTCACCTTGCTGCCACCTCAAGCCAGTGGATTGTTCATCAGAGGTGAGGTACGCGATATACGCTCCATCAATACGGCCAATACGGAATACATACTGGTGGCCCGAAACAACGATTCGCTACAGATCTTCGGAAAAAGGAAAAAGTACTGATGCGCTTACATCACCGATATCACTGGGCCCCCCGGATACCCCAACTGTTTTATCGGACTCCCGTCATGCTAATGGCTTTCGTTTTATCCTGCAGAACGGACACGCCTCCTCTGTTCACCAACTTGCCCTCCAGCATTACCGGGATCACTTTCGTCAACCCGAATGAGGATTCGGACAGCCTGAACATCCTGGATTACCTTTATTATTATAACGGAGGTGGCGTTTCGGCTGGAGATATAAATAACGATGGATTGCCTGATCTGTATTTCACCTCCAATCGATCTGGAAATAAACTTTACCTGAACAAGGGTCATTGGAAATTCGAGGACATCACTGCCCATGCTGGTGTAAAAGGAAATGCCGACTGGACCACGGGGACTGTCATGGCTGATGTGAATGGGGATGGACTTCTCGATATTTATGTTTGTGCCGTGGGCAAGCATTCCCCTATCCGGAATGATGGGACCGAGCCACACACCTGGTTCAATAACTCTAGGAATCAACTCTTCATCAATAAGGGGGATCTAACCTTCAGGGAAGATGCCGCGAGATATGGATTGGACATCGAAGGTTATAACACCCAGGCCGCTTTTTTCGACTACGACAAGGATGGAGACTTAGACATGTTCCTTTTACAACATTCCATCCATCAGACCGATAATTATGGAGATATTTCTGCCCGTCGTAAATACAGTTCTGTCAGCGGGTGCAAGCTTTTTCGGAACGATGGTTCGCGTTTCACTGATGTCAGTAAAGTCTCCGGAATGATCAGCAGCAGCCTTGGGTATGGACTTGGTGTGGGTATAGCCGACCTCAATCATGATGGATATGATGACATCTATGTGAGTAACGACTTTCATGAAAACGATTATTATTACCTGAATCAGGGTAACGGCACTTTCAAGGAGATCAACCGACAGGCATTTGGGCATGAATCCAAATTTTCCATGGGCAATGAGATCGCAGATATGAATAATGACGGTTGGCCGGATATTCTCACACTCGATATGCTGCCGTCTGATGAGCGCGTGTTGAAATCCTCGATGGGCGATGAGACTCCGGATAATTACAATATCAAGATCGGACTAGGGTATAATCATCAATTCAGTAGGAATTGTCTCCAGATCAACACTGGAAAGGGCTTACGATTTTCCGACGTCGCATTATATTCCGGAGTCTCCGCTACCGACTGGAGTTGGTGCCCGCTGGTTGCCGATTTCGATCTGGATGGTCGGAATGACCTCTTCATCAGCAACGGGATAAAGAGTCGGCCTAACGATCTGGATTACATCAATTTCCTGTCTTCATCCCAAAGAAGTAGACGTGCCGCATCTCCGGGTTCAAGCGACCGGGACTTACTCGAAAAACAACCCCCCGGAGCCTGGCATAATTATATATTCCAAGGTTCTGGCGACTTGATATTCAAGGATAGGTCTATGGACTGGGGAATGAAGGAGCCAACTCTTTCCCAAGGCGCTGCTTATGCTGATCTTGATGGTGATGGTGCTCCCGATCTGATCACCAATAACATGAATGCACCCCCTGGTATTTACAGGAACAATAGCATGACGAATGGGAATAACAAACATTATTTGTCTGTCGCACTGAAGTATAAACTACCTGATCTCTTCGCAACAGGAAGCAAGCTCATTGCATTCATCGGTGATTCCATACAATATAGGGAGGTTCAAAGCTCGAGGGGATTCATGAGTTCTTCAGACGTAGTGATACACTTCGGTCTGGCTGACCACACACACCTGGACAGCTTGATCGTCATCTGGCCAGACAATACTTTCCGGTTGATCAAAGATGTAAAAGCAGACCAACAGCTGCACATCAATTGGACGGGAGCGCGTTCGGATACGATCTTCGATCAACGCACTTTCATGACCCGATTGCTCAGGCAGGAATATCCAAAGTTGTTCACCGATGTAACCCGGGAAAAAGCTATTGTATTTGATCACTTGTCCTCTGATTGCCCCAACGACCTGAACACACAACTCTTCATACCGCACCAGGTGAGTTGCAAAGGTCCTCGACTTGCCAAGGCAGATGTGAACCTGGATGGCCTTGAGGATATTTTCATCTGTGGCGCCAAAGGACAGCCAGGGTTATTGTGGATGCAGAAAGCGGATGGTAGTTTCATCCCTTCGAATGAATCCTTGTTCGCTATAGATGCGGGCATCAATAAATCTGATGCCGTATTCCTGGATGCTGATCAGGACGGATTCCCAGACCTCTTCGTGTTGAATGGAGGGGAACAACAAGGGCAGTCAAGTATCGATGATGCGGATAGATTATATATCAATGATGGTAAAGGAAACTTCCGAAGGAGCCTGACCATTCCCCTTCTGCATGGGGACAAAGGCGTCGTCTCCGCATCCGACTATGATGGCGACGGAAGGGTCGATCTTTTCATCGGAGGCAGGGATGTACCTTCATCGTATGGAGATATTCCGGAATCCTATCTGCTGCATAATGAGGGTGGAGGTCGATTCTCTGAGGTGACCAAGAAGATAGCACCCGAATTGGTGAAGGCAGGCATGGTGACAGATGCCTGTTGGACCGATGTGAATGGGGACTCAAAACCTGATTTGGTCATTGTCGGCGAATGGATGCCTGTCACCATTTTCATCAACGAAAAAGGAAGACTGAAGAAAGTGAAGGGGACATTGGACAGGTATAAGGGCTTCTGGAATCGGGTGAAAGCTGCGGATCTCAATGGGGATGGACAAATGGATCTTCTTGTAGGGAATTATGGGCTGAACTCCAAACTAAAAGCATCACTTACTTATCCGTTGAGGATGTATCTCGGGGATTTCGACCAGAATGGAACTCGTGAGCAATTGCTCGCCATTCAAAAGGACGGCAAGTACTATCCATTCCTCGGCAAGGAAGAACTGGAAAAGAAATTACCGTATTTGAAAAAGGAGTTCCTGCATTATGGAGAAATGGCAGGTAAGACAATGGAAGAGATCTTCGGACAAAGACTGGACAAATGTACATTGCTAGAGATCACGTCGATGGCTTCAGTGGCATTGATAAATGATACCCATGGTGGGTTCAC
Organism: uncultured bacterium; assembly: GCA_903826405.1. Classification (GTDB taxonomy): domain Bacteria; phylum Bacteroidota; class Bacteroidia; order Chitinophagales; family Chitinophagaceae; genus Pollutibacter. The sequence continues at coordinate 42,815 of CAIKEH010000055.1, forward strand.
TCGCATACAGTTGCCCGACATGATGCAATGGTCTCCAGTTTATTCTTTTGAGGTTGACGATTTCGATCACGATGGCAAAGCCGACTTGATCGCTGGTGGTAATTTCAACGGAGTGATCCCCTACGAAGGCAGATATGATGCCATGCCACTGGTTTTCGGGCATGGCGATGGGAAAGGGAATTTTTCCAGCCGAATACCTGTTCAACCAGAACTTTTGGTTGATGGGGAGGTCCGCGACCTGAAGACTGTTTCCGTGCATGGGAAATCGGTTTTAGTGGCCGCCAGAAGGAATGGAACCACGAAGGTTTTTTCTTACTAGAGTATGGGGTAGAAAAGTTCGATCTTAACATGAAGACTGTCTGCACCGTTCAATGGGGATATGATATATCGCTCGAATGGTGAAGCAACGGGCACCAGGTTCCGGATCAGTTTGTATCTGTCCATGGCTTTGTACAGTTCCCGGATACCAGAGTATCTTCCTTCGTATTCGCCGACCAACATCTTGCCACCTGCAGGCATCTCCAGGTATTTTATGTTATTCCCAGATACAATCTTTTGCCTTACCGGCAAACCGGCCATGACAACCATGCTATCATTTCCGTGCCGTTGGAACCCTCCGAGCGGGTATCTGCTATCTTCTGCATGAGTATGGTTCTTTTCGAGAAAGTCATGCATTTCCTCATACAGGCCTGCGAGGCTTTTCAAAGCGTCCTTTTTATGGGATATGGTATTCATGGTCATGACCAACGTATCCTGTACGGGCATGATCTTGATCTTGAATCCGAAAAATCGGGACGGGTCATCCGCAAAGGCTTTAAGTGCAAAGATGTTCCGATCCACACTCGATCTTTGGAGTAGATGGGATGCCAACCATCCGGGAAGAAGTTCATATTCTGTCCATTTCACATTGGTGGCGAAACCGAATGAATCGGCGAAAAGGCGGATGGAATGGTATCGACTTTGTGTTCCTACCTGTTCCTTCAAGTTGATGTAATCAGGACCGGAATTTACCATCTGTAAGTAAAGTCCCGGAGCGTTCAGGATGGAGTCCGATCCGGAAAGGGCAATGTCTGTACCATATGCAGACTGTAATCCCGGGAACCATTTCACCCAATTTCGAAATTGGGTGAATTCTGGAGATACTTCATTTATCGGAAGAGCCACCCTGACCTGTCTGCTGGTCGGATAGCGTATGGGTAACAAGAAAACAAGTCCGGTCAATACAATCAGTATAGATAGTAAGATCAAAAGTGTTTTCTTCTTCATCTCAAAACGAATTGTCTTGCGGTTAGATGATTTACCGTGCCTCATCGCGTAGTAGTGGCAGGTCATCCATGGACCGGTGAAATTAGATAATAAATTATTCATCCTGGCTGGCCGAGAATCAGTATTAGGAGGACCCGGACTGCTATTCACCGTTAATATCCAGTCTGAAAGCGAAGGAATCGGGGGGATGCGATCAGCGAAACTATTGAGCAGGCATGAAAGCCTTTCGTAGGTTTTATAAAGAGCACAAAATTTATATTGAAAATCAATATGTTATAAAGGTGTCTGAAAAAAAACTTCCATTTCTTTAGTTTATAATCCTGTGCTGCCCTACCTTTGCGCTCCCCGACGGAAAAGGAGGGGCAGGAACCGGGTTGGCGGACCTGCATTATTCAAAAGGGGGAGACCCCGAAAAAAAAGTTCAATGAGCAAATTACATTTCACCACCAAGCATGCAAATGCAGCTTCCGTTCAGCACAACTGGTATGTTGTCGACGGGACCAATCAAACTGTAGGTCGCGTGTGTAGCAAGATTGCCGCTGTATTGCGCGGTAAGAACAAGGCTTACTACACGCCACACGTTGATTGCGGAGATTACATCATCTTCATCAATGCCGACAAAGTCAAATTCACAGGTAACAAAGCTGAGCAGAAAATCTATCAGAATTTCTCTGGCTATCCGGGTGGACTCCGTGAGGAGGTCGCCAAAGATCTGCTGAAGCGTCGTCCAGAGGCGGTTATTGAAAGGGCTGTGAAAGGTATGCTTCCCAAGAACAGGCTGGGTCGCAAGATGGTGAAGAAACTCTTCGTCTATTCCGGCTCCGAGCATCCGCACAAAGCGCAACAGCCCGTCGAATTGAAATTCTGATCAATTAAAAAAGACCTTCAAAAAGTATATACATGGAAAAACAGAAGAACGGACTTGGCCGTCGCAAGGAAGCCGTTACCAGGGTATTCCTGAGTAAGGGTGACGGTAAGATCACCGTGAACGATCTGGACTATAAAGCATATTTCCCCCAAGTGTATCTCCAAAACCAGGTGGAACTCCCCTTCAAGACGATCGATAGCGTCGGCAAGTTCGATGTTACCGTCAATGCCGCTGGTGGTGGTAAAAAGGGACAGGCGGAAGCAACCAAACTGGGTATCTCCCGTGCCCTCATCCAGGTGAATGCGGAATGGCGTCCGGCCTTGAAAGCCGCAGGATTGCTCCATCGCGACCCCAGGTCTGTGGAAAGGAAGAAATTCGGTAAGAAGAAGGCCCGTAGAAGCTACCAGTTCAGCAAACGTTAATCTGTTGCTACATGTCAAAGTCCCAGACTTACCGAAAGGTGTGGCCGGGGTGGAAGGCGGCGGTATCAACATCACAAACATTCATACAAGAAATACATGGAAAATAACACTTCATTGCAGCAGCAACTCCTGGAAGCCGGTGTCCACTTTGGTCACTTGCGTAAGAAGTGGAACCCCAAGATGCTCCCTTACATCTATGCAGAGAAAAAGGGCATCCACATCATCGACCTCAACAAGACTGTTGAGTGCCTGCAGGAAACTGCGGCGGCTCTCAAGAGCATCGCCAAGAGCGGCAAGAAGATCATGTTCGTGGGTACCAAGAAACAGGCCAAGGAGATCGTCACCGAATGTGCGCGCAGGGTCAACATGCCCTTCGTGACCGAACGTTGGCTCGGTGGCATGCTCACCAACTTCAATACGGTCCGCAAGAGCGTGAAGAAGATGCAGAGCATTGAGAAGATGCTTACTGACGGCACTTTCGACAACATCACCAAGAAGGAGCGCCTGCAACTAGCGCGCGACAGGGATAAGATGGAAAAGGTACTGGGTGGTATCGCACAATTAGGTCGCGTACCCGCAGCCCTTTTCATCGTGGACATTGGCCACGAGCATATCGCTCTGGCTGAAGCCAAAAAACTCGGCATCTCCACATTTGGCGTAGTGGATACTAACTGCGATCCGAACAAAGTGGACTATCCCGTTCCCGGTAACGATGATGCGACCAAATCCATCGCCATCATCACCAATTACATCACCGCAGCCATTTCCGAAGGCCTTGCCGAAAGACAGGCTGAAAAGGCCGATGAAGGTGAAGAGAACGAAGAAGGGGCAGAAAAGATCCGGTTTTCCGTTGATGAGGACGAGGAAAAACGCAGTGGTGACCGCAGGGGCAAGCCCCAACCGAAACGTCGTGTTGCTGGCCCTGGCGGCGGCGGACGCCGGCCGGCTACCAAGCGCTGATCCATTTCATAACACAAAACAATCTCCTGAAGGGTTCAACCCCTCAGGATTCCATTAAGAATATGTCTACAACAACGATCACAGCAGCAGATATCAACAAGCTGCGCCAGATGACCGGCGCAGGCATGATGGATTGCCGTAAGGCTCTGACCGAGACCAACGGCGATTTCGAAGCGGCCATAGACTGGCTGCGCAAAAAAGGCCAGAAAGTAGCCGCCCTCCGCGGCGACCGCGAAGCCAAGGAAGGTGTCGTACTCGCCAAAACTACTTCAGACCATAAGACCGGTATTGCGCTTTGCCTTAGCTGCGAGACCGATTTCGTAAGTAAGAATGCAGAATTCGTGGCCTTTGCACAAAGCATCATCGATGCTGCCATCGCCGGCAATGTCAAAAGTGCTGAAGAACTGAACAACTCCGTCATCAATGGCGGCAAGGTCGCCGATCTGGTGAATGATAAACTAGCCAGCATCGGAGAAAAGATCGGCATCTCCAAGTTCGAGCGGATTGATTCCGAATATGTGGCATCCTATATCCACGGTGCCAACCGCATGGCCGTGCTGGTTGGTTTGAACAAGTCGAATGAAGAAGTGGGTAAGGATGTCGCTATGCAGATCGCTGCCATGAATCCCGTTGCCGTGGATCCCGCCGCCGTTCCTGCTGAGGTTGTTTCTCGAGAAAAAGCCATTGTCACCGAACAGATCAAAGCAGACCCCAAAATGGCCGGTAAGCCTGATGAAATGATCAACAAGATCGCTGAAGGCAAGTTGAATGCATTCTTCAAGGAGAGCACTTTACTCGCACAAGCTTTCGTGAAAGATGGATCCAAGAACGTCGGTGATCATATCAAAGGTGTCGACGGATCTCTGTCCGTTCTATCCTTCAAGCGAATTGCCCTCGGATAATCGAATATACTCAGTCAAAGAGAACATAAATCAAACCGGATGATCACTCGATCATCCGGTTTTTTTTTATCACGCCTCTTGATTATTCAGAGGGCTATCCATATCCTACGCAACACTTCTGCTTACGGCACCGTTTTGCTCTTCTGGAATTCAGGTGTCAAGCTAAAGGTCTTTTTGATCGGGGCATCATTGGATGTAGCGAATGACTCCAACATCAAGGGCACTCTTTCCTATTCCATAAAGCCAACCCTTTGAAAAAATAGTCGTGACGCTGCCGGGTGGAAGGATCAAACCTCCTTCCAGAAGAACCTCATGCGAGCCTGATATGGTAGCATAAAAATAGTAGGGTCCCGATCTTATCCTGGCGAAGCGCTGCGCATCGTTGATCGTGGAGGTGTGGGTGGGTAGGTATTCCCGGCCTGTAAATAATTTCGATCCTGAAGGGCCAGCATTATAATATACATAGATGTCCATTGGAGGAGTCCCGGGAGAAAGATTGATGAACCTGACCTGCGCCCAAGCGGAATCAGGTACCCTCAAGCTATCCTTCAAGACCACACATTGAGCCTGGCCATGCTTGATCGAATCCGTGATGAAAACGGAATACTTTTCATTAGGGGAGAAGTAGCCGTTCCTCGTGGCAATATAATTTCTGCTTGTGGGCAAGGCGAAGTTCAGTTGGCGGTAGCCATTCATTAAATATATATAGGGCACCTTTTTTGTCGTGTTTCCGGAAACGCCGGGGATCTCTTGAAGAGTGTAACTGGTCTTTCCAGAAGGGAGTGTGGTATCCGGCAGCAGTTGAATCTGATTGTCCACAAAGAATTGCAGGCCCTGAATGTCCGTTGATGCATTGGTGACGGAAATTGACGTGACGGCATCGGAGATATTCAGGACGTTCGGCCTTTGCTCTTTTCTGCAGGATGTGAGAGCAAGGGCGATCATCAGGAACCGGACAGCAATATGTTCATTGTGGAATCGCTTCATCTTTCTATGTCAATAGGACACTGAATTTACGTCACTTTTATGGCTCCGCCAAGAACGTGGAAGGCAATGGGGTGGTTATCCTAACCGGCTCTGAAAGATCAATTTAAGGTCGGGTTCGAATGCAGGTCGTTATATTTGTCCCATCCCAAAGGTGTTGAAGTCCTGATGAAAGCACCTTGATATTGCCTCCGGATTTCAAACGAGAAAAAATGATCAACGTATGGACTTGTCGAATTTCTCCCGAAGCATATTTCTCCTTCTGATTTTTGCACCCCTCGGGACCTGGTCTCAGCAAAAAAGTATTCATGATAAGCCTGGTCAGGCGGTCCTAAGCATTGGGAATCATGCAGCGAAATATGATGAAAAGGGTATGCTGTTGCCTTGGACATCATGGGCCGATGCATTAGATAGGGAAATGTCCTGGTATCTGAAATGCCCGAAAGCAAATGGGTACCCCAGTTTTGTCTGGATGACATTCATGGATGGGGATTTCAAGCCAGATCCGGATCGGCACGATCTGATCCCGGCAACGCAGAATGGCATGGGTATTATTTCCTATCTCAAATATTACGAATATGAGGGACGTAAAAATCCCAAGTTGCTGGACTGGGCACGTTTCATGGGGGATTATTTGGTGAAGGAATGCAACACCCCGAATGAAGGGAGATATCCAGGATTCACTCGCTCCACAGGTACTGTTGGACAGTTCCCTCAATCCCCGAACTGCGGCACACAGCAGGATGCGCCATATGAGATCCAGCCCGATAAGGGAGGATTGGCTGGTTATGCACTTTTATTACTCTACAAGGAGACCAAAAATAACAGGTATCTCGATCAGGCACTGAATAATGCAAGGGTGTTAGCCAGGAATATGAAGGATGGCGATGCGCGTCATTCCCCCTGGCCTTTTCGCGTGGACTTTCGCACCGGAGACGGCCGCGGTGATGTATCCGGGAATATGGTCTATATCTTGCGCTTGTACGATATGCTTGGTGACATGGGATACAGCGAATTCTCCGATCAGCGCCAACGTCTTTGGAAATGGATACGTGAACAACAGCTACCCAATCTGAAAGGTGATGGAATGCTGTGGGTGCAGTTTTTTGAAGACCATGCCGAGGCCAATAACAGGACCGCATGGTCTCCGCTTAACCTCGCACGATACCTCTTGGAAAAAAAGGAAAACCTGGACCCGGAATGGCAGCCACATGCAAAGGCATTGATCGAATTCGTCAATACACATTTTACGAGTATTCGGTATGGGGTGACCGTTTGTGGGGAACAGGACAATGACCGGAATCCTTGGGGAGGTATACTATCCACTTACGGTGCGGTTCTAGCCATGTACAGTGCTGCCACGGGGTCCGATGAATTCAAGGGACTTGCCTGGCAGGCGCTCACCTTTGCACTTTATGCGATCAACGACGACGGTTGTCCCGGAGAACAAGCTTCATACTCAGGTCGTGGTGGCTGGCAGGAAGATGCGCATACTGATGTGATCCATAATTATATGGATGCGATACGGGCTATTCCCGCCTGGGCAGGCAAAAAGAACACGCCCGCCAAAGCTTCACGATGAGTCCATGGTACGGAATGTCCCATAAGGTTTGAACCGGATCCTTGATTTCTCACCATCCGAAAGGGGATTCATCTCCATACTTGATGACTATCAGGAGGAATTCAAGAAATACGAAATCGCAAATCGTATAATTGGATGATTGGGGTTGAATCACAAACCCGGATCGGCACATCTTTCACTCCAGTTTCATTTCTTATTTTCTACTCATCTGTGCTAATTCTCCAAGTTGACGGCAGGTAATGGGCAACGAAATTGGTCCGGATATGCTACATTCGCATCGCCATCATAAACCTATTTTAAATAGACATTCATGTCCACGATCTCCACGAAGTCTTTTGGGATAAACCATCGTACTTATCAACCTGCCGCCCAACCCATTGTCGTGATCTGTATAGACGGATCTGCGGATGAATATCTGGATTCGGCGCTCGCTCATGGACGTATGCCCAATCTTTCTAAAATGGCTGTGAACGGATATCGTGGGATGGTACGTGGCGCACTGCCATCATTCACTAATGTCAACAACACATCCATAGTAACGGGGGTCACCCCAGCGATACACGGAATCAGCGGAAATTTTTTCTATGAAGCCGATAAGGATCGTGAGGTCATGATGAATTCCTCTGAATATCTGCGCGCAGAGACCATATTGGCTGCGGCTGCGAATTCGGGCAGGAAGGTGGCTGTGGTCACGGCGAAGGAGAAGCTGCGGGATATATTATCTTACAAATTGAATGGGGGCATCGCATTTTCCTCAGAAAAAGCAGATCAGGCCAAGCTGGCCACCCATGGCATCGAGCACGCTGAAAAAGTAGTAGGTATCCCTACCCCGGAAATCTATAGCGGAGAGGCCAGTCTGTTCGTACTTAGAGCCGGTGCAGCGCTCATTGAAAAAGGACTTGCAGACTTTCTCTACCTGTCGTTGACCGATTACATGCAACACACCTATGATCCATACGCCGAGGAGTCGCTTGCTTTTTATGAAGCCATGGACAAGGAGTTTGGTCGTTTGGTATCACTTGGCGCCATCGTGGGAGCCACGGCCGATCATGGCATGAATGCCAAGATCAAAGAAGATGGTACACCGAACGTACTCTTCGTGGAAGATCTGTTGGAAGCGGAATTCGGAAACCACTTCCGGGTCATATGCCCAATCACGGATCCATACGTGAAGCATCATGGCGCTTTGGGATCTTATGTAGTGGTTCATGTGAATGATCAATCTTTATTGTCGGCTGCGGAGAAATTCCTGAAAAATCTTGATGGGATCACCGAGGTTTACGGTAACGATCTAGCCGTACGTTTGCTTGAATTGCCAGCAGATCGCATAGGGGACCTTGTTGTCTTGAGTGGCAGGAATGTGGTACTCGGCAGAAGGCCTCAATATCATGAACTTTCTGCCTTGGACAGCACATTGCGATCACATGGCGGACGATACGAGGAGATGGTGCCCATGATCATCTCGCATCCCCTGAATGCTACTTACCTCCGCAAAGCTGCGGGGGACCCTCGCAACTTCGATATTTTCGATTTCACGATCAACGGTACCCGAAAATAAGGGGGATGGTGCCGCCCGGAACATAAATAATCGACATGCCGAAACACGAAGCAGATCATAAAGGGATATTGAAGATGAGCTGCCTTATAGCAGGCCAGCCTGTCCAATCTGGGAAATTCCATGAAGTACATAGTCCTTTCGATAACCGTTTAGTCGGCACCGTGGAACTGGCAGATGCCACTCATACGGAATCTGCGATACTGGCGGGATTGGCTGGTGGTCCGAAAACCACACGCTATGACCGATATCTTGTTCTGGAGAAAGCGAGGCAACTGCTCGTTGAGCGAAAGGAGTCCTTTGCTCAAGTGATCAGTGCAGAATCGGGGTTGGCGATCCGGGAGGCTCGTTATGAAACAGGCCGTGCTCATGATGTATTGATGTTCGCCGCAATGGAAACACTCAAGGATGACGGACAGATCTTCAGTTGTGATATATCTCCTTCCGGCAAGGCCAGAAAGATCTTCACTTTGCGTGAACCACTTGCCCTTGCCACGGCGATCACTCCGTTCAACCATCCATTGAATCAGGTCGTGCACAAGATCGCGCCAGCTATTGCAGCCGGTACTCCTGTGATCCTGAAGCCATCGGAGAAAACCCCGTTGACCGCGATCATGGTCACGGAACTGCTATATGAGGCGGGACTCCCGCCTCACATGCTCAGCGTAGTACTCGGACCGACAACAGAAGTAGCTGAGAGATTGGTCAAGGACCCTCGCGTTGAACTGGTATCTTTCACCGGTAGCGTTGCGGTGGGCAAAAGGATCGCTGCGGCAGCAGGGTATAAAAAAGTGATCCTTGAACTTGGAGGCAATGACCCCATCATCATTTTGGAAGACGCGAATCTGGATACCGCAGTTGCTCTGGCCGCGGAAGGTTCTTTCCGAAACAGTGGACAGCGATGCACCGCTGTAAAAAGGATACTGGTTCATGAAAAGATCAAAGATGCATTCCTGTCGAAATTCCTGGAAAAGGTCAAGGAGTACACTTGCGGCGACCCTTCCGATCCCGAAACGAAGGTAGGTACCGTCATCAGTGAGGAATCCGCCATTTATCTCGAGCAGGTAGTGAACAAGGCGGTGGAACAAGGAGCTAAAGTACTTTACGGTGGGAAACGCAATGGAGCTCTCATGGAGCCTACGGTGATCACTGATGTTCCCAGAGATGCGGACATGGTGGTACACGAGTCATTCGGACCGCTGGCACCGATACTCACGTTCAGAGATATCGATGATGCCATTTCCCTTTCGAATTCCACAGATTACGGTCTCTCTTCAGGGATCGTCACCAACAATATGGAATATGCTTTGCGTTTCATTCGGGAATTGAAAGTTGGGACGGTCAATATCAATGAGGTTCCAGGTTACCGGATCGAGAGTTCACCTTTCGGGGGGATCAAGGACTCAGGACTCGGCATCAAAGAAGGCGTTATCGAGGCCATCAAGTGCTTCACGTTCGTCAAGACCTTCTCCCTGCCTTGGTAGTCAGCACCATTTTCCTCTGGAGTAGGTCAAAAGTTGATTTCAGCAGCACTGCCGGAGTGCGAAAATGATAGAATTTCTTTCGCGGCATCGTATATTCGCTACATGCAACCCCGATACAAACGCATCTTGCTCAAGCTTTCCGGAGAATCCCTGATGGGAGACAACAGTTTCGGTCTTGACCCTCTCGTCATAGAACGTTATGCCAGCGAGATCAAAAAGATCGTTGCACTGGGTGTGGAGGTCGCGGTTGTCATAGGTGGTGGAAATATCTACCGTGGCATGAATGAGAAACAAACTGGCATCGAACGCGCGCACGGGGATTATATGGGCATGTTGGCCACGGTGATCAATGGTATGGCCATGCAGGCGATGCTAGAGAAACTCGGGGTCTATACCCGACTGCAAAGTGCCATCAAGATGGAGCAGGTTGCCGAGCCATATATACGCCGTCGGGCCATCCGTCACCTGGAGAAGCACCGTGTGGTCATCTTCGGGGCAGGAACCGGTAATCCTTACTTCACTACAGACACGGCCGGATCGTTGCGTGCCATTGAGATCGGTGCCGAGGTGATACTAAAAGGAACAAGAGTGGACGGAATCTATACCGCCGATCCCGAAAAGGACACCACGGCCACCCGATTCGAGAACATCAGTTTCAAGGAGTGCATCGATAAGAACCTGAAAGTGATGGATATGACTGCTTTCACACTTTGCATGGAGAACAACTTGCCCATCATCGTTTTTGATATGAACCGGGAAGGAAATTTAAGTCGTGTCGTCATGGGTGAGCAGGTGGGAACCTTGGTGAAATGATCAATGGATTAGTAGATTGATAGAAAGAGTCAAATATGAAACCTCTGGACATGGTAACCCATTTTTGGGGATTCAAAAGTGAATGCGCATCCATGACCGCCAGGTTCTTGATTCAGTAGAAAAGAGATCCCATTTCATTTTAAAAAATTCCTCCATCCATTCATCCACTAATCCATTCTCTTTCCCATGTCTAAGATCTCTGACCTCCGCAAGGAATACATGAGGGAATCACTCAACGAGGATGATGTGGAAAGGGATCCATTCCAACAATTCGGCAAATGGTGGTCCGAGGTGTTGGGTTCAGGTGTGGAAGAAGCCAATGCCATGACTTTGGCCACCTCCAGCAGGGAAGGGGAGCCGTCTGCACGTATCGTATTGCTCAAAGGATATGATCAGAATGGATTCCTATTCTTCACGAACTATGAAAGTCGTAAAGGAATGGAATTGCAAGCCAACCCCCAGGCTGCACTGCTATTCTTCTGGCCAGCTTTGGAAAGGCAAGTGCGCATTGAAGGTATTTGTGAGAAGGTAAGTGAGCAGGAAAGCGATGATTATTTCCATTCTCGGCCCGAGGGAAGTCGAATTGGTGCTTGGGCATCGCCTCAGAGCAGGGTCATTAAGGGACGGTCTGTGCTGGACGACCTGCTTAAAGGGGTGGAAGTTGGATTCGAGGGTAAGCAGATCCCCCGCCCTGCACATTGGGGGGGATTTATTGTCGTTCCTCGCATGATCGAATTTTGGCAGGGCAGGCCAAATCGACTTCATGATCGCATCCGCTACACCAAAGTTGAATCCGGCTCATGGGAAATTGACCGGTTGGCTCCCTGAGCGGACCGGAGATCAAGACCCCACAAGCGTTAATGAATCATTATACCGGGGAAGTCGGCATTACTTCTTCTCAGCTGCTTTCTTTGCTGCTGATGCTTTTCTTGCTGAAGCAGGCTTTGCAGGTCTGGATTTCCCAAAAGTGCCTTTGAATATCTTTCCTTTCTTGGTTTTCTTGTCTCCGCGTCCCATGTTTTTGATTTTAAGGTGAAGTTCAATAAAAAAAGCAAGACACGGTGCAGTGACTTGCTTTTATTATGCAATGGAGCTCACTTATAATTTTCCGGCTAGTTCCTTGCCTGCTTTGAAGCGAGCCACTTTTTTGGCCTTGATCTTGATAACTGCTCCTGTCTGGGGATTACGGCCATTCCGTGCCGCCCTTTTGGAAACAGAGAATGTACCAAAGCCGACCAAGGTCACTTTGCCATTTCCTTTCAGTGTTTTCGTAACAGCTTCAATGAATGAGTCCAGTGCGGAATTGGCCTGAGTTTTCGTGATCTCTGCATCATCTGAGATCTTGGCGATCAGTTCAGCTTTGTTCATGGTCAGTAGTTTTAAAGGAATTTATGAGGTCAGCAAAATTATACGGTTTTGCGTTCCTGCAAAATTTATTTTGATGATGAAGATCATGTGGGATTCAGTGTGGGTGAAGATTTCAGCCGTTCAGCATAGGGCGGGTTCCAGCTGTTCCTTGCCGAGTATACTGAACGTATTGCTGGTGAAGGTTTTCTGCAAGAATCTCAGAGAATTCACTGAGTTATGAAAAGGAGTAGGCATTTTCAAAAGAAAGACAGATTTTTTAATTATCCACACTCACGATATTATTTCCATCAAGGATCGGAAGGACACGAATCGATCCCCCCATTTCTGAATGACATCATTTCTCAACTTAGGGGCATGAATTTCGAAATAAACATTGCAGATATCCATCGAATTGCAGAAATACTGGATCGCAAAAGTTGGACCTTCCGTATCGTCCGTTTGAAGAAGGCGTACAAGTTGATGATGTGTGAAGCATCCGGTTGCAAGCACCTGGGGTATATGTTCGATTTTCATCCATTCCAGCCAGTCCTCGTGGATGCTCCAGTCCAATCTGGATGTGACATTATATATGATCATGGACTATGTGTGTTTTTACGCGAGGGGTAGCTTCGCGGTCATTTAGTAGGTCCTTTGAGCTCCAGATAAACCGGACAATGGTCACTGTGTTTTACTTCTGGAAAGATCTCGGCATCCAGGAGATCTTGTTTGAGTGGGGAGGTGACATTGATATAATCTATACGCCAGCCTTTGTTCTGCAGCCGGACGGAGGGGAATCGCTGACTCCACCAACTGTAACGGTGGGGTTCGGAATGGAATTCCCGGAAGGCGTCCACCCATCCGCTTTCATAGAAACGATCCATCCAGGCTCTTTCTTCAGGAAGAAAACCTGAGGATTGCTTGTTTCCCTTGGGGTCGTGGATATCGATCTCCCTATGGGCAATATTATAATCCCCGCAGAGGATCAGCTTCGGATGGTTCTTCCTCATTGTTTCCAGCCAGGTTTGCAATTCGTTCAACCAAAGGAATTTGAAATCCTGTCTTTCGGATCCTGATGTGCCCGATGGGAAATAGGCATTAATCAGGCGCAGTTCGCCAAAATCGAGCTGGATGACACGTCCTTCTTCATCACTTGGCCCATGTCCGTTACCATAGGTGACGTTGTCAGGCTTGAATTTGCTGAAAACAGCCACGCCGCTGTATCCTTTCTTGCGTGCGCTGAACCAATAATCATGAAAACCGAGTTCTGTGAATGATCGATGATCGACATTGTCGCGTTCGGCTTTTGTTTCCTGAATACAGATGATGTCGGCCGGGTCTGTCTTGAGCCAATCGATGAATCCTTTTTTGATGGCGGACCGTATACCATTCACGTTATAGGAAATGATGCGCAAGGTGGAATGTTTTAATTCAGCTCAAATGTATTGAAATCGTCGAGCGTATCAAATGGGTGTTTGCCATCAGTTGGCAGCTGCCGTTATTTTCACCCTTTTACCCATGGGGAAAGTGACTCCCAAGTTCAGGATCATCTCGTAGGTGCCAAAGGCATGCCTAGCCGTGCCTTTGTATATCCTCAGGCCGAAGTACCTGGCATAGTCCAATTTGTTGCAGTATTCCAGGAATGCATATTTGAAGAAAGTGGCTTTAATGGTTCCTTCTACCCCGATGTTCCATCCTCCTAATTGGAAATGCTGGTCGTTGGCTTGACCGAAAAAGCTGTTCTGGACATGAGGCACCACTGGCCCGATACCTGCCTTACCGAGGATGTCTATTTTGAAGTTGCCATCCCTGGATTCAAATGCATGCCAGCGCTTCACAAAATTGAAGAGGAAGAAGTTCGCGCCGTTATTGAGGTAATAATAAAATCCGTTCGCTTCCGTGAACAGAACGCTGGTATCCACTTGACGTCCACCCAGCTTACCCTTGACATTAGCTTGTTGTCCATCGGTGAAGATGAATTTCGTGTGGTCGAAGTTCAATTCGAAGCCCAGACCTTTCAACTTGTTGAAGAAATATCCTATACGGTAGTTGTATTGTGGTATGGTTATAGCCTTGTGCAGGAGGCCTTCATCCCATCCTTTCCGATCGTGGCCTTTGATCTGATGGAACATGTAATCGTTGCCCAATTCGGGCTGGTTCACTTTGACATTGCTTTTGGTGTACCATTCTGTGTTGTATCCCCAGGAGAAATAGAATTCCCCTTTTCTACTGGGTTTGGATTGTGCTTCCGTCCGGTTGAACGCATTCATTGCCATGAAAAGAAAAAACAAGATTCGTAAAACGGTACTCATTTGCATAGCGCCTGTGGTTCCAAGAGGTGAGTAGTAAAATTAATGCGGGTTGATCAGATGTGGTTATTCAAATTCATTCCAGTACGGGCCTCAGCCATTTCTCTGCTTCGGCCTCGTCCATCCCCTTTCTTTCTGTATAATCCCTGAGCTGGTCTCTCTGGATATGTCCTACGCCAAAGTACTGGCTCTGCGGGTGCGCGAAATACCAGCCACATACTGAAGAAGCGGGATACATGGCCAGAGATTCGGTCAGCGTGATCCCGGTATGTTTTGTGGCATCCAGCAATCCGAAAAGTTTGTATTTCTCCGTATGGTCCGGGCATGCGGGATACCCTGGAGCTGGCCGGATGCCAACATATTTTTCTGCGATGATCTCTTCCGGTGTCAGATGCTCTGTTGATGCGTATCCCCAATATTCTTTTCTCATGTATTCATGGAGCAGTTCGGCAAAGGCCTCAGCAAGCCTGTCGGCGAGAGCCTGCAAGATGATCTTGTTGTAGTCGTCGTGATCTTTCTCGAATCGTGCTATGTGATTTTCGATACCCGCGATGGTTACCGCGAAAGCGCCGATATGGTCCTGTTCGGGCGAGTCGGCAGGCAGGATGAAATCGGCCAAAGACAGATTAGGCTGCCCCTGTGCCTTCTTCACTTGTTGACGCAGGAATTCCAGATGAACCACTTCATCATTACCTTGCTCCACATGGAGTACGGAAACCGTATCTCTTCCGTTGCTGTTTGCAGGCCAGCATCCCATGACCCCGTGGGCCTGAAGCCAATTTTCATCAATTACTTTTTTCAGCAAGGAGATCGCATCTGCATGGAGCTTCGATGCTTCCTTGCCCACCTTCTCATCGGTGAGGATCTGGGGGAATTTTCCAGCCAATTCCCATGCGATGAAAAAGGGTTGCCAGTCTATGTATTCGGCGATGGATGCCAGATCATGATCCCTGAACACTTTGATGCCTTTATTGCGTGGTGCTACGGGCGAAAAAGTCTGCCAATCTATTAAGGTCTTGTTCCTGATTGAATCGGCATAGTTCAGGTATTCCTTTTTGTGCTGTCGTCTGGCGAAGTCCATCCTGAGTTTCTCGTATTCTTCTTTCAGCAGTCCCAGAAATTTCGTTTTCAGTCCTGGATTCAACAGGCTTCCTGCAACGGTCACACTTCTTGATGCGTCCAATACATGCACCACGCCGTTGGGATATTGTTGTTCGATCTTGACCGCTGTATGGGTACGTGAAGTGGTTGCGCCTCCGATCAGAAGAGGTTGTTGCATGCCACGTCTTTTCATCTCGTGCGCCACATGTACCATTTCATCCAATGATGGCGTGATGAGTCCACTCAGGCCGATGATGTCAACGGCTTGTTTCTGGGCTTCATCAAGGATCCGATCCGTCGGCACCATCACTCCAAGGTCGATGATCTCGTATCCATTGCATCCGAGGACCACTCCAACGATGTTCTTCCCGATATCGTGCACATCACCTTTTACAGTGGCGAGCAAAATCTTACCTGCAGAGGATACGGATGCCTTTTCCAGCTCTATGAAGGGAGTGAGTACGGCTACGCTTTTCTTCATGACGCGTGCACTTTTGACCACCTGTGGCAGGAACATTTTCCCGCTTCCAAACAGGTCTCCCACCACGTTCATCCCATCCATCAAAGGACCCTCGATCACATCAAGTGGTCTTGGATATTGTAATCTCGCCTCTTCGGTATCTGCCTCAATGTATTCAGTGATGCCGTTGACAAGAGCGTGCTTCAATCTTTCGGTCACCGAGGTCTGTCTCCAGCTTTCGTCACGTTCCTGAATCTTGCCCTTTGCTTTGACGGTTTCGGCGAAGGCGATCAGTTTTTCGGTCGCCTCATTCTTGTCGTTATTCCGGTTGAGGATGACATCTTCACACAAATTGCGCAATGTGGGTTCTATCTCGTCGTAGATGAGCAGTTGTCCGGCGTTCACGATGCCCATGTCCATACCCGCTCTTATGGCGTGGTATA
This sequence comes from uncultured bacterium, assembly GCA_903826405.1. Taxonomy (GTDB): domain Bacteria; phylum Bacteroidota; class Bacteroidia; order Chitinophagales; family Chitinophagaceae; genus Pollutibacter. The sequence goes on from CAIKEH010000055.1 coordinate 59,308, forward strand.
AGAATACCGAATGCATGGCCTCGCGTACATGATCGTTGCCCCGGAAGGAAAAGGAAAGGTTGCTCACTCCGCCACTGATCTTTGCAGAGGGATATTTCTTTTTGAGCGCAAGCGTTGCTTCGATGAAGTCGACCGCATAGTTATTGTGCTCTTCGAGGCCGGTGGCCACTGCGAAAATGTTGAGGTCGAAGATGATGTCCTCTGCGGGAAAACCGATTTGCTGAGTGAGTATCCGGTATGCGCGGGAGCAGATATCGATGCGTTTTTGCAGGGTGTCGGCCTGACCATTTTCATCGAAGGCCATGATGATGACGGCGGCTCCGAAGTTGCGGCAGGTGAGGGCTTGATCGATGAATTTCTCTTCTCCCTCCTTGAGTGAAATAGAGTTCACGATACATTTACCCTGCACGCATTTCAGGCCGGCTTCGATGATATTGAATTTGGACGAATCGATCATCACCGGTATGCGGGCGATGTCGGGCTCGCTCTGCATGAGATTCAGATAGGTGGTCATGGCCATTTGACCATCGAGCAGGGCATCATCCATGTTGACATCGATCACCTGGGCACCGCTCTCCACCTGTTGCCTGGCGACATCAAGCGCCTCTTCGTATTTATCCTCTCTGATCAACCGGGCGAATTTTTTCGATCCAGTGACGTTGGTTCGTTCGCCAATGTTGATGAAATTGGTCTCCGGTCTGACCACTAGAGGTTCCAGGCCCGAAAGTCGCAGGTAGGATGGTATTTTGATCCTTTCGCTCATGATGTTTGAATTACCGGTGCTGCCACTGGCTCGATCTCCGGCAACGGCCTGGGCTGGATCTTACTGACTTGCTCCGCGATATGGCGGATGTGTTCGGGAGTGGTCCCACAGCAACCGCCTACGATGTTCACAAATCCTTCCCTAGCCCATTCCTCAATATGATGTGCCGTATCAGCCGGGGCTTCATCATATTCTCCCATGGTATTGGGCAGGCCGGCATTGGGATAGGCCGATGTGTAGCAAGTGGCGATCTGGGAGAGTTCTTCAATATGTGAGCGCATCTGCTCAGCCCCCAGTGCGCAGTTAAGACCGATGCTGAGTGGACGTGCATGCATCACGGAAGTATAGAATGCCTCGAGAGTCTGGCCACTGAGGGTGCGCCCGGATGCATCTGTGATAGTGCCGCTGATCATGATAGGCAGTTCGGGTTTCCCCGTATGCCGGAAATACTGTTTGATAGCGAAGATCGCGGCCTTGGCATTGAGTGTGTCGAAAATAGTCTCGATCAGCAGCAGGTCCACTCCACCATCCACGAGTGCACTTACTTGTTCGGTATATGCAGCGGTCACTTCGTCGAAGCTCACGCTACGGAAGCCGGGATTATTGACATCCGGTGACAGTGAAAGTGTTTTATTCATGGGCCCGATGGCTCCAGCTACGAAGGGTCCTGGACCGCCAGCCTTCTCCGGGTACTTGATACGGAACTCTTCGATCGCTTCGCGTGCGCAGCGTGCGGCTGCGATATTCAATTCGTATGCCAGAGCACTCATGTCATAGTCCGCCAATGATATCGCTTGTGCATTGAAGGTGTTGGTCTCAATGATGTCGGCACCGGCTTCCAAGTATTGAAGATGGATGGATCGGATGATGTCTGGTCGGGTCAGGCAAAGCAGATCGTTGTTGCCTTTCAGGTCGGAAGGCCAGTCCGAGAATCTGCTACCGCGGTAATCGGATTCCGACAGCTTGTACCGCTGGATCATCGTGCCCATGGCACCGTCGATCACGAGGATCCTTTGCTGTAATGCTTCCTGTATCGTGCCCATTCAGATTGGTTGGCCTCTTTTGCCGAGTTGGCGGTTGACTGAAGATGTTGAACGGAAAAGTCGCTCTGAAGCGCCTTTTTACATTTATTAGTTCAGTTCACCCCGCCTCCGGGGTCTGCAGGCTGAACAATAAACAAATCCGCCTGCGGAGGTCGCGCAAAGTTAACCTATACGGCCATGAATTCAAAATCAGTGCGGGTTTCAGCGGATTTCATCAATTCAACGGGAAGACACATAATTCTCCACCGGAAGGCGGTTCTGCAGACTTCGTGCGAGGGTCATTTCATCGGCGTATTCCAGCTCCCCTCCAAAAGATATGCCCCTTGCGATAGTGGTTACTCGTACGGGGAGTGCATGCAATTTCTTTTGTATGTAGTAGATGGTGGTATCCCCCTGGATCGTTGGGCTCAAGGCGAAAATGACCTCTTCGGTGCCGGCGCGTTTGACTCTTTCCGTCAGTTGATCAATGAATAGTTGGTCTGGCCCCACGCCATCCAACGGCGATATGACTCCTCCCAAGACATGGTAGGTGCCATTGAACTGTTGGGTGCTTTCGATGGCGATCACATCGCGAATGTTCTCCACTACACAGATCATCTGTTGTTTACGCATGGGGTTGCTGCAAATGCTGCATATGTCCGTGTCGGAAATGTTATTGCAATTCCTGCAGAATCTGATCTCTGAACGAACACGGGCGATCACCTCACTGAATTGGTTCACCTCGGCAGGGTCCTGCTTGAGCAGGTGCAAGACCAAGCGCAGGGCGGTCTTTTTGCCGATGCCCGGAAGACGGGAAAAAGCATTGACGGCGGACTCCAATAAATGGGAGGAAAATTGCATCGGTTAAAATTAGCACATCTAGCGGCATTTCCTGCATGGATCAGTTGAACCCTGAACCAAGGTCTATCGTGATCTCATTGTCCATGTTGGAGCGGGCATTCCATTTCTGTGGTCGACTGAGCACTTTTTCGGGCTGGATCTTCTTCCAGTAGTCGCCAGTGTCCCATATGCCGTTCCGGTTGCGGTCGTACAGTATTCTGACTTCGTAGTCGCCAGGTCTGAACAGCTTGTATCTTATGCGTTGGGCGTCCACCGGCCGACTGAGTTCGATCTTGTCGTTCGCCATGAGTATCAGTACGGGGTGGAGGCTGGTGTCCAGGTTGCTGAATTTGAGGTCGATACTGGCGTAGTCCGATTCACGGTGAGCATTGATGGCAATGGTATCCGTTCGCATCACTGCATTACCCAAACTGTCGCCTGCGAGGTCCTTTTGCACGATCAGTTTATAATGTTCACCTTCTTTCCAGGCATTGCTGATGGTGACCCGGGTATTCGTAGTGTCTGTACTTATAGTATATCTGGGCAGACGGTTGAATTTCTCATCGGTGAGTAAGAGTTTTGAAGTGTCCATACGGTTGAACGGTCGTTCAAAAATGAGGGTGAAAGGTCCGAGCAGATCTTGTTGACCATTATCCAGGTTGTTGGTATACTTCAACCTTTTGTCATCCTTATTCTGCTTGGGAGGAGCAGGAGACGGTGTTTTGGTGGGAGTTAATGGCTTCTGCTTCTTTTCTTCCGCTGCCTGAAAAGCATAGAGTTGGACCGGTCCTTCCTGGCCTGCTTGAACTGGTTTTTCAAGGAATCCGATCATTTCAGATGCTTGATCGTATTTTCTGCTGTTGTCGACATCTTTCAGTGCAAATATGTGATAGGCGCCAGCTGCAAGCCCCTTGAATAGGAACTCTCCCTTCGCATTGGATTTGGTGAAATATCGTGGTCTGTCCTTGGCGATGGCAGAGTCGTCCGCGCTGCGATGTAGCACCACAGTAAGGGTACTGTCCGGCATGCCTGATTCCGCGAGCAGAACTTTTCCGAATATCCGTGCACTGTCCAGACGATCACCCGTAGAGAAGGTATAACTGTAGTGACGCAGGATATTGTTCTCATTGATGTCGCGTATGGAATTCCCGAAGTCAATGGTATAGGTGGTATTGGGTTCAAGGGTATCCCTGAGTTTGATGATGACCTGCTTCAGTTTACCGTCCACCTGCGGAGCAGATTTGGGAAGTGGGGAAACGATGACATTTTCATACGCCCTGTCCACGGAGATGTATTCGTTGAAATTCAGGATGATCCGATTCCCTTTGACATTCACGGCAGAGTCCTTTGGCTCCGCTCCCACAAAAAAGGGCGGCAGGGTGTCACGAGGGCCACCGGTCGGTGGAATTGGCTGACCACAACTGCCATGCATGAACCAAAGCAGGAGTAAGAAGGAGAGGGAAAGGATTGATTTGGTCAGCCTATGGAGCATCATGTTCAATTGGTTGCAAACTTATGGGGTTTCGTGCATTAACGGATTGGTGGGTCTGTTGGATCATCTTTCCATTGTTCTTCTGATCCGAGGTCAGGGTCGATATTGATGGTCAGTTTGTGGTCACGCACGAAGTTGCACCAATGGCAATCGGGCTTCCCGCATCCGGTGAAAAAATCTCTTGCCTGAATGCGGTCCCAAGCTGTTCTGACCTGTTGCCGGACGGTAGTTTCATCGGCTGGAGTTATGGTCAATTTCCTTCTGCGGTATTGCTTGGCGTTGTCGGGTTCCACGAAGTCGAATTCCGTGCTGTCCACAGTCATTCCCCTTGGAGAATGGTCGACCAGCAGTTTGTAGAAGACGGCCTGACGCCAATAATCACCACCATGGGGAACTTTATCAGACGGCCCTTTCAGTTTGGCGTCTGCATTTTCCGGCTTGCCGGTCTTGTAGTCAACAACATTAACGGAATGTCCAAATTTCTCGATTTTGTCGAGCTTGCCTCGGAGTGGCACTCCATCAACGACCACTTTCGTGAAGAATACCTCCAGGTCAACATTCCTGTGGGAGCCATCGATATGGGTATGGTAATAGTTGGACAATATATCCCGACCATATTCAAGTCTTCGTTCATATTGCTCTTTCGTGAAACTTTCACGATGACGGTACAGATGCGTTTCGAAATAGCCTATGAATTCAGTGACCGGGGGGAATGCTTTTTCCCTTTTCATCTTCTCGAATAGGCGCTGCAGCGCATCATGCACTGCGGTGCCGAATTCCATGGCTTCGTTCTTGGCGGACGGTATGCGTATGATGTTGTTGTAATAGAATTCGAGTGGGCAACGCAGGAAGTTGTTCAGAGCGGTGACGTTCATTTCGAATTTGTCCAATGCACGATCGATGAAATCTGCCTCGGCTCTTTCGATCTCAGGCCCACCGCTGCCCACAAATTGCAGTGTACGGTATGCTGCCAGTACATCCTGATCTACGGTGATCTTATTCATCTTGGACTTGCCATTCCCAGAAACTTCTGCAAGAAAGCGACTCGGCTCCAGTTCCTTGCCATCATCTCGGTATCTCGCGTGGGAAAGGATGAGATGATTCTCTGCACGCGTCACCGCCACATAGAAAAGCCTCCTAAGCTCCTCCTCTTCACCCGATAAGGAAAGGGAGCTGAATATATTATCCGGAAGTTTGAACCCTTTATTTGGTCTGGATTTACTCTCCCAGGAAGCGGCGTTGCATCCGGCCAGAAAAACGTATTCGAATTCCAGCCCTTTGGAGCCATGTACGGTCAGGAGGTTTACGCCTTTTTCACTTCCGGCCACTTGAACCATGGGAATACTTACATCCTCTTTTTCCATGAGATCGATCAACAACACGAATTGGTGTAGAGTCAGATCGGGATTCCGGCGTGTATCTTCCTTGATGAAGTCGAACAACCTGGTCAATACCTGCAATTGCCAGGTTTTATCGGGACTTTCCAGTATGGCACTCATGGCTCCTCCCTCGCGTATGATCGACTCGAAAAGTTGTTGAAGTGGCAGATCGGATACGGCAGCGATCATGTTCTCCAGGAAAGTTCCTGCCCGTTTCAATCCTTCAGAGATCGATGGGGTGAAGAGGTCCTTATGCGGGGCGGCGATCTTTTCAGCAAGTAATTGCCTTAGGGATCGTACGTTCTCCCCTCGTCTCCTGTCGGCTGCCTCCGATGCGAGTTCAGCGATTTGCAGTGCCGGGATCCGGAACCAGTCGAAGTGCAGAATCTCGAATAACATCTCGTCGCCACTGAACGGCACATCCCATTCCGCATCAAGGTATTTCATAATGAGCAAGGCTTTCCGAGGCAAGGAAAGTTTCAACAGGTCAAGGTTTTTTCGACTGTAGGCGGGAATTTTCTTCAACCTGAAATATGTAGCGAGTTCCTCGCCGTACTTGTTCTCCTTGTAGAGAACAGCAATACGACCCGGTAATATTCCCTGTCCAAGAAGTTGCAACACGGATTCCGTGATGCCGATCATCTCCTGATGTTGAGTATCGTATTCCCTGGATTCAGGCAGGTGGGTGACGGTTCGCATCACTTCCTTGGCTGCAACGAGTTCTTTTTGGAGCTCCGGAAACCGATGTATCAGCCTTTCCGTGTTGTATCCGATGAGTTGTCCTGCAAGGTCGAGGATCGGTTGCGTGGATCGATAGTTGAGTGGGAGGATGACCTTGAGCAGGTCCTCCTTGAAGCGGTCCGAAATGCCTTGCATGTTCTCCATGTTGGCTCCCTGAAAACGATAGATGCTCTGGTCATCATCGCCCACAACGAAGATATTGGGCTGTTCCCAATAGGAGGTCAAGAGTTCGACGATACGATTCTGGGTGCCGCTGGTATCCTGATATTCATCCACCAGCATGTATTGATATTTTTCCTGATAACGTGCCAGTAGGTTGGGGTTTTCTTCAAAGGATTTGATGACCCAGTTGATCATGTCATCGAAATCATAACGATTTCTCCGGCGCATCATTTCTTGAAAGCGGTCGAACTCATGCACGGCAGCGCTGAGCTTGTTCATCTTTTCCACTTCTTCCTCGTATTGAGTCTGCTTGAGGTCGCCTGCCTGAAATTCTTTATACTTCCTTTTGTATCTGTAATCCTCACGTGTCGGGAGATCAGCGATGTAGGCATCGATCTTTTCGATCAGGAATTCAGCCTTCCAGCCTTCTTTTTTCATGATACTGAAAAGCGATGACAGGGCATCACGTTCAAAGTAGACGTCGCCCCGATATCGTTTCAGTGGATGGTTTTTCGGAAATCCATCGATCAGCTCCTTGAAGAGAGCGACCGATTCAAGTTCAGAGATCGGTTCCAGCGTCGTTTTTTCAAATAGATGGAGGTTCTCCTGGATGACTTCATGGCAAAAAGAGTGAAAGGTGCTGATATTGACTTTGTAGGCCTCTGGTCCGATGAAGTGAAGCAGGCGTTTGCGCATGGCAATGGCGCCAGCATCGGTATAGGTGAGGCAGAGGATGTTGTCGGGATTGACATCGGTTTCCAGAAGTATTTTTCCGATTCGGCTAGCGAGGATCTGTGTCTTGCCTGTGCCGGGGCCTGCAATGACCATAACGGGACCATCGATCCGGTCCACTGCTTCCCGTTGCTTCTCGTTCAACTTGTTATACTCTTCGTCGAATTTCAGTCTGAGTTTGTCCCTGGAAAGGTGCATCGATGTTGAACATTTCAATGTTAACGACGGTTATATGACTGGGCGGTGGTGTTTCGTATCCCGCCGGTAAAAATAAGCCTATGCCTGTTTATTCCCTTCAGAGTGTGCAAAAGATCCCGGTGAGTTTGGAAAATGCCTGGGAATTCTTCTCCCACCCGGCAAATCTGGCGAAAATGACACCGGAATACCTCAATCTGAAGTTCACGAACAAATTGTACGGCGAATCCATGTATCCCGGACAGGTCATGACCTATAATGTGAAGCCAATATTGGGCATCCCTATGTTCTGGATGACTGAGATCACCCATGTGGATCATCACCGCTATTTCGTTGATGAGCAACGGACGGGGCCATACCGGATCTGGCACCATCAACATCATTTTCGGGTGATTGAAGGGGGGGTGGAAATGACGGACATAGTCCATTATCAGCCACCTTTGGGATGGCTGGGGGCACTGGCCAACACACTCTTCATCAAAGGCCAATTAAAGGCCATATTCGAGTTCCGTCATAAAAGGGTTCAGGAGTTGTTCGGGGCATGGCCCGAATAGTGTTGATGAACAAAAAGTACCATGGTTTTGCGGAAAGCTATTCATAGCACCATATTCCACTTGACCTGAATCACATCCCTGACCTACCACTTCGGGGTATTGGTAGATGGGGAACTTGGTCTAAGTTTGCAACACAAGAATCACAGTCGTTGCCAACCGTGAAGACATTTTGGGAAAACCTATCTCATTGAACATCATAATAGGTTTAGAAAAAAAGGCCGCTCCAAAGCGGCCTTTTGCGTTCAATATCCTTTATAGAAAGGTCATCGGGGCGTCTATCCGGGCATTCTGGAAATGTATTTCTCGATCTGCTTGATCTGATCCACTACTTGTGAGGAGCTTGGCTTCAAGGCTTTGGCCTTGCGGAAAAAGTCCTTTGCGGCCCTGAATTCTCTTTTTTGCACCATGATCTGACACATCTGGAGGTAGGCTAATGCATGGCTTTCTTTATCCGGGATCCCGGCCTTGAGCGCCTGGCGGATCATACTTTCGCCTTCTTTCATTTTCCCTTTCTGGAGAGCCATCATTCCCAACTGGAGTTTGTTCGCTCCTTCGGCTTCCTTCATGGGAGAGCCCAGATCAAGGCTCTTTTTCATGTGCTTTTCAGCGGAATCGAAGTCCTGCTTCATCATGGCCAGATTGCCTTTGAGTGTATAGTACACGGATTGGATCGGCTTATATAAAAGTCCGGGGAACCAAATGGAGTTCAGTACTTTCTCCGCACCTTCAAAATCACCTGACTCAAGATAATCTTGGATCAGACGGAGTGGACCGACGAAGAAGTGAGTGAAGATGAAGATTATGCCTATGAGGTATAGAGCGAGGGCGGGCCAGAAGCCGCTGGTGATATTAACGCCTATCGCGCCAGCGAGGGCAGCGATACCGAGCCAGAAACGCCACTTGATGAACCAGTTCAGGAAATTCATGCCATTTAAATTGGGAGGCGAAAATAAGTCTTTTCAAGCGTATGAAGGCTTTTGGATGAAGAAGGCCAGCAAGTGAAGATCGATCTTGTCAGACGGGCTTTGCTACCACTTCCTTGAGGTGGTCGGAAAGCCTCAGTGTCAAGGCGATGATGGTCAGTGTGGGGTTTGGGGCTGCAGAGGTGGCGAAAACAGAATCTCCTGCGATATACAGGTTGTTGAGTCCATGTACACGGCAATTCGCATCCACAACACCCGTTCTCGGGTCTTCATTCATCCGTGTCGTTCCCATATGGTGCCAACCCCCTCCTGTGAAATCTGGCCAGTTGGCATCGTTTGCATCTTGGAGGTAATCCATGAGTTTGATCCTTCCCACTCCTGCCTTGCCCATTTCTATGCCGATGAGTTCGTACAGTTTCCTGATGCTCTTTTTCTCCAGACTACCCAGTTTCCAGTTCAATATAGCTCGCGGTACGCCCAATGCGTCTTTCTCGGTATCCAAGGTGATTCGGGAATCAGGATTCGGGGCTTGTTCCATTCGAGTGAACAACTCATACGCATCATAAAGGTCACCCGAGATCTTTTCCAACCGGAGGTTTTTGGAAGCTTCTATATAGGATCCATGTTCCCGCTTGAGGCTTTCTCTGGGATCCTCTTTGGACCAATTCTCGATATTGGGATGCATTTTCCTCGCCACCTTGAGTGGGGTGAGTGATGCTGTTCCATTCAAGATGCGATGCTGCTCCTGCATGGCAGCTGTTATGGAGAGTTCTGCACGGGGTTTACCAGTCAGGGCATACAGGATCAGGCGGTCAGGTTTGAAAAGATACATTTCGGCGGACTTGATCTCCAGGTGGTCCATGAAGTATCTCCCGACATTGTCATGGTCGTTGCCCAAACCCTTTGGCGCTTGTTTGTTGGATGCCAGAAGCAGTCGGGGGTTTTGGATCCCGTTGCAGGCCAACACATATTTTTTGGCACGGACACGGAGTGAGCGGCCTTCAAAATTCTTGGTGATGATCTCATTGATGCCTGTGACCTGATCATCGGTCTTCATATCCACGACATGGGCATGTGTGTACAGGTGAACATTGGGTGCGTTGACTATGGCATCGCGATACTTGACCCCGAAACGTGTAGGCGGACTGAATTGCCACATCTTGTTCCATACCACGTCCTCATTCGGCAATAACGTCTTCATGTACGGTTGTTCGTATTGCCAATAGGGAAGCGAGTAGTTGTATGATCCCAATTCAACGATCTTGTGTGCCCTCATGTAGAACGGATCAAGATCGGACCTCTTGATGGGCCATCCGCTGTGCTCGACCCAATCACGCTTCTGAAAATCAATCTCATCGAAGGTGGAGCAGTATCCACCCCAGTGTCCCGTGGTCCCTCCGAAGTAATGAAGTCGACTGGATCTGAGCGGGTAGTAATTTTGTCCTATGTTTTTCCCAGCGAAGAGATCCTGGTTTTTATCGTCGTACTCGAAACCTCCTCCTTCCAGCAGTATAACTTTGTATGGACCACCAATCCAGTCCATAGCCATGCTGATGCCGGAAGCTCCGGCACCCACGATGCAAATGTCGCCTTCTACCAATGAGCCATCTTCCAGGGTACGAGCATCAATGTGCATGCTGTTGTATTAATTATGTATGATGGTATAAAAGGCACATTGGCGGGCTTCTGTCGTTGCAAGTATCCACCCTTTAATTATGCTTGTACGATCTTGCCTGAAATCTTCATGAATATTCGCTTCGATCATTTCTATTGCTTGATCAGGGGAAGGATTCATCTGCGTGGCCTTATCGTTCCTCCCGTTCAGCAGTAGGCCGGTTAGTTTGATCTTGTCCGCTTCTTGAGGTGATAAGGCAAGGTAAGCCTTGCCAATTTCATGGATTTCCTTTGGATCGATGAACTTGTAAAGGGTTCTCGGGAGAGACAGGGCTTCTTCAAATGTACCTGAACTGTTTTTACATCCCTGAAAAAGGAGCGCAATCCCCGGTATGGATAAGGCGGTGATCCTGGTGAAATCCCTACGGTTCATTTGGTGTACTTGTTATTAAAGAAGGATATTCCAAAGTTATCATTTTGGGGTTGAAGTATCTGTAAGTACTTGCCTTCAAACGTAGGCATGAAACCCATAAAATATCCTATTTTTGTGCCCCTTACGAAATTGGTAGCTCGGTCCCGTAGTTCAATGGATAGAATAGAAGTTTCCTAAACTTTAGATACAGGTTCGATTCCTGTCGGGACTACTAACCCCTGATATTCAGGGGTTTTTCTTTAATATATATCCCCCATACATAGATGTGATTCTCAGCTGAGTAGCAAAATATCGAAAGTTGTTACATTTCATCCCGTTTTTAAACAGGCCAGACAACTGCTTGATAGGGTTGTCCATGAATAAATATTACATTTCAAAGAAGGATAATAAAGCGAATGCACTGAATAAGAGAAACATCAAGATAAAAGTTGAAAAAAACAATAGCACATATTTTAATATGGTTTTCTTTCTTGATTGTTCATAAAAATACCTGAACGACTTATGCCAATAAAAAAAGATGGTCAAAAAACTAATTGATGCAATTATCCAACCTTTCAAATGAATGGATTGCAGAATAGAATTCAGAATCAAATATGCAAGAATGAGGATAAATGTTGCGCAGTATAAGTGGATGGTAAACACCAGATGATTCACATAATAGATCTGTTTATTGCTGATATGAAGCAATTGAAGGAATAAAGCGAATAAAGGCAAGGAAACGAACAGCATTTTTGGGAATGAATGAAAAAAGTTTTCTAACACTGCTTGCCCCATCTTTTTATGATCATAGTTATACTTTAATTCAAGGGCGTAATTTTTTCTTTTTAGTTGCCGCATAAAAAAGTTGTCCCTTTTATCGGGCTGCAGCGAATTCTGAATGGAGTCATAATATTTTAATGTATTTCTTATGCTATCAGCATTCCCCAAATTGGTTAAATTCTCTTCCTCCAAATTAAGTGAGGGAACACTATCTCTTTTGGTGGAATCTTTTTTTAAAATTCCAATATCTCTGGTGAGTCGATCGAATTTTAAAAAATTCTCCACAGAGTCTTCCTCATATGAGATGGAATCTTTTTTTGCAAAGGAAATTTTCAATTCATCTCTCTCTTTTTCCAACCTGGTGATCTCTTTTGATACGGGAACTCTTACTTCAGGTATATTTTCTTTTTTTTGAAAAAAGATATTAAATATCAGGAAAAAAACGGCGGATGTAAAAAGATACATCCTGATGGGATGCAGATAACTGGTTCTTCTTCCTTTTAAATATTCTTTAGAAAGAAAAGCGGGCTTAAAAAGCAGATACCTGAGCGTGCTGAAAAACTTCCCATCAAAATGGGTCATATCTTCCATGAAATGCATTGCCAACGTCCAGAAAGATTCTTTGGGTTCTATATTTTCCTGACCACAAACCTGACAAAATCGTCCTGCTACTTCTGCATTACAATTGAGGCAGTTTTTTTCTTTTCTTTCTTGATAGTGGGACAATTGTAAACGTTTTGCCAAAAATAAAGATCGCTGAGTTCAACTGATAAGTGCAATTTTAGAAACAAACGGCTAAAAACTTTTAAAGGCTTTTTCGGCTAAACTGAAGATCATTTACCGAACAACTCCTTGACCGGTTCGGCTATGGGATGATCGGCCTTGAACGTGTATCCAAGCAGTTTGGCGATCGTCTGCGCATATTGCTCCTGGTACAACTGGCCGCCATTACTGATGACTCCTTTGGGGGCGATGCCGGGGCCCATCGCCATGAAATAGGTTTCGTTGCAGCGTGGGGTCTGCTCACCATGAGAGGTCCATTTGGCGTCTATGCCGCGACCATGATCCGGAACTATGAGCAGGTAGGTCTGACCTTTATAGAAGGGGTCCATCTGCAAGGTGTTCCAAAGGTCGCCACAGATGCCGTCGGCATGGTGGCCTGCGTCCAGATAGTCATCATACTTACCGGCATGGGCGAACTCATCAGTATCACCGAGGTCAAGGTAGATGATCTTGGGATGCTTCGCCTGCACATAGCTCCGGGCCATGGCATATGTGACGGCATCTATGCGCTCGCCTTCCCCGAAGACGCGGGGCACAAGATGCTGGTTTGCGTTGGCGAAGGATTCAGCAGTGCTCAGCGACGGGCCGGGAATATCCTCTTCATAGACGTTGACATAGATGCCGCTTCGTTTGCGGGCCATGATGCGCGACACCGCATCCCAGCTGGAAAAGGCAGCGACCTTGCCCTTGTAAGCAGGCTGTTGGTTGAGGTATTCCAGAACGGTGGTGTTCGGATTGTCGGGGTATTCATTGCTGTTCACCTTGGGGTCGAAGTACCCGGCGAAGATCTCGCTGCGGCCAGGATAGGAGAACCAATACGTATTGCGCAGGTTGACGAGGTTGCCCTTGTCACGGTCCCCGAAGATCTGGCCTTGCTTGGCGAGGGTACCCCAGACAAAGGGCATGAGTTTCCGTTTGCGGTTCTCGATGTTGGCATCCCAATAAGCTGCATGGTCACTGCGTCCACTCTTGTTCATCTCTTTGCTGAATAGGATGGTCGAGTCTGCACCCTGAAACAGTTCCTGCCAGCGATATCCGTCCATCACCACGATGACGAGTTTGGCATCGGTTGGTTTGGATTGTGCCGTTGCGAAACAGCTGAAAGCTATAAGGGCTGAGAAAGTGAACAGATTCTTGATCATACCATTCATGTGTTTGAAGTGGTTTAAAGGTAAAAGGCCATCGCTGGTGTAGGGGACGATGGCCATGAATTCTTCGTTAATTTTCGATCGTTCAAAGCGGACTGTAAGCTCCCCTGTTTTCGACTGCACTCCCAAGTTAATATAAAGGGGCTCTGAGTAAATTATTTAGTCAACTTTCCAATGAGCAAAATCCAGGGCAGCTTACCCGATCAGAAGCGTTCTATTTTACTTTAAATGGGTCTGCCAAATCAAATAAAACAGGCAACCCATGGTCAACTTTTCTGGTTACCTGAGGATCTTACATAATTCGGCCAAAGCTTGCATCTCATGCTTTCACGAAAACAGGAATTTTTACCGAAGAGTTGAATCTTTATAAACAACCCCGTTCTTCATCACCCATTTCACATTTTGAAGGGCTTTGATGTCTTTTGTAGGGTCGATCTGCAGAGCGATGATGTCAGCAAAGGCTCCGGGAATGAGCTCTCCTATTTTCCCCTTCATGCTCAATAGGTCGGCTGCAGTGGTCGTGGCAGTTTGAATGGCTTTGACTGGATCAAGCCCCCACTGAACGAAATACTCGAAGTCTTTGGCTTGGGGTAAACTCCAATCATAGCCCCCGATATCAGTTCCATATGCCAATTTCACTCCAGCGCTCATTGCTTTCTTGAATGTGGCTTCAATGGATTGTTGGAAATACAGATTGATGGGACTGCCTAGTTTGGCCCTTCCTTCTGCCACATATTCATTCACGAAAAGGGTGGGGCACCAGAAAACTCCTTTTGTTGCCATCAATCTCATGCATTCCTCGTTCATTCCACTTCCATGTTCAATGCTTGAAGCGCCTGCATTAACGGCAGCTATTATTCCATCCGGTGTCATCGCATGTGCTGCGAATTTCTTGTTGCTCCTGAGCGTTTCATCAGCGATGGCTTGGATTTCATCAGGTGTGAAATTGGGCAACGATCGGAAACTCCCGTCTTCAAGCCGTCGATAACCACGGTCTGCATAGATCTTTATCCAATCGGCCCCCGCTTCAATCTGGTGTCGGACGGCTCTGCGCGCTTCATCCGCACCGGTGATCTCCTGCACTCCCTTCGGCATGGACAATTCCCAGGAAAATTCTGAGGATCGTACGGGGTAGTGCCCAGTTGTGTTGATGGCAAGCGTGGATACGATCAGCCTCGGTCCCTTCATCTCACCATTCTCTATGGCTTTCTTCAGGTCCACATCCGCGAAACCCGCACCCTCGGTCCCGAGATCACGGATCGTCGTGAAGCCGTTCATCAATGCCTGTTGGCAACTCTTTACTGCCCGGATGGTTCTGTAGGGCGTCGATTCTTTCAGTATTTGGACATTGTAATCATCACTGCTGATATCCCCTTGTAAAAGAACATGGGTGTGGCAGTCGATCATCCCCGGCATGACAAAGGAATTGGAAAGATCGATGGTCGTATCCGCTTTGATGGTACCGCCGATGCTCAGAATGGTATTGCCCCTGACGTATATGACCTGACCGTTCTGTACCGTTCCACTTTTGGTGTCAAGCAATTTGCCGCACTTGATGGCGATGGTCTTTTGCGCATTCACCGCCATACTAATGAACAGCAATGAAGCAAGAATTGATCGGAATATGATTTGATATTTCATGTTCTTTGAATTTGTCGATTAATGGGTCTGGTCAAAATTGGACTTAATTTCTGGAAAAATCAATTCCAAGTAAACACATCGATAGTTTCCAGCATGGAGCGTCCGAATACGAATTCGTCGATCAAGCTGGCTGACAAAAGTTAAATATAATTTTCGATCACGTTTTATGCCGCATTCTCTTTAGTTGTACAAGGGTTTGATATGGAGTAATCAAAGAGGGTTTTTCCAACTCATTTAAGTTCGGAAAGATGACTCGATGGATCTTCTCCGCAAAGACGGACATGGAATCTTAGTCTGATCTCTTTTTATAAAGTTGAGTTCATAAAAATTCCATCCTATAAGGTTGCCCTGATTTCATTCCTGATCATTAATTAGTCGATGTCCTATCTAGATTTGAAACCCTTTTAAACCACATTCTAGCCGCCTTCGTATTACCAACAGTGACCGTTTGTAAATTGCATTGGGGGATTTTGCCCATGATCAATAATTATGAGTGGATAGTTATTAATAAACTAAGCGCGACACGATGACTCCCCAGAATGTTCAATTTTGAGAACAGGTATTCTAACCGGCGGTTTCCGTGCTTAAAGTTCCAGATGTACAGCAAAAAGCTTTTTGAATTATAAATGAGCACACGAAATCGAGACTTTATCGTGTTCATATATGCCCATTCTGTACAAACTGCTCTAAATAATCGTGTTTAAGCATTTTAGTTTTGAATAAACATACCGATCGCTCATGATAACTGTAATCAGATCAGCCTTGATCTTCGTAGCTATCCTGTTGACATCCATGAATGTCATTGCCCAGAAAAGGCCGCTATTCATACAGACGGACACCGGTGGCCTCAGAGCAAGATGGGAACTTGATGATAACCATAGGAATGGGACATTCTTTTTTACGGTATATAAACCCGTCTATATATTGCCGGTGAAC
Organism: uncultured bacterium; assembly: GCA_903826405.1. Classification (GTDB taxonomy): domain Bacteria; phylum Bacteroidota; class Bacteroidia; order Chitinophagales; family Chitinophagaceae; genus Pollutibacter. The sequence goes on from CAIKEH010000055.1 coordinate 75,425, forward strand.
TGGACATCCAACAGGAATATCATGCCCGGGAGCGGAAATCCGAACAACACAGTACACGATACCCTCAACCTGGATGCTGCGGAGTTGAAATTCCAACTCAGTTTCAAGACGAAGGTCTTTCAGGGGATTTTCTGGGGATATGGGGATCTCTGGGCCGCATACACCCAGACCTCACGATGGCAACTGTATAATGGCGAAATTTCGCGCCCGTTCCGTGAAACCAATTATGAGCCGGAGTTCATGCTGGTGTTTCCTACACCATTTCGCTTATTGGGCGGGGAGGCTCGTATGATGGGCGTTGGTGTTGCTCATCAATCAAATGGTCGTGCACAACCTCTTTCCCGTAGTTGGAACAGAGTCATTTTTCAATTTGGATGGGAAAAAGGGAATTGGATGGTTGTAGCCAGACCATGGTTCCGTATCCAGGAACCCGATGCTGTAGATGACAATCCTGGTATAGAGAATTATATCGGGAGGGGTGATTTGGTGGTTTCATATAATTATAAAGGCAATCAGTTTAGTTTCACTGGTAGGCATTCCTTGCGCCTCGGAGATGCGAATCATGGATCCGCCCAAATAGACTGGGCCATGCCGATACGCGGCAACCTGAAAGGCCATCTGCAGATTTTCAACGGCTACGGTGAAAGCATGATTGACTATAACCATCGCCAAACGACAATTGGAATTGGACTGTCTTTGGCAGAATGGTGAAGAAAACCAGTTTAGTTCAGGATGCACCAGATACCCCTCGCGAGCATTTTCTGGATATTTATTCCGCTGTTAACCAAGTTATTCATGGGTTGGTTAGAGCCTAATCTTGAGTTTACGAATTTCTCGAACAAATATTTGCCAGCATTAATAATTTCATGTTTCCACGTGCAAATTCAACTCCGAGTGGATGCGATGACCGGTGGTATGGGTTGCGGGACGATATTATGAATCGGTTTGGTCGTTTTCAAATATGCAAAAATGGCTTTCAATTCAGGATCGGTCATATTCCGGTAAATTTTCCAGGGCATGGGGTCCAGTAAAGGTCTCAAGCCTGGGAGCCCTTTAGAATAACCCTTCCTGATCGCGTTCATGAATTGTTCTTCTTTCCAGTTGCCGGTCCCCGTTTCGTCAGCAGTGAGATTGGCCGCAAAAGATACCCCCCAAGGCCCTAACCAAGCCGTAAGATCGCTTGTCAAAATATAATTATTCTTTTCAATGAATTTACGGTCTGCCTGTGGCGGTGGCATTTCCGAAGGGTGACCCGATAATAACCTGCTACTGTCGAATTCAACACCATTTGCAGTGACCTTTTTCGGTGAGTGACAATCATGACAACCGCTTACGGTGACCAGATGTTCACCCCATTTTTCAGGACTGTCAAAACCCCCATAATTTGTAGCTGATGCTACAACCACATTTTGTGCTACTTGTTGTTTAGAGCTCTCTTTCTGGTCACAAGACACCAAAATAAAGAACATCGATAGGAACACACCATACTGAAATTTCATGTTTAAGTGATTTAAGGAATGAATGAAATGCATTTAGAATGTGCAGCAGAGGACCGATCAATATTCAATGTGTATTCGAGAAAGAGTGGTCAATATGTAAAACTATGAGTAAATAGGCTTATTGAAATCAATTTACTTATCCTTAAATTTCCTTGCCGCAATGGGGACAAGTGGGTTTCACCTTTTTTCTCCTATTGAATTCTTCTGCAAAGCCAGACGCCAGTATTCCTGTCGGTAATGCGAACATCCCGATGCCCAATACGGAAATCACCGCGGTCAACAACTTTCCCATTCCGGTGATGGGGTAAACGTCTCCATAACCGACCGTGGTCAGCGTGGCCACGCTCCACCACATGGTGCCCGGTATACTCGAAAATTTATCGGGCTGTGCACTGTTTTCAAAGAAGTACATCAGGCTGGAGGCGAAGATCACGAGGAATATCAGTATGATCAGACTCAGGGTCAATTCCTCTTTTTTTGCCTTGAAAACTCTTTTGAGGATCGCCGTAGCATTCAGGTAACGCTCCAACTTGAAGAAACGCAGGAACCGGACCAATCGTAGCATCCGCAGGAATCTCAGGTCCACTTTCAGGAGCAGTGGCAGGAAAAAGGGCAGGATGGTGAAGATGTCTATAAGTGAGCCTACGCTGAATATAAATCTTATGCGGCCCCGGATCGGGTCTTTATACATTTTGTTCTCTGTGATGGTCCAAAGACGCAGCAGGAATTCGATCAAAAAAAAGTAAACTGAAAATACTTCCAGATCCCTGAAGATCTTTTGATTGGGCAGATAGATCTCCTGAACCGTCTCCAGTATGACCGCAAGGGTGTTAACGATAATCAGACTGACCACCGCCAGATTCAAAATGTAATCAAGCCTGGTGTCTCCTTCGGTCGGATCCAATAGAATGTACAGCTTCCTTTTGAATGATTTTATCATGATAGGGGATAGCTTCGGTTCAGTTAAATATATGGACAAGGATTAACTTCTGGTGGAAAATCTTTGGATACGAAAGACCATCTGTAAGGCCAACTAACATATTCATTTACATAGGGTTAAATACATTTTATTCATTCTTGTAGGAGACTGATTCAGGGAAATCAACTGAAGCACAGAACAAGTTTTAGTGCAGGAGCGTGTTCATGTGAAAATTACCAGGGTCCGGAATCATTTTGATTTGATCGCCGACTGAACACTTGTCGCTGCCAGCCTTCCCGTTTGTGCAGAACCATTCATGTATCCCTGAAAATCGAATGCACAATGTTCTCCGGCGAAATAAATATTTCCTACCGGCTCAATCTCGGCACCTACTATGCTCGTGGTCTGGCCAACTGTCCAGCAAGCATAACTGCCCAAAGCATACGGGTTCGTGGGCCAAAGCATGCGCTTCGCTGAATTAGGGATGTAAGCATTGGATGAACCTGGCCATAAGCCGGGAGAATCGAGCAAAGGAAGGAACTGCTTCGTTGCCCAGTATTCAGGAGTGTTTTTGCTGAGTTCCAGCCCGAGTTTACCACCTTGCAAAATGGTGTAACAACCCGCAGTCCCTGGTTGAAGGTCACTTCCATCATAACCATTTTGTACGGCACCATTGGTGAATATGTACCCTGAGTTATTGAAATTCCTCCATACCCTGGAGGTGAAGCCCATGAACAATTTGGAATTGCTGCCATATCCGAGCTCCTGTATGCATTTTGTCTTGACCGCAGGGAAAGGCACATTGATCTTGACATTTCGCAGAATGCTGAAAGGCAAGGTCATAACAACGATGTTCGCTTGTATTTGTGAGACCGTATTATTAGCATCCCGGAAAGAAAGCTTATATCCTTGTCCATTGGACAAGGAATCGAGCTGGACCAGGGTGTAGTTAAAAACGATGTTTTTCGATAGTTTTCGGGTCAGGGCATCGGTCAGCATTTGGCTTCCCCCGGCGATCTTGTAACGCTCATCACTGACCCCGAATATCTGGAATCCCTTATTCGTATTGGGATTGAATAAGTAGAGAAAATTGATCGCCGTCTGTTCATTCACTTCCCTTCCGTATTCGGTCAGATAGGCAACCTCCAGACCCGCACGTATCCAGCCGCTCATGCCTATGGAATCAAAATAGCTGCTGATGCTCATTTGATCGAATTTCAAAGCGGCTGCATTGCTTTGGCTATAGTTGATCACATTCGGTAAGGAACGCACATCGGCAATGATCCTGTCTGAATAGGGATGGAATGCTTGTATGATCTGACTTTCTGTATAAAAAACACCATCGACGAAGAAGTCATCCCGGAAAAGGACCGCTTCGGTTGGTGATTCAGTATCAAGAAGGGGTAGGTTGAATTCTTTGCAAAGATTGATCATGTCGGTATGGTTGGAATCGATGAATTCCCCACCCAATTCCCCGTATATACCATTTCCAACTATGTTCGATTTGGTATATATACGACCACCGCTGCGCGTTGATGCTTCATAAATAGTGGAGGTATACCCTGATCTGGAAAGTTGGTATGCGCAATTGAGGCCTGCCATCCCAGCACCAACGATCGCAATGGTAGGTTGGGAGGCTATGTTGGTCCCATTTGCTGCTCCGGGTATCTCGATTCTGGTTCCCATCCAGCCACTCGCTTTGTTGCAGGAATCCAAGATGCCGGCGCTTGCCACTGCGATCCCCGCCTTTCCCAGATCTCCCAACATTTTCCTCCTCGAATACGATCTCTCACGCTCCTGGTCGATCATTTCCCGGATGGGCATTTGCCTGCGTTCAGACTCCAAGGAAAGTGAAAAAGCTTTTTGGACCGTTTTCAGAAAGGAATTGCGTGGTGATTTACGAGACATGATCTTCTTATTATATGTAGAGGAAAAATTGACTTTCCTTTTGATCTCAGGAAGTGGTTGTAGAAGTAATGCCGCGTATAGTCGATCGACTTACCTTTTCACAACTGGCACAAGAAACGGACTGTAAAATACATTGCCGCTGGTATCTGAACATCTGGGGGGATCTGTTTTTTGTGAACTGCTTGAATCGAATGGTAACGGAATGGGTTCTCCAGTGAATTAGTCAACTTCTTAATTCATTCATTTGTAGACTGGCATGTTTTTCGGAAGAAAATCCACCAAGACTTCCTGATCAACTCCCTTTTCAGGCTATTTTCCGGTATTTTTGCGCTCTATTCCCCGCCATCCCCTAATCATCTTCCTGATTGAAAAACGACCCAGCCTCAAAAAAGTTTCGACTTATTCTCATCTTGGGAATGCTTTCCGCAATCGGCCCTTTTTCCATCGACATGTATCTTCCTGCATTCCCGGATATTGCCGGAAATCTGGGAACCTCTGTTTCGCGGGTCATGTTGTCTTTGTCGAGCTTTTTTCTGGGCATCTCCATCGGACAGTTGATTTATGGTCCATTGCTGGAACGTTACGGCAGGAAGAAACCCCTGCTCATTGGTCTTTGCATTTACATGCTCGCTTCATTGGGATGTGCACTGTCCAGTTCAGTGGAGGCTTTGATTGTGCTGCGCTTGTTGCAGGCATTGGGCGGATGCGCCGGAATGGTGACGGCTCGTGCCATCATCCGAGATGTGTTTGAATTGAAAGATATCGCCCGGGTATTCTCTTCCATCATGCTGGTCGTGGCGGTATCACCCATCATCGCACCTACACTCGGGGGATACGTATCGGCGACACTGGGATGGCGTTTCGTTTTTGTCACCTTGGTGATACTGGATATCATACTGCTGCTGTCTGTCATCTTCTATTTGAAAGACAGCAAGCCTTCAGATCCAGGATTTTCGCTTGCGCCCCGGCATATCCTGTCCAATTTCAAAGAAGTATTGGGCCATTCCCAGTTCCTGACCTTTGCCCTGACCGGTGCCATCGCCAATGCCGGAATGTATGCTTACATCACCGGATCGCCGCAGGTATTCATGGAAGTTCACCAGGTGAGCGGCAAGGTCTATGGCTGGATATTCGCAGGACTGGCAGCTGGATTGATTGGAGCAAGTCAATTGAATAATCTGGCATTGGGGAAGCATGACCATGCAAAGATCATCAAGGTCGCGCTGGTCTTTCAGGCATTCGCGGGTGCATCCCTGGCATTCCTGTCGATCTCTGGTAGGGACAGCTTCATCCTTACCCTGCTGTTCATCTTCGTTTTCCTTTGCGCACAGGGATTCATCTTTCCGAACGCATCGGCTTTATCCTTGGCGCCATTCGGACATAGTGCGGGTACGGCATCTGCTCTGATGGGCTCTGTACAGATGGGCATCGGCGCATTGGTATCTTCATTGGTAGGTTTTTTTCAGAACCATAGTTCCCTGCCGATGTGCATCGCCATGCTCTGCACCTCAACCATAGCCCTACTCACCTACACATTTGGCAATAGGAAGATCGTCAGGGATTCAAGCAGGGAAGATGTAATGGAAGAAGAAGTGGAGATGATCAATACTTTGTGATACCCTCTCGCAATCAGGAATCCTTTCAGGCAAAAAATAAAATCAGCTTGTACACAAAATGGGTCCGATCAGGTAACTGATCCAACCCCCACCTTGTGGTATTCAATAGTGTTTCCTGTAGCAGTTTTGAATTACCGAACATGCTCATGGCGGCTATTAAAATCTTTAGATTCCCATTCCAAAAAAATGAAGTACTGTTCAACACTCTGCCGTTCTTTTATGCCGATATGAAAATTGAACGTTCATCAGATGATCCCGCCCTCTTCTGATCATCTTTTCATCTTGGTTTTCTATGGGCAATTCAGACAGATCACTACTTTTGGATGATCGATCAATCAATGAACCCACATGGAAAGAGCCTTGTTCCTTTACCGCGGCCTATTGCTTTGTATTCTGCTCTGTCCTTATCGATCTTTCACCCAAACCACTGATTTCTCCCGGGCTTCGGTGGTCTGCTTTCAGTCAGACAAGATATCCTTGACCATTCCGGTGAAAGTGCTCCGGGAAGAGGTGAACAAGCGAACGGGTCTGGATCTTTCTTTGGTTGAGAACATAGCTGAAGGAGATGGACCTTACATCATTCTCCTCACAGAAAGAAACACCCCTCTACTTCCTGAATCGATTCAAAAAGCATTAGAGAAAATGCCACCTACTGGAAAGGATGGGTTCAGGATATTTTTTTCTTCCCAGACAAAATCGATCATCATCGCCGGACGGGATCCACGAAGTATTCTTTATGGTGTGGGTTGGTTGCTCAGAAAATCTGAATTCCGCGCAGGTAAAATGGATGTGCCCAACTCCATCTCCATTTCCACCACGCCACAATACGCCATTCGGGGTCACCAATTGGGATATCGTCCAAAGACCAATGCATATGATGCGTTCACGGTCGGTCGCTTCGATCAGTATATCCGTGAATTGGCCCTGTTCGGTGCCAATAGCATTGAAATTGTCCCTCCGCGTACCGACGATGATCCGACCAGCAGGCATATGACACTTCCTCCCATGCAGATGATCGCAGAACAGTCACGTATTGGTGCGTCTTACGGGTTGGATGTTTGGATGTGGTATCCCAATATGGGTATCGATTATGATGATCCAGCCACCGTCCGGGAAGAATTAAAGGAAAGGGAATCCGTTTTTGCTGCGGTGACGAAATTGGATGCGGTTTTCGTTCCTGGAGGTGATCCGGGAGAACTAGATCCGGATCATTTGTTCTCTTGGCTGGAAAAAGAAGCAACCGTCCTGCACCGCTTCCATCCGCAAGCGAAGATCTGGGTGTCCCCACAGGTTTTCCGACCCACCAGAAAGTGGATGGATGATTTTTATATGCACATCAACCGGAAATATCCCTGGTTGGGTGGTGTGGTTTTCGGCCCGTGGATCAAGACTCCCATTTCAGAGATACGTGCCCGGGTGGATCCCTCGATACCCATCCGCATCTATCCCGATATCACTCATAGCTTGAGCTCACAGTATCCCGTACCCGATTGGGACCTTGCTTATGCCATGACCCTGGGCCGCGAATGCATCAACCCCCGTCCACGTGATGAGAAACATATCCATAACCAGTTTGCACCATTCGCCTCGGGAAGCATCAGCTATTCGGAAGGCACCAATGATGATGTCAATAAATTCATCTGGAGTGGTCAGGATTGGAATGAGCAGACCGCCGTTGAAGAAACCTTGCAGGATTATGCCCGCTTTTTCATTGGCCCCGATCAGGCTCACATGTTGATGGAAGGCATCCTTGGTCTTGAACGGAACTTCCGTGGGCCTCTTGCCGAGAATACTCAAGTGCAAGAGACATTGAAGGTGTTCACCGATTTTGAAAAAGAAGTAGGACAGGACACGAATCGGAATTTCCGTTTCCAGATGTTTCTCTTACGCGCATACTATGATGCTTTCATTCAGAAGAGGCTTAAACGCGAGCTCGCCATCGAAAAACAGGCTTATTCCATTTTGGAACAAGCAGGCCGAAAGGGTTCACTATGGAGCATGGACGGCGCCAATAAAATCCTGCGGGAAGGTATGATTCCAGATACATCGGATAACTATAGGAAAAGATGCATTGACCTGGCCGATTCGCTTTATTCCAGCATAGGTGCTCAGTTGACGATCCAGAAACATGGTGCCGCAGAAGGAAGGGGTAATTTCATCGACAACATAGACGTACCACTGAATGATGCGCCTTGGATGATCGGTCAGCTCGATCGCATCGCCAAGATTGGCGAGGAGGGAAAAAGGTTGAAGGGTATCGATTCTCTTTTGCATCGGACAGATGCGGGTAAGGGAGGGCTTTACATACATTTCGGTACCCCATCCTCCAAGCCGTTCGTATTGCCCGGAGCTGGCTGGGAAAAGGACCCGGGTGGACTTCTATCCCCCCTCGTCAATTTCGGTGTTGGCACCAAGGAGGATGAATGGGTACATGAGATCCGTCCGCAGGGTTTTGGAGGGCAGATCGTGCCCAAGGCCTGGATGACACAGGTTGGTACACTGTACGAGCAGCCGCTGCAGATCCACTTCAAAAAACTCGATCCAAACGGGCTTTATCGGATACGTATCGCTTACACGGGCAGATTCCGTTCACGGATCAAACTCACTGCTAATGGCAAACTCGTACATGATGTGTTACAGACAGGGGAACAGCCACTGTACACTTTCGACTTGCCCGATGGATCCGTGAAGGACGGCCAACTCACGCTGACCTTCAGTTGCCCTGAAGGCGAACAAGGAGTGCAGGTTTCAGAGATCTGGTTATTGCGAAGGAATTAATGACTCCGGGATATTGTTTTTCATGGGAATGGTCTGATGAAATCATGTGAGCAGTAAGAGAGTATGTTCGTGATCAAAGGATGGATCAATTCAGCAGCATCTCATCGACAAGCAACAGGTGCTGGTCCTTCTTGACTTTATAAGGTCTGGCCAAGATTCTTAAATAGGAGACATTTTGAGTTTTGAATGATCCGACCAGGATCTTCAAGGTGGGATCGCCGTCTTTTTTTGGCATGGAAGGTTTCATGGTCAGCAGCAGGCGAGCCTGCTTTTCATTTTCCCCACCCCATACTTCCACGAGTTGTGGTGGGTATACTCCGGTTTTTTCCTCGAGCATGTAATGCAGTCCAACGGAACTGAGTGAAATGGGTTTGTTGAACAGGGAAACGAGGACAAGATCGTTGTTTCTCACACCAGCCCAGAAATTGGCCCAGGCAGGATTATTGGCCCCGATGGCTCCAAGTTTCCTGTTGAAAAAGGTATAGGCTCCTTCAGCCTGATGTACGCTGTTCAAAGGCAATAACAATCTTACACTGTCAGGGACATAAGTGTTCCTCAGGTAATCGAAACTGGCGATATCACTGGAATACCATCCATCCTTGTAGGCCTTCGCTTTCACGGTGGTGGTTTTATCAATGGTTGTCTTTCCATCGAATAGGGGTGAATGTATGCTGTCGGGATCCTTTCCATCTGTGGTGAATCTGATCTGCACACCACGCACGGGATGCCTCAATTGGACGGGGATGTCCTGGGAGAATACGGTGGTCGGGTTGGAGATCTGCGGGGGATTCAGTTTGAGGGGACTGTTACCATCATCACGGAAACCTTCGTTGAAGCTTATGGCTTTATTATCTTTTCTGAGGTTTTCCAGATCGGATGGTTTGATGCTGGTCTGCCAGATGGTAACAGTGCGAAGACTCTTTAATTCAGAAAGAATGTTCGACAACCCAGAATAAGTGATATCTGTTCCGGAAACAGAAAGTGTTTGGAGGTTTTTCAGGGATTTGATCGAACTAAGACCCTTGTCCGTTACGTCGCTGAAATTCAGGTCGAGCCGGCGCAGATTTTTGAACTGACTTACGCTGACGAGGTCATCATCTTTCACGGGCATTTTATTCAAGTTGAGCGAGATGACCTGATCCCTGATCCCGCTCATTTCCTCCAGTTGTTTCTTCGAGTATGCATTTCGGTTATATATGTTCACTTCGAGGGCCGGGGATTTTTTGGCGATGGGCATGATGGTTCGATAATCCGTGTTCAGTTCTCGGATTGCCTTTGCATCTGCTGCGGCGAAACCGAATGGTTCATTCGAAACGGGTTTCAGCCAGGCGGTGGCCAGTGTTCTCAGGCTGTCGTCCAAACCGAGTTCGGTCACCTTCACATGGAAGTTGGCATCGTAACGGATCCAAAGTGCCAGCAGACCGATCTCTTCCCGAGTAAGTTGCGGTTTTCCGGAAGGAGGCATGTGTTTTTCGTCGTCCATGGAAAGATGCAGTCGCTGCATCATCAGGCTCATATCGGCATCTCCAGGCACGAATAACTTGCCTGATTTGCCACCCTTGCGGAGGGAAACAGAATCTCCTAGCACCAGTTCACCTTTCAATTTATTCGTGTTGTGGCATCCGGAGCATTTATTCGCCAGTATGGGTTGAATAACGTCTGCGAATACGACAGCCTGTTCGATGGGAACGACACGTGCAGGTTTGTGTGAGAGGATGGGTTCCATGAGAAAGTCTTCACCATGGGACAGGTTCGCTCCATAATGACCTGTTGCGAGCAGCCCAGCGATCATCAATAGGGCGCTTGCCCATGCGGCAGGTGCCTTGAACCAGTTTCGAAATGCCAGCACATAAATGGCGGAGGCCAGAAAAAAAACGATGACTCCCGCCCATTTGTGCCAGATCAGAGCCTCGCCGGAATAACTGCCTTCCCGGGAAAGGAACAAGCCCATGATCAGGGTTATCCCTGTGAGCAAGGTGCCTGCAAGCAGGAAACCTTGTTCCGCTAAACTGAATACTACCGTTTTGTCACCCGTTCTTCCGAACCTGACCACTCCGGCGATCATGGCGAGGGTGAGGAAGGCGATCGGGAAGTGCAGGAGCAAGGGATGCGCTCTGCCAAGTGGTTGCAACCAGTAAGGGATGACCAGCTTATCCTCGAACAACAACAGGAAAGCGATGACCAAATTCAGGATGAGCAGCGCCTGTTCAGCGTACAATATGGTTCTGTTCTTCTTCAATGATAGATGCTTGTAACGTTCATCAGGCAATGATGCCCTTTACGACCTTACCTGACACATCGGTGAGTCGGTATCTGCGACCAAGATGTTTGAAAGTTAGTTTTTCGTGGTCTAGTCCAAGTTGATTGAGTACGGTTGCCTGGAAGTCGTGCACGTGTACGGGATCTTGCGCGATATTATATCCCAGTTCGTCCGTTTCGCCGTAGACCATACCGGGTTTAATGCCACCGCCGGCCATCCAGATGGAGAAGCAGCGTGGATGGTGGTCGCGACCATAATTTTCTTTAGTGAGTGTTCCTTGTGTATAGCTGGTTCTTCCAAACTCGCCACCCCATATGACCAGAGTCTCATCCAACAGACCGCGTTGTTTCAGGTCGGTCACGAGGGCGGCGGATGCCTGATCCACGTCTTTCGCCTGTTTTGCGATCTCGAAGGGCAGGTTGCCATGCTGATCCCATCCTTGATGATAAAGTTGCACGAAGCGAACGCCGTTTTCAGAAAGTTTTCGTGCGAGCAGGCAGTTGGCGGCGAAAGTTCCGGGCACCAGGCAGTCCGGTCCATACAACTTCACGATATCATCCGGCTCTTTCGAGATATCCATCACTTCGGGTATGGCGGATTGCATACGATAGGCCATCTCATATTGCTTGATCCTTGTCGCGATCTCGGGGTCGCCGAACTCGGTATAGGATAGTTCATTCAACTCAGAGACATGGTCCAGCATCTCGCGGCGGTCCTTTCTGCTCATGCCATCCTGATCCCTCAGGTACAACACGGGATCCTCGCCTTTGCTGAACTGCACCCCTTGGTGTACGGAATCGAGGAAGCCGTTGGACCATAATTTTGAGTATACACCTTGCCCATTGCCGATGCCACGTGACAGCAGCACGGTGAAAGCAGGGAGGTTCTTGTTCTCATTGCCCAGACCGTAACTGAGCCAGGAACCCATGCTCGGCCTGTTGCCCTGTTGCGATCCTGTTTGAATGAAAGTGAGTGCGGGGTCGTGGTTGATCGCCTCCGTGTACATGGTCTTGATGATGCAGAGGTCGTCCGCGATCTTCGCAGTATAAGGCAATAGGTCGCTGATCCAGGCTCGTGAATTCCCATATTGCTTGAAGTCGACAAATGAGCCCACGAGTGGAAATGAAGACTGGCCCGCTGTCATGCCAGTGAGGCGCTGCGTGCCCCTGACTGATGGGGGGATCTCCTTCCCTGTCATCTCCCTCAGTTTGGGTTTGTAGTCGAACAGTTCCTGTTGTGATGGTGCGCCGTTCTGGAAAAGATAGATGACCCGTTTAGCCTTCGGTGCGAAGTGTGGTATGCCCGGAGCTGATCCAGCTTCCAAGCCATTGCCGTCAAAAAGGTCGGGCATCAACAAGGAACCCAAAGCCATCCCACCTATGCCGATCCCCATGGCGGACAGGAACCGTCTTCTGTTCCAGCTGAAACCATGTTCCACGATCTCTTTGTCCATATGGGTATTTTTAATGGTTGTAATTCGTCATGATTTGGTTATGGATTCCTCCATATTATAGATCGTTGTGACCACCCTCATCATCGCCGCCAGTTGGCTCTCATCCATCCCTTTGGGGATCGGGTATTCGCCTACTGAAAGTATTTTATGCGCCGTTGCCGGGTCGATACTTTTCATTTGATCGTTGAAATATCCGGTGAGAATGGAAACTTCCTTCTCAAGGGGTTTCCGGCATACGATGGATCTGAACGCCTTGATGATCTTATCCTTGGTGTCGGATGGCTCGGACAATAATTTTGCAGCGAGAACGCGGGAGGCTTCCAGCACCGTCGGATCGTTGAGCATCACGAGTGCTTGTAGTGGGGTGTTGGTCCGTAGTCGGCGCACTTCACAGAGGTCTCTGTTACTCGCGTCGAAGATGGCCATGGATGCCGGCGGGACGGTTCTTTTGATCAGGGTGTAGATGCCCCGTCTGTATAGTGCGGCACCATGGTCCTGCGTGTAGATGGAGAGCAGGCCACGTCCTGATGTCGCCCCCTCCCACAATCCTGCTGGCTGATAAGGTTTCACACTGGGTCCGCCTATGGTCGGGTTGAGCAATCCGCTACTGGCAAGCACAAGATCTCTGACCCATTCTGCATGAATGCGGTACCGCGGTCCACGGGCCAATAAAATGTTATCGGGATCCACGGCCAATTTTTCTTTGGTCACGATGGCGGATTGCCGGTAAGTGGCTGAGGTCACCATCTTCTTGACCAATCTTTTGATGTCCCAGTCGTGTTCCTTGAAATCCACGGCGAGCCAGTCCAGCAGCGCGGGGTGTGAGGGTAGTTCTCCCTGCATGCCAAAATCACCTGCAGTTTTCACGATGCCCCTTCCGAAGAATTCCTGCCAGAGGTCATTCACATACACACGTGCCGAAAGTGGATTCTGGGTGTCGAAAAGCCATTGGGCGAGACCCAGTCTGTTCTTCGGGTAGGCGTCAGGGAAAGGCATTATGGAATGGGGGGTACCTGGCTGCACCTCTTCGCCCGGTGCATCATAGACCCCCCGTTTCAGGATATGTGTCCGGCGAATCGTATCGAGGTCGCCCATCACGGAAACGATCAATTTGCCGCTGTCCTGCTTGTTGATGAAGGGCAGGGACTTTTTGACATCGTCGTTGCTGATCTCCATGAGCGGTTTTTTGGCATAGGTCTCCGGCCCCCCGATCACTGACTCGATGCCCACCTCTTTTACGCTGTTGAAAAAAGCATACATCTGATAGTATTCCTTTTGCGAGAACGGATCGTATTTATGATCGTGGCACCTTGCACATTCCAGGGTGACACCGAGAATTCCCTTGCCGAACAGGTCATTTCTGTCCATGACATAAGCCACCCGGTATTCCTCCGGGATCACACCACCTTCCTCCGTGATCTTGTGGTTCCTGTTGAATCCCGTTGCCAGAAGCTGTTCCATGGATGCGTTGGGGAGGAGGTCGCCTGCAAGTTGCCAGGTCACGAACTGGTTGTAATGCATGTTCCCGTTGAAGGCATGAATGACCCAGTCCCGCCAGGGCCATTGGGTGCGGTAGCCATCATCCTGGAATCCGTGGGAGTCGGCATAGCGGGCGAGGTCCAGCCATTGCAAGGCCATTTTTTCACCGTAGGCAGGCGATGCCATCAGTTCATCCACCACCTTTTCATAGGCATCTGGACTTTTATCCGCGAGAAAGGCATCCATCATGTTCAAGGAGGGGGGCAATCCGGTCAGGTCGAGGGCAACACGTTTGAGCAACCTTTCCTTGTCAGCCTCCTCATTCGGGGCGAGCCCTTTCTGTTCCTGCTTGGCAAGTATGAAATAGTCGATCTCGTTGCGTGGCCATTTCTTGTCCGAAACCGCTGGAAGGGATGTCTTCTTGGGAGGGGTGAATGCCCAATGCCTTTCGTATTTAGCACCCTGAGCGATCCATTTTTTGATCAGTTCTATCTCGCGCTGGTTCAACGTGAGGTTTGATGCAGGTGGCGGCATCAGCAAAGAAGTGTCTTTTGAGGAGATGCGCAGGTAGGCAGCGGACAACTCTGGTTTACCCGCAACAATCGCATGGGCATCAGGATCTTCCTTCAGAGCACTATAGGCACTTTCAGCGATATCCATTCGTAAACCTGCCTTGCGTTTGTTGGCATCAGGACCATGGCAGGCCAGGCATTTGTCTGAAAGGATGGGGCGGATATCGAAATTATAGCTAACCGAATCCGGCAGGGGTGCGCTCGCATAGGAGCCCGCCCCTTTTCGATCGCAGGCCAGAATTAAAACGATGATGCCCAGAAAAAGGGACAAAATGTGCCCCGGTTTTGCGCGGAACTTCATATGCAAGGGTTGATCCCCATAAGGGTATATGGCAATATATCTCAAATTTTGTCATTATCCCATCCTTCCATCTGGAACTTGTTTGGTTAAAAGCAGGGAACGGACTGAAATGGGATTGCCGGTATAAACTTCAAGGGATTATGCTGATCCGTATACATCTGCCTTTAATGGAAAAGTCATGGGAGGGTCAAAAAATCTCCGGGAATTGAAGATTGTGGCTTACCCTGATCAATATCATGATTTCCGTGACTCCGGGAAAGTACATTCAATTACCATTCACGAATAAAAACTCCATACCATGTTGGTCAGTCAACTTCCTACCGAAAAAAAACAGATCTATGAGACTTTGTTGCTCAGGATCACCAGTGGTTCATTTGAGATGAATAGTTCCATCCCCAGGCGATATACCTGTGATGGAATGAATTTGAGTCCATCCCTGCATGTTGAAGGTATTCCATTCGGGACCCGAAGTTTGGCCATCATTGCAGAGGATTCGGATGCGCCCATCCGTTCCTGGGTGCATTGGCTGAAATGGGACATCCCCGTGCGGAATGATATTTCCGAGGATTTTTCGGGAGGTATCGATGGGTTGAATGATTTCGGGAAGACGGAATACTGCGGGCCTTGTCCTCCCCGGGGTATTCACCGGTATACTTTTCGGGTTTATGCATTGGATGGTCGATTGGGTTTGAAATCCGGCTCGGACCGCACCACTTTGGAGAAAGCCATGCGGGGGCACGTCATCGCGAAGGGGGAACTCATGGGGTTGTATGGCAGGACCTTCGAGCAGATCGATCCTAACGATTATCTATAGCCGAGCATTCCAGGGGGGTAAGAACGTTCTCTCACAAGGGGCTTGATGTGGCTAATGCGATCACCCGCCCCTTGTTCCCCACCGCAGTGTAAAAATGATGGACGACGCCTTTCCAGCGGATGACGAATGGCTTGTGGGCATAGATGGCATCGTAGGGTTCGGATGGACGCACCAGATCTTCGCCTTTCCATTCTGTCCACTGTGCCAGATCGTATGAACAGGCGAATCGGTCGAAGGCATGCTCACTGCCGTTCCAGAATGCGCCAAAGTAGAACATCACAAACAGTTTGCCGATCTTGGTGATCTGTGCATCACCGCAGATGGATCCTTCCTGATGCCTGCTGATGACAGGGTCTTTGCCGAAACGATGCCAATGCTCCATGTCCGAAGAGGTGGCCATGCCGATGCTTTCATAATGGGCAGTATCACCGCGCGCATTGTAGAACATGACGAATGGTTCTCCTGTGAATTTCTTTTTATCCCGGATGACCATGCTTTTGAATATGGTCTGATTTTCGAACCACCGTGCATCCTTGTCCTTTGCCGAAAGCACGGCCTCGGGTCTCCTCTTCCATTCCATTGCCATTGAAGGCTCTTGATTATGGGCGACGCCCACGCCTAATCTTCCTGCTTCGTAACCGGAGGCCGACCCGCCAAGGTAGGAGAGCCAGTATTCGTCCCGGAAAGCAGCGGGCTTGTAGCTACCGCCCCATCGTATATCCAGAAGAGAAAGATATCCGGCTTTCTGATCTGAATCCCATCCAGCTTTCGTGAAAGAGAGAATGCGGCCTTTACTTTCCCAATGCAGCAGGTCCTTGCTCATGGCGATCCAGGTCTCGTAACCTCTACCATCGAAGACTATGTAACTCATGTACCAACGACCCTTCCATCTGAAAATGGAAGGACTGTCCATCATCTTCGAAGTATCAGGATGACTGAAGACCACTCCATATTTGAAAGGGGTTTTCACAGTTTCATATACAGTGTTCATGGTTTTATCACTCACCGTCGTTGTTGTCCTGCTGCTGGCGCATCCAAGGAATACGGACCATGCTGCGGCTATGAAAATTCTCAAGTGCATATGCCTGAATATATAAAATGTTTTAAGATGCATGGGCCCGATTGATGGTGCTTTTAAAATCACTGTTGTGATGGCTCTGGAAAAATGAGTCAGGAAGTTTCGATGTTCTTCCGGCGGGGTACTGAACTGATGCAGATGATGGATGTCATGATGCAGGCGCAGGCCAGCCAATCCATCCCATCAAAATGGATGTGCAGCCAGTATATGCCCACTACCGTAGCCGCTAAAGGTTCGACGGTGGCGATCAGACTGGCAACTTTGGCTCCGACCATCTTCACGGCCTTCATATAAAAATAGAAAGCCAGCAAGGTTCCGAATATGATGATGTATGACGTATTCGCCACAGTGGCAAGATCCCAGATTCCCGTGACATGCCATGGGGGGAACAATAAGGAGAGAAACAATCCGCCGATCAAGAAACCCCATCCGAGGATGACTGAAGTATCATACTTCACCATCAGGGACAAAGGCTGTAAGGTGTACAAAGCCAGAGTGAATGCAGATAGTATTCCCCAGAACATCGCCTGGCCGGAAATATGGAGATTGCCGGGGTCACCATGTGTGACCAACAGGAAGATCCCGATCAGGGACAGCATCACCGATATCCATTCCAATGGTCTGGGTGCTTTTTTATGTTGTATGGCAAGATATCCGAAGATCAGCACTGGGCCGAGATACTGCAGGATCGTTGCTGTGGCAGCATTCGAAAATTTGATCGCCGCAAAAAAAGTGTATTGCACACCTAGAATGCCAATGGTCCCGAAGATCAGCATCTTGATCACGGAGTTTCTGTTCCTCCAGATCGACCAGAGGTCATTGCCCCTCATAGCGGTGATCGACAACAGCAGTATCCCTGAGCTTAAAAGCCGCATCGTGACCAGCCACTCGATGGAGATGCCCCTGTGCTGGACCAGGAATTGGACGCAAACTCCAGATACGCCCCAGAAAGTGGATGCGAGAAAAGCCAGCAAAACCCCTTCGAATCTTTTCATCTGCATAAGCATTTGGTCAAGGATCGTTCATGATTTCGATCCTTTGATCAACGGCCGGCCAATGCCCCTACCTGTTTCATGACCTCGCCGATCTTCTTCATGATGCGGTCTTCAACATCATCTTCAAAACGTCCGGGCTGTCCGTAATAGATCATGCTGTCATCCGCCTCGTATCCGCCTTCATTCAATATCCTTTTATTGGGGATGTAGCAGTTGACTTGATTGCAATAGCCGGCCACGAACAAGTTTTCATGTGCATACTTTTTCTTGTTGTTCAGCGAATAGTCTACCACCACTTCATCACTCAACCCGAGTATGGTGAGGTCCTTGCCGAAACGCACAGCCTGAATGGGGTAAGAATAACCGCCGGCTCCCCATCCCTTGTTGTATGCCTGTAACATTAATTTGGCCCTTCTTTGGAGGTAGATGTTGTCTCCGACGATGTCTTTCTGGTATCTGGAAATATCCACGTCCCTGAACTTGAGTTCGACCTCTTGATAGTTCGTTCTGATAGGCGCCCGCACGGGTTTGAGTGTTCCTTTCAGCACCTGCTGAACGGCCATCGCCAGTTCCTTGCCATGGTCGACGGCAAGCTGTAGTGTTCCTCTTGGTTCGGGATTCTGATCACCTGCACAACCCGTGATGAAAAGGGCGACTGCTCCGGGGTTGTTCCTTTCCAGTTCCGTTTGCGCGAAACCGGAATAATCCCCACTGATGTAATGATAGTCGTCTACGATCGTCGTGTTGTGGCATGCATAACCGAACAGGATGGCTTTGGTATTTCCTCCAAGATCGGTTACCCGAAGAACGGGTACATCATGATCCGTTGGTCCGTTGGGGTTGATCAGTCCCCTTCTGTTGATCGCGAATCCAGCCTGACCATGTCCTGCAAACAAGAGACCAGCAGAAAGATCCGCCATGGCCGAGTCAAGAGCGTCGCAGATTCGAGTGGCCAGTTTTTGCCCGTACGCGGAGACACGACGCTGATCGGCCGCGTCAAATTCATATACGACATCGAGGCATGGCCAGATCACGGGTCCGGTATGAGTATGAGATGAGTTGAAGAACAACTGTGAACGGTTCAATTGATATTTCTGTTCCGCATGTTTTCTCACCATATCGATGATCTCCGTGGATAGCCCGAGTACTTCTGCCGTGATGAAGACGATCCTGCTGGATGGATTCTCCTGTATGATCAGCACTCTGGATCGAATGGGTTGCACGATCCCTTTGGAAGGCTTTTCCCTGCTGGCATATCCGGAAAGCCAGATGGGAGTGTCCGGCGTGATGTCTATCTTGGCGACACCGATTTTAAGGGATGCGTCTCTGGGTTTACCCACTGCATACTGCGCATTCGCAGCATCGATCATGGTTATGTATACGAAAACAGGGAGAAAGAGTTTAATTATCCTGTTCATGGGGGAAAATGGTATGATTAAAATGATTACAGGTATGAAATAGGGCCTTCTGCTTTTTTAGGTTGAAGCCGATTTTTACGATGCTGACAAGTTAACGTTTTTGCTATTGACGATTAGGATCTTTTGGAATGGAGGGATCGCTTTTTGTATTCGGTCATGCGGATGTCGAAAAATAGTATGAACAGGTCAATGCCGTCAGTTTTTTGGATTAAATTGAACGCCGATATATATGCTCTGAAATGGGAGCAGGTATCTTTTCAAATCAATGAATATGAGCCAGAACAAGCCCATCCTATTCGAGAAACTCCGCGCGGGGAAGAATGTGTACGGAACCAGCATCACTTCCACAGGATTGATGTGGCCGGGGGCCATCAGCAGCGTGGGTCTGGATTTCGTCTTCATCGATACGGAGCATATCCCACTGGACCGCACCGAGTTGACGATGCTCTGCCAGATGTTCCGTTCCCATGGCATCGCACCCATTGTGCGCATCCCCTCGCCCGATCCTTACCGGGCCTGCCAATATATTGATGGTGGAGCAGTCGGCGTGGTCGTTCCATACATTGAAACACCTGAGCAAGTGGTGGATCTGGTAGGTGCGGTGAAATACCGGCCACTCAAGGGAGAACTGCTTTCCGCGTATCTTGATGGAAGCAAGGCGATGCCAGAAGGGCTGAAAGCATATGTCGATCAGTTCAACAGCGGAAATCTTTGTGTAGCGAATATTGAAAGCGTTCCGGCCATGGAACGATTGGATGAGATCCTCTCCGTTCCGGGATTGGATGCGATCTTCATCGGGCCACATGATCTGTCGGTCAGCCTTGGGCTACCCGAACAATATGACCATCCTGATTTTGAAAAAGCTGTAAAGGACATCATTCATGCTGCACGTGCGAAAGGGGTCCATGCAGGGATACATTTTTCACTTGAACCCGAAAGGCAGATCCAATGGATGAAAGAAGGAGTGAACATGGTGGTGCACAGTTTCGACATCGCGCTTTTTCTTCAGCGATTGAAGCATGATCTCCAGATCATCCGTAAGGCAGCAGGCGATACATCAGGGCCGGATGGCGGGGCCGCCATCATCATCTGATCAGTAACGGGATTTTTCAACGGCCGTTCCGTATCAACCAGATATCGGTCACGCGGGATTGCTGCCTCCAGTTGATGTCATCTTCATTGATATCTTCAAAACTGACCTGGATCTTGCGGTCCCGTATGAGTTCCTTCGGAACGGGGAACTCCTTGATCTCCCCCATTTTTTTGCCATATATGGATGGATCGACACGCTTGCCATTGACTTTGAGACGGCATTCGCCGAGACCGGCGACCCGGATCTTGTAATTTGAAGCGGTATCCAGACCATTGTAATCTATCGATACGGGCCAACGCATGTTAGTCAGCCACGATTGGCGCAACTTGTTGCCCAGAGGATCGGACCAGTCGAATCCAGGATTATCCTGTTTCCGCATGAGCGGGTCCGTTACCCAGCTTTCCACCCTCGACACATGCGGAGACTTGGCCACATTACCTATGTCGTCATAATAGCTGCCCGGACCGGGATGTTCCCATGTCGCTATCTCTACCAGCGACTTTACCTTCTCCGCTTCCGTCTTGTACTTCAACGAATCGAATCTGTCTTCCATCCATCTGCGGTTGTTGAGCGGATAGTCTATGAAATCCAGTACCGCTCCCCTTTCCAATCCCGATGCCTGGTATTTCTTGACGCTGGTCTGCAAGCCGATGGATCGGAAAAGGGTGTCACATAAGCCGATTATCCTCTTACGATATGCCGCACCTGCGGGATGGCTTGTTGCTGCATCGAGTATCTCACGGGCTTTCTTCATGGCGTTCGCTGTACCGATCGCGGAGGCATTTTTCAAAACATCATTTGCTTTTTCTTCCAGACCGGATTCATATATTCCACGTGTTCTCACGTATGCATCGTAATTGGAGCGCAGCAGGTACATCTGCCATCTCCAGTTTCCGTGCAGTGCGGGGTAACGTTTTTCCATGCGATCCCATGCCAGCCAGGTGGCGTTGATGCCGCCATTGGTCTCGGCTGGCCCTTCCCAGTTGGATTCGAGCGCCAGCAGGCCATCGGCACCCTCTTCCCTCAATTCGGAATGAAAGAAGAAGTTGGCATAATCCATCATCGCTTCCCTTTCCGTGATGTTGCGGTCCCAGGCGAGTCGTGTCCACATGATCTTGTTCGCATCATCATGCACGCCATCGGAGTAGGAAATGAATCCATCCATATAGGGTTCAAGGAAACGATATAATGCTGTATAGTGTTTCGGACGCGGATTCACGCTTTCGCGTCCCAAGGTGAAATTGAAGGATGGGTCCCACCAAGGTATGGGGAAATCGCAGCGAACGTTGTGGGTTAGATCGGGATAGTAGCGCAGTTTGTAGGAAGCGGGTAGTGCCGCTCTGGATTCTTCCACCATGGGACTCGACGGACCGGTGACCAAGCCACCGAACCATTCGGGTTTCTGTTCCTGAATATATCGGTAAACCGTTTGGCTTTGAGCGGGAGTGAATCCCTGCAGGGAAAGCCAAATTGCAGCACGGGGGTGATATTTTTTCAGCAGCAGAGCGACATCTTTCAATAGGGGCCATACGGTTTCAGGCGGATTGTCGCCGGGATCACCACCCGGAAAGAAAACGCCATCCAGGCGGACAGACATCTTGCAGATCTTTTCCATCTGGTCCAGATATTTCCTTCTCTTTGCAGCATCTTTCAGATCGAATTGTGCAGGTACCCACATCCAATATTCCAGTTCATACTTGTCGCAGATTGCACTGATCTGCGCATTCATCTCATCGGGATCCATCTTGAAGTGCGGACTTCTGGTTTCGTCGAAAATGGGTATGCTTTCTATGCTGTTGCTTCCGAAAATGACCAGCTCACGGATATATTGTTCGAATTGAGCGACCGTCCAGGCGTCATAGGAGTTTGCGGTATTGCGATAACCCAGTTGATGTCCACGCATGGTTTTGGAGGGTGCCGTGGAAATGGCAAGGTCCTCGGTCATGCCCACTGCCCAGGACTTGTATTGGATCTTCCGCAGCAGGTGGCCAGCACCGTAGAGAACGCCTTTGCCATCATAACCTTCCACCACGATGACCGTTCTGTCGCGGAGTTGCTGCGAAGCGATCCGAAAGGCTTCGGTTTTGGGTATGAGCACAGGCCCATTGATCGGCGATAATTCTTTGCGCTTAGGGTCGGATGCTTTGGCCAGCAGAATGATATTCCCCGATGCGGGCCATTGCGAAGTGATATTGACTTTCATGCCTGTCCGTTTCCCAATCTCCTCTGAAAGCATCACCGATGCTGACTGTTCTGCCTTGGAAAGTGTTCCCATGCTGGTCACGATGTGCAGGTTGGTCAGGTAATGGACCTGTGCGATTGTAGATGAGCAGACTAAGATGGCAAGTGATACAATGGACGACAGGATCCATAATTTCTTCCTATTCAGTGTGGGAGCAGGGAGATCATTTTTCATGAATGTCAGATTGATGATTTGTTTCCGGAAAGTGTATGATGCACATGATGGATTACATCAGGTATAAATATGAAAATACTGTTTTTGGGGAAATTAAATCCTGAAACAAACACGCTTGATTCAAGGCCGTAAGCAGATTGAACCTCGGAAGGATCTGGTGCCGGTTAATAATGGTAAAGAGTCGGAAACGACAAGTGCGGCTTTTAGGCCGCACTTGTCAACTTTGATCGAATGTATAGTATGGAAAACTTATTTGATCTCCATGATGTCTTCGAGTTGCCAGGTCTTGTCAAAATATTTCTCGCTTGGACCATAAAATCTGAAGTAAGGGAACCAGCCCCTACCTGGAATGGTTTTGATGTAATTCTTGTTCGAACTTGCGGGCTTGGTTGGTCCAAAGAAAACATCAACAGAGCCGTCAGCATTCTTGTCGATATCTTTTCGGGAAGAGATGTCCGCTGATCCCTGATCGGTCACCACAGGGTAGCGCGTTACGTTGTCATAAAGGGTGATGGACCAGAATTGACGCGCTGGAACGTCGGCCGGGATATGGATCTTGTAATTCTTTGAACCCTCCAGCCAATGGCCGTCCTTGTCTTTTGATGTTTCCAGATAGGCCTGTCCGAAACCAAGGATCCTACCTTGCATACCCGTACTATTACCTATCGCTTCATAGAACCAAGAAGCACGTTGATCGACCTGGGTGTAATTGCTGTCTTCCTGATTGAGTTCAACCATATTTGCATATTCCCATTTCTTTCCTTCCCATACTTTTGCTCCTTTGAAGCGTTTGTCATAGGCATTGGCACGGGCGGTCAGTTCACCAACCATGGCGGCATCATTGAGGATCTTCGTCATGCGGGCATCCGGATTGAAAGGTTTACCTTTTTCAATACCCAGGGAAACAAGCATGGAATAGATGACACGGTCACGAGTTTGGACAGGTTCCGCGTTAAGTGCTTCGGCGACTAATTTAAAATATTGAATATCTGTAGGGTGAGCCGATGTCCAGGGCTTTCCAGCTACAGGAACATAATTGGTAGGAGCGGGTTTGGCCCTGTCTGCCCAGGCATATATTTTATGTTGGCGAACAGTCTCCTCTGCTTTTTTGGGTTCGGGGTCAAGTCCACGGGTGCCGAACCATACTTGGGCGGTCGGGGACTTGAACACGCGGTAACCCGGTGCCTTCACATCTGGTGAACCTGGAGGAAGGATCAAATATTTGCCACCAGCTCCTTTGTCGGGGCCAGTCTGTCCAATATCAGTGATGGGTTGTTGCCAAAGGTCAAGTACTCCTCCTGCGATCAGGCCTGCAGGAGCTTCCACTACCAAAGCACCTTTCTGGGCAAGGTCCCAGAAACTGAAGGCATACAGGGTGGTGATATTGGGAGTCAACATTCCTTTCTTGTCGTTCAAGTCGAAAAAGAGCGACACCTCGCCATCTTTCACACCTATCTGATCACGCTGAGCCAAGTGAAGGGCATGAAATCCTACCATGGGAAGTGCCCAGTTGTGAACTTGACAGGCTCGTTGAAAATCCCGCTCATCGTATAGCCGATTGATGGCATCTTCGGCCGGATATCCACTTTCCAAACGGAAATCACCGAGGCGGGTCGCAACACGGTCAGCATTGGTGTAAGAAGATGTCTGGCTGGCTGAAACAGAATCCTTGGTCACATTGCCTCCATTGCCGTTGCAGGAAGTAAAAGTAATGGAGATCAGTAAGGCGGGAGTGATGAAAAGTAAGCGCATGAAGAGAGTGGTTTAATATGAAGTTGATTTTTTACGAAACGGTTCTCTGAATAGGCCGGGCGAATTGATTTTACCGTTTACTTGGCCTTGGTCAGTGGGGGAACCTTCCAAGATCCGTTGAGGATCTCCTGTTTCGGCCAATAGACTCTCAATACTACATAGAAAGGCCCTTTTGGTGCGGGAAGCCAATTGGATTCCTTTGCTTTTCCCGGTGATTCGTTCTGGATGAGCAAAGTGAGGCCTCCATCAGGATCCTTCTTCAGTTGTGGCAACATGGGAGAATTGATCAGATATCTTTTGAGTGGGTTTTGGGTGAGCAACATGTTTGGAAGTTCGTACATGGTGGCGGACCAGAACCCATTAACGGGGGGCAACTTGCCTGGTGCGAAATGCAACGTGTATTTGTTGGCGGATGCATCGAGAGGCTTACCTTCCTCGTCCGTGAAGTAGATCGGGTATTGAGCCTCTTCGCGTGAGTTGCCATAAATGCCCAAGAGATCACCCACGAGACGGTACATATAATTGTTCTTAAGGAATTCACGGGTGCCAAAAACATCACCGGAAAGGAGTTCTTTCCTGTCCACCTTGCCCTTTATCTCGGCGAATTCCGCCCAGGCATCCGCTATACCTTGATGTATTGCGGCCCTGATCTCTGGAGTCCAGGAGGCTGTATCGATCTTTTTACCTGATCCGATTCCCAATTTTGCGAAGCGAGTCATCAATTCCGTTTCGGATGGATGAGGAGGGCAGAATTGGAGTTGGAAGTTCAGGATGTTGAAGAATTCAAGGGAGGACTTTTGTTCCTCTGCACCCAAGGGCTTGATGAAGTTGATGCTTGCAGCCGCCGCAGGCGCTGGCTGGCCGAGGAAGGACGAAAGTGTCTGCACTTTGTATTTGGCCTGGATCTTCTTGACGTTTTCCAGGTCGGAGGGATTGTACAGTTGGGTTCGGTACAAAGCATAGGCGAATTGTGTTTCGCAATGGATCACCTTCTTTATCCCTTTTGGTGCGTCCCCCTTCCAATCAGGACCGGCTATCAGAAAACTGCCTCCATCATTGCCTGTAGTGCGACTACCGATATAGTCGAAGTTATGTGTATAGGCATCGATAAGCTGGATGCTGAAATAGCGATTTTTCTCGAAGACAGGTATGGTCAACACAACGGGTTCGGCCCGAAGGTCCAAACCCAAGTTGCCATAGGGGGTGTCCGAATTGGGCGTCTGCATGGTCTTGTCATCCGGAGTGGATACCCGCTGATTATTATAAAGGACATTGTACGGGTTCTTGTATTCCGTATTATCCTGGGCCACGAAATAGGAATACTGAATCCGGTAATTGTCCACCACAGGGAAACCATAAATGAAAGCCTCTTTGGCTATGGCGCGGGCTTGCTCCGGATTAATTTCCCCAGCGGTGGGGTTTTTTACCGTGTTGCTGGAGTCTATTCCTGCCTCCGTTCCTTTTCCTCCGCCACAGGAAAAAGACAGGAAAATACATGTCGAAAGCATTAAATAGAGTATACTACGCATATGAATATGTTTAATGTATTAATCGGAGATCTTATATAAAGATGAGTGGGATTTTTGGCCAGAGCTGGTGGGTCAACGGATCAAAGGCATCATAGGGGGAAAGGGTATGCGGATAGGTGTGCATATTAATGCACAAGGGCGAAAGAGGCAGGTACTTACGGTGTGGGATCCTGAATTTTCAGAAATTCCGAACAAGATGAGTCTTGGTCAGCCATCTGATGCCTGCCGAAGAATTCCATAGGCGTCTTTCCGGTCTTTTTCTTCACCGCTGTAATGAAAGCTGTTCGGGAATTGAATCCCACCATCTTTCCCTGGGCCTCGAGGGTATACTGATGGACCTCGGGTGAGTTTTTCAGCAATTGGTCTAGGTAGAGCACCCGGTGGTCATTGACCAGCTCATTGAAATTTTTTGCGTATTCCTGATTGATGAATGCGGAAAGCAGGTAGGCGGGAATCTCCAGTTCCTGGGCCAGATCCATGATCTTGTAGCCCTGTTTGAGATAGGGATGCCTTTGTGCAAAGTGGTTTTCCAGCATTTCCTTGTAGGATGTCATTATCTCAGGGGTCAGGTTGGTACGTTTTTGCTCTGGCTTGGGCTCGATCTCATCCTGCTCGGAGATGCTGATGGGCTGATCGGGGATGGAGGCTATTTTAGTCAGGCCATATAATATGTTTGGTTTAAGCAGCAGGTAAGCGGATACGAACAGGATCGTGAAGGATATGGTCATGATAATGAGCCTGTTCAGATCAAAATACCTCGAGATATGCAGAAAGGTCTCCACGAAAAGGAAAACGTAAGAGACGGACATGACCCCGGTGAAATAAAATAGCCAGTTATAGGTATCTCTGTTCTGATTCTCGGCTAGACCTTCTTGCAGGATACTTTTCTTCCATTTGAAAAGTAGCACGAATTGCGCTGCTGCCATCACCACTCCATAGACTGTTCTCAACAGGAATCCCCAGCCCAAGGGGAGCATTCCCTCCGGTTCGAGAGATATCTGTCTTTTGTCCTGCATGAAGCGATTGACCACAACGATCTTTTGTTGGGCATCCATCAGATAGAAAGGGGTCATGGACAGGGTCAGCAAAATAGCTGGAATAAAAAGGAGTAAATCTGTCCAACGCAATTGCAACTCCTTTTCCAAAACTGACCGGACATAGAGGAATGCAAAGGGTGGTACACAAACTGATGCCCAAACGAGTGACCTCCAAAAGTGGGGGTGTCGCAGAAAAAAATCGGTGTTGGTCAGGTTGAAATTGAGGCAGATGATGGAAGCGCAAAAGAGATAAGCTGCAAGCACTCTGGCCGAGAATGAATCTTTCTTATTGACGAATGAAAGCAGGCCTGCAACAATGAATCCGAGTAGGCTGATGAACAGGACAAAAATGAAATTCCAATCCGTGATCAGTTGCATATTTACCGGTTAAGTTTAGCTTACGCTCTAGTTTGAGGAATTCGTTCAGACGTGTAATTTATGATTTTGTCCGAACACGCATAAAGGTTGGTAGACGTTCAAACGAAGTATTTGGTTGCCTGCATAAGGATTTTCGAAAAATGCTGGGCCTAAGGATAGGTGCCCGAGACTATTTTGTCCATAAGTAATTATAAATCAATGTTATAGGATTCCTTATTTCACCTCAAATCAGATTTTCCACTTCCCCTTTGTTGCAGGAATCGCTTTCTTGCCAGGGCGGCAGTCTTGTGTTCACCAGTATGACTCCATCCGGGCGGCATGATCAGATAGAGGAATTTATTCCGGATACCAGGAGCCTTCCAAACATCTTTTGCCAATGCAAAGATCTCACCGAAATACATGTCCCGGAAACTGCTCCGATCGATCTCCCGGGTGATTCCGTATTCGACGGGGACTTCCTGCTTTTCATGTTCCAAAGTACCGAAGACCCTATCCCAGATGTTGAGCAGGTTGCAAAAATTGGTGTCCATATAGATTGGGTTGCGGGCATGGTGGACACGATGGTGTGATGGCGTCAGGATGATGTTCTTCAGGAATCCCATGCGTCCATCTTTCATGATGTTTTCGCCAACATGGATGAATCCCCCCCAAGTGCCATCGATGAACATGATGAGAAAAAGCAATGTAGGGTTGACTCCCGCCAGAATGCAGATGGTTGTTCTGATGAAATCGGCATATGGCGCTTCCAACAGGAAGTGAGCATAAGTTACGGACAGGTTCATCGTCTCTGGCGCATGGTGTGTTGAATGTAGGCACCAGAAAAGTCTCACTTTATGGGCAAGATAATGGTAGATGAAGTGCGCGAACTCCCAAACGATGTATCCGTAGATGAGCCAGTACCAGGTGAATCCTGACTGGAAGGGGGCGAATCCTTGAAAAGTACCCACGCACCAAGCGACCATGGCAATGGAAATGAACTGGCCCAGAAAACGGTTGAATACATACGTCAGGAACTGAACCTTATAGTCGATGACCTGGAATCGCCTGTACACCCATGCCCGAAAGAGTTCTATGATGAGCAATACGGGAATCAGTGGCATCAAAGCATTCTGAATCCCTTGAAGTGTTTTGAGTGTAGAATAATCCCCGGACCTGAGCATGTCCAGGATCGGACCGATGCTCAGGAAATTGATCAGTTCATTGTACAGGGTCGTGAAGATGTTGAACGCAAGCATCGTGGATCGGATTGTTCTGCAAAAGATAAATAAAAAGGGTGAACACCCCATACGATGATCGACGAGGATCAGCAATGTATCCAGAATGGGAAACCACATGTAGCCCTGCCGTCATGTACCTGGCAGGGTCAAATAGATTCATCCAATTGTTCTTTATTTATGATCGTGTCCGCGGTGCCAACCATCGTCAAAATATGTGCAGTGGTCGAAAAACCGATTTGCCGGATGTTGAAGCACCAGTTCCCGATAAGCTTAAGTTGTTGATGCTCAATTATTTTCAATGGATCTCGTCGAAAAAGACCGGAGTGTTCGTTAGA
The DNA here is from genome assembly GCA_903826405.1 of uncultured bacterium. Taxonomy (GTDB): domain Bacteria; phylum Bacteroidota; class Bacteroidia; order Chitinophagales; family Chitinophagaceae; genus Pollutibacter. The sequence continues at coordinate 104,272 of CAIKEH010000055.1, forward strand.
TCCAAACTTGCATTTGCGAAGAGAGGGTGGTATTTTTACCCGTTGCCATTCCTCATAGGGATTGATGCTCATTCGAACAGATCCGCCCATCCTTCTGAAATTTCCTCCCTAAGATCCCCATCCTGAAAGCCTTCAGTGCTTTTCCGGTCCGTTACTCAAAACCACGAAAGGATGAATCAGATCTATACCAAGATATGCGTAGTCATTTTATTTGCCCTCCTGTGGATGATGCCATCAGCAGAAGCCCAGAACGGCATCGAGCTAACCGACTTTCGTAGCGTTACTTCCGGCAATTGGGAGTCTGCTTCTACCTGGCAGATCTCATACGATCATGGTGCCAACTGGATAATAGCACATGAATCACCATCTTATTCTTCCGCGAATATCGAGATCAGGAATACGCACAAGGTGACCATCAATACGGACATCACTGTTGACCAGCTTACCATTAAGGAAGGTGGTGTGCTTGATATTCCAGACGGCAGGACCTTGACGATTTTCAATGGGAAAGATGAGGTGGACCTCATGGTTTATGGTTCTCTTTCCAACTCCGGTTCTGTGAAGCCATTGGGGTCACTTGCTTTTGGCAAAGGCGGGTTGTACGTTCACGATCGTGACGGCGGGATCATACCTCATTCCTCCTGGGATCCGGGATCGAATTGTGAAATCAACAACGTCAAATCCGTGTTGCCATCCGGACTCGAGCAGACTTTCGGCAATTTCAGTTGGAAGTCAGGTAACTCATCAATCGCATCGATCCCGACCTCTATAACCGGTGACCTGGAAATAGACAAAAATGCGAGGCTCATATTATCGGGAAATACCAACGTCAATGGACTGCTCAATATGTCCTCCGGTATCATTGAACTAGGTGCATACGATCTTACCGTTGCTGGAATAAAAGGGGGTTCGGCAAATGCATTTGTGATGACTTCCGGAACAGGTATGCTGAAATCGACTGTTGATCCAGAAACGAACATCACTTTTCCAGTGGGCCTCAATACCTATACGCCGGTCACGTTAACCAACCACACCGGCTCTTCCCATTTGTATTCGGTACGTTTGTTGGGAGACATGTATAGCGCTGGCCTTAGCGGTGCTCCGGTCACTCAATCGCATGTGAAGCGCATATGGGACATCAATATGGATGGTTCCAACACGGGGAATGGAGTGGATCTCAGCTTTGGATGGAACAGTAGCGAACAGCCTAACAACTTTACTCCCGCCCTCTACCGTTTCCAAACGAACAAATGGGTAATGCAGTCAGATGCCTCCGCAAAGGGCAACCATTCCCTGACTTATAAAGGATACAAAGGTTCCTTTTCACTCTTCTCGATCGCTGCTGCCAACTCATTCCTTCCCGTGATCTGGCGTTCATTCACTGCAAATAAAAAAGATGGAGGTGTTTGGCTGCAGTGGTCCACGACCAGCGAGCAGAATATCCAGGATTTCGTCGTGGAGCGTAGTAAGGATGGACTTTCCTGGGAACGTATCGCCGTGGTGAGTGCCACTGGCAACACCAGTTCCTCGCACCAATACGTTTATCTTGATGGATCCGTTTGGAATGGTACGGTTTTGTATCGCATACTCCAACAGGATCTGGATGGCAGGGAAGGTTACAGTGCCGTGGTCAAATTAGAAATGTCTGGAGTCGTACCAACCTTGAAGATGTTCCCCAACCCGGTCATCGATCATTCCATGTTGACATACACCAACGCTCCGGCGGGAACATCGTACCGGGTGATGGATCTCGCGGGAAGACTGATGCAGTCTGGTGCTGTCCAGCAGAACAGCACACAGATGAGGATCGACATGCCGGGACTCAAGACAGGCAATTATATACTCATCCTTGAAGGATACGGAATACGGAATACAAGGGTCTTTCAAAAGCTTTGATCTAATTCTCCAGGGTCTGCTAGGTGAATTTGTGTATTGACCTATTAAATGGCTGGACCGGATTGTAAAAAAGTTAATTCACTAAATTCAGGAGTCATGTCAAAAGCCAGTCGGAGTTTCTCGACTTCAGAAAAACTGTCAATAATCAATGAAGCAGGTCAGCTTTGCGTTAACCAGACATTGCATAAACACAACATGTCTCGCAAATGGTTCAGCAGGCGTGAAGGTTGGTGATCCCTTTTATTATATATACCGGTGGCAAATGCGAAGCGCAAGGGATGGAACTAATTGAAGGTTATAACCAGGATATTGATAAAGTGGTGGGTGTATGACGTCAAACCAATTCGGACGAATGTGTAGCTGGTGTTTCAAAGACTTACGTTAATATTATTTTTAGTTTTATGGGGTAAGGATATTTTCTGTACCCGGGAAGTTTCCAGCGATATATTCCTGTCTACTTTTCCCGATTCTCTTTAGCTTATATTACCTTCTTTGTTTTGGAAGGCACTCCGTTTCCTATTCCATCCGCGGTGGCCGAACCTGGGTCATATCAGGCCCCAAACTCAACGAATCGGTATTCGTGATCTTCAGCGGTAAAGCTTCCTCGAATGCGATCACGCTGCACGAGAAAAGAGAAGTCTTGATTTCTTTTATCCAACTGGATTCAGCTTAATTAGTTCCCTGGAGCGATAATGAACAACAAGTCAGGGAAATCCCGTACTATCGGGAACAATTTGATTTTATCATGATAGAGGGAGAACATGTTGCATCCCGGTTGCGGATCGGTCTTTTCGGAATAGGTCTGGATTCCTATTGGCCTCAATTCGATGGTTTGAAGACAAGACTAGAAGGTTATCTCCGTACAGTGCAGGAAAAGCTGGAGGGATTTCATCCACATATTGTGAATGCCGGCTTGGTCGATAATGTGGATAGATCCTTCGAGGCGGGAAGTCTCTTCCGTCGTCAGGAAGTAGATCTCCTATTCCTTTATGTGACCACTTATGCGCTTTCCTCCACGGTACTTCCGGTCGTACAACAAGCCAAAGTTCCTGTCATCATCCTGAATCTTTCACCGGAACCCTCGATTGATTATGACCAGATCAATGCCATGGGAGACCGCACCCGCATGACAGGGGAATGGCTCGCATTCTGTTCAGCATGTCCAGTTCCGGAGATCGCAAATGTCTTTCAAAGAACAGGGGTCAGTTTCCATCAGGTGACAGGGATGCTTCATGATGATCAGGCATGTTGGATCGAGATCAGAGAATGGGTGGATGCAGCCCGTGTGGCGCATCTCATGCGGCATAACCGCTTGGGTTTGATGGGTCATTATTATAGCGGCATGCTGGATATTTATACCGACCTGACTCAGCAGTATGCGCATTTTGGTGGGCATATCGAACACTTGGAAGTTGAAGAACTTGTGGCATTGAGGAAGACGGTGTCAGAAGAAGAAGTCATGGAACGCCTCACACTCATACATGACCAGTTTGATGTTCAGGACGACTGCTCAAAGGAGGAATTGACCAGTGCGGCGATCACTTCGGTCGCGCTGGACAGGATGGTCTCGCATTACCGACTGGGAAGTCTGGCTTATTATTATAAAGGCACAGGCAATGCCGATAACGAAGAGGCCATTGCATCCATTATCGTGGGCAATTCATTGCTGACTGCAAATAGGGTGCCCGTGGCAGGAGAATACGAAGTGAAAAATGTTCAGGCCATGAAGATCATGGATGGATTCGGTGCGGGCGGCTCGTTCACCGAATACTATGCTCTTGATTATAGAGAGGATGTTGTTTTGATGGGTCATGACGGTCCGGGACACATAGCCATAGCTGAAGGCAAAACAAAGATCAGACCTTTGAAAGTATATCATGGAAAGGTGGGTAAAGGACTATCGGTCGAAATGTCCGTGAAACACGGGCCTGTCACCTTGCTTAGCCTGGTGGAAAGAAAAGGGGGAAATCTAATGCTTCAGTTTGCGGAAGGAGAGTCGGTTCCGGGACCAATACTAGAGATAGGCAATACCAACAGCCGTTACCGATTCCCCATCGGGGCCCGCGGATTCGTACAGGAATGGAATCGCCATGGTCCGGCTCATCACTGTGCCATTGGAATCGGAAGCCAGGGGTCACGAATATCAAAGCTTGGAAGCCTGCTTGGCATAGAAGTGATCAAAGTGTGTTGATCATAGGTGGTTCGTCAAAGTCATGTGGGTAATTGCACTTATTTTACTTTTCTTTACATGGAGCCCATATAAATATTCTCTTATGCAGGTCATATTAGGATTATTCTTCCACTTCATCGGTGGCTTTGCTTCCGGAAGCTTTTACATCCCCTTCAAAAAGGTCAAAGGTTGGCATTGGGAGAGTTACTGGATCATTGGTGGATTGTTCTCCTGGTTGTTCGTACCTCCATTGGCGGCCTGGCTCACCATCCCGGGTTTCGCTGATATCATCCGTCATTCCGATCCCTTCATTTTGGGTATGACCTTCCTGTTCGGCATTCTCTGGGGCATCGGTGGGTTGACCTATGGATTGGGCGTAAGGTATCTGGGCGTCGCCCTGGGCAGCAGCATCATTCTTGGACTCTGCATGGTATTTGGATCCCTGATACCTGCAGTGTATTATAATCTACATCCTTTGTCAGGTAAGGATACATTGGATATGATGACCGGGTCCACTTGGGGCAGGACCGTTCTGTCGGGGTTGTTACTGTGTGTCTTGGGCATCATCATCAGTGGTAAAGCAGGCATGATGAAGGAGAGGCAGGTTCATATCCAAACTGCCGATCCGCATGGCACTGAGGCGGAAAAAACAGAATACAAATTCGGCCTGGGCATGTTTGTAGCGATTGTTTCGGGTGTTCTTTCCGCCTGTTTCAATTTCGGACTGGAGGCGGGTCATTCGCTGAGCCAGACGGCGAACGACATCTGGAAAGCGGCACACCCCGGTCAGGGCGAGTTCCTTTTTCGGAACAACGTGATCTATGTGGTACTGCTCTGGGGTGGGCTCACTACCAATTTTATTTGGTGCATGATCCTCAACGCTCGGAACAAGTCCTTCGGAGACTATACCAACAAGGCGACACCCTTGTTGTCCAATTATCTTTTTGCCGCCATTGCCGGCACCACCTGGTTCCTGCAATTCTTCTTCTATGGCATGGGCGAAAGTAAATTGGGCAACGGACCCAGTTCTTGGATCCTGCATATGTCCTTCATCATCCTCGTGGCCAACATGTGGGGTATTTTATTGAAAGAATGGAAGGGCGTGGACAGGAAGACGGTCGTAACCAACCTTATCGGCATCATCACGATCATACTCTCCGTACTTTTGGTGGGGTATGGTAATTCCCTGAAATGAGATCTTATTCAAACCAATAATCGATAAATATGTCTGATCGTAAGTATGAACACGTGAGTTATCTGTGGGATGATGCCAAAGCCGCCGCGATGGCGGGGGATGAGGTAGCACTTTTGGTCTATAGGTCAAACCTGTTGGGGGCGGACCTAAGGCTGACCAACTATGGTGGAGGTAACACTTCCTGCAAGGCCATGGCCAAGGACCCATTGAACGGCAAACAAACCGAAGTGATGTGGGTCAAAGGTAGTGGGGGCGACCTTGCTTCGATGAAAAGAGATGGTCTGGCTGCATTATACATGGATAGGTTCAATGAACTTGAACATGTTTACCGGGGTCTCAAATTCGAAGATGAGATGGTGGCGCTCTTCAACCATTGCATTCATGACCTGGCTTCCAAAGCGCCTTCGATAGATACTCCATTGCATGCATTCCTTCCGTTCAGGCACATAGATCATCTCCATCCCGATGCGGCCATCGCGATCGCAGCGGCCAAGGATGGAGAGCGCATCACCCGCGAATTGTTCAAGGGCAAGATCGGATGGGTTCCTTGGCAGAGGCCGGGCTTCGATCTGGGCCTGCAACTCCGTAAATGCCTGGCAGACAATCCCGGTATCAAAGGCATCATGCTCGGCTCACATGGACTGTTCACCTGGGGTGACACGGCATACGAGAGCTATGTCAACACGCTCGACGTCATCGAGGAATGTGCACGATTTATCGAGGAGAATCAGGGAAAAAACAGACCTGTTTTCGGTGGAGCCAAAATAAAGTCACTCGAACCCGAAGTGCGTAAAGAGAAAGCGGCCGCCATCGCTCCGATTTTGCGGGGATTCTGTTCATCGGACAACCGCATGCTCGGTCATTTCACCGACGATGAGCGGGTATTGCAATTCATCAATTCGAACGACCTGAACAGGTTGGCACCCATGGGCACCAGTTGCCCAGACCATTTCCTGCGTACCAAGATCTCCCCCTTGGTGCTGAACCTGACCCCGGATGAGGATCTTTCCCAGACCAGCGTCATCAAAGAAAAGCTCGCGCCACTGTATACTGCATACCGGCAGATGTACACGGAATATTACGATGCTTGTAAACATCCTGACAGTCCAGCGATCCGCGACCGCAATCCTGTGGTCATTCTCTATCCGGGTGTGGGTATGTTCACATTCGCGAAGGACAAGCAGACCGCGCGCGTGGCTGCTGAATTTTATGTCAATGCCATCAATGTGATGCGTGGAGCGGAAGCCATCAGCTCATATACATCATTACCTCGTCAAGAGGCTTTCAATATCGAGTATTGGTTGCTCGAGGAAGCGAAATTGCAAAGAATGCCCAAACCCAAACCTCTCACGGGGAGGATCGCACTCGTGACCGGTAGCGGGGGAGGCATAGGAAAAGCAATAGCGAGCAAGTTCGCATCAGAAGGGGCCTGCGTGATACTCAGCGATAACCATGCGGACAGGTTGGAAGGTGCACGGGCGGAGTTCGTTGGGAAATTCGGAAAGGATGTGGTAGGCGCAGTACTTCTTGATGTTACCGATGGAAGTTCCATTACACAGGCTTTCCGGAATGCTACATTGGCATTCGGAGGTGTAGACATCATCGTCAACAATGCCGGACTTTCGATCTCCAAATCCATCGAGGATCATTCCGAGGCCGATTGGGATCTGCTCTATGATGTACTGGTGAAGGGCCAATTCCTGGTCACGCAAACGGGTGCCGGGATCATGCGCAAGCAGGCCATCGGTGGTGATGTGATCAATATAGTCAGCAAGAACGCACTCGTGAGTGGCCCGAACAATGCCGGCTACGGTTCGGCCAAAGCGGCGCAGCTACATTTATCGAGGCTGAATGCGGCCGAACTGGGTAAAGACAAGATAAGAGTGAATGTGGTCAACCCTGATGCGGTTATTTCCGGAAGCAACATCTGGAGTGGAGGCTGGGCAGAAGGAAGGGCCAAAGCCTATGGGATCAAAGTGGAGGAACTGCCCCAGTATTATGCGGGTCGTACCTTACTCAACGAAATCATATTGCCGGAAGACATAGCCAATGCCTGCTTCGCATACGTCAGCGGGTTACTCAATAAATCCACCGGCAATGTCCTGAATGTGGATGGAGGTCTTGCTGCGGCTTTTTTACGCTAGAAAATAAAGGTAGCCATGCGTATCAAAAAGGAAGACATAGAATCATTCAATGAGGGGTTGGAAGAAGATCATGCGCATAGATATGGTCATCTGGCTTCCGGGATCAGCCATGCAGAAGCCATAGTAAGAAAACTGATGGCCTTCAATGTGGCGATACCCAGTTGGGCTTTGGGCACAGGAGGCACCCGATTCGGAAGATTCTCCGGCCCTGGTGAACCCGGGAACCTCGAGCAGAAATTGGATGACATAGGCCTGCTGCATGCTTTGAACCGATCAAGTGGTGCTGTTTCCCTGCACATCCCCTGGGATATCCCGAAAGACCATGCAGCCATTAGGTCGCAGGCAAAAGAATTGGGACTGACTTTTGATGCCATGAACTCGAACACTTTTCAGGACCAGAAAGGGCAGGCCCTCAGTTATAAATTCGGATCGTTGCAACACATGGACAGATCGGTGCGCGATCAAGCGATCGCTCATAATATCGAAGTCATTCGCCATGGTGTGGAACTCGGTTCAAAATCGATCACCGTCTGGCTCAGCGATGGCAGCTGTTTCCCGGGGCAACTGAATTTCAGGAGGTCTTTCCAGAACACTCTGGATGGCTTGCAGCAGATCTATGCGGCCTTGCCCGCGGATTGGAAGGTATTCATCGAATACAAAGCGTTCGAACCCAATTTCTACTCAATGACCGTGGGCGACTGGGGACAGTCTTTGCTTTACGCCAACAAGTTGGGTGAAAAAGCCTATACGTTGGTCGATCTGGGACACCACCACCCTAACACGAACATTGAGCAGATCGTTTCTCTCCTCCTGATGGAAGAGAAGCTGGCGGGGTTCCATTTCAACGATAGCAAATACGGGGATGATGATCTCACCACAGGAAGCATACAACCGTATCAACTCTTCCTCATCTTCAAAGAGCTTGTGGAAGGTATGGATGCTCGTGGCATGGATCATGCGAAAGACCTCGCTTGGATGATAGACGCCAGTCATAATGTGAAGGATCCATTGGAAGACTTGCTGCAATCCGTGGAAGCCATCAAAATAGCTTACGCTCAAGCCCTCCTTGTCGACGAACATAAACTGACCGAAGCGCAGTTGTCGAACGATGTGGTGACTGCTCAGGAGATCCTGCAGGATGCTTTTCGAACTGATGTCAGGCCGCTGGTTGCTGAAGCCAGATTGCGCGACGGAGGAGCTTTGAACCCGATCCGCTTCTTCCGTGAAAACAAATTGCGGTATAATCTGGTGAAGGAGAGGGGTACACATAATGTGGCCACGGGTTTATGATATTCCACGGTGTGAATCATCATTGATCAAAGAACATCTGAACCTGATTCCTGAATTGTTTAACTTAAACCCAGTCATCAACTGTTTTGAATCTTTAGCAATATGGCCTGGACATACAATAGCAAATACCCTTCGATAGATGATCTCATCAGGAGATCCAAAAGTCGGATACCCCGATTCGCATTCGAGTACATGGATGGCGGATGCAATGAAGATGTCAATCTCCGGAAAAATACGGAGGAGATCCGACAGGTGGAGCTGCAACCCTATTATCTGAGGGAGTACACACCTACATCGCTTAAGACGGAATTATTCGGTCATACATATGACGCCCCTTTTGGTATTTCACCGATCGGACTTCAGGGCCTTATTTGGCCCAAAGCGCCCGAGATACTTGCCGCCGCTGCGTTCAGGCACAACATCCCTTTTATCCTCAGCACAGTGTCCACGGCCAGTATCGAGACCATCAGCAAGATCACGGAAGGAAGGGCCTGGTTCCAATTATACCATCCCGCGGATGAGGCTGTACGGGATACCCTTTTAGAGAGGGCTGCAGCTGCTGAGGTACCGGTACTGGTCCTGCTCAGCGATGTCCCGACCTTCGGTTACCGCCCTCGTGACATCCGCAATGGACTGGCCATGCCTCCGCGAATGACCTTTAAAAATATACTGCAGATCATGTCTCGCCCCGAGTGGGCTCTACGGACCTTGTTCCATGGTCAACCGGCCTTCGAGACCATGAAGCCCTATATGCCAAAGGGGATGAACATGAAGCAACTCGGTCTGTTCATGAACCGGACCTTCTCAGGCAGACTAAGTGAGGATAGGGTCAAGAAGATCCGGGATAAATGGAAGGGGAAACTGGTATTGAAAGGTGTGGCTTCAAGCGAAGACACGGAAATGGCCATTCGATTGGGCCTTGATGGCATCATCATCTCCAACCATGGCGGACGGCAACTGGATGCAGGTCAGTCGACCATTCATTCGATGGACAAGATAGTCGATAATCATAAAGGGATGATCAGGATCATGATGGATAGCGGTATCCGGACTGGCCCTGATATTGCACGAACACTGGCTTCGGGTGCGGAATTCGCATTCCTGGGTCGCACTTTCATGTATGGTGTTTCCGCATTGGGCAATGAGGGTGGTGATCATGTGATCGGATCTCTGAAAACGCAATTGCAACAGGTCATGGATCAGGTGTGTTGCAGTCAAGTGGATCGGCTTCCTGAGCACCTGATCCGGCCGGACTGATGCCAGATTGTGAATCCGGATTTCCTGTAGTTGCTTAATAGAAAAACTGCTTCTTCGAATTGTCCCGCCATCCGGCCTGGCTTTCGTACTGGACGAAATATATCTTGACCTCCGCCTGACTTTCGTACTCCACGAAGAAGATCTTCTTCTCCGCCTGGCTCTCGTATTTCGTGAAGAACCATTTCCCATCATTCTTCCCTGCCTGACTCTCATACTTTTCCTTGAACACCTTCAGATCCGCCTGGCTTTCATATTTGACCACATATACCTTGACATCCGCCTGATTGGGGTATTGAACGGAATAGACTTTCTGGGCCTGGGCAGCGAATGCCAGGCAGATCGAAAGCAGCATAGCGAAGGTTTTTTTCATGAACGGCATCTTATCCTAAATATAAAAAATTCTTATCAGCATTCACGCCCCATGGCAAACCGTTAGGCGCAAAACCAACCTGGTTCCTTACGCATCTGTTCAAAAAGGCGGCTGCATAAACTGTACGGGCGTTAACTTGAATGCGGCAATCGGCATGCAAGATGTTAACAGGTCAGCTGAGATTCATTTTATGAGGATATCCAATCTAATTATATATCTTGAGCCTTACATGTTCAGGTCCACACTATTTGTCATAACGATCATTTGCTCCTTACATTCCTTCGCTGATAACGTACAGGATACCCTCAAGGACAACAGCCTGCTTTACAACGGTACGGAGTATGTCAAGCAGTTCAATTCAGCGACCGGAAATCCTTTCCTTCCTACTTCCATCTATACTGGTTCCGTACGGTATTATGAAAATTGGTACCGGGACATCGAACTGCTCTACGATTGTCAGGACGACGTCGTCATCATCCGTGATGTGCAAGGCTCGCTTAAACTGCAACTGATCAGGGAGAAACTGGATGCTTTCGATATCGCCGGCCGAAATTTCATCAAGCTGAAACTGGTGAATGCCCGCGGGGAATTTTATGAACGGATATTCAGCGGAAGGCGAATGCTCCTCGTCCAGTGGAAAAAAGTGACGGTGACGGACAATTCCCGTACGGATGAGTTCGTGCTCCGGAAGACCGTTTTCGTGCTTCAGGATGGCAAGGTGATCACCCTGGACAGGGTCTCCGATCTGTATTCTCTGGATAAGTTGCACCAGCGTGAACTGAAGCGATTTTACCGGGAAAGTGGTTTCAATTTCAGGAAAGAGCCCATCAAGGCCTCTCAATATGTCATATCCCAAATGGAAGCTAAAGGATGGTGAAAAGGATATTGATCATATCGTTCTTGTTGACGCAATTCACTCATGAAGGCTTGGCGCAGATTGCCACGCCATTTGACAGCCTCATCAATGTACTGGAGAAAAAATTCCCGGTCTCGTTCTACTACGATCGAAAGCAGACTGAAGGATTGAGCATCCCAGCTTCCTCCGGCACCTTGGATGAGGTCATGAAGACCACCCTGGAGGGCACCGGTCTGTCCTGGTACCGCGATCAGCAGAACCGGGTGTTCATATCCCGTGGCGCAACATTGAACAACACTCTTCCGGCTGATTATTTCAATCCTGCAGCAGCCGGCAAGAAGGATATGTCGATATCCAATTACACCGAGGAAAAGCAGACCGCTCATGCTGAGAATAAGATCTATACCATAGGGTCCAAAGGTGGTGCCGGAGCCACCGCAGTCATTTCCGGCTATATCCGTGATGCCAAAAACGGCGAACCCATGATCGCCGCCTCAGTCACCATCGATGGAAGTCAGGCTGGAGTTTCTACTGATGCCTTTGGGTTCTATTCCATCACCGTGCCAAAAGGGAAACAGAACCTGAAAGCAGGTGTAGTGGGTATGAAAGAGATCAGCCGCTCCCTGAACGTGCTGGGTAACGGGAAGATGGATATGGAAATGCTGGAAGAAGTGCGAAGCCTGAAAACGGCCGTGATCGTCGGGCAGAAACAATCCAATGTTCGCGGTATGCAGATGGGCGTTGAACGGCTAAGCATCAAAGCGATCAAAAATATCCCTGCCGTTCTTGGCGAGACCGATGTCCTGAGATCCTTGCAAACGCTGCCCGGAGTCACTTCCGTGGGTGAAGGAACAGCAGGTTATAATGTTCGCGGTGGAGCCGCCGACCAGAACCTTGTCCTGCTCAACGACATGACCATCTACAATCCGACGCACTTGTTCGGTTTCTTCTCCGCTGTTGATGCCGAGATCATCAGAGGTCTTGATCTGTACAAGAGCGCGATACCAGAAAGACTGGGAGGAAGGATCTCCTCGATCATGGATGTCAGTACGCGTGATGGCAATAATAAGAAAGTGACCGGCACCCTGGGGATAGGGCCATTGACCAGCAAGTTTTCCGTGGAAGGACCATTGGGGTCGGATAAAACGACCTTTTTGATCGGGGGACGAACTACCTATTCCAACTGGTTCCTGAAATACCTGCCGGATGCCTACAGCAAAAGCCAGGTCAACTTCAGTGACATCATGATTCACTTGACTCACGAATTCTCTTCCAAAGACAAAATATACATCTCAGGATATTACAGTACGGACAAGTTCAGACTCAATCAGGATTCCACTTATGCCTATTCGAACCAGAACTTCCGATTCAAATGGAAACACAATTTCACGGACAAGTTCTACAATGTCCTTTCCGCAGGCATGGACAAATATGATTATTCGGTCAATGGGCGGAATAACCCTAAAGATTTTTTTGACCTCACCTTCGGCATCAAGCAGTACAATCTGAAATCCGACTTCAGGTATGCCCCGAACAACAAGCACGACTTCAGCTTCGGGGTCCAGCACATCATTTATGACCTGAACCCTGGACAGGTCACACCTGCCGACGGGCAGTCTGTCATCACTCCCAAGACGATAGCTCGGGAGCAGGGTACAGAGACTTCCATTTACCTCGGCGATCAGTACCGGGTGACCAGCAAGTTCACGATACAGGGTGGACTACGATACACTTATTATCGTTATGTGGGTCCGGGAAAGACATATATATACGCAGATGGCCAGCCCAGATCGGAAAGTACCGTGGTGGACTCGGTCCAGTATACCAAAGGGCAATTGATGAAGAGCTATCAGGCTCCTGAGATACGTGTATCGGCACGTTACCTGCTCAGCACAAGGTCATCGATCAAGCTCAGTTACAACACGCTTCACCAGTACATCCACATGATCACCAACACGACGGCCATCTCGCCGACGGATACCTGGAAGATGAGTGATGCCTACATCAAGCCGCAGTTCGGTCAGCAGTTGTCGTTAGGTTTCTACACCCAACCGGGAGACAAGGGAGATGAATTTTCCATAGAGGGTTATTACAAGACCACGGAGAATTACCTCGACTACAAGAGCGGCGCCCAGCTGTTGCTCAACGACCATCTTGAACGGGATGTGTTCAGCACCAAGGGCAAGGCGTATGGAGTGGAAATACTGTACAAGAAACCCAATGGGAAATTGAACGGCTGGATCAGCTATACCTACCTCCGTACATTTTTGAAGCAGAATGATCCGCTAGCGGGCGAGGTGATCAACAAAGGGGATTATTACCCGGCTAATTTCGACAAACCGCATATCGCCAGTCTTGTCGCAAACTACAAATTCACGCAACGGGTGAGCCTTTCCGTTACATCCAGTTACAGCACGGGTCGCCCGATCACTTATCCTTTGGGGGTCTTCAACATGGGAGGGTCACAACGTGTCTACTATTCTGACCGAAATGCCTTCCGCATACCTGATTTCTTCCGTACGGATGTTTCCATGATCGTGGAGCACAACCATAAAGTCACACAAAAGGTGCACGCATCCTGGACCTTCGGTATTTATAATATTACTGGGAGGGATAATCCCTACTCCGTCTATTTCATCTCGGACAACCGGCAGATCAAGGGATACCAGCTTTCCGTCTTCTCGACTCCCATTCCATTCGTCACGTTCAACCTGAAATTCAGATGATGAGGTTGCTCCGTATATCAATGCTTGCGCTGGTTGTCGTGGCCGGCTGTTCCAAACCACTCGAATTGCCGGATACGAAGCCGGACACTTCGATCCTGGTCTTGGAAGGTGATATCGTAACGGGTACGGACATGGAAAATACCGTGCTGCTCAGCAGAGTCAGGAGTTTGCAGGATACCACGCCCTCCCCGGAAAGCAATGCCCGGGTAGAGATCGTATCCAAGACCGGAGGCAACTGGCCTTTGACGATGACGGATGCAGGGAAATACACTGCCACGGCCACCATTCCGGCAGACAACGAATTGTCCTTGCATGTCCAAACAGCCGATGGAAGTCAGTATGAGACACCGTTCCAAGCTTCCAAGCCCTCCCCGCCTATTGACAGTGTCACTTTCCGGCAGGAAAAACCCAATGAAGTGACCATATATGTGCATAGCCACGACCCATCTAACAATACACGTTATTACCGATGGAGTGCTGAGGAAACCTGGGAACGAACTTCCTCATTCCAGTCTTTGTACAATTTTGACGGTGCCAGCATCGTGCCCAAGGCAGTGGGCGAACAGAACTATACCTGCTGGAGGACACAGCCGACAAACACTATCGTGATCGCCAACACGCTGAATCTGGCGCAGGATGTGATCAGTTATCAGCCGGTTACCACCATACAGAGTTCGACGGAGAAAATATATGTCCGGTACAGTATTCTGGTAAAACAAATAGCGCTCTCACGGGAATCTTATGATTTCTGGAATACGTTGAGGAAGAACACGGAGCTGACCGGTTCACTATTTGACCCTCAACCCTCGCAATACCAGACGAACATCACTTGCACGAACAATGCCGGAAGGAGGGCGATTGGATTCGTATCCGTCAGCGGGACCTCGGAAAAGCGACTTTTTATCCGCAATTCAGAAGTCAATTCCTGGCCAACATTCGATCCAGCGGTTTCCTGCAGTGCGATCGAACTCAGCCGATCTGGAGCTGAGGATTTCCTAAAAAGCAATCCCAACTTCTTGGTGGCTTATTTTATCACCGCTGGCGGCGGTTTCGCCGTAGCTCCGCAGGCATGCGTGGATTGCCGTCTTACAGGAGGTGATGTCATCAAACCCTCATTCTGGTAGCACATGAAAAGGGTAATCATACATATCGTTCTCTTATTGACCGCAAATGCTGCCATTCGGACCATGGCCCAGGATGCTTCAACGGCTAGGTTGAGGATCTGGTCTTCTCAGCAGGTTCACATCACAGGTGAGGACATATGGGTTGATGGTGATGTTACAGGTGACCTTAAGGTTTCCAAATCCATCACCATAAGATTGATCGACAGGAATGGATCCATGATGACGGAAGTGGAAGTCGCACCAAGGGATTTTGGATTTTCTGCGTTTTTGACCATTCCTGAAAACCTCGTATCCGATTATTATTTTCTGGATGGATATGTCAATGGATCGCGATCCTTGACCATGGTTTCGCCGGTCATGGTCATCAATCCACGTATCCCGCCTGCAGCGAATTGCAAGGATTTTACTTTGCCTACATCTTCGCCCATAACCGCAGGGTCCATCACCATCTTACCCGACAGGGATCATGTATCACCTCGGAATGAAGTGATTTGTCAATTGAAAAACGCTACAGACCTAAAGGATGCAACGATCTCTGTTTATCGCTACGATGGGTTGTCCAGGCTGATCGATAGTGTTTCCAGTGGTTTCTCCAGCACATTGATCCATGATGCCAAAGGGATGGCGGAAAATGAAGGGAAATTGGTCAAAGCCCGTGCAACGATCAATGGAAAACCCATTGAGAAGCTCAGCATCATCGCTGCCTTGAAAGGTTCAGGGGCAGTGCTAGCCACAGCTACCACCCATGCGGATGGGGTCGCGGAATTCATCCTGCCCGTGACCTATGATGCTTCAACGCTGGTTCTGTCCCCTCAAGGCATAACGATGCAAGGTCTGTCGGTTACTATCATTCGCGATGTACAGAATCCGGTATCGATCGGTTTCTCCTGCTTGCAACTGCGCGAAAGCATGCGTGCTGATATCGAAGCGAGGATGTTGAACAGCAGGGTGCTGAACCGATTCTATGGTGATGGTTCCAGAAGTTATGATGTAACGGATAGGGATACCAGTGATTTCTACGGGAAGCCTGATTTTCGATACCTGCTCGACGAGTATGTTCGATTCCCGAATATGGAAGAGGTCATCGGGGAGATCATACCCGAGGCCAGGGTGAAAAAAGAAAAAGGGGAACGCAAACTTCAAGTGCTAAACCTGCCGGGCAAGAATTTTTTCGAAGAAGAGGCGCTTGTACTGGTCGATGGGGTACCTCTTCGGGATACACGTAAGATCATTGATGCTGATCCATTGCTGATTCGTTCCATAGAAGTGGTGGCGCGAAAATACTTCATGGGGAATGCGGAATACAAAGGCATCATTCATTTCAAGTCGTATCGCGGCGATTTGGCCGGGCTCCAACTTTCTTCTGGAGATGCCAGCGTTCCCTATCAGGGAAACCAGGAAGCCGCCCGATTGAATGCAACGGAGCGTAAGAGCAAGACCGACCGCATGCCCGATCTGCGCAATATGCTGTTGAAAGAAAATGTCAGCGCCGATCAGTTGAAGAATGGTTTTCGATTCTACACTTCAGACGCTGATGGTGAATACAGGATCCTCCTCCAGGGCCGAAGAAAAGATGGATCCATGGCGAGTGGTTCAACCATGATCACTGTCAATGCAGCTACCACGCCAGATTGATGGCGCAACCCTTTTGACCGATACATTAGCTGCTTAGTCTCCTATCACGATCCTTCAGTAGGAAATTCTCCTTCCATTTTCTGCATGGCGACTTCCACGTTCAGGTCAAAAATCCATACTTTCACTTCTCCCTTAATAAACCCTTTTGAATATGGACAAGATCGCTATCGGCGACGGGCAGGATGAGTTCGCCCGTGCCACTTATGCCAAAGTGACCCGACGGCTGATGCCCATTCTTTTCCTTTGTTACATTCTGGCATATCTGGACAGGGTCAACGTAGGCTTCGCCAAACTGGGTATGCATGTTGAGCCCTGGTTCTCGGATGCGATATTCGCTACAGGTTCTGGAATATTCTTCATCGGTTATTTACTTTTCGAAGTGCCGGGCAACATCATCATGCATCGACTGGGAGCACGAGTGTGGATGACACGTATCATGATCACCTGGGGCATCATCTCGGCATGCTGTGCATTGAGTGCGGGTAAGACCAGTTTTTATACCCTCCGGTTCATGTTGGGGTTGGCAGAAGCCGGCTTCTTTCCGGGAATCATACTCTATCTTACCTACTGGTTCCCCGACAAGCAGCGGGCTCGGATTGTTGCACTCTTCATGACTGCGGTGGCTTTTGCCGGTATTGTAGGCTCGCCTTTGTCCGGGTGGATTCTCAAGACAGCTTCCTCCTGGTCGGCTTTGAAGCCCTGGCAGTGGCTTTATATCATCGAGGGGATACCCAGCATCCTGTTGGGCCTCTCATTACCTTTCATCCTTCGTGATGGTCCTGAAAAAGCAGGATGGCTTACGCCGGAAGAAATAAAATTGCTCAGAAGTCACCACGATGAGGATGACAAGAGGAAATCAAATATGGGCTGGGAACACCATGGCATCCGGGATGCATTCGGTTCCTGGAAGATCTGGGTATTCAGCCTGATCTATTTCAGCTTCGTCGTCGGTATGTATGGGATTTCTTTCTGGCTGCCACAGATCATCGAGAACACCATGACGAAGGACAAATTTCAGATTGGGTTGTTGGCCGCCATTCCTTGGACCTGTGCGGTCATCGGGATGGTTATTTTCGGAAAACATTCTGACAGGACAGGCGAAAGGCGGATACACATCACCGCTATGGCATTCACTGGAATGCTGGCATTCATCCTGAGTGGATTGCCTGGTTTGTCGCCAGTTGGCATTTTACTGAGTCTATCTGTTGCCACAACAGCCGCCATGTGTGTGATCTCCGCTTTCTGGTCAATGCCTTCCGCGGTACTGTCGGGTGCCGCGGCTGCAGCAGGATTTGCCCTCATCAATTCCGTAGGGAATCTTTCGGGATATTTCAGCCCCCAGATGTTCGCTTGGCTGAAACAACACTACTCTTTGGGGGCAGGGCTGATCGCTGCCGGTTTATCCATGGGTATAGGTGGGATTTTGACCTGGTTCATCTGGTCCCATGAAAATTGAAAGAATGGGGTCACACGCTTTTACGGTATCATTCCACATGCTCCAAGATTCCTGCAGATGAAGAAGAACGCCGTTTTCAGCCTGCTGGTCATCGTAGCTGCACTGGGAAATTTTGTTGACATGTACGACTTGCTCCTCTTCACCATCCTGAAGAAGGAGAGTATGATGTCTTTGGGGAGTTCGGATGCGACATTGTTGACCGACAGTTCTGCGGTCCTGAACGCACAGATGATCGGCCTGTTGATCGGGGGCATCATTTGGGGCATTTTGGGTGACAAGCGGGGAAGGCTGAGTGTGCTTTTCGGCTCCATAACACTCTATTCCATCGCTAATTTCATGAATGGATATGTCCGAAACATCGATGAATACATGCTTTGCAGATTCATCGCGGGTATCGGCCTGGCGGGTGAATTAGGCGCAGGGGTCACGCTGGTTTCTGAATCCCTGCCCAAGGAAAAAAGGGGTTATGGTGTGGCGCTTGTCGCAGCTATGGGTGGGATCGGAGCTCTGGGAGCCTTTTTCACTAATGAGATCGTACAGAATTGGAGACTCTGTTACCAGATCGGTGGTGTATTGGGGATCATCCTACTTTTCCTGCGCATGCAGGTAGTTGAATCCGACATGTTCCGGAAGTTAAAGGATAAACACGTACCTCAAGGTAACCTGCTCATGCTCTTTACGAACAGGCGCCGGACAATAACTTATTTGTACAGCATCATGATCGGATTACCTATCTGGCTGGTAACAGGCATCCTCATCAACCAAAGCGACCGTTTCGCAAAGGCCATGTTCTCATCCTCTTCTCTTCAGTCCGGACGTGCCGCGATGTATTCCTATGCCATGATCGCTATCGGCGACTTCGGTGTGGGATATATTTCCCAACTTCTCAAAAGCAGGAAGAAAGCCATGCTATTGTATTATGGCGTAACCTCCTTTTTCATATTCCTCTATTTCAGTCCGCTCAATACTGGGGACAATTCCATGTACTTCATTTGTGGCTTCCTGGGGCTGAGCGGAGGTGCTTGGGCGATCGTCATCATGCTTTGCGCAGAACAATTCGGCACCAACCTGAGGGCAACGGCATCAACAAGCATACCCAATATGATCCGGGGCTCGCTTCCTCTCATGAACTTCTTCTTCATCCAGATTTTCCAGAAAACCTGGGGATGGGGGATCGTGAAAAGCGGTATGGCACTATCTGTTTTCGTGATCGCACTGGCAATGACGGCTCTTTCACAATTGAAGGAAACCTATGGACGGAATATGGATTTCCTGGAGACCTGACCCGGGAATCACGTTCTGGGAATGGACATTCCCCTTGATCCAGTATTTATATCTCACCCATATTGTTTATTTCGCCTATTTTAGGCTTTCCGGATGAATATGCTTCGGATCTTTCGTGGTAAAATACTTTGGTCAACTCCAAGTGGCCCGTCCTATTCATCGAAAGATCTCCTTTTCATATTCATCCAACAATTCGAACCTCTCTGCCATAATTATCCAAGACAGTTCATGTTCCTTTCAAAGTGCAGGTGTCCTCTGGATATTGGAGTCATTCATTTGAAATCCGGGAAATCCCAACAACTAACCCCTATTTCAAGGACACGCATATGAAGTTGAAGATAATAGTAATGTTCCTGTACGTGGTGGCATCATTGCAGATGGTGGCTCAGACCCCACGGCAGGATATTCAACGCCTGATGACCGTTGCGGAAAGGAATTACCCACTCTTGCGATCCAAGTCATTTGATGTTCTATCCGCTGAAAAACAGGTGGATATCATGAAGAGTTCTGTCATCCCTTCTCTGGATGCTGCTTATCAGGTTGGATATGGCACTCACAACGGTATCGCCGGGTTATATAATCCCCAATATCTTATGGCGCTGAGTGCGCCACCTTCTGCAGAGAATAGTGCTTCAGGAGTTTTCGGTAGTGCAGCAAGCCTTTTGTTGAACTGGCAACCCGTTACATTCGGACAGCGCAAGTCACAAGTCGATTATGCCCGCGCAGGAACAGACGTGGCCAGGGCAGATGAGAAGAATGCCATTTTCAACCATCAGGCCAGGGTGATCGATGTATATCTAGATGCATTGACCGCCAACGAAATAGTCAAGGTAAACGAAGATAACTTGAAGCGCTGTGAAGCCAACCTCACTCAAGTGAGTTCGCTGGTGAACAGCGGCATAAAGCCAGGTGTGGACACTGCTTTGTTCAAATCTGAACTGTCCAAGGCAAGAGTGGACCTGCTTAATAGCAGGAAATATCAAGACCAGTATCGCATACTTTTGTCACAACTACTGGCCACCGATAGTGTCATCATTTTCACCGGGAAACCTTTTTTCAACAGCCTTCCATCCTATGGTAATGATACGCAAGGCATTCCACATCCCTTGGTGAGTCTTTATGAATCGAATGTTGCAGCCGGGATCTCCCACCGGAACATGCTTTCGAAAACGACGATGCCTACACTCGGTTTTTGGGGGAATACTTACGTGAGGGGCTCAGGGCTTCATTATGATGGTACGATCAAGTCCACCGATGGGCTGGGATTCCAAAGATATAATTACGGTGTCGGACTTCAGTTGAGCATGCCATTACTGCAGGGTCTTCGAGTGAAGCCTCAACTGGAAAGAGATGAACTGTTGGTGCGTTCGGAGACGGAAAAACTCAATGAAGTGAAGCTGCGACTTAGCAAGCAGCAGGAGATCGCTGATACATTGTTGAACAATGCATTTGCTGTGGCTAGAGAAAGTCCAATGTTCTTAGAATCCGCTCAGTATTCATACCGTGCGATAGGCTCCCGTTATGGATCTGGATTGGCTACCTATGCCGATCTGATCCAGACACAATACACATTGCTCAGGGCGGAAACAGAACAGAAGCTTTATTATATGGCCGTTTGGAAGGCTTGGTTATACAAAGCAGCAGTAGCAGGAGACCTGAACTTATTCATAAACCGGATCAACTGATCATACCATGTTCCTACTTCGTGCCGCCTTAAGGAATCCCATCACGGTACTGGTCACCGTTCTGACGGTTTTCTTCTTTTCCTTTCTGGCCATCAAGAAAATGAAGATCGACATCTTCCCTGATCTGGGCATACCCGTCATCTATATCGCCCAGCCCTATGGTGGACTTTCTCCTGAGCAGATGGAAGGGTTCATTACAAACTACTATGAGACGATGATGGTTTACGTGTCGGGGGTCAAGTCCATCGAGTCGAAATCGGTTCAGGGTGTTTCCCTCATTAAAATTCAATTTCAGGAAGGAGTAGACATGAGTGAGGCGATGTCCGAGGTGTTGAGTGATGTCAACCGTGCAAGAACCTTCATGCCCGTGGGAACTCCGACGCCTTTCCTGCTGCGCTTCGATGCAGGAAGCCTTCCACTAGGAAAGTTGGTATTCAGTTCCAACACGTATACTCTTGGGGAGATACAAGACATAGCTCTTTTCCGCGTCAGACCCATCTTTGCGACACTTCCGGGTGTTTCCTCACCTCCGCCTTTCGGAGGTAATCAGAAGACCGTTGTGGTGAATGTGGATCCGGAACGGATCAGAGGATATAATTTATCACCTGATGATGTGGTACAGGAATTGGCCAAAGCGAACAGTGTTCTGCCTGCAGGTAATATCCGCGTTGGGGACCAGACCCTGATCACTGCACAGAATGCAGTAGTGGAGAATGTGAAGGAACTGGAGAATGTTCCGATCAGGAAAGGCATCGGGTCGGCTGTCTACCTTAGGGATATAGCACATGTATCCATCGGATCCGATGTGACAACCAGCTTTGCGTTGGTCAATGGCCACAAGTCCATCTATATACCTGTGACCAAAAGGGCAAGTTCATCTACATGGGATGTGGTGCAATTGGTAAAAAAATCGATTCCGGAGTTGCAGGCGGCCATTCCGGACGGCATCAAGGTTTCTTTCGAATTCGACCAATCAGGATATGTGGTCAATGCCGTGCGCAGCGTATTGTCGGAGACCATAACGGGAGCCATCCTGACCGGATTGATGGTACTTCTTTTCCTCGGGAATCTACGGAGTTCCCTCATCGTGGTACTGACGATACCATTGGCATTGCTGACAAGCGTCATTCTGCTTTCCATAACAGGCCAAACGATAAACATCATGACCCTTGGCGGACTCGCACTGGCCGTGGGCATATTGGTGGACATGGCCACGGTAACCGTGGAAAGCATACACCAGAACATGCAGAAGGGGTTGACGAAATCACAGGCCATCTGGAAAGGCTGCAAGGATGTGGCATCCCCCAAAATGCTCATCATGTTCTGCATTCTATCCATTTTCGCCCCGGCTATGTTCATGACTGGTGTACCCAAGGGGATGTTCTTGCCATTGGCACTTGCTGTCGGCTTCTCCGTGATTGCTGCTTTCATCTTCGCCCTTTCCTTCGTGCCGGTTATGGCTAATTGGATATTGGACTATGACCCTGATAAAGAAATGGCCAAAGAATCCAACCTGCGTTTCGAACGGTTCAAGGTCCGCTATCTGGATTGGCTTCGGCGTTTCATTTCCGTTGGTCAGTGGAAGACGGTCGCTTATGTGTGCGTTTCTGCGATACTCGGAGGCACGATGTTTGTACTCATCGGCAAGGAACTCTTTCCCAAGGTTGATGCGGATCAGGCCCAATTCCGGATCAGGATGCCGCTGGGAACACGGCTAGAAAGAACGGAAGAGGCCACGCAAAAAATGTTGAAGATCGCGGACAGTATCACCAACCACCAAGTTGATGCAAGCTCTGCTTTTGTGGGAACCCAGCCGTCCACTTATCCAACTAACACTATCTATCTTTTCACGCGTGGTCCCAATGAATCGGTCGTCAACATTGCCTTGAAAAAGAAATCGGGCATCCCTATAGAGGAATTCAAGGAGCGATTGAGGGCTGCGGTGAAGGCAGAGATGCCTGATGCCACTATTTCCTTCGAGCCTGGTGACTTAGTTGAGGCGGTTCTGGACCTTGGGACGGACACCCCGATAGAAGTTGCCGTGGTTGGCAGGGATCTATCCAAGACACGGAAGATCGCGACAGATCTGCTGGCAAAAATGAAGGGGATTGATTTCCTGCGAGACCAGATCATCGCTACACCCCTGGATTATCCTGTTATCAAAATGAATATCGACCGTGTGAAAGCCGGTCAGATGGGTATGACCACGGAACAAGTGGCACGATCCATGGTGGCCGCCACTTCATCCAGCAGGTTCACCCAGATCAATTATTGGCTGGACAAGAACAGTGGCGTCTCTTATCAGGTACAGGTGCAGTATCCCGAATATAAGATGAATCATGCTGAAGAATTATTGCTGGTCCCCCTGAACAGCAGTGTGGAGAGCCCCGTGCTTGTCAGAGATGTAGCCACCCTGTCCAAGACGACCATGCCCGGTGAATTTGAACGTTTGAACCTGCAACGATATATTGCCATCACGGCGAATATCCATGGTAAAGATCTTGGGGGTGCTATCACTATCGTCAAAAAAGCGATCGCTGCATTGGGCGAATTGCCTAAAGGGGTTAAGATCATCATTAAAGGCCAGTCCCCATTGTTGGATGAAACGCAGGCGGAACTTCGTTTCGGTCTGCTCGTTGCCATCGTGGTCATCCTGCTCATGCTGACGGTTTTTTTCCAGTCATTCAGACTCTCCATGGCCATTTTATCCATCGTACCTTCTGTGCTCTTCGGATCATTATTCCTCTTGTGGGCCAGCGGCCATACGCTCAATATCCAATCCTATATGGGTTCGATAATGGCCATTGCCGTGGCGGTATCCAACGCCATATTATACGTTACCAATGCAGAACGATATCGTAAGGATCATCAAGAGACCCCTGCATTAAGCGGAGCTTCCCACAGATTAAGGCCGATACTCATGACCACTCTGGCCATGATCGTGGGTATGATCCCACTCGCGATCGGGATAGGGGAGGGGGGTGAACAGACCGCTCCACTGGGTGTTGCGGTCATCGGAGGCCTGCTTCTTTCCACGATCAGTACACTTGTTTTCCTCCCCATGATCTATACGCAGATGGCGGGCAAGAAGGCATATGTTCACCCATCCCTGGATCCCAACGACCCCCGGAGCACATTCTACGAAAATCCATCCCAAAGTTGAATCACATGCAAAGCGGAAATATGACCATCAAAATAAGCGGACTACACTACCTGCAACTGACCATGATGCTGTTATTGTTGGTCTCCTGTAACAACGATCCTGCGCCGGTAGAAAATAAAACAGCTTCAAAGGCTGATTCAACACAGGTGTTTATTCTGGAGAAGGACACCCTTTCCCGGACCATGACGTTTCCGGGAGAACTCACCCCAATGAACAAAGCGCAAGAGTTCGCGAAGGTTGCAGGCCATGTACGTAGAATTTATGTGGATATTGGTGATCATGTTCGTGCCGGCCAGGTGATCGCAGTGCTGGATGCGCCGGAACTGATCGCGAATGAAGCTCAGGTGAGTGCCGATGTGCAGGCAGCCAAAGCAAGGCTGGCCAGTTCACGCGATGCGTTCAGCAGACTTCAACTAGCCGCTCATGTAGAAGGCACCATTGCATTGGGCGAGTTGGAAAAAATGCGAAACCAGTTGACCGCGGACAGCATGGGATATGAAGCTGCAAGAGCCAAAAGGGTATCCTATGCACAGATCCAAGATTATCTGTATATACGGGCACCCTTTAATGGTATCGTCTCTCAACGTAATGTGGACCCTGGAACCCTGGTGGGTACTGGTAGCGCCACACCTCTTTTCATCATTGAGGATAATCTGTTACTTAGACTCCGACTGGCCGTTCCGGAGCTATATTTGGCCACTGTACCTCATAATGGGATCGTGCACTTCAAGGTGGATGCCTATCCCGGGGAAACATTCACGGCAAAGTTGTCGAGGAGGTCGGGTGCATTGGATGTCCGGAACCGCACCGAAACTTGGGAATTCCTATATGATAATCATTCCGGAAAACTCGAGTCCGGGATGTATACGAATGTGATGCTGGACATGGACAGGAAGCTGTCCTCCTTCGTTGTGCCTCAAACTGCAGTGGTCACCAACCTGGAAAGATCTTCGGTCATTCGAGTGAAGGATGGCAAGGCCGAGTGGGTGGATGTAAAGAGCAGTATCAACAATGATCAATCCACGGAGATTGTTGGAACGCTGAACACGGGCGACACTTTAGTGAAATTCGCGGTAGATGACATCAAGCCGGGCAAAGTATTGATCACCAAAAAGTGATACAATCGCTCTTCACTTCTTTTAGCTATTCAGTAGCGGTTCGATCCAGGATGCCAGTTCAATAGGTACGAAATAGACGAAGGATCGTTTGTCGAATTCATCCCTTTCCTTGCACAAGAGCATATTGCTCTGTTTCATCGTATTGATGAAGGTTTCATTGATGTGGTTTATGCTGACGCTTCTCCTTGTTTTTTGTATCTCCGGTTCTTTATTGGTGACCCCGAGGATCTTATTGATGGAACTGATGTCCATTTTTCTGTCATCCAAAGAGGACGTGACCATACTTTTCAGCAGTTCCCTTTCCACTGGGGTGAGTGTATTGAGGAAGAATTGAAAGTCGGTTTTTCTCCTATTGAGTTCCTGTTGAAGGGATTCCTGGACAGCATACGAATCCAGAGGTGGAGTTTCGACAGTTTCGATTGGGTAGGGCTCATTCATTATAGGGGCATCAGCAGTCATCTTATTTTTAAGTTTCTTTCTCTTTCTGTGAATGATCAGTCCGCCTGCCATCACCATGAGTGCAAGTGGTGCCATCAATTGATTTGAAGTAATGTCAATACCGATTTGATGACCGAATGTAGTGGGTAATGGATCATATATCCGCGTGCCATGCAGTGTATCAAATGAAGATCTAAGTAATCCTATTTTCCGGTAAATCAATGTCCCCTTGTTTTCATTGATGAAATATAGCGTGTCTTTCAGGCGAATAAGTGCTGATTGATCGATGGCACACCCTTCCCGTCCAAAATATTGAATGATATTCAGGATCTCGTCTCTCTTGGTGCTCGTCAGTTTATTTAATTGATTCCGGGGAAAGTCGATCCATGTCAATTCGTTACTTCCGGGAAGCACCCATGACATGTCATTCCCGTTCCAGGTGAATGTTTCGATCGGAATTTGAAGTTCATTTCTTTCATTTTTCTTGCCAAGGGTTTTCCATTGTCTGTTCTTCCAATCGAAGCTATACACACTGTCTGATATGAGAGGGGAATTATTTTGTGTGGGATCTCTCCATGTTCTATTAAGAAGATAAAATTTGTCACTTTCGCGATCGAAAAAGTAAGGGTTGTACTCAGTTGCCAACCTCCCTGTGCCTTGTGCCACTTCCCACTCCCCCACTCTGGGCATGAAGAATGTGAAGAAATCGCGAGTTTGCCAGAAACCATATCCTCCATACTGCATTAGGGTGTCGTTCCTTATGAAGGGCATCATGCCAAAATTTGATCCTGAATATTTGGTTGAATCCAGACGATTAAAGGAAAAGGTATCGTCATTTTTGTAGAGTTGGTATACTTGTTGACTGCCATCAGTCAAAAAATAAGTAGTCTTTTTTTCTTTAACCAGTATAAAGTGTAGGGGAGGTTTATTTATAATTCCGAATGAAAATTTTAAGGGGAGATAATTTATGCAACTGGAAACCGTGTCTGAAGCTAACAGTTGAAGGATGAATGTTTCACTAGGGGAAAATAGTGAATTCTGTGCTTGGATGGTAAAAGAGATCAAGCAGATAAGTATGGTTGAAGTGGTGCGCTTCATAGTTGGTAAAATACTTTCTATTAGGGAGGCTATGTTTCGATTGGCATATCGAATTTAATTAAAAATATATCATTTAATATGATTTGAAGTGGTCGTCAAGGGGTCAATTTTCAATGTGAATATTCACTTATTCTATTTATCAGAATCCGAAGACTATTGATCCCATCTATCTACAGGAAGTTTAATATACACTTGGTTTTTTCAGTATTACCCTTTCTATTGACTATATAAAGCCGATTATTTATCAGCCCGTTGGAGTGTGTGTTTTATCCATACTGAATGAATAGTGGGCTTTTATCCTTATGTAATAAAGTAGTTATTTGCGCATTAAGCTTACCGGATCCTGTCAAATTGGGTAAATATCGGTAATGGACCATAATCATCACCTAATCACCAATCAAAAACCAATTTTGCTTGGATACTGATTTTATATTTGTCTTGATTTGTTTTTAAACTTATAGTCTTGTTTTGTGCGTAGAATTTCATTTTGGAAGATTTGATTAAGGAAATGATATTCATTCAAATCTGGCATCATGATCATTCTGTTCTGTCAGTCGTTGCAAATCAAAGGAAATCACCAATGGGCCGTTGACATGTTGACCATGTTTCGGCCCATTCATTTTGAGAAGGAAATTTGGGGTTTCGAGGATACAATTCGAACCTGCCGAACCTGTAACTATACCGTAATTCGGAATCCGTAATTGTTAGTATTCCACCCCTGAATTGCACATCAATTTCGACAAAAGCCATTTGCCGTTCTCTTTTCTCATCTGGTAATGAAAGTCCGCTTGCTCACTGTTATGACCGTGTAGGGTCAATGTGGCTAACGCGCTATCGCCATGTAATTCGGAACTTACCTGACCGTTCTTGTAGGGCGCTATATAATCCAAGGCGCAGTGAAAGCGATCCATTGCCAGCCCTGCCGGTATCTCATTCTCTTTTTGTGTCTTCCAGATCTTTGCACAGGCCTGATAAAAGCGGGTTTCATTCTCCAGTAGTTCGTCACTGATGAATCCTGATGATCTCAATAATTCCAGGTAGGCATGCAGGCTGTCTTCGTTCAATTTGAGATGATGCGGTGTATCCTGGACGAATCTAATATGTCCCAAAGCATCCTGATGTTGTTCATACCAGGCAAAAAAGCCTTGAACTGATTCACGGATCTCTGTGGTGTCCGGGTGAGTGGAAACCAAGGTATCCTTGGCTGCTGGCGCCAAAGTTTGTTCAACTTTTTTCTCTTTGCAACCCAAGATCATGATCAGGCTGACGACAAAGGATATTGTTAGCGATCTCATGTGGTGTAATATTTAGTTGTATAGATGAGTGTAAACTCTGTTGGGAGGGTGAACATATTCAATTTACTGTTAATTCATCATGCCATATTCCGCCTATAGCGTATTTCTTCGCCCCTTGTATACAATTATTTAAATCAATTTTCGTCCGATTTATTCAGTACTCAAGTGGAGGGTAAAGTTGATTTACTGCTTTGCCTTACACTTTCATTGTTCTTGATAAAGAACTTACTCGATCAGTGTATAACTATTTCAGGGATATGATCGAATTTCTCCTTTTGGAAATATTAAAAGCAGATATCTGTTCAATTCCGATCTGCCCCCTTCATGAATATTCGTATTTCGTTGGTCAGGAACAGCGGTTGATCAAGGATCTGCATGTGTCCGGCTTCAGGAGTGATCACGACTTTGGACCCGGGTACCATCTTCTGGAATTCATACATCGTCTCCTGACGGACCTCATCAAATTGTCCTGCAATGAACAGTACCGGTTCAGTGATTGTTCTCAAGTAAGCGGAGTGATCATAATCTATAAGGGTTCCGGTGCACCGAAATTCTGTCGGCCCCCACATGTATTTGTAGACAACTTCATTTCCTTTCACCGTATCACATTCATCGCTTCCGACGATGAGTCTTTTTTTGGTTGTCAGATGCCGGGCATAAAAAGAATCTGTTGCTGCCCTGTATGATGGGGCATCATAGAATCTTAGTGATTCATACTTGCTGATCGTATCTTGTAATGCCCGGGGCATGGATTTAAGCAATAAGTCTGCGTCCCGTACCCATAATGGCGTGCTGAGCAGTGGACCCTCGAAGATGGCTGACTTCACCCCCTTGGATCTTTTTGCCATGTACTCCAGCAGTATGACGCCTCCCCAAGAATGACCGAGTATGTGAAGTTCCTTCAGATGTAGTGCTTTTCGGATACTGTCCACTTCATCCGTGAATCTTTCCACATGCCAAAGTGTAGTGTCGGTCGGTCGGTCGGAACGGCCCGTACCCAACTGATCGTAGAAGATGACCGGGCGTTCATCAGCTAGAAGGGAGTATCCCGGAATCCCTGAACAGCTGGTGCTGCCGGGGCCACCATGGATGAGCAGTAGAGGCGGTTTGTTTCCACTGCCGACAATCCGGTACCAGATCCGTCCCCCTTGCACATTTATGTATCCTTCCCCGGGCTTCAACCCTTGTCCAGATGCCTTTGAAATGCACAGGATCGAGAGTCCGATCAGGAGTATTTTGTTCATTCTTCTCATATTTCCTCTCTGGTTAATTTCAGTCCTTCACGCATCTAACTGAAAATCCCCAGTGTTTCGCGTATTCGCTCTCGAATAACGAATTGGATCCCACGCTGATGAACCTGGCAAAGGCTTGGGTCTCCGATGAATCCGCATCGGTCCAGTAGTTCGCATTGCTGTTCATGGACAGGTAGCGATTGTTATATCTTCCTCCCCCCGGCCTTGATGTGAATCCACTGCTATTGTCGTACTTCAATCCGGTTGACTTCCACTGGTCCTTGTCTTTCATTTTCCCAGCTGCAATTTCGTGGCCACCGAGATGGATGGCAAGTTTATCCCAATCGCCGCGATCAGCCACATGCCATCCGGCAGGAGCAAGCCCACGGGGATCATGAACAGCATACCAGTTGTAGAGTTTGCCGTATTTTTTCCCATTCTTGGGATCATTGTTATAATAGCACCAGGCACCCGTAGTCAGTTTCCTCCATTTTTCCGGATCAGTGACCTGTGGTAGGGCATCGCCATTTCTATATCGTGTTACATCCAGGCTTTCCGCCATCCAAACCTGATCGCCGATCTGTACGGTTTTGTAGTTCGTTTTGGGTTGTAGCTGATCCGAAATAGTATGATTGCCCTGCTCTCGCATGCTGATGAATGCTAATAGGATAATGGGGAATAATGCCAGGGCCGTCGTCGTTTTTATGTTCATGCCTTTTCGATTGTTGGACTGTAAATTAAGTCGAAAAACAACATGTGAAAGGACTCAATTGAGCAGAGGTATAAATATTCGGCTACTATTGTACCAGCGGATGTCGAGTGGCATTTTCCCATCTTCGATGGATTCCTCGCTGACATCTTTCCCCGTGCCATAATTGATCTGCCAATGGGGATCGTTGTTTACGTCAACGAGCAATATGATCTGGCTTCCTGCCGGAAGTTTCATGCAACTGATGAAAGTATTTTTCATGCTGATGGTCTGCATCTTTCCGGGTTGTAACCGTTTTCTGGATGAACGGTTTTCTGCGTAACTCGCCCTTTGAAAATTATCACTGAGCGCGATGTACCTGCCATCCGGCATTTGCGCATAAAGATCTACTACCAGGTCAACGTCTTTTTTGTTGATGACCACATCAAAAGAGGCAGTGAAATTTCCGGAGATCGTAAGATCTTTGGGGATCGGCCCTGTTCGGAAGACCATTTTATGACCTGGATGGAGCACAGTATCAACTAATCTGGTGAAAGATTGGATCTCACCTGAAGGTGGAAAGGTTTGACTCCTATCCCTGAAATCAATCTTTTGGGAAATGAATTCCTGTTGGGTTGATCTTTTGCCAGTGAGTGGATAGCCCTCCCGACCGGAATGGGTTCCGAGAAAAAGGATCAGGCTATCGTTGCTCATTTTGTCCAATGAAGACACGTTCTTCCAGCTATTCATTCCCATGACCTCAAAGTTGACTTTGTCTTTCAGGTATTCGGGTCTTGTACTGTCTTTGAGAATGTAGTCGAACCATTGCTTTACCACATCCGATATATTGATCATCGCAACACTATCTATTCCATAACCGAGCAGATCTGAACTTGGCGTTTCACCTTCTGAGCCGAAATGATTCCATGGGCCGATAAGCAGGTAATGGTTGGCATTTTTATTCCAGGTATGATGCTGCCTGTAATAGTACATGGCACCTGTCTGATCATCGTCCCAGTATCCGGTGATGGTGAGAATGGGAATGTTAATGGCAGCGAACCCTTCTCGCTGCGGAGTCATGGCCTTCCAGAAATCATCATATGAGGGGTGATCTAGCCATCTTTGGAAAATTTTGTTTGGCCGACCTTCCAGGCTATCCAATTTTCTATATGGGAGCCCCGATCTGTACCAACGGGCATAGAGACTGTCCCATTTTGCCTGATCGTGAAATTCTTTTTCGTCGGTTGTCTTATTGTTTGTTACATAATGAATCCACTGCAGCATGTAGTTCATGAATATACCATTCTGGACGGGGAAGTCAATTCCGGCACCAACGGCAACTTGGGGAACGATGGTCTTCAATGCGGGATGAAGCTTTTTAACGGTACTCCATTGTGCAAATCCCAGATAGCTCCCACCCCACATGCCCACTTTGCCATTGCACCAGGATTGCCTACTGATCCAATCAATGATCTCATATCCGTCCCTCCCATCGAATTCTAATGGTCTGGTTTCATCCATGCTCAGTCTCTTGCCTCTGGGTGCTGCCACTACGCACACATAACCTTTGGACGCCCATAGTTGCGCTGACAAAGCATCGTATCCTGCATAAATGTTGTAAAGCAGGATCACCGGAGCGGGGGTAGGCATTTTTTTAAGTCTTGCAATGGTCAGTGTGACGGTACCGCCGTCATTCATTTTGAGCAGGATACTATCCTGCATCACGAATTTTTCAAGTTCAAATTCCTTCAAAAGGGTTTTATTCATCCTGGCATATCTTTCCGACATCTCTCTTTTCGACCTGGCCACTGACCAAGTGATCGCCAGATTTGCAGATACACTGTCACCCCCGATGGACATAATTGAGTCTCCGACGGATTTCAGGATCAGATCATAACCTGGGTCATCCCAGTTCGTGGAAAACAACTGCGCTCCCTCAATAGCATATTCAGTCAGCGTGCTGTATTCTTCCCGAAATCTGGAAATATATGTCGATTGCAGTTCCGCTGCTCCAGGCTTGGTGAGCTCCTTGGATGATAGTGCATGTATTCGGAAAGGGAAATAGAATGCCCTGAAATTTGACGTATCCAGACCGGGTATTGTATGGCATATCGTATCTATGATCAACAAAGTCCTGTCATGCTGCTGTGCCAGATTGTAGAGATACATACGGGTTTCCAAATTTTCCATGGAGTTCGTCATATCCGTATAAGGAAGAACTCGTTTAGCGATCTCTGTCTCATGCTTGATCATCGTCAGGCTGTCGAAGCGCCATGAAGGGGGAATATGTACTTGTTGACCTACAGCATTTGATACCCCGATGGCCATCAGGAATAGGAAAACCAGAAATGCGGGATTTTTCCGGTATGGTGTATTGCTTGTTTTTCCCGATTGATAATTCTTGATGCCAGATGGTTTTAATCTCATAAATGGTGATTTTGTAATCGGACGATCATGGTTGGTAGGGGTCATCTATTCCATAAATCTTTCCGCAACCGCATCTTGCCCCACCAAAAGATATGTAATTTTATAACTATGTTGCCGATCATCTTCCTCATTCAGCTCCTGATTTCGCTTGTCCAACACGAACTTTCCGGAAAGGCCGTAGGCATCAGCGATGGGGATACCTTCACACTGCTCACATCAGATCATGTCCAATATAAGATCCGCCTGCATGGCATCGATTGCCCGGAAAAGAAACAGGATTTCGGGAATCGTGCCCGTCAGGCACTCAGTACTCTCCTCCTTGGAAAGGATATCCGGGTGCAGATAAAGGGGAAAGATCGATATGGCAGGACGGTAGGGATGGTGTATGCCAATGCCGAAAACATCAACGAGCAGATGTTGATACAAGGGATGGCCTGGCATTACCTCAAATATGATCAGGATGCCCGTTGGTCTTCCCTTGAAGCTTCCGCCCGTAAGTTGAAGAATGGTTTATGGTCGCAACAAGATCCCATGGCACCTTGGGAATGGCGTAAGGCAAAAAAGACCCACAGCCTGAAATGACCACGTTTTGAAGACCTTCATACAAAACTGGATCTGGCAGATAAAAAGCTCAACCCGTGATCGTGACGATGTTGCCGCTCGTGGAAACGGTGTATTGACGTAGAGGTGAGTTGGCTGGACCGTTCACCACAGCTCCAGAAGTGTTGAAAGCTGAGCCGTGGGCGGAACAAAAGAAAACGTTATTCTGATTGTCATATACCACAGTAACCCCCTGATGCGTGCAGGCCTGGGAAACAGCGATTAGGTTACCGGACATGGTCTTCGCCACGATGACACCGTTAGAATAAACGTAACCTCCATTTTGACCAAGGGCAGCATTGGCAGGCAGGTTCAGGTCCAGCGTAAAATTGACGGGTACAGGTGCAGGATTACTTGCCTTGGAACATCCACCCAGGCATGCCACCATCAAGGCGCCGGTTGCTCCGATGCCCATCTGGGCCAGGAATTCTTTTCTGGTCATTTTTTTCAGTGAAATTATGGGATGCGCTTTGACAAGGCAATGGGGATGATGTTAATATGATGCGAAAGTCAATGCCTGTGATCATGCATCTCCATAAGCGGATAAAATGTAACTTGACCTATCAACATCATCCCGATAACATGACCCGAAACCTCCTGCTTTTGATCGCGCTCACCCTGAATTATTTTGTGCATGCACAGTCTGTCAAGGCGCCTGCATATCCCTTGGTGACGCACGATCCCTATTTCAGCATCTGGTCTTTTACGGATACATTGAATGCTTCGGAAACACGACATTGGACAGGAGCAGAGCAACCACTTTACGGCGCGGTCAATGTGGACGGACAACGTTATGTTTTTCTTGGGGACCCCGCTTATCCTCTGGTCCCGGTATTGCCTGCAGGAGAACAGAAGCGGGCAGATTGCCGATTTACAGAATCCGACCCTGGCCGGACTTGGATGGATCCGGCATACGATGATGTTGCCTGGAAGATCGGTCGCCTACCTTTCGGTGATGGCTACGATGGCCGCGCCGCCACATCCTGGAAGTCCAAAGACCTCTGGGTACGCCGCAGTTTCGATCTGAATGAAGAAGTGCCCGGGCAATTGATGCTGCTGCTGCGCAATGATGACGATGGCGAGGCATACTTGAATGGAGTACGCATATTCGAATGCACGGACTGTTATGTCAGTAGCCTGAAAGCGTACACCTTGAGCGATGACCAGCGGAAACTGCTGAAAAAAGGGAGGAATGTTCTTGCCATTCATTGCAATAACACCCATGGATGGTCGTGGTTGGATGCGGGTCTGGCTGGCCGTATCGGGGTCGAAGGACTGCTCAAGGCAACTCAGCAATCGGTGGAAGTCACGGCAACGGCCACCCGATATTCATTCCAATGCGGTCCAACAAAATTGGAACTGGAATTCCTGTCGCCACTGCTGGCCACCGACCCCGATCTGCTCTCCAGACCGGTTACCTATGTCCGTTTTCGGACTTCTTCCATGGATGGCAAACCCCATGCAGTGAATCTGACCTTCGGCGCTTCGGCCCATCTTGCCCGTAATGAAGGGAATCAACCATTGGAAACAGGGGAAAGTCATTCTGGAATATTACATATGCTCACGACTGGCGTGAAGGACGCGAAAGTGCTCGGGAAAAGTGGTGATGATGTGCGTATCGATTGGGGCAAACTCTATTTGGCATCCACGGATCCAGTCATACGTACCCGTATTCTGGATCCCTGGTCTTTCCTGACGGAGCTCGGGGCAAATGCTGCTGCCAAGGGGATTGTTCGTGGCGGCACGGATGCGCCCGTATTGATCGCGGAGGCCGATCTCCCCGTGAAACCCGGGATATCATCAGAGAAAATGATCATGTTGGGTTATGATGATGTGTATTCTATCCAGTATTTCGGGAAAAACCTGGAGCCCTGGTGGAAGAAGATCCATGGCAGCATGGATAAATTACTGCTTACCGCAGCATCTGGATATAAGTCCATCCGCACTCTTTGCGATGAATTCGACAGGAAATTATACAGTGACGCTTCTATGGTAGGAGGAAAGGATTATGCCGATCTCTGCGTTCTGGCCTACCGTCAGTCTCTCGCGGCACATAAGTCTGTCCGGGGACCATCCGACGAATTCCTCTTCCCCCAGAAAGAGAATTTCAGCAACGGCTCCATCTGGACGGTGGATGTGACCTATCCATCGGCACCGCTTTCTCTGGTTTACAATACATTATTATTGAAGGGCATGTTGGATCCGCTATTCCAGTACAGTGAGAGTGGTAAGTGGACAAAACCATTTCCTTCACATGATCTGGGCACCTATCCTCTTGCTAATGGGCAGACCTATCCCGAAGATATGCCCGTGGAGGAGGCAGGCAACATGATTTTGTTGACCGCAGCCGTGTGCAAAGCGGATAATAATTATGCTTTTGCCAAAAAGCATTGGGAAACATTGTCTCGCTGGGTGGATTTCCTGGTCAAAGATGGACTCGATCCATCTAATCAACTTTGTACCGATGACTTTGCCGGTCATCTGGCACGTAATGCCAACCTTTCCATGAAAGCGATCACGGGGATAGGATCATACGCCAAGATGGCTGTTGGACTGGGGAAGAAGGATATTGCGTCAAAGTATGGGGCTATCGCTCAGGAATATGCGAAAAAGTGGATGCTGATGGCAGATGCCGGAGATCATTATAGCCTGACCTTTGATAATAAAGCAAGTTGGAGTCAGAAATACAACTTGGTGTGGGATAAACTTCTTGGTCTGGGACTTTTCCCGCAGTTTGTCTATGACCGGGAAGTGAAGTATTACCTTGGTAAACAACTTCCCTTCGGGCTGCCGCTCGACAGCAGAAAGACCTATACTAAAAGCGACTGGATCATATGGACCGCGACCCTGGCCAAAGACAGAAAGGATTTTGAGGCACTCATCGCCCCCGTCCATAATTATGCTTTCAACACACCTACGAGGGTACCGCTCGGTGATTGGCATGAGACGACGGATGGCAAGCAGGTAGGCTTCCAGGCCAGAAGTGTGGTGGGAGGATATTTCATCAAATTGTTGGAATCGAAATGGAAAGTCGGCAAGTAGCCCGAAATCACGGGTAAGGCACAAAGGACTTTAGAATCGAACAGATCCAAATTTTCCTAAGCCAATTTTTTGAGGGCTTGTCACGACTTTCCAGCCTTGTTGACCAGGGAAGGATGCGTCATTAATTTTAAAGCTCAGATCTAAAGTGACAGAATCAAAAATCCTAAGTTATTGTAAATCAATTTCTTGATTTGTCGGCTATTATAAAAATTAACAAAGTAGGGTCAAGGTGGCGGTGGTGATTGAATCTACCAGTTTAAATTTGCCCTCCATTAAACCCTACCCTGTTCTTATCCTTTCCTCATACAATATATGCCCTGATCGTATTAATTGAGCAGTCCAGAGACGCCAATCTGGATGCCTAAGACACTTTAAAATCATCAAATTCCCAATCTCGAGCCATGAAAAAACTCATCCTTGTTTTTGTAATTGCGATCCTGACCATTTCATTTCAGAATACCATTGCTCAACGTAAGGTTGTTGGAGGTGAATGGGCTATAGGCCCTCGTTTCGGCGGCATGTCTGGCATCAGTTTGAAACATTATGGTAAGTACAATACCTCAGCACTCGAATTCATAGGTGGCTGGAATTTTGACAATGAAGTAAAGGGGTTCACTTTGACCGGTCTTTTTGAGAAAATGGCTCCTCTGTCCGGCTCCAGCCAACTGAGTGCGGTATTCGGAGCAGGGCCATCTTTGACCTTTGGTGACCCCTTCCGGCTAGGAGCTACCGGTATCATTGGGTTCGATTGGAGGCTGAAGGCGGTTCCCGTAAGCATGCAGGTGGACTGGGCCCCGACCTGGTTCTTTGTCGGCGGAAGCCATTTCAGTGCCGTCAATGGTGCGTTCACCGTGCGGTATATACTCAACAACAAGAAATGATTGTTCAAGATCGGTCAGGTAGCTGACGATCGAATCACTAAAAATCCTTTGAAATCATGTCATTGATCAAAACCCGGGTGTTTCAATTATTGGTGGCCGTAGTGCTGATGTCGTCCTGCAAGAACAATTCTGCACCTGCCATCGTTTCGTCGCCTACCAATCAATACCGCACCGGAGAAGTGGTCTGGCGTGAACTCGTAACACCCGACCCCAAGTCTGCCGCGGCTTTCTATTCCGCACTGTTTGGTTGGTCCATAGAGCCGGTGAAAGAATCCACCAAGGGTTATATGCTTATCCGTCAGGGAGGCGCCCCCATTGGCGGTATCATTCAAATGCCTGCTTCCATTAAGAATGCAGGAGGAGAGTGGGTTTGTTCCCTTTCCGTCTCCGATGTGGACGCCATAGTGAAATCAGCACAGTCCAATGGTGCCTCCACTTTGGTTGAGCCCATGGATGTCAGTGGTCGCGGGCGTACGGCTGTGATCAGGGACCCCCAAGGTGCGCCTTTCGCATTAATCCGTTCGACTTCCGGGGATCCTGAAAAAGGAACTGCTTCAGAAAATGCCTGGTTATGGTCGGAGCTTTGGTCGAACAATGTTGCCGGGTCACTTGATTTTTATACCAAGGCATTGGGCGCTGGTGTGGAAAGAAGGAGGGATGGTGATAAGGAATATACTCTCCTCAAGGCAGGCAATAAAGAAGTAGCAGGAGTGGTGAAGAATCCCGTTGACAATGTCCGCTCACACTGGGTGAACTATGTCAGGGTTTCCGATCCTGCCGCCATGGTGGATAAAGCTGCGAGTCTCGGTGCACGTGTCATCCTGAAGCCCACTGCATCTGTGAGGAACGGTACACTAGGGGTCATACTAGATCCCACCGGAGCCCCTGTAGCCCTTCAAAAATGGCCACTACGTTAATCTGAATAGTATAAATCATCTCATATGAAAAAGCGCTTACTTTTCGGGCTTCTCATCTTGGTCTTGACCGTTGTATTGTATTCCTGTTCCCACATGACCATGGGGGTTGGACTGAATTTCGGGGCCGGCCCCTACGGTGTAGGCGTCACGCCCTCGTTCAACGTGGGTTTCAGCGGCGGATACTATTGGTAAGCTCTCCCTGTTCAAATTTTCAAAAAACAAGTATATGAATAAGACGAATCTATCTCTTGCCATTGTTATGACCCTTTTCATCTTCTCCTGTGGCCCCTCCCATAAAGTGACCAGTTCCTGGGTCAATCCACAAGCCAAGGCCGCAGGGAAGAAATATTCCACGCTCTTCATCGCAGCGTTGACCGACAACCAGGCTGCCAAGAACATCATTGAGGCCGATCTGGAGAAAGCGGCACAAGCCAGAGGGTTCAAAACCTTCAAGAGCTCCGATGTCTTCGCTCCCAATTTCTCCAAGCAGAACGCTTCCGACAAGCAAGTGATCCTGACCAAGGTCCGCCAACTGGGATGTGATGCCATTCTGACCGCGGCACTGGTAGACAAACAAAGTGAGACGCGCTACACTCCAGGTACGACGACTTATATGCCTTATGGAGGCTATGGTGGTTATGGATTTGGAGGGTATTACGGTTACATGTATCCGACTTTGTATTCCACACCAGGCTACTATACCACATCCAAGACTTTTTTCATCGAGACCAACGTGTTCGATGTGGAGTCCGAGAACATGATCTGGTCCGTACAATCTCAAGCATATGACCCCTCGACCATCACGGCCTTCAGTAGAGATTATACTTCTGTGCTTGCTGATCAGTTCGTGAGGGACCTCAAACCCAGATAATCAAGAATAAACTTAAATATGATCATCATGAAAAAAACAATCTTCTTCGTATTGATAGCCATTCTTGGTGGCTCGGCTTCCATGGCTCAAGGCCAGATCAAAGACGAATGGCAGGTTTTCAAGGATGCCTTCAAGCGTGAAAAGAAGGATATCGTCTCCGATTATATGCGCCTA
This sequence comes from uncultured bacterium, assembly GCA_903826405.1. Taxonomy (GTDB): domain Bacteria; phylum Bacteroidota; class Bacteroidia; order Chitinophagales; family Chitinophagaceae; genus Pollutibacter. The sequence continues at coordinate 143,304 of CAIKEH010000055.1, forward strand.
AGCCCCGATCAGGCATCCAAGTTCTGGCCCGTTTATGAAGAGTATGGCCAAAAACGTGCGGCCATTGGCAAGGACCGTATCAACATCATCGGCGATTATGGCTCACAGCTTTCCGGTATAACAGATGATCAGGCAAAGGATCTGGCCAACCGGATCATGAAGAACGACAAGAGCCTGCTGAAGCTGGACCAGAAGTACTTCAAGAAATTCAACAAGGCTGTTGGTGGCGTCAAAGCGGCCCAGTACATGCAGATGGAACAGTATTTCACCACAACGGTGAAGTCCGCCATACAGGAGAACATCCCTTTCATAGGGGAGGTTCACCGTGCGGCTAGTCATTGAGTGCAATCATTTTTATTGATCATAAAAACAAATCATGAAAAAACAGATCTTATTTGCAGCAGCCTTTCTTTTCGCCGGACTCCTGTCGCAGGCGCAAGGTGTTCGTTTGAATGGTTATACCTCCTATGTCTTCGATGATAAGGTGGATTCCAAATACGACAATACAAACTATTATTCCGGCACCATCAAGGGAGGATTCTTCTGGGGTGCAGGCATCGAATTCAGCCCACGGAAATTTTATGGTGTTGAGTTGGCCTATCTCCGTCAGGATTCCCACCTTCCCGATTTCGCATATTATGATGCAGGACCTAAAACCAGCAACCTCAAGTTTGCAAGCAATTGGATCATGCTGGGTGGCATTCGTTACTTCCCTTCCCAAAATGCAAGGGTTGAACCTTATGTTGGTGCCCAACTCGGCATGGCACTCATCAACACGGACAATCCCAGGAATGGTCGGTCGAGCAACTTCACCAAATTCGCTTGGGGATTCCGCGGAGGAACGAACATTTGGCTTACCGATGCCGTAGGATTGAAGCTCCAGTTGCAACTGCTTTCTGCGGTACAAGCGCTGGGAGGGGGATTCTACCTGGGAACTGGTGGTTCCGGAGTGGGTCTGTCTACTTATTCCACACTGTTGCAATTCAACATTGGGGGTGGTTTGACCTTCAAACTGGGTGCCCACGGAACTGCCCGTCCGGCAGCGACCACACCTAGATAATCTTGTCCCAAAACTGTTTATAATCTGTTCATCCCTCTTTGAGAGTGGGGTGAACAGATTTTTTTAATTTTATAAAAATATAGATCATGAAAACGATCAGGATGCTTTTGGCATTCACTTTCACGATGCTCTCCATAACCTATGGATTGCAGGCGCAGGACGAGAATGTCTGGCCCAAGGAGTTCAAAAGCAGTCAGGGCAATGTAGTGTTGTATCAGCCTCAGCCTCAGAAACTGGAAGGGAACAGGGTAGGTGGCGTGAGCGCCTTCTCCCTTCAACCGACGGGCAAGAGTGATCCGGTTTTCGGTGCGCTTTTCTTCGACGCGAAGCTGAACATCGATCGTGATGCACGCAGGTATGCCCTCGAGTCGCTCAGCATACCCAATATCAAATTCTCCGGTGAGCAGAAAGATCTTGATCCTGAAAAGATCAAAACGGCCCTTGTACAGGAATCCAAGGGATGGGACATCAAGGGCTCTTTGGACCAACTGATGACCAGCATCGAGACCAATGCCGAAGAATTGAGCAAGACCAAGCAAATTTTCAAAAATGATCCTCCCAAGATCATTTACGTGTCCAAGCCATCTGTGCTCATCCTCATTGATGGTGACCCCCAGCTCAAAGACATCCAGAATACCCAACTCCAGCACGTGGCCAATTCTCCCTATACGATCTTCCTGAACAAGGCGGACAGGCAATATTATCTTTATGGAGGGGAAGTTTATTTTACCGCACCATCCATCAATGGTCCTTGGAAAACCACAAAGAACATCCCCAAGGATATCAAGAAACTGCTTGATCAGAACAAGGATGCTGCGAAAAATACCAACACCGTCACGTTAACATCAAAGGATACTATCCCGGAAGTGGTCGTATCGACAGTTCCTGCTGAACTCATTACGACGAAAGGGGCTCCTGTGTTCGTAGACATCGACAGCACTTCCCTCCAATATGTCAGCAACTCAGAAGATAATGTCTTCCGTGATAAGAAGGGTAGTGCATTCTGGCTGCTGAAGTCCGGCCGTTGGTATTCCTCAAATTCATTACAGGGTCCATGGACATATGTCGCAGCAGAATCCATCCCCAAGGATTTCGCCAATGTTCCCAGAGGCACTGAAAAAGACAATATCCTGGCCAGTGTGCCTGGGACCATAGAGGCACGCGATGCTCTCCTGGATGCGCAGTTGCCACAGACCGCTACAGTGGATCGCGCCACTGCAGGCAAGGACGAGAAAGTCCAATACGATGGCAAGCCCATTTATGAATCCATTGCAGGAACCTCCTTGGAATTGGTCACTAATGCAGATAAGACGGTCTTCAGGACGACTGCCATCCCGACCACTGCAGGATCTTCCAAGCAGTTCGCTGCCAACCCTGTTTACTACATGGTGGACAATGGCGTCTGGTACACCAGCAGTAATTCCGATGGACCTTGGAGAGTAAGTGATACCCGTCCGCCGGACGTCGACAACATCCCTCCTTCCTCATCTGCATACAACACCAAATACGTATATATCTATGAACAGACGCCGACCACGGTTTATGTAGGCTATACTCCTGGATACATGGGAAGTTATATTTACGGACCCACGGTGGTTTATGGCACTGGATATTATTACAAACCCTGGTATGGCAGCTATTACTATCCCCATCATTCCACTTGGGGCTTCAATATGGGATATAATCCCTGGACCGGATGGAGCATAGGCTTCGGTTTCAGCAGCGGACCTTTTCATTTCGGCTTTGGTACCGGTGGCTTCACTTTCGGTATGAGCTGGGGTTTCGGAGGACCGGTATGGGGTTATCCGGGATATGGTGGCGGCTGGTTCGGGCCACCCATGTACCGTCCTCCTGTCATTCCTCCATATTATCCCTGGTATGGTTATAACCGTCCAGGTTACGGTGGATATCGACCTGGCTATGGCGGGGGCTATAATCCCGGTTACGGTGGCAATCGCCCGAACAATATCGGAAACGGCAACAATGGAAACGTCAATTGGGGTGGTGGAAACCAGATCAATATCGGCGGGGACGTCAACATCAATATCGGTAATGGAAGTGGTAACAACCTGTACAACCGTCCCAACAAGCCCGGTGGCGGAAGGCCTCAGGGGATCACCAGTGGCGTTAATGGTACAAGTGCCGCCAACATGAATCTGGGTAATCGTCCCGGACAACAACCCGTGTCCGGCAATAACCGACCCAACAATAATCGTCCCGGCAACAACAACGCCAATGTCAATCCAGGTAACAAGTTGCCTGATAACAATGCAGGAAATAATCGTCCCGGCAACAACAACGCCAATGTCAATCCGGGTAACAGGTTGCCCGATAACAATGCTGGAAATAATCGTCCCGGCAACAACAACGCCAATGTCAATCCGGGTAACAGGTTGCCCGATAACAATTTCAATAATGGTCGGCCAGCTACTTCCAACAGGCCTTCCAACGATGTATTCGCCGACCGTGATGGGAATGTTTACCAGAAGGATAAAACGAATGGAGGGTTCAATCAAAATGCAGGTGGTAACAACTGGCAGCGCCCTTCAAGTGGAAACCAACCTTCATTCAACAACGGGCGCCCTTCCGTGGGTGCATCTGATTTCAATCGTGATCGCGGAAACATCAAGGCTGGAGAAGTAAATCGTCTGCCCCCAACGAACAATTTCAATTCGCCATCCGCGAGGCCTGCTCCATCGGGAAGACCGGCTCCTGCAAACAGCAGGGGTCGTAATTTCTGATTAAGCATCATGAAAACGGTCATTACAAGAATGCCCCGGATCACCCGGGGCATTCTCATTTCATTAAAGTTCAGGTATCAATTTGTATAGATTCGCATCACTGCATCGCGATTTTTCTCCATGATGACCTTTCGTTTCAGTTTCAAAGTAGGGGTGAGTTCCCCTCCATCGATCGTCCATTCTTTGTCCAGTAGTTCGAATTTCTTCACCTGTTCAACATGGTTGAAGAGCTGGTTATATTCCTCGACTATACCCTTGTATAACTCTATGGTACGAGGATCTCGAAGTAATTCGGGGATGCTGGAACCGCTGACGTTGTTCATTTTTGCCCATTCCTTCAATTTGTTGAAGGCCGGAACGATGAGTGCAGCAGCGAATTTTTCCTCCGCGCCTACGACGATCATCTGTTCGATGAAGTCCGATTCCTTCATCTTGTTCTCTATGGGTTGTGGCGCAACATATTTTCCTCCACTGGTCTTGAATATCTCCTTCTTGCGGTCGGTGATCTTCAGGAAACGATCCTCCACCCAGACGCCAATGTCGCCCGTATGGAACCATCCATCCTTATCGATGCATTCCGCGGTGAGGTCAGGCCGTTTATAATAACCCATCATGATGTTTTCTCCCCTTGCACAGATCTCACCGTCTTCTTCCAGTTTCACCTCCACACCATTGATAACCGTTCCCACGGTACCAAAGCGGCGGTTTTTCTCCTGATATCTGTTCACGCTGATGACCGGTGAGGTTTCCGTCAATCCATATCCTTCCATGATGACTATCCTGGCCGCAGTGAATATGCGGAGTAGTCGGACCTGGCAGGCTGCAGCTCCTGTGACGATGGCCTTGACCTTCCCGCCGAGACCATCCCTCCATTTGGAGAACACCAGTTTGTTCGCTATCGACAGTTGTGTATCATACCACCAACCCTGTTTCTTGTTCACCTCGAACCTGCTTCCGACATCTACTGCCCAGAAGAACAGCCTGCGTTTTATGCCCGTGAGTTCCTGTCCTTTGCCAATGATGCGGTCATAGACTTTCTCCAGCAGCCGTGGTACGGTGGAAAATACCGTTGGCTGTACCTCGCGCAGGTTGTCGCCTACCCTATCCAGACTTTCGGCATAATAGACGGAAACGCCACTATAGAGATATATATAGGTGACCATCCTTTCGAAGATGTGATTGAGTGGGAGAAAACTCAGCGCACGATCATCTTTGGTACCGATGGGCTCAAAGACTTCCAAGCTGGATAGCAGATTTCCAAGTATGTTGCGGTGAGTGAGCATCACACCTTTAGGAGTCCCCGTGGTTCCTGAGGTGTACAGGATGGTACACAGGTCTTCATAGGCCACTGCATCCCGTGCCTTCTCCAAAGCAAGCATGTCTTCTTGGTCTACTTTGTTCAGGATCTCTTTCCAGTGCAATGCGGATTGGATGTCATCGAACGTGTACACTGCACGTACGGTCGGTGTTTTATCGCGAATGCTTTGCACTTTTTCGTATAAGGCACTGTCCCCGGTGAAAACGAGTTTGATGTTCGCATCGTTGAGGATGAACTCCAGTTCCAAAACATTGATGGTAGGGTATATGGGGATGAGTACGGCACCGGTCTGCTGAACGGCAAGGTCAAGAAACATCCACTCCGGACGGTTGCTACTGATCACTGCGATCTTGTCCCGACCTTCAATACTGCCATCGTTGGGTCCTACCCCTAGATGGATGAGACCAGCGCTGAACTTATTCACTATTTCCTGAACTTCAGCCGTGCCATACTTACGCCAAATTCCGCCTTCTTCCTTTGCGGCAAACATGTCCACTTTGGGATATAACTCCAGTTGGAACTGGATGCAGTCGAATAGCCTTCTGGGCGTCATAAGCGATCGTTGATGGGTTCTCCTTCAAATTAGTGAAATTCCCGCAAAAGGGAATCCATTCCTGTATGCCGGTAAGATGGGATGATGAAGGTCAACGGTAGTACTGACCCTCGGGCACGCGGAAGATGCGATTGCGATGGTATTTGGTGAACTCGGCATAGGCATCCGGATGTGTGGCGGTCCAATTCTGGAAGGCTACGATATTCCCGCTGGCGCCGAACACCCATTGATCATAGGCTTCAAAAAGGCCCTCCCTCAACATCCATTGCTGATGATCGAATAATTTATGAGGGAATTTTTGAGCGGGCCCATTGAACCAGGCCAGTAGGAAGCGGGTTCGTATCATGGTCAGATTATCTGCTGTGATGCCTGAACCGGCAAGATCTACCTGTAGAGCCAAAGTTTCCCGGTAGGCTGCTTCGAATGCATTCGGCTTCTTGTCAACGGAGGATCTCGGATTCAGGAAAAACTTTTTGTACGCATCAGTAAGCAGGCTTTTGACCTCAGCTGTACGGGTGGAAAGGCTTTCCAGATTGATGAATACCTCGCCGTAAAATAACGCCCAGACATATTGCTGTGCCGCATGGTAGTATTTGGCCGCATGGAAATAATTACTGGCATAGGATGGATCTGCTTCGATTCCTTTTTCCCAGGTCAAGATGGCCGCATCCGGATCTTTCATGGAAAAAAGCTGCAACTCTCCGTACTCGGAAAGCAATGCGCCACTCTTCGGAAATTTCCTCAATGCTTTCTTATATACTTTATCACACTCTTTTGCATCCCCCAGGTCTTTATAGATATTGCCTGCGATCTGATATGCCTGTATGTCCGCATCCGTTTTTTCCAACAACGGATCGATCGTTTCACGGGCGTGCTTCAGGTCGCGCTGAAGGTATTGGGTGTAGGCCATGTCTTTGATCAGGTCCGTCTGGGAAGGGTATGATTGCAAAGCTTTGTTGAGGACCAGAAGTGCGTTGTCGTAGTCGCCCTGTTGTTGAAAAGTGCGGACCGAACTCCTGACCTGATCCAAGTCTGGCTGCGCCTGAACATCAATGCAGATGAGGAATACAAGTGGCAGTAACCAATTCTTCTTCGGTCGCATGGGAGTGTGTTGTGAGGGTTTCAGTTGATCAGATGCGTGAGCAGCCCGTCCCGCAATTTGGGTTCGAACCAGGTGCTTTTCGGCGGCATCACCTCACCACTATCCGCGATATCGAACAGTTGCTGGATGCTGACCGGATATAGACTGAAGGCTACGGACATAGCGCCACTGTCAACCTTTTTCTCCAGTTCCTTGAGACCGCGGATGCCTCCGATGAAATCAATGCGCTGATCCGTTCGTGGATCACCGATACCGAGAATGGGATGAAGCAGGCGGTTCTGCAGGATGGTCACATCGAGTATTCCTATTGGGTCATTCGTGTAGGTCCCTTTCTTGGCGGTCAGCAGGAACCATTTGCCATCCAGGTACATGCCGAATTCATGCAATCCTGTAGGCTTCACGGCCACAGTGCTTTCTTTCACTTCGAAATCCGACCTGATTGCACTCACCAGGCTATCAGGATTCAGTCCATTGAGATCACGGACGGCACGGTTGTAGTCCATGATCTGCAATTGACTGGCGGGGAAAAGTGTGGTCAGGAAAAAATTCGCATTACCCCCGGCATCTTCACCCAGGCTGAGTTTCACCTTTGCGGCGCTGGCTGCACGGTGATGCCCATCGGCGATATAAGTGCAAGGAACTTTATGGGCAAAGACCTGGGTGATGTTTTTCACGACATCGGCATCATCGATGACCCAAATGGTATGCTTCACCTGGTCATCTGCTGTGAAATCGTACAAAGGCGCATGTTCTCCGATCCATTTGTCAATGACGCCATCGATGGAAGACTCGTTCCGATAGGCGAGGAAAACGTTCCCGGTCTGAGCACCGGTAGTGGCGATGTGGGTGATCCGGTCCTGTTCCTTTTCCGGACGGGTGAACTCGTGCTTTTTTATGATCCCCTGGTTATAGTCTTCCACCGAGGATACGCAAACCAGTCCGGTCTGGGTCCTTCCATCCATTTCCAGACGATATATATAATAGCAGGGCGCGATTTCTCGGATGAGAATACCGCTTCTTTCCAGATTGACCAGGTTTTCCTTTGCTTTTGCATAGACCAACTGCGAGTATGGGTGTACGTTATCAGGAAGATCGATCTCCGATTTGGTGACCCTCAGGAAGGAGTGGGGATTGCCGGAAGCTTCTGCACGGGCTTCGGCACTATTGAGTACGTCATAAGGTCGGGAGGCCACTTGGCTTTCCATCCCTGCTGCGGGCCTCAAAGCTCGGAACGGTGCTATATGGGTCATGTTGGATATTTTATGTTAGATCCGGTAAGGGTTTTCAGGAATGGGAGGCTGCGAAATGCCGCATCAGGTCGGTGATCGCCTTTACACTTTCGAGTGGAAGAGCATTATACAAGGATATGCGGAAGCCTCCGACATTGCGATGGCCTTTCACTCCAACCATTCCCTCTTTCTTGCAGAGGTCCAGGAAGAGTTTTTCCTTCTCCGGATCTTCCATGACGAATACGACATTCATATGGCTTCTGTCCTCGCGGTCCACGGTCGGTTTGAAAAGCGGAAGACTATCGATCGTTCCATAGAGCAGTGACGACTTTTCCCTGTTCATCTTTTCTATGGCGGAAACACCCCCTTGCCTTTTCAGCCAGCGTAAGGTCAACAGGCAGACGTATATGGCGAAAACCGGTGGAGTATTCAACATGGATCCGTTCTCGATATGCTGACGGTAATCCATCATCGAGGGGAGCTTTCGATTCGACCCACCCAGTATATCCTTGTCCACTACGACGATGTTTACTCCTGCGGCACCTATGTTCTTCTGTGCGCCCGCGTATATCAGTGAGAATCGATTGAAGTCCATCACTCGGCTGAGTATGTCGCTACTCATATCGGCAACGAGAGGAATTTTGCTGTCAGGGATGGCATGCATCTGCGTGCCTTCTATAGTGTTGTTCGTCGTGTAGTGGAAGTAGGTGGCGTTGGAAGGGATCTCGAAGCCCTTGGGTATGTACATGTAATTGCGGTCCTTCGAACTGGCCACCACTTCCACGTTGCCGAACAGTTTTGCTTCCTTGATGGCTTTTGTACCCCATACGCCACAGTCGAGATAGGCGGCTGTTCCTGTTTCCGCAAGCAGGTTCATGGGTACCTGAAAGAACTGAGTGGAGGCGCCCCCGTGCAGGAATAATACTTCCTTGCCGGAATCCAGCTGCATCAGGTCCTTTAGAAGTTCCACTGTCTCGAACATGACGGCCTCGAAAAGCGGTGTACGATGTCCGATTTCTAGGATCGACAACCCAGTTCCATTATAATCCAGGATCGCGCGGCTGGCTTCTTCAAAAACCTCTCGGGGCAGAATGCTGGGGCCGGCATTGAAATTGTGCTTCATCTGGCGAACTGCTGTGCTTTATGCGGGATCTTGTCCGAGTGTACGACAGCGGCTGCGAAGATAATCAATTCGTGCAAGAGCGACCCCTGATCAGCGCGGACTTCCACAGGCTGTCCATGATCCGCTGTTCCTTTCCATCTCCATCCATGATCCGGGTTGAGTTATCCATAGGCAATGTGGGTTGTCCGGCATCCACCCATGCCGTATACCAGCAAGAAGCGACGGCCAATATCGATTGCCTCATCCTTCTTTCCACCATGCCCAGCAACCTCGTTTGGTAAGCTGATGCATAGGCCTCGGAATATTGCCTCAATACCTGTCCCTTTCTGTCGCTGAATGCATATTTGCGCTCCGGGCGCGTATCTGCGCTCAGCTCCCTTTCCACACGCAGAACGGTATCGGCCGCTTTACCACTCTCCATGATGCGTTCCCAAGCGAAGTTGGGCACAGCGTTCAGATATATGGCATGGCCGATCAGGAAATCATAGTCATCCGATGCGAATAGTTCTGGTATCCTGCTTTCCCAGAAGCCATGGATCCCTTCCTGTCCCGTGAGCTGGCCATTGTGGTTGCTGCTCGCATGCAAGGGGACATGAATATCTGCCATGTAGTGTCCGATCTCAGCGGATATTTTCAAGATCCTTCCTGCGTCACGCATCCGGAATGCTGCGGTAAGCCGGGATACCATCCGAGGTAACCACCAGGGTGCGATGCCATATTTTTGCAGGGTGTCTGCTGGCCACTTCCGCAAAGCGGAATCCCACGAGCGCGGAAGGCCATCATAGGGGAATGTCCCGTAATGATCCAGGTCCATATAATGCCGAGCCCCTTCTTCTGCAAGCAGGTAACGGCGTTTGTCCGGATCCACGGCATGATCCGTCAGGAACCCGATGTTTTTTTTGTAGAAGGGTATCATGTCTGGCGGGAGCAGGAAGACCGCGTAATAATTGATGGCACGATGAGCGAAGAAGCCCCAACAGAAACAGGGTTCGCCGATCAAGAACATCAGCGTTGAAACAAGCAGAATTTTTTTCATCCGATCAGGGAAGTTCTTTCTTCTCGGGTTGTTCATCCAGGTCTGCCACACCACCGGAGATCGCGAATTTCATCGCTTCGGAAGAGCTGATGTCGGTCAGGACCCTGACCCGGATCCTTTGCACCAGGTACACATTCCCTGAGAAGGCATAGGATTGCGGCACATAAACGGCGATGAATTCCTCCAGCCCAAATCGTTTCAGGTCAACTGCCGTGATGAACCCCACCCTCCAAATGTCCGGAGCATCAATGCAGACAAGTACGGACTTGTCGAATTTCCTTTTATCTCCGGCAAAAGCTTCGAAGAAATCCTTGACAGTGGAGTAGATGATCTTCACGCCGGGTGTACGCTCCAGCACCGTGTCGAACAACGCCACCAGTCTGCCTACTATGAATGAGGAGGAAATATATCCGACTATGAGGACAATGCTGATCACCAACAGAAAGCCGAGGCCGGGAATGCGCTTTGGTGATCCATATGCGTCCAGTTTGATCCAGTCCGGGAACAGAACGTGGAGCAGGTTGGGCAGTATGCTGTCGATGAAATTGAATAGGGAAAGCACAGCCCATACGGTAATGATGATGGGGGCCAGAATAATCAATCCCTGGAAAAAATATTGAGCGATCGTCTTGAATCGGAAGGTTTTGGCCATGGGGGGAGGTTACTGGCTAAAGGTAAGGATAAGGAGCGGGGTGGATCAAATGTATCCGGGCCGATCTCTGACAGAAAAATACATGGGAAAATGCGTAAAAGCATGTTTTCCAATGATCAGCAAGTGATGAAAGGCCAAATTTCTATATGGAAACTTGCATAACGAAAAAAGTTTCCGTAGTTTTGCGCCTCATTTTGAATGATGGAGACCCGGGATAGGATACAAATCACCGCTGCAGAACTTTTCATGAGGTATGGCATTCGTTCCATCTCCATGGATGATATCGCTGCAAAGCTGGGCATGTCCAAAAAGACCATCTATCAGTTTTTCGCGGACAAGGATGAATTGGTCGGAGCCGTTCTCGACCTGGACATTTGCGATACCCAGGAGCGCTGCGATAATTGCCTCCATTCTTCCCAGGATGCTGTTGAAGAGATCGTGCTGACCATGGAAATGATCTTGGAGCAGTTCCGGAACCTGAACCCCATCATACTTCACGATCTACAGAAATTCCATCACACAGCATTCCAGAAATTGACCGATCATAAGAATCATTATTTGCTGGACATCATCCGGAAAAATCTGGTGAGGGGTATCTCGGAAGGGTTATACCGTCCGGATATTGAAGTGGAGGTTATCGCGCGCTTTCGTCTGGAATCCATGATGCTCAGCTTCAATCTGGACATCTATCCTCCGGCGAAATACAATCTGGCGGATGTGTCTCTCCAGATCATCGAACATTATTTATTCGGGCTGGCGACCCCTGAGGGATACCGCCTGATCCTCAAATACCAACAGGAACGAATCCAAAAAAAAGGGAAACATGAGTAAGAGAAGATCATGGGCATTCGCATGCACGGTCGTGCTGATCCTCATGGGAAGTGGTGCTTATGCACAGGGGAAATATGTATTCAGTGCGAAGCAAGCCGTTGACTATGCAGTAGGGCATGTCACAGAGCTCAAGAACCTGAAGATCGACCGCCAGATCCAGGATGCCATGAACAAAGAGCTCACCGGGCAGGCATACCCACAGGTCAATGGTAGCCTCAGTGCCCAGCATTACTTCAGTACGCCGGTCACTTTGTTGCCGGACTTCATCACTCCCCAAGTATATGGTGTGCTCCAAAAGGAAGGAGTGAAGGATGGTGGTGGTAATCCGATCAATGTTCCTCCCGGTCCCCCGAACAGCTTCCCTGTGAGTTTCGGTGTTCCCTGGCAGGCTTCCGCGGGTTTTACCTTTCAGCAGTTGCTCTTCCAACCGGACGTTTTCGTAGGCTTGCAAGCAAGGGGAAAGGCTTTGGAATTGAGTGACTGGAACATCAAGTCCATGGAGGACAGTGTACGTAGCAATGTCTATCGTGCATATTATTCGGTTCTTATCGCCGAAAAAAGGATGCAATTCCTTGATTCCAGTCTCTTGCGGCTGGAAAAACTGAGAAGCGACCAAGGGGAATTGTTCAAGAATGGATTCGCTGAAAAGCTGGATATCGACAAGACCCAAGTGAGCCTGAACAACCTGCAGACCACACGCGTTCAACTGGCCAACCTCGTTTACCTCGGTTATGCCTCACTGAAATATTCGACCGGCCTGAACCAGAAAGATACCCTGGTGCTTTCCGATACCCTTTCGCTCGAATTGGTCAAAAAGGATATCCTCGAGGCCTCGACATTCAAATATGATGACCGTAATGAAGTCCGACAGCTCAAGACGGTGACCGAATTGCTGGACATGCAGCTTCGCAGGCAGAAACTGGGTTATTTTCCTACAGTGGCCGCCTTTTGGAATTACAGTGATAATGCTCTCCGTCAGAAATTCAATTTCTTTGATTTCTCCAAGCCTTGGTATAAGACATCCTTTGTCGGACTGAATGTCAACGTACCTATTTTTGACGGTGGCCAGCGTCACTTCCGTATCAAGCAAGCCCGGCTGGACCTGGAGAAGTCCGCCAACAATCTGCATAACCTCGAACGTGCGATCGATTTCCAGCGTGAGGCATCCGTTGCCGTTTTCAAGAATTCATTGTCATCACTTGATGTGCAGGTAAGGAACTATAGCCTCGCACAGAGGGTGTACAATACCACCAAGAAGAAGTATGAACAGGGGCTCGGTTCCAGTTTTGAGGTACTGCAGGCCGATAGTGAATTCCAACAGGCGCAATCAAATTATTTCCAGGCTCTCTACGATGCCATCAACGCCAAGATCGGCTATTACCGATCCTTGGGTAAATTATGATCCTACATGAACAAGACATACCATAGAACTCAAGCCATGATCATGAAACAGATGACGATCCTCGCAGCCGCTTGGCTGCTCGCCTCCTGTGGCGGAAGCCGGAAGGAAGATGCCGCGACATTGATGGACAAAAAAGTACAGTTGGAGTCACTCAAGAAGGAAAGGGATGGGCTGAACGGCCGGATTGCCAGTCTCGAGGCACAGATCCTGAAGCAGGATCCATCCGCTGCTCAGGAAAAATCCAAGCTGGTGGGAATAACCACCGTGGTCCCACAAACGTTTTCTCATTACATCGACTTGCAAGGCAAGATCGCCACGGAGAATATATATTATGTGACACCCCGTGGAATGGGGGGGCAGGTCAAAGAGCTGTTCATCAAAACAGGAGACCGTGTGAAGAAGGGCCAGCTCATCATGCGTCTGGATGATGCCATGATCAGGCAAAGTGTGAAGCAGTTGGAGACCCAACTCAACTTCGCGAAGAACATTTATGAGCGACAGAAGAACCTCTGGGACGAAGGGATAGGGACGGAGGTGCAGTATCTCACTTCGAAGAACAACGTGGATGGGATCGAGAAGCAGATGGATCTGGTGAAGGAACAGTTGAACACCACTCGAGTATACAGCGAGGTAAATGGTGTAGTGGAGACGGTGAATATCCGTGTGGGTGAGACGTTCACCGGTAATCCCCTCGCAGGCATCACCATCGTGAATCCTTCCAACCTGAAAGCTTCAGTTGATGTGCCTGAGAACTATGTTTCCCGGATCCGGAAAGGCATGCCGGTTGTTGTAGAGGTGCCTGATGCTGCCAAGAGGTTTGAAACACAGATCTCCTTGATCAGCGAGACCATAAGTGCGAATACACGCAGCTTCATCGCTGAGGCAAAGTTGTCGAACGACCCGATATTGAAACCCAATCAGGTGGCTGTTGTGCGGATACTTGACCATCAGGCCAAAGATGCGATCGTGATACCCGTTTCCACCGTGCAGACAGATGAAAAAGGACGGTTCGTTTATGTACTGTCGGAAGAAAATGGGAAAAAAGTCGCCCGTAGGAAAGCCATAAGCGTGGGAGAACTTTATGATGAGATGATCGAAGTCAAGAACGGCATCTCCAACGGAGACAGACTCATCACCAAAGGATTTCAAGGGCTTTATGAAGGACAACTGCTGACCACGGATGCACAGTGACGACCGATCGTTCCGACAACCCCTCAAATGACATGGACAATTCAAAGCCAGTTATGAAAGAAAACCATCTCTTCACAAAGGTGAAGACATTTTTCGCCACGGATTGGGCGATCGCGAACAAGACCGCGGTTTATTTGATCACCTTGTTTGTAACGGTCTGGGGTATCATGCTATTTGTGACCGTTCCCAAGGAGCAATTCCCGGATGTGGTCATCCCGAATATTTATGTGCAGACGGTATATGTCGGGAATTCTCCCAAGGATATGGAGAACCTCGTCACCCGTCCCATCGAGAAGCAGCTCAAGGGAATCACCGGTGTAAAGGTCTCTAAGGTCACCAGCACCTCACTACAGGATTTCTCAGCCATCATCATTGAATTCAGTTCAGATGTGAAAACGGATGTCGCATTGCAGAAAGTGAGGGATGCGGTTGATAAATCCAAGCGCGACCTACCGAACGACCTGACGCAAGAGCCCGTCGTTCAGGAGATCAGCTTATCTGAGTTTCCCATCATGGCGGTCAATGTTAGTGGTGATTTTGACGGAGTCAAGCTGAAAGAATATGCTGATAGGCTTAAGGACAAGATAGAGGAGATGACCGAGATCTCCCGTGTCGACCTTGTTGGTGCACCAGAGCGGGAGATACAGATCAATGTGGACCGCTACAAGATGGAAGTTGCCAAAGTAGGGTTTACAGATATCGAGCAGGCCATCCAGCGCGAGAATGCGGATATCTCCGTAGGACTTCTGCAGGTTGGCGACCAGAAACGCACACTCCGGGTGAACGGCCAATTTCTCTCTGCCTTCGATCTAAATCAAGTCATTGTCAAGAACATCAGCGGGGCTCCGATCTACCTGCGTGATCTGGCCGAAATCGTTGATACCGTTAAGGAAAAAGAAAGTTATGCTCGGCTCAACGGTAAAAATGTGGTCACGCTCAGCATCATCAAACGGGCTGGTGAAAACCTGATCGAGGCTTCTAAAAAGATCAATGGTATTGTCCGCGATATGAAGGCCACTGAATTTCCCAAGGACCTCAATGTGATCATCACGGGTGACCAATCCATAAAGGCCGGCACTTCATTCAATGAACTGGTCAATTCCATCGTCATCGGTTTTATACTGGTCATACTTGTCCTCATGTTTTTCATGGGAGTCACCAACGCCTTCTTCGTGGCCCTCAGTGTGCCCTTGAGCATGTTTCTGGCGTTCATCTTCTTGCCGAGTGCGGAGTTCATCACGGGAAGCAGCGTTTCCCTCAACTTCATCGTGCTGTTCGCTTTGCTCTTTGGGCTCGGCATCGTGGTGGATGACGCCATTGTGGTGATAGAGAATACACACCGGATTTTTTCCCGAGGACAACGAACGATATCGATCGAGAATGCCGCGAGGCAAGCCGCCGGAGAGGTATTCGTTCCCGTTCTGGCAGGCACCCTGACCACGTTGGCACCTTTCATACCCCTGCTTTTCTGGCCAGGCATCATTGGCAAATTCATGATCTACCTGCCCACGATGCTGATCTTCACGTTGACGGCATCTTTGATCGTGGCTTACATCATGAACCCTGTTTTCGCAGTGGATTTCATGACCCACACGGAAGATCATCAGGAACCCAAATCAGCTATTTTCCGAAAACCCTTTTTCTGGGCAACGCTCATACTGGCAGTCTTGCTCGACATCGCGGGATATTCCAAGGGACTTTCCGGATACCGGTTCTTCGGCAACCTGCTTCTGGTTTTCGTCGCATTGTCCATTTTCAACAGATACATCCTCAATGATGCCATTATCGCCTTCGAACAACGCATACTACCTTGGTTGATGTCCGAATACGAGCGTTTATTGCGTTGGTTGCTCAAGGGATGGAGACCGGTCTGGCTGTTGACTGCAACTTTTGTTCTGCTGGTCTTCTCTTTCATGTTCTTCGGTATGAGAAAGGTGCCGGTGGTGCTTTTCCCAGCCGGAGATCCCAACAATATCTTTGTTTACCTGAAACTCCCCGTAGGTACGGATATCCGATATACCGATTCCGTAACCCAACAAATGGAGGCAAAGGTCAACAGGGTGCTGAACATGGATAACGGGAAGAAGAATGATGTTGTTGAAAGCGTCATAGCCAATGTTGCAGTAGGGGCAAGTGATCCAAACAGCAATGATCGCAGTACAAGGCCTGAACGCAGTCGGATACAGGTCACCTTTGTTCCATTCGATGACCGCAAGGGTATCTCCACACGCCCTTACCTGGATTCGATCCGGGCCGTAATCAAGGACGTACCCGGATCCGAGATATCCGTGGCACAGGAGAGCAACGGGCCACCCACTCAGCCTCCCATTAATATAGAAGTGAGTGGCGAGAGTTTTGAGACACTCACGAGCTCAGCCGTAGCCTTAAAAAATTATCTGGACAAAAAGAACATCCCTGGTATCGAAGAACTCAAATTGGATGTTGACCTCACGAATCCGGAGATCAGGATTACCGTGGACCGGGAACGGGCTCTCACGCAGGGCATCTCCACCGGCCAGATTGGCGTGGAGATCAGGACCGCACTCTTCGGCAAGGAGGTTTCCAAACTGAAACAGGATGAGGATGAATACAAGATCCAGTTGCGGAACAACTCCTTGCAGCGCAAGACCCTGTCCGATCTGCTGAACATGCGTATCACGTACAGGGATTTCACCACCGGCCAGATCAAACAGGTTCCTATAAGTTCAGTCGTTAAGGTGGATCTGAGCAGTACCTATGGCAGTATCCGCCGAAAGAATCAGAAGCGTGTGATCACTCTTTATTCTAATGTACTGGTATCGCAAGGATTCACACCACCTGCGGTGAATGCCGAGATCAAGAAGGCGATCGATGAATTCAAAGAGAAACCCGAAGATGTGTCCATCACTCAGACCGGTGAAGGTGAACAGCAGGCGGAGACAACCGCTTTTCTGGGCAGAGCGTTGATGATCGCTGTTGGTCTGATCCTCCTTATTCTCGTGCTTCAATTCAACTCATTCAGCAAAACGGTGATTGTCCTCTCCGAGATCGTGTTCAGCCTCATCGGCGTTTTATTGGGATATGCCATCACCAGGAGTACGGCAGCGGTGGTGATGACGGGTATCGGTATCATCGGATTGGCGGGGATCGTGGTCAAAAATGGCATCCTCGTGATCGAGTTCGCCGATGAGCTCCGGAATAGGGGCATGCGCATTCGTGAAGCGGTCATTGAAGCAGGTAAGACAAGGATCATCCCGGTTTTGCTGACAGCCCTTGCGGCCATACTGGCCCTCATTCCTTTGGCGGTGGGCTTCAATATCGATTTTATATCCTTGTTCTCCAATTGGAGTCCACATATCTTTTTCGGAGGTGATAATGCCGTTTTCTGGGCTCCATTGGCATGGACCATCATCTGGGGACTGATATTCGCCTTCATCATGACCCTGATCATGGTGCCCAGCATGTACCTGATCGCTGAAAGGCTGAAGCGGCCCATGGGTGATTTCTTCAAAGGCAAGTGGGTGTCCATCTTCGGATTAATGGGTCCCTTCTTTTTCATATTGACAGGTATTACTTATCTGGTTCGCCGACTCATGGGGAAACCCGTTTGGAACGGTCTCATGAAAGACGATGTCCGTCACAAGGGCTGATGAAGGCCAATGACTCAAGTGCACAGGCCCTCAAGACCCGAGCCCAGTGCATGCAAAAAAGAACCGGCAACTTTCGCTGCCGGCCAAACTGAAACCGTCCGAGTAAATATGTTGAAACTGTGTCTTCTTATTGGGATGTGTTCGGTAAATGGCCTTTCATCATTTCCGTGCAGTAAAGGTACTGACTGCTTTTTCTGACTGCAAACCATCCGGCGAAGCCCAGAGCCCATTCGTCGAAAACGGGGTGGATTTTGGGTCGAATGGGTTGGAGCGGGGCCTTCAGCCGATCGCAAGACGGCAGTTTCCTGCTTTTGAGTAACCGTACAGGGGTGTGCTTTTTGACCCATCAAAAGGGGCCAACTAATCTTCCACCCTTGCGATTTTGTCCTTAAATTCGCCAAAATTTCAGCAGATCCATGAACAGGAATGAAGAAGTCTTACAGGATGTGGTGATCAAATTCGCTGGCGATAGCGGCGATGGTATGCAGCTCACCGGAAGCCAGTTTACGAACAACACCGCACTGCTTGGGATCGATCTGGCCACTTTCCCCGATTTCCCTGCTGAGATACGTGCCCCTCAAGGGACCCTTGCAGGAGTTTCCGGCTTCCAACTTCGTTTTTCCAGCAATCCCATCTTCACTCCCGGAGATGAGTGTGACGTGCTGGTGGCCATGAATGCAGCGGCATTGAAATCCAACATGAAGGCGATGAAGAAGGGGGCTAAGATCATCGCCAATACCGACGGTTTTGATGCGAAGAATCTCAGGTTGGCCAATTATGCTGAGGGTGACAACCCGCTCGAAAACGGCAGTTTGGAAGGTTATGAGGTGATCAAAATGGATGTGACCAGAATGACCCGTGAGGCGTTGAAGGACATTCAGATGGGGACCAAGGAAAAAGACCGAGCCAAGAACATGTTCGTGCTCGGATTCCTCTATTGGATGTTCAGTCGGGATATGGATAGCACCTTGAACTTCCTGCGTGAGAAATTCGGTAAGAAGGACGAGATCCTGAATAGCAATATAAAGGCACTGCAGGCCGGGTACAATTTCGCAGATACCCTCGAAACATCCTCAAGCCGGTACAAGGTCGAAAAGGCAAAGATGGAATCCGGAACATACCGCTCCGTGATGGGAAACCAGGCTCTATCATATGGTCTGATCGCAGCATCACAGAAAAGCGGATTGCCCCTTTTCCTCGGATCCTATCCGATCACTCCCGCGTCCGACATTCTGCATGACCTGAGCAAATACAAGACTTTCGGCGTTCGAACCTTTCAAGCAGAAGATGAGATCGCGGGCATTGGCTCTGCGATAGGCGCAAGCTATGGTGGTTCCCTGGGTATAACAACTACCTCCGGACCGGGCATTGCCTTGAAGTCTGAAGCTATCGGGCTGGCCGTGATGCTGGAGATCCCACTGGTGGTGATCGATGTGCAACGTGGCGGACCTTCAACCGGCCTGCCTACCAAGACAGAGCAGAGCGATCTTATGCAAGCTTATTATGGACGTAATGGGGAGAGTCCTCTGCCCATCATATCCGCTTCCACCCCAAGTGATTGTTTTGAAGTGGCATTCGAAGCCTGTCGAATCGCGGTTCAACATATGACTCCGGTTTTCCTGCTTACCGATGGATATATTGCGAATGGAGCGGAGCCTTGGAAATTCCCCCAAGCAGCTGATATACCTTCCATTGAAGTGAAGTTCAAAAAAGAACTATCGGAAGATGAGCCGGTTTTCCAACCCTATCGCCGGGATGAGAAACTGGCGCGTCCCTGGGCCTTACCCGGTACGCCCGGACTTGAACATCGAATTGGTGGATTGGAGAAGCAAGATATCACCGGTAATATCAGTTACGAATCCGAGAACCATGAGAAGATGGTGAAGATCCGTCAGGCGAAAGTGGATGACCTTGCGAATTTCCTACCCGAACAGAAGCTCGATAGCGGACCTGAAAAAGGGAAAGTATTGGTCATAGGGTGGGGAAGTACATACGGCGCCATCAAAAGTGCTTGCACAGAATTACAAGAAGCAGGTTACTCCATCTCACATGCGCACCTTCGGTATGTTCGCCCCTTCCCAAAGAACCTGGGCGTCATCATCAAGCGCTTCGAGAAGGTGGTTGTTCCGGAGATCAATAATGGCCAGTTGGTCCGTATACTTCGAGACCAATATTTTGTTGATGCCATTCCCTATAACAAGATCAAAGGCACTCCGATCACTAAAACAGAACTCGTCGCTGAATTGAAGAAGTACGTCTAGGGGTTCCGGATTATGTTGTTGGTAGGCGCTGATTTTTGGAATTCAGAATCATACTTGGATTGTTTTAGGGTACAAATACAATCTCCGATCATTTCAAGTCGGGTTGAGTGATCTGCCTGGGGTCGTTATTCCTTAAAAATATATTCACCGGAACGTGGTTTTGCAGCCACTTTGACCCTGTAAGGTTTGAGTACAGGGAATCCGGGAACCGAGTCAATAATATCCACTTTCAGGTGATGAACATCTTCGTAGTAATCCTTAAGGGCATGGATGCGTGTTCCAATGAGTAATATTTTCTCGTTTTTTGGCATCTCTTCCATGAGGTTTTTTATACCCATTCTATCCATTATGACCGGATAGGTGTGAGTAAAAATTAGTGGCTGGTGAAGCAAATTTCCGAGAGGGTGTTTTTCGGGTGTATACCCAATGGGGTATTTTTTGATAGGAAAGTCAGTGGAAGCGTTGATAAAAAGGGTTGAGCTGTTTTTTTGGAGTTCAGCCAGAATGGAATCTGTCCTAACCATCTCTATCTGGTTATACGATATATTCGAATATAAGCGAATAGTAAGCCAGAGCATGGAGGGTAGCATGAGTAGTATGGCAACAAATGTCCGTTTCCTATTATTGGTATTCTCGGGTGTTTCTTCATATAAAAGGAGGACTGAAATGAAAGCAAATCCGAGCATGGTCGTGGTCATGCCTTGTGTTATTTTGAAGAAGGACATGAGTATCAAAAAGATAATCAAAGGAACTGAAATGGCGATCATCCATTTTTTTGCAACGCTCCAACCGGACTGTACGATCAGCAATGCTAGTATTGTAAATACTGCCAACCATCCCGCTCTTTCATTAATGAACAACCAATATGATTTGGACAGGAAATGCTTCTTGTTCAAATGAATGTCGCGTTGGCTTGATGCAAAAACCTCCAATGTATTTTCATTTACCCAAGCCGTATCGTATATGAAAGAATTTCCCAAGAGTTCTTGTTTGTATCCCCTTAGGCCGTTTTGAATATGGGGATGGTTGTAATAGGAGAACAATGCATTCCTGAACCGCTCTTCCTTATTCCAATCCGGAGAATATTTTTGATATGCCAGATATTGAATCCATGTCAAGGTGGATAAGATTAACCATATTGCTGCCTGTTTCATCATGAATTTCCCCCATTCCAACGGAGGGAAAAGTACCATGAACAGCCAGACCACCATAATGCCTATCCAAACGGTGGTGTGTAACCTGAGCAATGATGCAATAACGATAAGCATAAAACTGAGGAACTGGACGGCCTTCCTTGTTTTGTCCTTGAAGTACAGATGACTCCTGCCATAGATTATGAGCAGTCCCATTTGACCGGAAATTGCCGCAATGAGTGATGTCCTTGAAAAGTCGAGATTAATCAGGGGAGGGGCCTCTATGAGTAAAAATAGCAGAACGATGATGGTCATTGACAATTTGCTTCGTACATGCAGGCTCAATATGATGAAACATAAAAAAGTAAAAGATGTAAGCTGTACTAAAACAAGTGAAATGGTGTACCAGTTGAGCATGTGCCCAATGCTGAAAAGTTTTGCAATGGGCCATGCAAATAGGAAGTGCATTCCATAATTATAGTGCAGGAAGTAGGTGGGGTTATTCCCATATTCACCTGCAAGCCTATATAGAAAATAGATATCATCCTCCGAATCCAAACATACGGAACCTGTGATCAAAAGGATGGCAAAAAGAAACGATGCAATCCCAAGCGAAAGCCAGAGTGTAAACCTGGTTTTTCTATTAGAGGGGTGCACTTGGATCATTATCCGTTAAATGTCTTCTCTATGATTTTTCCTGTTATTTTGTTTTTCAGAATAACTTTCTTGGCTCCGTAGTGGGTCAACTCCTCTTTTACCAAGTAATGCTCATTGTCGTATTCCGTGAGGTGGCTGTCTTTGGAGACACCTACACGGCCACGCCAAACATCGAGTTGAACGGGTTCCCAGAGTTTGGTCTTGGCCGACTTGTACGCGGCATCGAGGACGGCGTTCACGACATAGCCGTCATAAAATGTTTCTCTTGGTGCCGTCTTGTTCTCGATACAGTTGAACATCTCAGCGAACATATGGTTGTAACCGAGTTCGTTAAGTTCATCACCAACTGGGAACAGCCAGCCGGAATTGCTCTCGGCTTTTTCGGCAATGTAGTCCGAACCTTTTCCGGTGGTGAACATCTCGAAGCCTGTGCGGAGGAAACTGTTCACCCAGATGGTGCCTTCGGTGCCCATGACCTCGTCACGTAAGTCGAGTCCACCACGGAATGTCCAACTCACTTCGAATTGTGCAATGGCCCCGTTCTCGTACTTCACCAATCCAATGGCATGATCTTCTGCATCGATGGGTTTCACCTGCGTATCGGCCCAGCACATGACCTCAATCGGTTTGATGTCCTTGCCGATGTAGCTTCTGGTGATCTCCACGCAATGGCAGCCCAAGTCTAGTATGCAACCGCCTCCGGCTTGCTCAATATCCCAGAACCAATCGCTATGGGGCCCAGGGTGAGTCTCACGGGATTTGGCCCAGAGGATACGACCGAGAGAACCTTTACGCACGCTGTCGTGTGCTTTGATGAATTTGGGCGTATATACGAGGTCCTCAAGGTACCCATTGAATATGCCCGCCTTTTCCACGGCCTCAAGCATCCGTTTGGCCTCTGCCGCATTACGACCAAGGGGTTTTGTGGTGATCACTGATTTTTTGTGTTTGCAGCAGAGCATGACCGCCGCTTCGTGCAGGTTGTTGGGCAGTGAGATGCATACGACATCCACATCAGGATGGGCTATGGACTCTTCCATTTCCGTGGTCCAGTGAGTGCAACCATAGTCGGAAGCGAATTTTTTGGCGCTTTCTTCACGCCTGGAGAAAACAGAAACTATTTTGTCTTTACTGCGAAGACCCTGGATGGAGTCTGCATAGAAACGGCCAATGAAGCCGGAGCCGAGCATGGATAAGCGTAACATGGTATTCGTTCTATTGGTTTTTGTGTTAATTAAATAATTTTCTTATTTCCTAGTCAGGAATCGGCTTTCCAGGATTCGTGAGGAGCCGTTATGTGATTGTCCTTGAAAAAAATGATGAACAGGACAAGGACTGCGATCGAGATGCCCATGGGTACCATCCAGATGCCTTTCCAGTCCACCGTCTGCCCCTTGGTAAACAGGTCCTTCACATATCCGGAGAGCAGTGTTCCGATGAACATTCCTATGCCATAGGTGGCCATGGTGATCATTCCCTGAGCCTGGCTTTGGATCTTATGTTCAGCTTTGCTGTCCGTATAAATCTGACCAGTGACGAAAAAGAAATCGAAACAAACACCATGCAGGATGATCCCTGCAAAAAGTAACCAAAGGCCGGAACCTGAATCCCCATAGCCAAAACAGAGGAAGCGAAGGGCCCAGGCCACCATGCCTAATACGATCATCCATTTCACACCTAGTCTCTTGAAGAATACGGGGATGAGCAGTATGAAGAGCGCTTCTGAAAATTGACCAAGCGTCATATTGCTGGTCACATTAGTCATACCCGTTTCGGTAAGATAGAGATTGGTCAGGCTGTAGTAAAAAGAAAGGGGGATGCAGATCAGCACAGAGGCGATGAAAAAGACCAGAAAAGAACTGTCCTTGAACAGCACAAATGCATCGGATCCAAGTATATGGTGAAAACTGGTCTTGGTTTCCCGCCCCTTGGCCGGTGTATCCGGAAGGAAGAAACTGAGTATACCGAGCGCCAGTGAGGCGACCGCCGCAATCTTGAAGGTCAATGCAAGATTTTCGGTCGAAATATGGAACACCTTGTCTATCATCCAGCCAACGAGTATCCAGCCTATCGTGCCTAAAACACGGATGGAGGGAAAGCTCTTGCTGGGGTCTTCCATCTGGCGGAATGCGACGGAATTGGCGAGCGCAAGGGTAGGGGCATAAGCCAATGAATACAAAAGAAGCACCCAATAGAATCCGTTGGGATTGTCGATCGTAATCAGTATCCACAGCAGGATGGCCCCGATCAGGTGAAGTACTCCCAGTACTTTCTGTGCGGGAAAGAATCTGTCAGCGATCATCCCTACGAAGAAAGGTGAGATGATGGTGGCGATGGCCATGGCGCTGTATGCTGCACCCACCTGAACTCCTGTGGCATGAAGTACTTTGTCCAGATAGGTTCCCATGGTCACATACCAGGCTCCCCAGATGAAGAACTCCAGAAACATCATGAGCGAAAGCCTGATCCTCACGTCTGTATTCATATGCGAAGGTTAAGGCAGGAAGATAGTGAAAATTCAAAAGTGAAATGGAAAAAGCCGGAGGTCAAAGCAAGTGGTAGGGGCTCAGAACTTGTAAGAATGGGGCCTGAACAGGGTGCGGTAGTTTGGACGACGGCTAATGTATGCATGGCCGCCAGTATAATCATGCTACTTCAGACCATTGCATTTCAAGCTTTTGATCTGTCCTTCTTGCTATTTTCCCGCGAGTGATACAAGCACAGTTCTTTCAGTCCACATTCACTGCATCTGGGGTTTCTCGCCATACAGGTGTAGCGCCCATGCAGTATCAGCCAATGATGTGCCATGTGTACGAGGTCTTTCGGTATCTGAGCGATCAGTTGCTTCTCGGCGGTGAGAGGTGTTCTGGCACCTCTGGTAATGCCTAATCGAGCAGAAACCCGGAATACGTGAGTGTCCACTGCCATGTTTGGTTGATTATCGATCACGGAGGTTATGACATTGGCTGTTTTACGTCCTACGCCAGGCAATTGTACCAGTTCATTAACCGTCATGGGCACAACCCCGTGGAACCGGTCCATGAGCATGGATGCCATGCCTATCAGATGTTTGGTCTTGTTATTGGGATAAGAGATGCTTCGAACTAGCGGGAAGAGGTCCTGAAAGTTTGCTTTCGATAACGCTAGGGGATCAGGGTATCGAGAGAAGATCGCAGGGGTCGTCAGGTTCACCCTTTTATCCGTGCATTGGGCGGAGAGTATGACGGCAACCAGTAGCTGAAAAGGGGTGTCGTAAAGCAATTCTGTTTCAGGAACAGGCGTGTTCTTCTGGAAAAACTCCAAAGTGTTACGTACTCTTTCCTTTCTTGTCATGTGTTTCGGGTCGGGGACCGAAATAAACTAATGGAGAGAATGGGAATCAGCGTATTTCCTTGGTAGCCTCGACACCAGCATATTTCATAATGGCATCGATACTCTGGGATCTGGGCGAATGGCGTTCGCTATCCAGGCCTTTCAGCAGGCCCTTCAACTCATCCAGGCATTCACGGAGTTTCCAGTCTGCCTCAAGGGCACTCTGCATTTCCAATGCTTCTTCGCGGTTCATCTCGTTGTACAGAAATCTAAGCATGTCCTCGGTAGTGAAATGGTTCATAATCTGATTGTTTCCGGTTTGGGCGGGTCCGGTTCAATACGGGATTCTTAGGATATGGGACTGACTTAGGTATTTCCAAAGGGGGGAGGGAAGGGGAGGCAAGGGACGCCTCAGGATATTTAAAACGGGAATCGCTTGGTGATATTGTGTACTTGCCAAAAATAGGTTCAGCGGGGCAGCGATTTTTGCTCTGGTACTATGAACAGGTCTTCGTTTTCTTTTTTCATGAGGTATTTTTCCCGAGCTATCTTTTCGAGTGAAGCGGTATTAAGCCTCATTTTTTCCAGTTCAGACCTTGTCTGGGTAATCTGATCCTCATAATAAGCCTTTCTGGATTCCAGTTCGCTCAGTTCCCTGTTTCGAGTGTGCTGAATGAAAAGATCGTTGTGGTCGAAAAACAGCATCCATACGGCAAAAAACGCCGTGGCGAGCAGGTATTTATTGGAAAGCCAGGATGGGATCCGGTTAAGCAGGTTCATAGGAGTTTATTGCAAGACTAAATTAGGTATTTATTACCAATCGCAATAATGCCAATGAAGCCTGGAGGATTTTTTATTGCCCATTGCCCAGCATCAATCCTTGGGCCGATCCCAACACGATGATGGCTTTGCCCTGATTGCTGTTCTCTGGTTGGTCCCAGATGATACCAGCGATCACATCGGAATATCCGTCACCATTTGTATCGCCTGCGGAAGCAACGGATTGGCCTATGACGGCCTGTGCATTTTTAGGCAGGCTTATGGTCGCCATCTGTCCTGACATCCCTCTGACCGAGCCATAGAAAACAAAGGCTGATCCCTTGTTTTTTTCCTGATTGGTCGGGTTGTTGCCTACGATGATCTCTGTATAGCCGTCACCATTAATGTCGCCTGCGCTTGCCACGCAAACACCCAGGTTGCCGTCTACGATCGTTCCTGTGTAGCTCCAGTCCGGGTAAATATTGAATCCATTCGATGAGCCTAAATACACATAGATCTTTCCCATATTGCTCATTTGCTCATCCCATCGGTTTGCTCCGATGACAACATCAGAAAAGCCATCGCCATTCACATCTCCAGCGCAGGCAAGTGAACTGCCGAAATTGGCCTCTGCCTGATTGCTTTCTGCTGTCCATGCCGGAGAGCGGGTGATACCCATGATGGAACCAAGAAACAGAAATGCACGTCCTTCGTTGTTCTGGCCATTATCGAAATTGGGGGCTCCTACGATGATGTCGGAAAATCCATCATGGTTGACATCGCCTGCACCAGCTACAGCTTTTCCGAAATAGGCATTCACCTGATCTCCCTCTGCGTACCATGAGGGGTCTTTTGAAAGTCCATTCGCGGAACCCAGGTAAACGAATATGGCTCCTTCATTTGTTTCGCCATCATCATAGAAAGGAGCGCCTATGACCACATCGGCGAAACCGTCTTTGTTGACGTCACCAACCGAGGAAACGGAATTACCGAAGAAGGCATTGGCCTGGTTGCTTTCTGCTGTCCAACCTGGTGTCTTGCCTAGACCCTGAGGCGAACCATAATAAACAAAAGCGGCACCTTCATTGTCCTGGCCATTCGAATAGTGAGATGCGCCGATGATGATATCTCCGAATCCATCTCCGTTCACATCACCTGCATTGGCCACCGTTTCACCGAAACTGGAGGCTGCTTGTGCATTGGTGCCCGACCACACCGGCTCTCGTCCGAGACCACTTCCTGTACCTAAATAGAGGGAGACCTTGCCGTCTTTACTGATACCGTAGTCTGATTGAAAAACACTGAGGATCAAGTCGGCATAACCGTCACCATTCACATCCCCTGCCGATGACACAGTGTAGTTGTATTTATTGGCGAAATTCCCTGACTTCAGTTGAAATGCGGAAAATATCAAGAGTGCGAGGACAGGAATAAGTGAACGCAATTTCCTGGTTTGTTGATGTAAATCCATGAGCCTTTTCTTTTTATGGGGTGCAGAAGGTAAGGGTTCTGTCAAGGCTATACTGGACTGAGGCCGGGTATTATATAGGAGATGAAAGAAACAAAAGTAATAGCCTGTTTCCACAGTTCATAGTTTTTTGCCTTTTTTCCTGTTTTAAATTCAGAATCTGTCACAACAAGGCTTTTTAAAAATAGAAAACCCTGCTGATTAGCAGGGTTTTAGATAATTTGTAAAGGCGTTACTTGCTGAATCTGATTCTTCCTTTGGGATATACGCCATTATCTCCTAAGGCTTCTTCGATGCGAAGAAGCTGATTGTATTTGGCCATCCGGTCTGTGCGGGAAGCTGATCCTGTTTTTATCTGCCCACAGTTCAGGGCAACAGCCAGATCAGCGATGGTGGTATCCTCGGTTTCGCCGCTGCGATGGCTCATGATGGTTGTGTATCCATTCATCTGGGCAAGTTGGACCGCATTTATGGTCTCTGTAACGGTTCCGATCTGGTTCACCTTAACCAAAATACTGTTAGCGATGCCTTTATCTATCCCTGTTTGAAGCCTTTTTACATTGGTTACGAATAGGTCATCGCCCACGAGTTGGCATTTGCTGCCGATCTTATCGGTGAGTTTTTTCCATCCGTCCCAATCGTCTTCGGCCATTCCATCCTCAATGGATACGATCGGGTATTTATTCACCCAGGAGGCCCAATAGTCGACCATCTCGTCGCTGCTGATGACCTTGCCGCTGCTCTTGTAGAATTTGTAGGCCTTGTCTGAATCGCTGAACATCTCACTGCTTGCTGCGTCCATGGCGATGCCTATCTGTGAGCCGGCCTTGTAGCCTGCAGCTTCAATCGCCATCAGTACGGTCTCAATGGCTTCCTCATTACTTTGGATCTCGGGTGCGAAGCCCCCCTCATCACCCACATTGGTGCTGTAACCTTTTTTCTTGAGTACCGACTTCAGGTTGTGGAAGATCTCCACCCCCCAGCGCAAGCCTTCGCTAAAGGAATCAGCCCCAACCGGCACGATCATGAATTCCTGAAAGTCTATCTTATTGTCTGCATGGGCTCCTCCATTTAGGATATTCATCAACGGTATGGGAAGAACGGTTGCATTGACCCCTCCAAGGTAACGGTACAGGGGCAAGTTGCTTTCTTGAGCTGCTGCCTTGGCGACCGCCATGGAAACGGCAAGCATGGCGTTTGCTCCCAGTTTTCCTTTGTTTTCGGTGCCATCCAGATTGATCAGAACGCTGTCAATATGAGGTTGCTCATTACAGTTCTGACCGATAAGCTGGTCCGCGATGATCTCGTTCACATTGTGTACTGCTTTCTCGACACCACGTCCCATATATCTTTTCTTGTCGCCATCCCGAAGTTCAACCGCTTCGTGTTTTCCTGTGGATGCACCGGAGGGGACCGACGCGCGGCCGATGACACCATTTTCCGTAACAACATCAACTTCCACAGTTGGATTTCCCCGGCTGTCCAGGATCTGTCTGGCATGAACATCTGTAATGAAACTCATAAAATGAACCTTATTTAAGTGATTGTGAAAAATGGGGCAGTGAACTTAGGCATCAGGAGGTCAGGGTGCGGAAAATGTCCTCCAGGTTCCTGCTTTCGGAGTGCAAAGAAACGACATTCAGGTTGAGTTGCAAAGCCCCTTCCATGACCTGTTTGCGAAGGGTGTCGGGATCCTCTGTGTCGAGCAGCCAACTGCCATCATCGGTTTTGGCGACCCGGGTGGCAGCAGAAAGTTTCCTGATCCAACCTTCATCGGGATTTTCCCTAAAACTCACTCTGACCTGGTGCCCTGAAATCCCCCTTTTCAGGTCGGCGATAAGACTGTCCGCCACCAGATCGCCTTTATTGATTATGATCACCCGATCGCATAAGGCTTGTACTTCCTGAAGGATATGAGAAGAGAAAAGGATGGTCTTATTTTTTCCCAGTTTGCGGATGACTTCGCGGATCTCCATGATCTGGTTGGGATCAAGGCCAGTGGTGGGTTCATCAAGGATCAGCACCTCAGGGTCATGTATGAGCGCGGCAGCCAGACCTACGCGTTGTTTGTAACCTTTTGAAAGCTGACCGATCTTTTTTGTGGATTCCAGACTAAGTCCGGTCAGCCTTATCACCTCATCTATCTTGACCCCTTTTGACGGAACGCCATGCACACCTGCAATAAAATCAAGGTACTCCCTAACGTACATATCATGATACAGCGGATTGGCTTCCGGCAGATATCCGATCTTGCTCCTCGCCTCAAGGGGTTGTTCC
Source organism: uncultured bacterium (assembly GCA_903826405.1). Classification (GTDB taxonomy): domain Bacteria; phylum Bacteroidota; class Bacteroidia; order Chitinophagales; family Chitinophagaceae; genus Pollutibacter. The sequence continues at coordinate 173,038 of CAIKEH010000055.1, forward strand.
GCAACTGGTATGCCACACACTAGGATCCGTCCACCGTCCGGGGTGATGTATCCCGTGATCATCTTCATGGTAGTGGATTTTCCTGCGCCATTAGGTCCTAAAAACCCCACGATCTCACCTTTGCCGACAGTGAAGCTGATGCCATTGACTGCCTTCTGCTGTCCATAAGTCTTCAGCAACTGCTCGATCTGTATCGACATGTGGGGATTTTGAATCGCAAAGAAAACGAATCCTTTTTACATCGGGGATTTCTGTCCGTATTCATTCTAGCTCTTCAGAGCTTTCCGGGAGTTGGTGGTATTCTCCGTTTAGGGCATACCATCCGAAAAGGACCAGTCCGAAAGCAATGGGAATGAAGATGAATATGAAAACGCCCCATTGTATCCACGTGTCCGGGATGTTGTTGCGGGTGATTTCACGGGAAGCTGTTCGGATGAGAAAGGTCAGCAGGGCAGGCCCCAGCAACATCCAAATGATCCCTGAATATCTCTTGAGCTGGTTCATATACCCTTGATTTAATTATGGATATTGATGCGTTTCCTGTTATCGATATAAATCGACCCAATGAGCAAACAGACACTGGCCACCGAAATGGGATACCACAACCCCACCAATGGGCTGCCGGGGAAGATGGTGCTCAGCAGCACGGCGATGAAAGGGGTAAGCCCTCCGAAGACTCCATTGCCGATGTGATAAGGCAGAGACATGGAAGTGTACCGAATCTTGGTGGGGAATAATTCAACCAGAAAGGCGGCGATCGGCCCATAAACCATGGTTACCAGAAGCACTTGGAAAAAAACCAGCCACACCAGTTGCCAGTACACTTTACCCGGAAGTAGTTTGCTGAGTTTGCTGGCTGGTTTGATGGAATGGCGCCCATCCGCATACAAAGTATCCCTGATCACCTCCCGGCTTCTGATTCCATTCCCGTACTCCTTAACCAGTGTTGAGGTTTGTAGAGAGGCATCTTTTCCTTTGATAGGGGTTATGACATGGTCGGCTTTGTCCAAGACATCGAGTTTTTCAACTTGGGTCAGATCGGTGATCGTATACATCCTGTTGTAAATGGGGCGGTAGGCCAATACGGCCAGCAACATGCCGGCCATCATGATCCATTTACGCCCTACCCTGTCGCTCCATGCACCAAAAAATATGAACATCGGAGTGGCCATGAGAATGGCCCAAATGATTATGGTGCGTGTCTGTTCGAAATCCACCTTGCACATATTTTCAAGAAAAGTCTGGGCATAGAATTGCCCGGTATACCAGACCACTCCCTGTCCCATGGTGGCGCCGAACAGCGCGAGCAGAACCATTTTCAGATTGCCTTTATGGGTGAAACTTTCTTTCAGCGGGTTGATGGACACGGCTCCCTCGTTCTTGAGTTTATTGAAAAGGGGTGATTCGTGCATCTTCAAGCGGATATAGATGGAGACGACCACGAGCAGAATGGACAGCAGGAAAGGGATGCGCCAACCCCATTTCTCGAATTTGGCGATGGAGTCTTCAAGTTTCACGTCAAGGCTGTGGCGGGTGATCAGGATGATGCCGAGTGACAGAAATAGCCCGATGGTCGCAGTGGTTTGTATCCAGGAGGTATACAGGCCACGCTTGTCAGGTGGGGCATGTTCAGCAACATAGGTAGCCGCTCCTCCATATTCACCCCCTATTGCAAGCCCTTGAACCAGCCGGAGCAAGAGAACAATGATGGGAGCTAAGAATCCTATCTGGTCATATCCCGGGATCAGACCTATGGCAAAAGTGGATCCACCCATGATGATCAAGGTCAGCAAAAAGGTGTTTTTTCTTCCTGACCGATCGCCCAGTCTGCCAAATACGAGTGCTCCAAAGGGCCGAACGATGAAGCCTGCTGCAAAAGTTGCCAGCGTGGAGAGCAAGGCTGCCGTGGGGTTTGATTTAGGGAAAAACTGCGATGCGATGATAGGGGCCAGGCTTCCAAAGATGTAGAAGTCGTACCACTCGATCAAAGTACCCACCGAAGAAGCAGCGATGATTTTTGCCATGCCTGCCGGAAATTGGGTACGCTTAAACCATGCCATCAGTGTTGGAGGATTTTGTTGAAATTGGGTTGTAATCGTCTTAAAAATAGCGGGAAATGGTTAAAATAACCCTGTTAACCCGATAATTTTTTAACTTGGATCTCCGTAACAAATACCAAATACAGCATTATGCCATACCCCTATCAGATCCAATCGATGGAAGAGTACCAGACAGCTTGGAAAAAGAGTGAGGAGGATCCGGAGGGTTTTTGGGGTGAGATCGCAGAAAACTTTTTGTGGAGAAAGAAATGGGACAAGGTTCTGACCTGGAATTTTAAGGAACCGGATATAAAATGGTTTTCCGGCGCCAAGTTGAACATTACTGAGAACTGTCTCGATCGACATTTGGAAACCCGGGGCAATGAACTGGCCCTCATCTGGGAGCCCAATAACCCCGAGGATCATCATCGATTGCTCACCTACGAGCAGCTTCATTTTAAAGTCAATCAGTTCGGCAACGTTCTGCGGAACAACGGCGTCAAAAAAGGGGACAGGGTCTGCATTTATATGGGCATGGTACCTGAATTGGCGATCGCCGTTTTGGCCTGTGCTCGCGTGGGCGCAATACATTCCGTCATTTTCGGTGGGTTCAGTGCCCAGAGCATATCCGACCGCATACAGGATGCTCACGCCGAGTTCGTAATCACTTGCGATGGCTCTTTCCGGGGCGCCAAGGAGATCCCCCTGAAGCCCATCATAGATGATGCACTGGTCTCTTGTCCTTTCGTCAAAAGGGTCATTGTGCTCACCCATACGCATGCGCCGATCAGCATGATCAAAGATCGTGATGTGCGGTGGGAAAAGGAGATCCACAAGGTGGAGAATTTAGGAAACCCACCCTGTATCCCTGAAGAGATGGACGCAGAGGACATGCTTTTTATCTTGTATACTTCCGGCTCCACCGGAAAACCCAAAGGGGTCGTGCATACCTGCGGAGGGTATATGGTGTACACGAATTACACTTTTGTCAACGTCTTCCAATACAAGCCAGGGGAATTGCACTTCTGCACGGCTGATGTCGGTTGGATCACGGGACATTCCTATATCGTTTACGGTCCTTTGAGTGCAGGAGCAACCACGCTGATGTTCGAAGGTGTCCCGACCTGGCCGGATGCGGGCAGGTTCTGGAGCATTGTAGACAAGTATCAGGTGAACATCCTATATACGGCCCCAACCGCCATCCGCAGCCTGATGAGCTACGGACTGGAACCCCTGAAAGATAAGAAGCTGGACTCTCTTCGTGTGCTCGGTACCGTTGGTGAGCCCATCAATGAAGAGGCCTGGCATTGGTACGATGAGCATGTCGGTAAGAAAAAATGCCCCATTGTGGACACCTGGTGGCAGACCGAGACGGGCGGTATCATGATCAGTAATCTGGCGGGTATAACTCCTTCAAAACCTTCATATGCCACATTGCCTCTTCCAGGAGTACATCCCGTGCTGGTGGACGAGAAAGGGCAGGAGATCGTAGGCAATGATGTAACGGGGAATCTATGTTTACTCGGCCCCTGGCCATCCATTCTCCGCACCACCTACGGTGATCACGAACGTTGCAGGCTCAATTATTTCAATACCTATCCCGGCCTGTATTTCACCGGTGATGGTTGCCACCGAGATGAGCATGGGAATTACCGTATCACCGGAAGGGTTGACGATGTGTTGAATGTGAGTGGACATCGCCTCGGCACGGCAGAAGTGGAGAATGCTATCAACATGCACACGGATGTGATCGAGAGTGCTGTTGTGGGATATCATCACGATATCAAGGGGCAGGGCATTTATGCCTTTGTCATCTATGGTGGTGAGGAGGATGAAGATGATTTTACGCGAAAAGCGATCTCCCTGACGGTTGTCCGGGTCATCGGCGTCATCGCGCGGCCGGACAAGATACAGTTCGTGAAAGGGCTTCCCAAGACCCGAAGCGGTAAGATCATGCGGAGGATCCTGCGCAAGATCGCCGAGGGTGAGACGTCCAATCTGGGTGATACCAGCACGCTACTTGACCCCTCTGTGGTGGAGGATATCGCGAAAGGAGCCATCAAATAACCATGCTCATTCCGTGATCGTCGACTCATTAAAATGGAAATGGCGCGAGATGCTCACGCCATTTTTTGTTTCAAGAGGTTCTTATCACAGGAGACGGACGGTAACGGGCCTCACAATTTGTCTTTCCCTGTTCAGAGGATCTGGACTACTCCGGTCCGAGGTATGCATAACGTAAGCATCATTGAAGGCGCGGCTGAATTCAAAATGTTTTTACAGCCACCCGATTTGCTTTGCCAGTTGGATTACATCAAAGGTTATCTGGATCTTCGGTTTCAAAAAGGGCATTTCGATTTGCTGGATGACACGATAAAGGTGCATCGTATTTTCATGGATATTCCCCTAAGTAAAGTGAATTCCCTTTTCTTTAACAGTGTGGTATGCATCGTCGATACAATCTGTTAAACAGAAACGCCCCGGATATGGCCGAGGCGTTTATTGGAACGGTTCGGATATATACTTACCATGCGCTGAGTCGGAGTCCGACCGTGTAAGGAATCTGTTCCACTCCATACTGGTGCACCGGGGTGATACCATAAGAGCCATAAAGTTTGACGGGCCCTATGCCCAATTCCGCAATGTAATTTATGCGCCAATGTTCCAGATTGAAATCAGTTTTGTTCTTCTGTTTGCCCATCTCGGCACTCTTCTGCTTCTGCCGTGCACTGTACAGGTAACCTGCGCTGACACCGAAACTCAATTGAAGTCCGCCGTGATGTTTGTATGGATTGGTCGTGATGTTGAGCATGAAGGGGACCGTGAAGAAGTCGGCAGAGAGCTTGTTCTTTGAGAATTGTTTGTTGTCTCGCATGACATAGGGAGTGCTGCCATCCACGTAAGTGATATTGGTCTTGTAAAAGTAATCGTTGTTCTGTATGCCAAAGCCATATTTTAGGTTGATGACATGTTTGTATATATTGAGTTTTTGCATGAAAAACCACAGATCGAAATTCGATATCGCCGTTGAGCGGTAGGAGAAATCTCCGGAGTTCAAGGGTATGCCTTGGGGATCATGAAGGAATGACTGAGCCTCGGCGCCTCCGTAATTGGTCTTGTCCTGGAATCCGGAAAATCCAACATCTATGATCAACCAGTTGGTGATGATGTTATCAAGGTGGTGGGATTTCGGGTGCCATGACCAGTTGTGATCATAATGATCGACATGCGTCTTGCCTTGCATTTCAATAGTCTGGCCCTCACTGCTTTTCCGGATAACGATGATGGAACCCACCCTGATGGTATCGTTCTGTTCGCTGACGGGTTTCCATGCCGTATCCGTCTGGGAGAATCCGATTTGATTCCCTGCGGACAAGAGCAGGATGATGATGATCTTTTTCATGTTCCTCATTTGCTGATGGTGAATTGCTTATTGCCCTATGGGTATTTCAAAGCTGGCCACTTTGACCAGGTTCCTGTCCGGGTCAGGATTCGTGGCTTTATTGAAGAAGCGGCTCGCTTTTCTGGATAATGCCCGGAATGGCCCTTTCCTGCTTTTCTCCATTTCTTCGATGCTTCCCGTAGCCGTATTTCGACCACTCAAAAGAACCTCTGTTGCAAAGTCGGTCTTTGTTCTCTTCTCTAAATCGGCGGCATCGGCATTCTCCTGCTGAGTATTCCCAACAGCTATCGCTGAAGTCATTTTTGGTGATGCAGACGAACTTATTCCTTCTTCTATTGAAGCAGGGGGAGTGGGAAGATTGTTGCTGACGACGGGTTGTTCTTTCGCGATCGTAGAGAGTTCGTTGTTGGATTGACTGCGTTCGTTGCTGGTTGCTGATGGCCGGTCATGTATCGCTCTTAATGTGTTGCTGATTGCCTGCACCGGATTGCTGATCTTCAATGAAGGTTTGTTGGCTTCAGTCCGGTGGTTGCTGGTTTCTGGCTTCCGAATGACGATCGCAGGTGTTCGATCGTTAGCGATCGCTACCTGCTTATTTGTAGTCGGTATCTGATTTCTTTCACGAAGCCATAATGATCCTCCGAATAATACCAAGGCGGCTGCCACGGCAACACGGGTCCAGTTGAGTTTCAACAATATGGCGGGCTTTCTTTCCTTACGGTAGAGAGATGACTTGTCGGGAAAGGAAATCATCGCGGATGAAGGCAGAACGGCCGCTAAGTATTCCTGATGTCGTGCAGCGATCTCTGGATCATGGGCGATGAGCAATGCCATTCGCTTATTCTCTTCATCATTCAATTCCCCATCCATGTACGAAAGGAGCATCATCTCATTCTCACTGACTGGCTCGTGCTCGTCAGTTAAGGGTCTATATAGAGAGGCCTTTCCATCAAAGACCGGTGAGTTCCGGTCATCGAGCTTCAACTTGAAGAAGACGTCCAACTCGCCGACGAGGTCGGGATGTAATTCCAAAAAATCCTCCACCTCACGACGCTCTGCAGCGGACAATTCATCATCCGCATACAGCAGGAAATACTCTTCATAGTTATGTCGTGTGATGGCCATGTCAGATTATGTTCTCTGGTTTTACCAGATAATTCTTGAGTTGTATCCTTGCCCGGTGAAGGTAAACCTTCACCTGACTGCTGTTCAGCCCGGTGATCTTCCCGATCTCTTCATAGCTGTACCCTTCGTAGTCCTTCAACATGACCAGGGAACGCTGTGTTTCATTCAGCAGGGCAAGTGCCTGATCCAATTCCTTCTTTACCCCATGCTGTGCCGGGCCCATGACCCTGCTGGATTCATGGAATTCATCTTGCAAGCTGATCCTTTTCACTTTGCGGATATGGTCGATCATTTGGTTGTAAGCGATGGTGAAGAGATAAGACTTTGATTTCAGCATGTCCACCCGTACCCGATTGCGCCATAATTTTTCAAATGAAGTCTGCACCACATCTTTGGCGTCCTCTTCGTTCCGAAGGTTTTTGACAATGAACCGGTAGACATTGTCGGCATGCTGACTCACGCATTCGTTATATTCCCTTTCAGTCATACGGTCAAACTATCGGTTGCGGGGCTGGGTTAGTTTTGATCTTTCTACTATTAATACGGCCAATTCTTTAAATGGTTACACCCGGAGTTGTTTTTCCTCCATTGGTGCAAAAAAAACCGGTACCAAGGTACCGGCCAATAAGTTAAAGCCAGAATCAATTCCAGAGGTGGATCAAGCGGCGGGTGATGGTTTCAAGTATGGGAAGATCCGCATGAAGGCTTTTTTCATCCTTATCCTTGCCGGATTCGTTGTCAACACATTCCTGCACTGGCTTTTTTGTTTGGTCGTCTTTGGCCACCCAAGTCCATAGGCAGGCAGTTAAAAAGCTGACGATCAATAATCTGAAAAGGTTTTTGCTGTGCATTTGGATGAGGTTCCAATATGTTACGAAGGTAGGCCAAAAAAGTTACAGCTCTTTTCCAATCTGTTAAAATATCATGAAGATCCTACGGGTGGAGATGTCCTTCATTCAATTAAAGGGCTTCTATCGATTCGGATGGGTGGGAGAGGTGCATTTTCATTAGGTTTGCGGTTCAAAACGGGACCAGATGAATGAACCCTTGATAGTCAGGTTGAAGCAGGAGCTGGCAGGGATCCGGGAGGCAGGCTTATACAAAACGGAAAGGATCATTGAAAGTGCACAGGGTCCTGAGATCCGGGTGGGGGGCAGGAATGTCATCAATCTATGTGCTAATAACTATCTCGGATTATCCTCACATCCCAGGGTTATTGCCGCAGCCAAGAAATACATTGATCTGCGTGGTTATGGACTGAGCAGCGTTCGTTTCATTTGTGGAACACAGGACATCCATAAGGAATTGGAAGCCAGGATCTCCACCTTCCTGGGGACCGAGGATACCCTATTATATGCTGCCGCCTTCGACGCAAATGGCGGTGTTTTCGAGCCGTTGTTCGGTGAACAGGATGCCATCATTTCGGATGAACTGAATCATGCTTCCATCATCGATGGTGTTCGTCTCTGTAAGGCACAACGATTCAGGTACAAACACAATGATATGTCTGACCTCGAAGTGCAACTCAAGGCCACCCAACATCTCCGATCACGGATTATCGTTACCGACGGATCTTTCAGTATGGATGGTACCATCGCACAACTAGACAGGATCTGTGAACTTGCGGACAATTATCAGGCAGCGGTCATGGTGGACGAATGCCATTCCTCGGGATTCCTGGGTAAGACCGGTCGTGGAACACACGAATACCGAGGCGTTATGGGTCGTATCGACATCATCACTGGAACCTTGGGCAAAGCTCTCGGTGGCGCTTCCGGTGGATTTACCAGTGGGCGAAAGGAGATCATTGAGATCCTGCGCCAACGTAGCCGCCCATATTTGTTCTCGAACACGCTTGCACCCAGTATCGTCGGTGCTTCCATAGCGGTACTCGACATGCTCAGTGAAACCACGGAATTGAGGGACCGGCTGGAGTGGAACACCCGTTATTTTCGGGAGAAGATGACCGCAGCGGGATTCGACATCAAACCCGGGGACCATCCCATTGTTCCTATAATGCTCTATGATGCCAAGTTGGCCCAGCAAATGGCTGCGGCCTTACTCGAAGAGGGCATATATGTCATCGGCTTCTTCTATCCGGTTGTAGCCGAGGGCAAAGCCCGGATTCGGGTCCAGCTCAGCGCAGCTCATGATCAGCAGCAGCTGGACAGGGCCATTGCCGCCTTCTCCAAGGTTGGCAGGAAGCTGGGCGTAATCAATCTGTGATCAGTCACGTCTTCGGATAAACGAAAAATCAGCACCTACCTAATCAACTTCCATATGCGATCTGCTAAACTTGTTCCGAGCTTCATTTTCCTCTCGATTGCACTCCTTTCCGGCTGTCGCCTGAACAATGTGACCATCAAGGATGACTTCAAAAAATATTTTGACCAGGAGCATACCGTGGGCTCGTTTGCGCTGTATGACAATAGCCGTAATCAATTCACCATATGTAACATGCAGCGGGACACCACAAGGTTCCTGCCTGCCTCCACTTTCAAGATCGTTCAGGCATTGATCGCATTGCAGACAGGTCGTGTGACCGACGACAGTACGCAGATCAAATGGGATGGTGTGGTTCGGCCGCGTTCCGAAACCAACCGGGACCTTTCCCTTTATCAGGCATTCCGACTTTCTTCAGTACCCCATTTCCAGCAGTTGGCGCGCATGATCGGAAAGGACACGATGAGAGCGTGGATGGACAGTCTGCAATATGGGAACAAAAATCTGGGTACACGGATCGACTCCTTCTGGCTGGATAACACGTTGAAGATCTCTCCCGATGAACAACTTGGTCTGGTCAAAAGGTTGTATTTCCGCCAGCTGCCTTTCCGTGCCAGCGTACAGGATATGGTCAGGCGGATGATGGTCCAGGAAAACAACACCATTTATCAATTGGCCTACAAGACAGGATTGGGTACTGGAGAGCATGGGGAGAGCATCACCTGGATGGTTGGATGGGTGGAAGAGAACAGACACGTTTATCCTTTTGTACTCAATATGGCCACCTCGGATCTGGCAGTGGACCTTCCTGCAGCGCGCCTTCGTGTGTTGAAAAGCATACTCGGTGATATCGGTTTCTTCAAGGGGAAGATGTGACCTTGGCCTGAACTTGCTTTCTGGCTTCCTTTTTGTATTATTTGATAGCTGAAAAAAGATCTGAGTGTGCTGAGATTCGAGAACTTCTTCTTGCTGGCCAACCTGCTCTTGTTACCGATCATGGTGATCGCTTTCAGGCTACTCCTGCGATGGAAGAGTGTGACAAGGTTAAGGATCGGAGATCCGGGGCTGGTCGATCAACTTACCAGAGCGTATTCGCCATCGAAATTCAGGATCAAGTTCCTGCTGGTTATCATTGCTTTTGCATTGACCGTGATCGGTCTTGCCAACCTGCAGTCTCCACGGGAGGTGGAGAATGTGCAGGGTCAAGGGGTGGATGTGATGGTTGCGCTGGATGTGAGCAGGAGCATGATGGCGAAGGATATCCAACCCAACCGTTTGGAAAGAGCCAAGCAATTCATCAATCGACTGATCGACAGACTGGGCAACGACCGATTCGGACTGGTCGTATTTGCAGGTCGCGCTTACATGCAGATGCCACTCACCACTGACCATGCCGCTGCGAAGATCTATGTGAACGCTGCTAATACAGAATCTGTTCCCACCCAAGGTACGGTCATTGGTGAAGCCTTGTCACTTTGCAACGATGCTTTTATTAAAAAAGAAATGAAATACAAGGCTGTCGTATTACTTTCCGACGGCGAGGATCATGATGAGGGCGCTATGGGTGTGGTGAAAAAGATGCGCGATGCCGGGGTCATCCTGCAAACCATCGGCGTGGGTTCGACGGAGGGGGATCGGATCATGGACCCGGTCACTCAGCAGCCTCGTACCGATAGTAAGGGCAACATCATTCTAACCCGCCTCAATGAAAGGGAACTGATGAGCCTTGCCCAGGAAGGAAATGGTCAATATATCCTGTTGACGGATACGTATGATGCGGTTGAACGTATCACTTCACGGATCAAGGCAATGGAACAAAAGTCGATTATCGATGAATCTTCAATCCATTACCGCAGTTTCTTCTCCTGGTTTTTGGCCGTGGCACTCATCCTGCTGGTCAGCGAATTCCTCATTCCAGAAACACACCACCTGGTTGCATGAAACCGTTATTGTTGAACATATGGATGATCCTTCCGGTCTGCCTGATGGCACAGGCCGGGAATTCTTCACTTCGGGCAGGTAACAAAGCTTACCGGGAACATGATTTCACGAAAGCTGAAGAGTCCTATAGAAAAGCGATCGATCTTTCTCCGGCGAATGCCACCGCGAAATTCAACTTGGGTGATGCTTTGTTCCGAGGCAATCGTCCCATAGAGGCTCAAAAGAGTTTTGAAAGTGTCATAGCGGGATCAAATGAGCCAAAAATGATTGCCAGTGCCTGGTACAATAAAGGGGTGTCCCTGACTGCACAACAAAAACTGGAAGAGAGCATAGATGCTTATAAGAATGTTCTCCGAATAGATCCTTCCGACACCATGGCGCGTGATAACCTTCAACGCGCAATGAATGAATTGAAAAGGCGAAGGGACCAGGAACAGCAACAGCAGAAAAAACAGCAGGAGCAGAAAAAGATGAGCAGGCAACAGGTCCAGCAGCTCCTGCAAGCACTTCAGGATCAGGAAAGGATGCTCCAGCAGAAGATCAATCATAGCCGGGTGCCATCCCCATCTCAGCCGGAAAAAGACTGGTAGCCGGGCAGATCCAGGCAGACAGTTTTAGACTTCACAGTCCTTACCTTTGCAACTCATCCCGCACATATGGAATGGTATTGTGATTCAATGACGTCGTACAGAAGACTGAAAACACTGGAGGTGCGTATAGGGGACCTGCTACTCGGCAATGGTCACCCCGTTCGGGTGCAGACCATGACCACCACCGACACCATGGATACAGCAGGTACTGTTGCTCAGGCCATCCGGTGTATAGAAGCAGGTGCAGAGTTGGTTCGAATAACTGCTCCATCAAAGAAGGAAGCAGAGAACTTGAAGGTCATCCGTGATGAATTGAGGAGGCAGGGATACCGCACCCCATTGGTAGCTGACATACATTTCACACCCAATGCAGCGGAGATCGCCGCACGCTTGATCGAAAAAGTGCGTGTAAATCCGGGGAACTATGTGGATAAGAAGAAATTCGAGCTGATCGAATACAGCGATGCTGAATACTTAGAAGAGATCGAACGCATTCGCGATCGATTCACTCCATTGGTGCGTATCTGTAAGGAATATGGAACGGCTATGCGTATCGGCACCAACCATGGGTCACTGAGCGACCGCATCATGAGTCGCTATGGCGATTCGCCCATGGGTATGGTGGAAAGCGCCATGGAGTTTCTGCGCATCGCACGTGATGAATCCTATCATAACATCGTGCTGAGCATGAAGTCCAGCAATCCACAGGTCATGGTCCAGGCATATCGATTGCTGATCCAAACAATGGATCGGGAGTTCGGAGCATGCTATCCGCTGCATCTCGGTGTCACAGAGGCAGGCGATGGTGAGGATGGTCGTATCAAGTCCGCCATCGGGATCGGTACCCTTATGGAAGATGGTATAGGTGATACTATCCGTGTATCGCTGACCGAAGACCCCGAGTTCGAAGTTCCTGTCTGTCGCGACCTGGTGAAGCGATACTCCGCAAGGGCAGACCGCTTTGCCTCCGGAAATATCCTGACCCTGCCTGCATTCGGTAAACTTCCTTATTCCCCTTTCGAATACCGTCGTCGAGAAACCAGTTCAGTCGGGTCAATAGGAGGCAAGCAGGTTCCCGTAGTGGTTGCGGATTTTAGTGAATTGCAGTCGATCAGCCCGGCAGATCTGAATACGGTGGGCTATGATTATGATGCTGTGCTGGATAAGTGGAATATAGGAGATGCCGCAGCCGATCTGCTTTTCACCGGGGATTCCTTGCCGGATTTCGCACTGCCGGGCACCCTCAGCATGGTATGTTCTGTCAATGCTTGGAATCGGTCTTTGGATAAGACTCAATTTCATCCGATTTTTTCAGTTCCGGAATATCCCACTTCGTGGGATGGTGGAATGCATTTTGTACGGATCGATACAGCGACCATACCCACTTATGCGGACTGGTTGCAAATCAGGAAGCCTTTTGCCGGCGTAGTCTATTGTCTGTATACTTCTCATCCCCATCCGATGGCATCCATTCGGCGATTCATCTCCAGCATGATGGAAGATCAGGTCTATGATCCGATTCTGATCTGCGTGGAAAGTGTAGAAACTACTGTTGATGAACAACTCATACATTTCTCAACGGAGGCCGGGGCACTTTTGCTGGACGGAATGGGTGATGGAGTGTGGCTTACGAACGACGAGAAGCGACTTCAGCAAAGCAAAGTCAGTGGTCGAACCTATCTGGCCGTCAAAGACAACCGGCAGTTCTTGAACAACACATCATTTTCCATACTCCAAGCCACCCGGACACGGATCTCCAAGACGGAATACATCTCCTGCCCGAGTTGTGGCCGGACACTTTTTGATCTTCAGGAGACGACAGCACGCATTCGTTCTGTCACCAATCATCTGAAGGGTGTGAAGATCGCCATCATGGGATGCATAGTAAATGGCCCCGGGGAAATGGCTGATGCGGATTTCGGATACGTGGGTAGTGGACCGGGCAAGATCACCCTTTACCGTAACAAGGAGATTATCCGACGGAACATCGACAGCGCCATTGCGGTTGAAGCATTGATCGACCTATTGAAGGAAAATGGTGCTTGGCTTGAACCCTCGACTAATTGAGCCATCAAAGAACATGCAAGATCCACATCATACTAAGACGGATTTTCTGGTCATCGGTTCAGGTATCGCCGGGCTGACCTATGCACTCAAAGTGGCACAGGAGTGTCCCGACAGGAAGATCATAGTCATGACGAAGACCACTTCTGACGAAACGAATACTAAATATGCGCAGGGCGGCGTCGCAGCGGTTTGGGATGAGGACGTCGACAATTTCAACAAACATATCGAGGACACGCTGATCGCCGGTGATGGCTTATGCAGTGAGGAGACCGTTCGGATCGTGGTTAATGAAGGTCCCCAGCGGGTTCGTGAGATCATCGAATGGGGTGCCCGCTTCGATAAGGACCCTGATGGAGACTATGCGTTGGGGAAGGAAGGAGGGCATAGTGAATCCCGCATACTGCATTATAAAGATGTAACCGGTAGGGAGATCGAGCGTGCCCTGCTCGAAGCCGTTCGGCGCAAACCCAATATCACCATAATCAACCACTGCTTTGTACTCGACCTGATCACCCAACATCATCTCGGATATCTGATCACCAAATCAACGCCTGACATCGAATGTTATGGTGTATATGTCCTGAACATGTCGACGAAACGGATCGAAAAGATCCTTTCGAAAGTCACTCTGCTGGCTACCGGCGGAAACGGTCAGATCTACCGTACCACGACAAACCCGGCCATTGCCACGGGTGATGGCGTGGCCATGGTCTATCGTGCCAAAGGACGCATAGAGAATATGGAGTTCATCCAGTTCCACCCGACCGCGCTTTATGAACCGCAGGTTCATGGACACTCCTTCCTGATCACGGAAGCAGTTCGCGGAGATGGCGGCATCCTGAGGAACATGTCCGGTGAGGCATTCATGGCAAGGTATGATGAACGGAAGGACCTCGCACCCCGTGATATCGTAGCTCGTGCGATTGATAGCGAGATGAAGATCGGGGGCATGGAGCATGTCTGGTTGGACTGCACGCATATGGATAAGGATAAATTCCTGAAACACTTCCCCAACATCTATGAGAAATGCAAGTCCATAGGCATCGACCCAATGAAGGATATGATTCCGGTGGCTCCGGCTGCGCACTATAGTTGTGGAGGTATCAAGACGGATACCATGGGGCGAACATCCATCAATCAGTTGTATGCAGCAGGGGAATGCGCTTCAACCGGACTGCATGGAGCGAATCGACTTGCCAGCAACTCATTGCTCGAAGCGATGGTTTTTGCTCACCGTTGCTTTCAGGCATCTACTCAGGTCATCGATTCTTTGAATTTCAGGGAGGATATTCCGGACTGGAAGGCCGAGGGGACTACAGTGCCCAAGGAGATGATCCTGATCACACAGAGTCTGAAGGAACTTCAGTCTGTGATGACGGACTATGTGGGGATCGTTCGAACGGATGTACGCCTTCAGCGGGCCAGCCGCAGACTTGACCTTTTGTTCGAGGAAACGGAAGCCCTTTATCAGAAAACCTCCGTTTCACCACAACTCTGCGAACTGCGCAACATGATTACCGTATCTTATCTGGTGGTGAAAGGCGCATCTTTCCGGAAGGAGAGCAGGGGGCTTCATTACAACACTGATTATCCGTTCCGCAGCAAGTTGGTGCAGAACAACGTTCTATAGGTCCACTAAACACACGAATGTACCAGATCGTTTACGGCTTATTCTACCTGCTTTCTTTGATTCCCATGCGTGTCATGCACGGCATCTCCAGTTTTGTAACTTGGGTCGTCTGTGATATCATCGGCTACCGAAAAGAAGTGGTGATGAAGAATCTCGCCATTGCTTTCCCGGAAAAAAGCGAAGCCGAACGAAAGATCATCGCAAGGGAATTCTATCGGAATTTCTGTGATTCCATGCTGGAGTCCATAAAATTGCTCAGCATGAGTGATCGGGAGATCGCCAGCAGATTCACAGGAGATATATCCCTGCTTTATGATATCATGGATAGGACGGGCAGGAACATTCAACTCCACGCTTTGCATAATTTCAATTGGGAGATCGTGCATCTGGGGCTTGTCCAGCGGTTTAAATATCCCTTTGTTGGCGTTTACGGCCCGATCAAGAATAAGCTCTTTGAACGTCTGTTCAAACATATACGCAATCGATTTGGCACCATTCTGATCCCAGCACCGGAGTTCCGAAACAACAGCAAGAAGTATCTTGTGGACAGATACCTGCTGGCATTGGTCGCTGACCAGTCACCAGCGGTTCCTGCTACAGCGTGGTGGACCGATTTCTTTGGTAGGCCTACTGCTTTTGTCACTGGTCCTGAGAAAGGTGCCAGATCGATGGACACCACCGTGATTTTCGGAACATTCTTCAAGGTGCGGCGTGGGTATTATAGTTTTGAATTCCATTTGGCCACTGAGGATCCACGAAGCCTGAAAGAAGGGGAGTTGACTTTGAAGTATGTCCGATATGTGGAGGAATGCATCCGGAAGCGCCCCGACAATTACTTATGGAGCCATCGCAGATGGAAGCATGTTTATAAACCTGAATACGAGGAAAGGTGGTTGGATCGGAGTGGGGATTGATCGACCGATCAATTCAGTACTTTGGACTCTTTCACGGTGGTGATTCCTTTCTGCTCTTTGATCTTTGCCCATCCACCCAGGATGTTCCGTAGGTTGTGGAAGCCCTGACGCTTCAGCAGAGATGCTGCGATAACGCTGCGGTACCCACCTGCACAATGGATATACAGATTTTGATCCTCTTCCAGGTTCGACATGGAGCCCGGATCGTTCATTTCGTCCAATGGAAGGTTAAGCGCATCCTGTACGTGACCATCTGCATATTCGGTTTCTTTCCTGACGTCCACCACAAGCAGGCGATCATCGAAAGGGATGTCCATGGCAAGTTCGTCAGCTTCCACGTCAATGATCATATCTGTTTGCTGGCCGGCTTTCGTCCAAGCATCATAACCACCTTTCAAATATCCGACCACCCGGTCCAAACCTACACGTGCCAGTCGGACGATACTTTCTTCCTCCTTGCCAGGTTCGGTTACAAGCAGTACGCTCTTTTCATAAGGAAGTAGACTTCCCGCCCATTCTGCATACCGTCCATTTAGGCCGATGAAAATGGAACCGGGGATGAATCCGGCTGTGAAGGCTTCTTCATTCCGGGTATCGAGGATGATGGGATCGTCAGTTGCAGACATTCGGGACCGGAATTCATTGACGGTAAAGGCATTCATGCCTTTATTTATTATCTCCTGCAATGCGGAATACCCTTCCTTGTTGATGCGGGCATTGATGAAAAAATACCCGGGAGGTGCACCGAGACCTTCTGTCACCACTTTGATGAATTCCTCACGTGTATTTGCCAGTAGGGCGTAATTACTTTGTTTCTGAGCACCGATGGTGGTTTTTGTATCAGGGCCAATGTTCTTTCCGCAGGAACTTCCCGGTCCGTGTGCCGGGTAAACGATTACATGGTCCGGTAGTGTTTTGATATGTTTCTCCAGAGAATCATAGAGCATGCCCGCCAATGACTCTGAACTAAGATCCCCGCTACTGAGGTCCGGCCGTCCCACATCCCCTACGAAGAGCGTGTCACCTGTGAAGACACAATGTGGTTCGCCTTCAGCATTCCTGAGCAGATAACATACAGATTCCAGGGTATGACCGGGTGTATGCAAAACCTCGATCGTGCAGTTGCCGATCTGGAAACGTTCACCATCTTTTGCGATCCTTGATGGAAAATGAGTGACTGTGCTCGGGCCATAAATGATCGGTGCCCCGGTCAGTTGTTGGAGATCTAGGTGCCCACTGACGAAATCAGCGTGGAAATGGGTCTCGAAAATGTATTTGATCTCTGACTTCCTCTCCGATGCCAGAGATGTGTAGACGTCGATGTCACGTAAAGGATCGATGACAGCGGCTTCGCCACCATCTTCGATATAATAAGCTGCCTCACTCAGGCAGGATGTATATAATTGTTTGATGAACATGCATCCCGGATTATTCCTGCAAAATTACAAAAAAAGGTGGTCCTGCTGGGACACAGGAGATCCTTTTGGGATCCCGGCGATAATACATATCAAGGTTATTTCAACAGGTCATTGACGATCTGATTGATCTGTTCGAGCCTGCTATGATTGACATGATAATAAATGTATTTCCCGTCCCGCTCGGTTTTGACTATCCCGGCCCGGCGAAGGATGGCCAGATGCTGTGAAGCTACTGACTGTTCCAGTCTAAGCTGTACATAAATATCTGTAACGGTCATCTTTTTGCTCTCATCAAGCGTCTTGATGATCTGTTGGCGGAGTTTGTGGTTCACTGCGCGAAGTACCAAAGCAGCTTTCTTCACATTCAGATAATCAATCTTGATTCCTGTGGATGATTGTGGCTCTTGTTGGCTATTCATCGGGTTTTCTGGCAAAGTGTCTGTTGCGGTCATGGAAAAAGAATTATGGACAATTATTAACCCATCACTGGGTCGTTTCAGGGCTAAGGATCAGATACAAATATATGAATATCTTTTTTATGATGATCGATTACCAGATGACATGTCCTATCAATGGCCTATCCGGTCACGGTGTCTTATGGTTTGCAGAAGGGGTGTAGAACTCCTTGATATAAAGGGGTTCAGCGTAGGCTAAGTTGGGGAATTCAGTTTTCAGATATCGTGTCCAGGACAGCTCGGTCAAGGAAGCGGCTCCCGGTTTTACAGATGTAAATATAGCATTTGGATGTTGAATCATCTTTTTGAATTTTTCCGAGCCACTACCAAAAAAATGGACGGGTCCGGATGCTAATTCAACAGAAAAGCTGCCGGACTCAAGAATGAGAGGGAATGGGGCTTTTATTTCATGGCCTACATGGGTATACAATGCAGTGAACACTTCGTCACGTCTGGCATCGATCATGGGGCAAAGCGTTTTGGGATTTGGATCCCGGGCGGCATGAGCCATCCATTCCAATGTTCCGACCGTGATCAAGGGGGTGGATAAAGCAAAGCAAAGACCTTTTGCACAGGCCATGCCTACACGAAGCCCGGTATAGGACCCCGGTCCATGCACAATGGATATGGCGGACAGCTCCCGTTGATTTTTGCCAAGGGAAGACAGCAGTTCAAGGATCGCAGGGTGGAGAAAACTTGCATGTTCCGCCTGTGCGTCATTGATGAGCTCACCCAGCAGAATACCATTTTCCGACAGGCTTACACTCCCTTCTTGCAGTGCTGTATTCAATTGGAGGATCAGGCCCATGTTGCTTCCGATTGTTCAGGACGCAGCATCACCAAGGGATAACGATCGTTCATGCAGCAAAAATAGGTTGGCCGATTCCAATTAAGTATGCAATTTTACTCTTCAACCAAAGAAATCAGATGTCCAAGACCATCATCCAGACCGACCAAGCTCCTGCACCCATTGGTCCCTACAGCCAGGCTGTCAAAGCAGGTGGGCTCCTATTCATTTCAGGCCAGGTGGCCATCGATCCAGCAACAGGTAATGTGGATGCTTCGGATATCCCGTCTGAAACACATCAGGTGATGAGAAACTTGGAAGCTATCCTCAAAGAAGCGGGAAGCAATTTCTCTCAAGTGGTCAAAACGACCATCTTCCTATCCGATATGTCGCTGTTCGGACAGGTGAATGAAGTCTATTCGTCTTATCTCGAAGGTGCTTATCCCGCTCGGGAGACCGTTGCGGTGAAGGGGTTACCCAAAAACGTTAATGTGGAGATCAGCATGATCGCTCTTTCCTGACCGGGGATTACCCGATATTTAAAAACAGTTCAACTTTGAGCATCTTATTGATCTTCAATCTTATATTTGCAAAATCAAAGATTTTCACCCTTGCATAGCAGCATTGGTAATATCTTTATTGTCTAATAGGATCTAGTGACCAAACTTGCCGCCATACTGCTCCTCACGCTTCATCTCTTCAATTTGGGGGGGTATCAGATCCTATTCAGCAAGGCTGAACAGGCTGCGGCGGAGCGTTTCCTGACCAGGCTCGACAGGTCTGAGTATACCGATCAGGAGCTCATCGAGGTGAAAATTCCGGTCAATCTACCTTATCAATCCAACTGGTCAGATTTCGAACGTTATGACGGGGAGGTTCAGATTGGTGCAGTCCATTATAATTACGTCAAGCGGAAACTGTACAACGATACAATGATCCTCATGTGTATTCCGAATCCGGAGCAGATGAAGATAGCAAATGCTAAGGAAGCTTTCTTTTCTTTAGTGAATAACCTACAACATCCAGGTCAGGAAAAATCTCCTGGTGCACCAAGTAAGATAATCAAGAGCATCACTACGGAATATATCCAGGATAATACAGATGCTCAATTGGCATGGGAAGTTCATCTTCCGCTCCTACCTGCGGTAGTCAGGAAGGAAGCCATGCCACAGGTGTTTCTCCCTACACCTTTCCAGCCGCCTGAAATGCTTGCCTGACCTTTCGGTATCCGCATTTCAAACTTTCATCATTCCCGCTTATGTACAAAATACTGGCAACAGTATGCATGGTCATAGTACTTGCATCCTGCAGACAGGGCCAACGTCAGGATTGGTCCTCTTTCACGCATGATCCATTCTTGTATTGCAAGACGGTCAAGAAATTGAACGATGTTGTTCTGGAGAACAACTTCGCACCCATGATCGCTTCCCGCAATTATGTATATGCAAATATCGCTGCCTATGAATGCGTGGCGGCGGGGGATCCATCTTTCATGTCATTGGCTGGGCAGATCAGACATATGCCCATCATGCCCAAGCCAATGGATACGGCACACACTGATTTCGCACTGGCAGCACTGCTGGCCTTTGTCAAAGTAGGCAATGCCGTTACTTTCCCGGAGGGCAGTATGATGGAATATTATGGAATGATAAAAGAAGATGCTGATAGTGCCGGCGTGCCTTCGGATGTACTGAACGCATCTTCTGCTTTTGCCGATACCATTTCCAGTGCCGTGCTAGCCTGGAGTCGCAAGGATAATTATGCGGCCACACGCGGGGCATCGAGATACACCGTGACTGATTCTGCCGGACGTTATATCCCCACTCCTCCCATGTATGGCACAGCGATAGAACCGCATTGGAGGGAGATACGTACCATGGTGCTGGACTCGGCTTCGCAGTTCAAGCCCGTTCGTCCTCCTGCTTTCGAAATCGGTAACAAGAGCAGCACATACTATCGTGCTTTGATGGAGGTGAAGAACATCGGCGACAGCTTGACGGAAGAACAGAAGCACATCGCGGAATTCTGGGACGATAATCCATTCAAGATGAATGTGACCGGTCATGTCATGTTCGCCACGAAGAAATTCTCGCCTCCGGGCCATTGGATGAACATCGTGGGTATCGGCGCTTCAAAGGCCAATGCCGATTTCAACACCACAGTGGCAGCATATGCCAAGACATCCATCGCACTCTTCGATGCCTTCATCAGTTGCTGGGATGAAAAATATCGCAGCAACTACATCCGTCCCGAGACGGTGATCAATGCGAAAGTTGATCCCAATTGGAGGCCGTATCTCCAGACGCCCCCATTCCCTTCCTATACGAGCGGACATTCCACGATCTCTGCCGCCGCAGCAGAGGTGATGACCGAGTACTTCGGCGATAAACTCAGCTTCACCGACACCTCACTCCTGGAATTTGGGGTAGGCAACAGAGAGATCAGTTCATTCCGCGGAGCGGCTCAGGATGCCAGCATATCCAGACTCTATGGGGGTATCCATTACCGATTCGATCTGGATGCAGGTGCTGTGGCCGGAAAGGGTGTGGGCGAGCTGGTGGTGAGCCGACTTAAAATGCGCAAAAGATGAAAATGGAAAAAGGCTAAACTGTATGCCTCAAGTTGACCATGATCCATCAAATCATATAATCAAACAACTAAAGACCATTCACATGAAAAAGTTTTTATCATACTTCACACTCATCATATTGATCGGCCTGACCAACATCCACCAAATTCACGCACAGGGATGTGTGGCCATACGGAGTACGGGGGGCGCCTCCTGCATGCGTCCTCAAGCGAGCCACGATTCCTCGGGCTGGAGCCTGACCGTCAATAGCCGCTATTTCAATTCATACAAACATTTTGTCGGTACTCAAGAGCAGAAACAGCGTATCGAACAAGGCACCAATGTGATCAATCATACCTTTAGTACTGATTTTTTCCTGTTGAAGAATCTTAACCGGAGATGGAGCATTGCTGTAGATCTGCCCGTGATCGGCAATACGCGCTCTTCACTTTATGAACATGGTGGTAATGCAGCAGGCCCGTCTGCCAGGCATAATACCCATTCATTTGGCATAGGTGATGTCAGGATATCGGTTTATCGCTGGCTATGGGACCCCAAGACACATGAAAAATGGAATGTACAGGCAGGCTTAGGCATCAAACTTCCTACCGGAGATTACAAATACCAGGATTACTTCTGGAAGAACGATACCACCCGAACCCTCGGCCCTGTTGACCAGTCCATTCAATTGGGCGATGGTGGCACAGGTTTCACTGCGGAATTAAATGCATTCTGGTCTATCACCCATATGGTGAATCTCTACGGAAACTTTTATTATCTGGCAAACCCCCGTGAGCAGAATGGTGTGTCCACGGCACGTGGAGGCACGCCCTCTGCAGCCGCCATTGCCAACGGCAGCGAGGTCATGAGTGTTCCCGATCAGTATATGTATCGTTTTGGCGTGAATGCCATGTTCGGCAACTTCAATGCTTCGATCGGACTGCGTAAGGAATGTGTTACCGTGCGTGACCTCATCGGTGGTAGCAATGGCTTCCGTAGGCCGGGAACGGTGACCTCTTTAGAACCGGGAGGAAGTTACACTGCGGGTAAATTCACGGCATTTGCTTACGTGCCTGTGGCACTGATACGTGACCGTACCCAGAGCGTACCGGACATGATCCGTACTGAAAAAACCGGCGTGTATGCGCATGGTGATGCCGCTTTCGCGGACTACGCCATCAACGTGGGTGTCACCCTCCGATTTTGAAATCATTTTAAATAAAGGTGATTATCCGGAGGTTCATCCGCAAATACGACCAGAAGCGAATTCCGGATTGCGAATTCTCGAACTCAACCAGGCTTTCTAATGATCAACGTCACCACGCGTTGAACCCTTAGGGACTGACTGTTCAATCCGCAATTCGGAATTCGCAATCCGGAATCCAGAACTGACCTCTATCTTTACATCCTAACGGATGTTAGTTTCCATGATGTTTTCCCTAAATAACAAAGTCAGGTTGGTGACTGCTGCGAGCCTTTTCGATGGGCACGACGCGGCCATCAACATCATGCGCCGTATCATGCAGAGCAAAGGTGCTGAAGTGATACATCTGGGACATAACCGTTCCGTATCTGAAATAGTGGAGGCTGCCATCGAAGAGGATGTACAAGGGATAGCCATCACTTCCTACCAGGGAGGGCATATGGAATACTTCAAGTATATGAAGGACCTGCTGGTTGCGAATGGCTGTGGACATATCCGGATCTTTGGCGGCGGTGGCGGTACTATACTCCCTGTTGAGATCACTGAATTGCAACGATATGGAATCACCAGGATCTATTCACCTGATGACGGCAGACAGATGGGGCTGGAAGGGATGATCGAGGAGGTGGTCAGGAATTGTGATTTCCCCCTCGATGCCCCCCCGGATAGTTTTACAACCCCGCTGCAATTAGGAGAGGTGCATGATATCCGAAAGATCGCAAGGGCCATCACTCTGGCTGAAAATGCCCAACATCATGGAAAGGAACTTCCTGCAAAATCATCCTCGAAATTATCCAAACCGGTTCTGGGTATCACTGGAACTGGCGGCGCGGGTAAGAGCTCCGTCACCGACGAAATCGTCAGAAGATACCTCGATCATTTTCCGGATAAAACCATCGCGGTCATTTCAGTTGACCCTTCCAAAAAGAAGACAGGTGGGGCTTTACTGGGTGATCGGATCAGGATGAATGCCATCCATCATCCCAGAGCCTATATGCGCAGCCTGGCGACACGTGAAAGTGACCGGGCTCTGAGTCCACATGTGGATGAAGCCATCGCCATCTGTGCAGAAGCGGGGTACGACTTGATCGTACTTGAATCTGCGGGCGTCGGACAAAGCGATGCGAGTATTCTTGATCATTGCGATGTCAGTCTGTATGTGATGACACCGGAATATGGTGCCGCATCACAACTTGAAAAGATCAACATGCTCGATTATGCCGATGTCGTGGCCATCAATAAAACCGATAAGGCAGGCGCACTCGATGCCATCATCGATGTCCGCAAGCAATACAGGCGAAATCATGCGCTATGGACCATCAAAGATGTTGACATCCCTGTAGTGGGAACGATCGCGTCTCAATTCAATGATGGAGGGATGAACAGACTGTTCGCTCTGTTGTCATCGAAATTAGACGAGAAGAAGGGCACCACTTTCAGTAAAAATCAAAAGGAGCATCTTCAGCATGATGCCAATCGTGAAATATCATCGATCATACCGCCAGCAAGGGTACGATACCTGAGTGAGATCACTCAACAATTGCGTGAATATGATGGATTGGTGAGGGATCAATCCGACATCGCATCTAAGTTGTATCAACTGCATGGGGCTAAACAACAATTGGAGCAGGTAGTTGATGTTAGTGTAGTTCAGGCCTTGGAACTTGCGTTCGATGCACTCCTGGAGAAACTCACACCGGTAAGCCGTAAGCTCATCAGGAACTGGCCTGAAAAGCAAAAAGTGTATCAGGCGGATTTTTTGGAGTATCCGGTCAGAGGCAAAACTATCCGGCAACCCATGTTCAGCAATAGTTTATCCGGCATCAGGATACCCAAGGTCATACTGCCGAACTACCGGGATTGGGGAGATATATTGACTTGGCAGGCCCAGGAAAATGCACCGGGGCATTTCCCATTCACCGCAGGTGTTTTCCCGTTAAAACGAGAAGGCGAGGATCCAACCCGAATGTTCGCCGGAGAAGGAGGACCTGAACGAACCAACCGAAGATTCCATTATGTATCCAGGGATCAGCTTGCGAAAAGACTTTCAACGGCATTTGATTCGGTCACTTTGTATGGTGAAGATCCAGCCTTGCGTCCGGACATTTACGGGAAGGTCGGAAATAGCGGTGTCAGCGTGGCAACTCTAGATGATGCCAAGAAATTATACAGTGGATTTGAATTATGCGACCCTCATACGTCCGTGAGCATGACCATCAATGGCCCGGCGCCGATCATACTCGCTTTCTTCCTCAACGCGGCTATTGACCAGCAATGTGAACAATGGATTTCCAGTCAGGGTCTATGGGATGATGTGGAAGCACGGTTGAATAAATTGAATGGAAACACACTGAGGCCCGAGTATAGCGATGTGGCTCATAACGGGGAGTTGCCCTCCGGGCATAATGGGCTTGGATTACGTTTGCTGGGTGTCAGTGGCAGGGATGTTTTGCCTCCCGATGTTTATGCAGGTGTCCGAAAAGATGCTTTGGCTCAGGTCCGCGGAACGGTACAGGCGGATATTTTGAAGGAAGACCAGGCTCAGAACACCTGCATTTTCAGTACTGAATTCGCGTTGAGACTCATGGGCGATGTACAGGAATATTTCATCGAGAATGAGGTAAGGAATTTCTACAGTGTTTCCATCAGTGGATATCATATTGCAGAAGCCGGTGCCAACCCGATCACTCAACTTGCTTTCACCTTGTCCAACGGGTTCACTTATGTGGAATATTATCTTTCCCGGGGTATGAACATTGATGACTTTGCGCCGAATCTTTCCTTCTTTTTTAGTAATGGGATGGACCCGGAATACAGTGTGATCGGCAGGGTCGCCCGAAGGATCTGGGCCAAGGCCATGAAGTATCGGTATAAGGCGAATAAACGTAGCCAGATGTTGAAGTATCATATCCAAACATCAGGGCGGAGTCTCCATGCACAGGAGATCGACTTCAACGACATACGAACGACCTTACAAGCGCTTTACGCGATCTACGACAATTGCAATTCACTTCATACGAATGCATACGATGAGGCCATCACTACACCCACAGAAGACAGTGTACGACGGGCGATGGCCATACAACTCATCATCAACCGGGAATTGGGCACGGCGAAGAATGAGAATCCCAATCAGGGAGCATTTTTGATCAGTGAGTTGACCGATCTCGTGGAGGAGGCTGTTTTGAAAGAGTTTGATAGATTGACAGAGAGGGGCGGTGTGTTGGGAGCCATGGAGAGGATGTACCAACGTAACCGGATCCAGGAGGAGAGCATGCATTATGAAAGCCTCAAACACAGCGGGGAACTACCCATCGTGGGAGTCAATACATTTTTGGACCGGAAGGGAAGCCCGACAACCTTACCCGGTGAGGTGATTCGAAGCACGGACGAGGATAAGGATCAGCAGATATCCAATTTGGACAAGTTCAAGCAAAGGAATTCGGAATTATCCGGAGAGGCATTGGAACGGTTGAAAAAAGTTGCACTCTCCAATGGTAATGTGTTCGGGGAACTTATGGAAACGGTAAAATACTGCACGTTAGGTGAGATCACACATTGCCTGTATGGGGCTGGAGGACAATACCGCCGGAACATGTGATCTACCAGAAGATCCGAACTATGACCTTCGGTTCAACGTGGATGCAGGATCTGGACTATTCGCCCCGTTATCTTTAAGTTCAAAATTGGGCCGTTTCTCCAACTTTACGGCTTCCACAACAGTATAGGCGGTGATGCCCATCAGGATCAACCACATGATTATTCGATTTAAGGTTTCGTGTTTCCGTCCTAAAAAAAGACTATAAATCCGGCTATTTCGTTTACTGCTGATATGTTAATGTTTTGTTTTATGGGTTTTCGTTGGTTTTGAGGTCAGTTCATAACGACTCCAGACTCGAAGGAATATAACCGAGACACTTAGATATATACTGTTGATTTTCAGTAATATGGAGCGTATTCATTTTAAAGATCGACATCTTCGATCCGCACGGAGTAGATCTTCCATTTCGAATCAACGGTCAGTTGAAATTCCACCTGCCAACGACCTGTTCTCAGCAAACATTTATTCCCCCGGATGAATCCTGTAGCATGCGATCCGGACACTTCGCAAAACTTTCCCCTGATGGATGTTTTACCTGCGTTCAGATCGAGAATAAGGATCTCTTCATACCTGTCTTTGAATGAGTTTATGACCTGGATAGCTTCATGGTTGAGCAATAGGCCATATTGATTAATCATGAACTGCTCCATGAACAAGGAGCCATCAGCCTGAAGTTTCTTGTCTAAGATGAAACGCACACATCGGTTCAGAGCCGTCTGCTCATTGTCAAAGAATGGATCGGGGTGGTAATCGTCATAGAGAAAACAATGAAAGAGGGGCGATCCATCATTGGCGATTCGAAGATCCATGAATTCACCTGTCATGAATCGGTAGAGTTCAGCATCACTGATGTTGGGACTGCTAACAAGTAGTTGGATCCTGTTTTCCAGGAGTATTTTCCGAAGTAGATCGAGTTCCTGCGCAAGTAGGCCATCCGGGATCATCATGGCATTCCTGAATCTTTTCGGACTTCCCAGCTTCTCGAAAATGGTACAATTTCGAACTGTAGTTGTATATGGCTCTTTGGGTGGTGTAGGCAAAATCATCGGCCTATGAATTTTGGGGACCGTAGGAAGAAATTCGCAATAAGGAGAACTAGATTCTGCAGCTTCCAACTGTTTTGGTTGTTCATTGGATTCCTGATGCTGATGGTCATAATGAGTATCTGGTTTCTTGTCCATATTTTGGTTTTGATAAAATTCAGTTCCCTTTTTTCACTTGCCATGTGCGCACGTGGTTTTATGGACTGTTTTTTACACCTCCAGGGGTGTTGGATACTCGCCGATATCCAGTGGTGTTCATCAGGTAGGGTGGGGTGTGATTCAGTGGCCGGAACTTGACCTGCGAAGGGCGATCACTAAACTCTTTAAATTCCTCTGTCTAAATTTTGCTTGTTCACGGAAACAAGTTCCTAAGGCGTTTGGGTATTCTGCCAAACGTAACAATGCATTAGGCGTCAGTCTATTTTAAATTAAATCCTGTAAATCAATTAAATACAGGGGAGGGGGCTAGGGGGCATTCTATTATATTTCTGAATTGAATTTGAAACATTTACAGTAATTTGTTCCCTTTTATAAGGCCCCTCTTCCACCCAGAGAGAAATTTGATCCATCCTACCCTCACATTTTTAATGGTTATTTATTTCGTGGAGGTTTAATCACGTGAATTCTATTCGGTTTAGACATAGGCTTTTCTACTTGATCCTTGGCTTGACCATTGGGTCTGTTGCGTTTTTTGGTATGGAGGCCGAGAACGAACATAACTTCATAGACAGGATCATTGAGCGGATAGATGCTGATATGTCTACTTTAGATCCGTCAGACCGGTCAGAGGCATTCGTCAAAGAGGCGGTCCATTACACGAACTTTCTGCTGAAGCGCCGCTCCAATATTTTCAACTCTACGGCCGATGAGATACCATGGAAACAAAAACTTTTCCCTTCAACCCTGAGGGCCAGCATTGACGGGCAGGGAAGTTGCGGTGGGTATTCTAATTTCCTCATGACGATCTTGAAAAGGAAAGGATATTCGGTCAAGGCCTGCCAGCTCAAAGTTGGGGATGCATATGGTGGTCATCAGACTGTTTGTGTTGCATTAGCTGGGAAACTCGTTGTGGTCGATCCGTTGTTTGAAGAAATGTTTCTGGATGAAAATGGGCATCTGTCCGACATAAATGAGGTGGGCAGGCGTTGGACTTTTTATAGTAGCCGAATAGCAGACCCATCCTACAGGTCTGATTATACATATGAAAATGGCTTCCGCTTCACCAACTGGGATAAATTCGGGGGCTTCAGCAGGGGTATTTATCGGCTATTGATCTTGGTCAAGGGAAAGGAGTGGACGGATCAGGTATCACTTCGCCCATTTTTCCTTGATGTATTCTCGATCTATTTCTTCCTATCCGTTACAACCTTGTTTATTCTGGTGATCTATAGAATCAGGAAAAAATTGCGCATTGCATTTATTAGGTGGGATGTTCGTCGTCTTCAGCAGGCTCCTGCTTTCTCCGAACCTGAAGCGGTCCAGAATGAATCCGGTTCTGCCATATTCCGTACCGTTTCAAAAAAGGCTCAACTGTTGCCTCGGGATGGTGAAGCGGTTAAGGTCAAATCTGAATAGCTCCTTGTTCAAATCGTATTTCTTGCTGTATTTCCTGAATTGCTGTGCGATCAATTCTGCCATACGGCCTTCTCCTTTCATACGAACTCCGAATCTGCTATCATTAACCTTTCCGTCGTGACCATCCTGGATCATGTGCCATACCTTATCGGCTCGGTCTGGAAAATTTTTCATCAGCCAATCCCGAAAGATCAGCTGGATCGCACCATTGAGTCGGACGAATGTATAGCTGGAAAATTGAGCACCGTGGTCGGCGGCCATACCGAGTATCTTTTGCATCTCGTGGTCATTGAGTCCGGGGATGACCGGACCGATCATCACTCCTGTGGGTATTCCGGCTTGGCTGAGTTCCCGGATGATGCGCATCCTTTGCATGGCGGTGGTGGTCCTGGGTTCCATCTTCCGTCGAAGTTCCTCATCAAGTGAGGTTATGGTGACCATTACAGACAGCAGCTTCCTGCTGCCCAAATCCTTCAATACGTCGATATCCCGTAGTATGGCCGCATTCTTGGTAATGATTCCGACGGGCTGTTGGAATTCCCTGCATACTTCCAGCAAACTTCTCGTGATACGATACTTTTGCTCGGCCGGCTGGTAGCAATCGGTGTTCCCGCTCAGTGAGATCGGCATGACTTCCCATCCGGGTTTCATGAGGAATTTCCGAAGCAGTTTTGCAGCATTTTTTTTCACCACGATCTTCTGTTCGAAATCCAACCCGGCACTGAATCCCAGATATTCATGTGTATTTCTGGCATAGCAGTATATGCAGCCATGTTCACATCCCTGATAGGGGTTCATGCTGTACCACATGCCCACGTCTGGGCTATCCACCTTGTTCACCAGGCTTTTTGCATCCTGTTCGATATGGACTGTGTTCGGTGAAATTTCCGTCCAGTCATCGATGGCTTCGATATGTTCCCGGACCATCTCTTGGCGGTCGAATCGATTCTTCGTATTCCATTGGGCACCACGCCCTTTTTTATATTGACCTTCGGATCCCTTCCACATCATGTCGGACTCTTGTCTGTTCATCATCGCAGTCGGTATTCGATGGTTTTTTTACTGTGCCGTATTTCGGATCCCTGCGGCCTGCTTTCATTCTTTCATGATCTTTCTGGAATATTTTTCTTCATTCATGAGGGCGGCTTCTTCAGGAAGCTCGATCTTTTTCCAGGTTCCCTGGATGAAAGCCGAATATATTGACGATCTGGCCCTGACCTGAGCGGCCTGTCTTTTTCAGTATCATGCGGCTGATGGGCAGATCGACGTTGTATTCCATGCAGGCCCAATCGAGGACCGCTTCCCTGTACACCTGCTCCGGCAAGGGACCGCTCAGGCAAAGTTGGGGGCGGAGGTTCCAGTTCACCGGTTGTCCATTGCCGTTATCTATATATCCTTCGATCACGTGCAGTTTCCCGATCAATTTCCGGAGTGGACCACTATCCGGGATACGAATACAGATGGTGGATGGAGGTATGCCACCGAAATTGTTCAGGGAAAGATTGAAGCAGGTCGTATCACTGCAGATGCGTTGTATCCATCGGATCAGGGTGGATTCCATAGATTCCCAAGCCCGAAAGTCTGCCAGAAGTATATGCGGCCCCTCATAGTTTTTGGACGGGTATCGATTCGTCAACATTTCAGAGAATCCTGTGATCTCACTGGCCGGAGTTCCACCGGGCAGGATCAGTAATTCATAATGCGCCTTTCCGGTGCACTTGTCATCCATACGTTCTGGCGAAATCACCGCCATGCCGTCTTCCATCGGGGAGCGGAGCGCCCCGTACTGTCCCCATCCGTAAGTCATGCCGGAATATTTTAAATGATCATTTGTTTAGTATGAAATTACTAAATATTTTAGCAAAACAAAATCTTTTTTATGGATGGTGAAGTTTATTACGGTGCGGCTTACAAAGGTTCCAAGCAGTATACGCAGCAGGAAGTACGTACGGCCAATGCCACGGGCTTCGGTGCGGCGGCCGATGATTATGCGGAAAGGGGGATCGACCTCAACGAGCAACTGGTCAGGAACAAACCCGCCACCTTCTTCATGCGCGTGCGTGGTGATGCGATGACTGGTGCAGGTATTTTCGATGGTGATGTCGTGATCGTGGACCGTAGCCTGAAGCCTGCGAGCGGAAGGGTGATCATCGCCACGCTGAACGGTGAGATGCTGATCCGCCGTCTAGAGAAGGGGTTGAACAGGGTCCGGCTCATTCCCGAGACGGTGAAACTCGCACCGATCGACGTGGATGCGTATGCGGATTTTTCAGTGTGGGGCGTTGTGACCTATGTGATTCATAGTCCGTGATTGGATTAACGGATTAGCGGATTAATGGATTAACGGATTAATGGATTAGTGGATTAACGGATTAACGGATTAATGGATTAGTGGATTAACGGATTAATGAATAAACGGATTAGTGGATGGCCTGATGGCAAAGCGGGGACGCTATTGCGTGGAGATTTCTCTTCCATGACACGTTGTTTTCACCATCTTGGCAGATCAGGTATACCATATTTTGCTCCGATGAAATACACTTCATTTCGGCAGATACCGGTTTGGCAGGAATCAGTAGCATTTGCTGCCGAAGTCTATACATTATGCGAGAAGCCCAAATTGAAGTGTGATTTTCGGTCAAAGGACCAGTTGAAGGCAGCAGTTTCGTCCATATCCAACAATATTGCGGAAGGATTTGAGTACCGGAACAACAAACAACTCATCCGATTCCTATTCTATGCAAAAGGCTCTTCTGGTGAAGTATTCAACATACTATGCATTCTCTTCGAGGCTGGATCGATCACCCAGGAAGAACATCGAATATTCTCGGAGAAAACGTTGGAACTTGGTAAAAAAATCGGAGGTTTCATCAAATACCTAAATGAAAATCAACGATCGCGATCATAACTTCCAATCCACCAATCCACTAATCCACTAATCCACTAATCCGTTAATCCACTAATCCATTAATCCACTAATCCATTAATCCGTTAATCCACTAATCCACTACTCCACTAATCCGTTAATCCTCTAATCCCCTCCCCTTGCACGCCATCATCGACTGTAACAGCTTCTATTGCTCTTGCGAACGGCTCTTTCGCCCTGATCTCCGGGAGAAGCCCGTCGTCGTGCTCAGCAACAACGACGGCTGCATCATCTCCCGGACCGACGAGGCCAAGGAACTCGGCGTGGGCATGGGCGCGCCCTATTACCAGAATCGGGATATCATCCGGCAGCATGATGTTGCCGTCTTCTCCTCCAATTATCATCTCTATGGGGACATGAGTTCCCGTGTGATCGACACGTTGCGCTTTTTGGTGGGTGAAGGTGAAGAGCGCCTGGAGGTGTATTCGGTGGACGAAGCCTTCGTCGACCTTCGCCACGTACCGGCGTCCGAACTGCAGGATTTTTCCGTGCACATCCGCGAAACGGTGGAGGAATGGACGGGAATTCGGGTATCCGTTGGCGTGGCTTCCACCAAGGTGCTCAGCAAGGTAGCCAACCGGTTGGCCAAGAAGGATAAGCAACGTACGGGTTGTGTCCTGGTGCTGGATACCGAAGATAAGGTACGCGATGCCCTCCAGCGCACCGAAGTGGGGGATGTCTGGGGCATCGGAGGTCGCTATGCACACCGCCTGAGGAACGAGTACGGCATCAACACCGCCTGGCAGCTGCGTCACGTACCGCTCGAGTGGGCGCGCAAGAACCTAGGTGGTGTAGTGGGCCTTCGCCTTATCCGCGAACTCAACGGAGAACCCTGTATTCCCATGAAGGAGCCATTAGAGAATAAGAAGATGATCGCTACGACACGCATGTTCGGAAAGCCCGTCTTCGACCTTGCGCCACTCCGCGAAGCGGTGGCTACCTTCACTACGCGTGCAGCGGAGAAACTGCGACGCCAGTATTCGGCCGCACAGGCGATCGATGTATTCGTGGTCACCAATGGTACACAAGGGGGGGCGTATGCGTATGATCCGCGGAGCGACCACCGGTATGCCCGACTACCCCAACCTACTTCCCTGACCCAGGAGCTCCTGTCCATAGCCGTACCCCTCGTCGAACAACTGTACCGTCCGGGTATGAAATACCTCAAGGCCGGCGTCATCCTCAGCGGACTCGTCCCTGATGGTTCGCTGCAGGGAAATCTTTTCGTTCCCGAAGCAGAGAACCGACAGCGACTGCTCATGGATGCCGTTGACAACATCAACTTCAGCATGCGCGACGATGCCGTCAAGTTCCTTGCCTCCGGACTCACCCGAAACTGGAAGATGCGACAGGAACTGCGCAGCAAGCGGTTCACGACGAGGTGGGAGGAGATGTATGAGGTGGGGTAGGATTCCGAATTCCGAATTCCGAATTCCGGATTGCGAAACCTTCAGTTCATCAATGCAGGCAACTCAGGATACGTCTCAGGTAGAAGGGGATCTGATGCCGTGCGGAAATCCTTACGAATAGTCTCTGTGCTCATCTCCGCAGCGGAGTATTGAAAATGACAAATATCGGTTATGCGTTTAGGTGATAATCCCTCTCGGATCCACTCCCCAGCGAGTTCATCGGGGAGAATCAGGGGCATGCGGTTCTTCTTGTTATGCACTTGCGCCATCAGCGGGTTTGCAGCGGTGGTCACGATGGAGAAGGTGTCCATGGTCTCACCCGTCTCCTGATCCGTCCAGGGCTGCCATATTCCGGCCATGAAGAAGTATTCCTTCCCCTTGACTGTGATGTGGTATGGATATGCCTGATCCTTTTTGCTGCCAGAGGGAGTGAAGTGCCGCCATTCATAGAAGCCGGAAGAGAGCACCAAGCAGCGACGTTTCAATGCAGCTTGTTTATAGGAAATTTTATCCAGCATCTCCTCTCCGATGGCATTGAGTGTGTTGCGCGGTGGATCCTTCTTCCCGGTTCTGGGATTTATACCACCGTGGCGGAAATGATGCAGGTCAGATCCGTTCTTCACATAAAATGGGATCAATTCCCAATGCATGAGCTCGATGCGAAAATCCTTCCCACCATCAACGCCGACCAGTACAGGCCAGTTGCTGAATTCGAAACCGCTTTGTAAGGGCCGCTGCATGGCTTCCCTCATCTCTCCGATCTCCTTTTCCACCTGGTTGAGTTTGATATGCGTGGCCCTGCTGATATTGATCCCGTTATAGAAACACATGGGGTGCTGGTTTAAAAGAGTCCACCCTGAACTGGTGGTGAATGGAGCATCTGGTCCGGCCGCAGCATGTGGTGCCAGTGTCGATAGAGTGTCGGCAAGGCAGACTCATCGTTGGGGTGAATGAATACATAGGCTTCTTCCAGACCACGGTTGAACCAATCCTTCAGGCGGATGCCCCATTCATCGGAACGACTGAATGAAGTGGGATGCAGCTGATGACATACAAAGCGGATCATGACCTTCGGAATGGTCAGCGCCATGTGTACCAGGTCTCTTCGTCCGGGCGTATCCGTGAGGACCAGTCCGATACTTAAAGCGTGAAGAGTATCCAGCAGTTGAGATCTTTCCCTGTCATGGCCGAACCAATCCGGATGTCGGACCTCGAGAAAGAATGGCAGGTCGCTGGGAAGTAAGGAAAGGTAGTCATAGAGTTCCTTCCTGCGTGAAGGGGAATAGCTTTCCCCGAGTTGCAGAAATAAGGGGCCGATATGTTCTTTTCCAAGCGCCCGGACAGATTGGATGAACTCCTCAGTGATGTGGCCAACATCTCTGAATCCACTGTAGTGACTGATGCGTTGAGGGAATTTGGGGCAGAAGCGGAAATCACGTCCTTTGGCGGGCAGTGCCCAAGAGGTCATGGTGTCCGGATCATAAATGGCGTAGTGTGTGGCATTCAGCTCGATCGCATTGAAGTGATGCGGGTATACCTGCCGGAATCGGCTGGCCGGCGTCGGCGATGGATATAATGATCCCACCCAACTCTTATCACCCCAGGAAGAAGCGCCGATGAAAATACCGGGCTGCTTCGCCGTATGGCCACACAGTACACGGCCATTACAGGATGCATCCGGTGGCAGGGTGAAGCGGGTGCGCTCCAGCACATCGAGGGGAACGGTACCGAATTTCATGACCACAAATATAATTCAGTGGAGATCTTAGCCTCATTTATATTACTTTCAAACTTGCATCCCTGATCCTGAAGAGAATCCTGCATAAATGAAAAGCATCAAACGCATACTGCAATGGCTGCTGACTTCGCCACTGACCTGGATCGCGGACCGATTCTCATCGGCACCCGTTAAGGATAAGGTGCATCACGGTTTGAGCAGCTTGTACAACAGCATCTGCCATGAGCCGGGAAAGAAAGGCGTCATCTATGATTTCCGTCCAGACCAACATCCTGTCATCATCTTTTCCGACCATCATAAGGGCGCGCGTGATGGATCCGATGATTTCGGTCCTGCGGAGAAGAACTATCTGGCGGCATTGGAGTACTACGAAAAGAAAAATTTCTATCTGCTATCTCTGGGGGATTCCGAGGAATTATGGGAGAATAACATCTTCAGCGTACTCAAGCACAATGTGGAGGTCTTCGAGAAGGAGAAGTCATTTGTGGATCGAAACGCCTTTGTCAAGATATACGGAAATCATGACCTGTATTGGGATAACGATCCTTTTGCGGGACTGGCACTGAAGAAGATGTATGGCAGATCCATAAACATACATTCCGGCATCATCCTGCGTGCACGCCTGCCAGCCACCACGTTGGATATCTTTTGCACACACGGGCATCAGGGCGATGCGCAGAGCGACGGCAATGCTTTCAGCAAATGGTTCGTCACCTATGTGTGGGGCCCTTTGCAGGGATTTTTAGAGATCAATACCAATACTCCTGCTGCGAGCGAGAACAGGAAGACGCTGCACAACGATTTCATGTACCAATGGAGTGCCGTCCAGAAAGACCTCATCCTCATCACCGGACATACGCATCAGCCGGTATTCAATTCGCTGACACATCTGGAAAGGCTATACCTACAACGGGAGCTGGCTATGGAGAAAAAAGATGATGAGCTTCTTGCAGCCGTGGAAAAGGAAATCCCTCGCCGAAAACAGGAGTACGGTCATGTCAGTGGTAATTTCAGAGATATGAAACCTTCCTATTTCAATTCGGGTTGCTGCTGCTTCGATGATGGAACCATCACCGGAATAGAGATACAGGGCGGCGATATATTATTGGTCAAATGGTATTACGAGAGCGGTGTCCCTACTAGAAAGGTGCTGGAGGAGGACAGTTTATTGCAGCTGTCAGAACGTATAGAGAATGGAGCAGGGGTATGAATTAGCGAATTAACGGATTAACGGATTAACGGATTAACGGATTAATGGATTAATGGATTAGGAAGGCCCTGTGATTGCTATCTGGGGGTGATTTTATTGAGGAACTGATATGGGTCATTTTACTGGTTGAATTATTGCCGTCATTTTCAGTAATTTTATTCGTTAATTCGTTAATTCGTTAATCCATTAATCCGTTAATCCATTAATTCCCCATGCGTTTCCAGATCACCGTAAACTCAGAGAATGGCTGGCACAGCCTGCAATTGAAAGATACCGTTACCGGTACCATTGCCGAAGTCATACCTGATGCAGGCGCTATACTCAATTCTTTCTCCGTATTGAATAATGGGAGGCCAGTGAACTTGGTGGAAGGATTCCACAGCATGGCTGATTGGAACGAGAACAAAACGAAAGGCTTCAGGAGTGCAAAGCTTTCCCCATATGTCTGTCGTGTCGCTGATTCAACTTATGAATGGGCGGGGAAGACTCATAACCTAAGTAAATTCATTCTGAACGGCGTTGCCATACATGGGATCATCTATGATGCGGCATTTCAGGTCGTGGAGACGATGTCGGCGCAGGATCATGCTGAAGTGGAGCTCAAGTTCGCTTATCGAAAAGGGGATCCGGGTTTTCCTTTTGACTATGATTGCTTGGTAAAGTACCGGCTAGATGCCGATAATTTGCTCACCATATCCACTTTGATCCATAATCACGACAAGGTGCCGATTCCAATGACCGATGGGTGGCATCCTTATTTCACTTTCGGAAGCAAGGTGGATGGATATCAACTGATGATCAATACGGACAAGATGCTGGAGTATGATTCTGCTTTGATCCCTACAGGTAATCATATCCCGGTGGAAGGTTTCAGGAGTGGCGTGACCATTGGTGACCGCCATTTCGACAACGGTTTCGTTTTGGATCAATCTGCCGATCAACCCATGGCCAGACTCTCAGATCCGGCCTCGGGCATGAGTCTCGAGTTCCATCCAGATGCACATTATCCCTTCATGCAGGTCTATACTCCCCCGCACCGGAACAGCATCGCCATCGAGAACCTGAGTTCCGCCCCCGACGCGTTCAATAATGGCATCGGTCTCGTCACACTGAAGCCAGATGAGTCTAGAGTCTTCACAGTCAAACTGAAGGTCACGATTAGCGGATTAACGGATTAACGGATTAGCGGATTAACGGATTAGTGGATTAGCGGATTAACGGATTAGTGGATTAGTGGATTAATGGATTAACGGATTAACGGATTAGTGGATTAACGGATTAGTGGATTAGTGGATTAATGGATTAGTGGATTAACGGATTAGTGGATTAGAGGATTCTGGGAGGGTGTGTACTCAAGGTTTTCTCCAAACCACTTATCTATAAATCCATTTATTCCTTAATTCCTTAATTCATTAATCCATTAATCCATTAATCCGTTAATCCATTAATCCACTAATCCATTAATCCGCTAATCCGTTAAACTTTGACGTAAACCTTTCTTCGATCGAGCCATACGCATATCATCCAGAATACGATGATGTGAAAGATCGCATAGAGCAGTGAGCCATTCAGCATTCCAAAAGTAGGGGCAAAGAGGTGGTCATACATCCAGGCGCCGAGTCCTTTGAATGCGGGATTTCCATCTGCTGAAATGCCATCGGGGATCCGGAATAGGGAATAGCATTTCACGACTACAGCACTTAGTGCGAATATGAATAGGGGGTTTTTACCGAAGACATCGAAGAATCGGCTCCAGGCACCTCGTTTTCCACGGAACTCGATGGTGTAGATGAGTAGGGCAAGGATGATGGTAGCCAGACCAGCAGTATACAGTACATAGGAACTGGTCCATATCTTTTTGTTGATAGGGAAACTCATGTCCCAGAGATATCCTGCACCGGTCAGTATGATTCCGGCCACGAAAAGGTTGGAAAGCATTTCCCAATTCTTCCCTTTTTGAAGAATGTATTCTCCGACCAGATAACCAAAGATGACATTCACGATAGCTGGTAAGGTACTGGCCAACCCTTCGGGATCAAAGTCCACGCCTTCACCATGGTAGATGTGACCTGACCCCAATACGATCCTGTCCAGGTGTGTGCCGAAAAACCCTTCGAGGCTGAAGGGATCTCCGGGCGAACCCAGAAGTATGCAGATTCCCCAATAGATTAACAATATGATGGCAGCTATGGTGAATGCGCCACGGGTGCGGCCATAAAAGATGATGATGGCTGCGAAAAAATAGCAAATGGCGATACGTTGGAGAACGCCCAGGATGCGGAGTTTTTCA
Source organism: uncultured bacterium (assembly GCA_903826405.1). Lineage (GTDB taxonomy): Bacteria > Bacteroidota > Bacteroidia > Chitinophagales > Chitinophagaceae > Pollutibacter. The sequence goes on from CAIKEH010000055.1 coordinate 211,195, forward strand.
AAGGTCTTTGCCACCAGGTGTCCAGTGGCGTCATAACGTACAAATGGGAACCAGTTTAAAAGCAGGCCTATCAAAAAGATGAGTATGGAACGACGGATCGTTTTTTTCCAGAATGCGGAGGATCCTCCATCTCTCAATCGGGGCATGACGAAGGCCATCGCATTCCCGACTGCAAACAGGAAGAAGGGGAAAACCAGGTCGGTCGGGGTGCATCCGTTCCAGGGTGCATGTTCCAGGGGGGCATAAATATGGGCCCATGAACCGGGGTTGTTCACTAGGATCATGAGGGCCACGGTGGCGCCCCGGAATACATCTAGGGCATAATAGCGTTGGGAAGTTGGGATAGACATGAAATAAAAGTACTGAAATTCACTGTTCAGCCGTCTGGGGCCCTCTTGATCGCCGACCTGGCCCTTTTCCAGGAAAAAGTATGTTAATATGGAACAAATTCACCAACATGCATTACTTAATATATTGATATATAATTTATTACGGGACCTGTAGTCATTCCTGAATTTGGGACTTTTCCCCAGAAATTTGTAAATTGCGGTTTATTAATAAGATACCAACCTATTTAAACTATCGATGCAAACCGGATTCTATATTCATCCCAGTTCTGTTGTGGATGAAGGAGCTATAATTGGGAACCAAACCAAGGTCTGGCATTTCTGCCACATCAGCCCCACCGCAAGGATCGGGGAGCGCTGCAATATCGGCCAGAACGTATTCATTGACAATAAGGTAGAGGTTGGAAATGGGGTGAAGATCCAGAATAACGTTTCCCTTTACAATGGAGTTATCGTTGAGGATGATGTCTTTCTCGGGCCATCTATGGTTTTCACCAATGTCATCAATCCCAGAAGTTTTGTAGAACGCAAGTCGGAGTTCAAGCCTACTTACATCCGACGAGGAGCTACCATTGGCGCCAATGCCACTATTGTTTGTGGTGTTGAGGTGGGCGCATATAGTCTGATCGGGGCGGGTACGGTAGTTATTCGTGATGTGCTCCCGCATGCCATGATGGTTGGCAACCCCGCTCGCCGGATCGGATGGATCAGCAAGAATGGGGAAAAACTGGACTTTGATATTACGGGAAAGGCATTTTGCAAATTGGAGGGGGTGGAATATCGATTGGAAGGCGATAAGGTAATCGGACTCTTTTAAAATTGGACCTAACGGGTGCCATACTCGACTGAATTTCAAAATAGAACGAACTAAACATACTTATCTTTGCCTACGCATAATTGCCCGAAAACCAGATCATTTTTAACCTGTTGCACGGTTTGCATTTCACCATAAGGTTGTTGATGTTTTCTTTTCCGCTGAAAACGGGAACGGGTCGGTTATTGTTCGGTAATCAAGTCAAAATTTGCCGGCACATTTTTAGAGGATGTGACTGAGGTGGCGAAGCTATATTCGATCCAGAATGAATGATGAATTGAAATGGTATGCTGTATACACAAAACCACGGTGGGAGAAGAAGGTTCACCGTGTTCTTGAGGCAAGGGGTATCCAATCTTACTGCCCCTTGAACAAGGTAAGGAAGCAATGGAGTGATCGGATCAAGGTGGTTGAAGAGCCGCTTTTCAAATCCTATGTTTTTGTGCATGTGCCTTCTGAAGAGCAAACCAAAGTGAGGATGGTTGAGGGTGTTTTGAACTATGTATACTGGAATGGCAAACCTGCAGTGGTCAGGGAAGAAGAGATCGTAAATATCAAAAGGTTCCTTAATGAATTCCAGGAGGTAACCTTGGAATCGATGGATATTTTACCCAATACCAAAGTGGTCATTAGAACCGGGGTTATGATGGATAAGGAGGCGACGGTGAAAAGGGTTATGAACAACAGGGTTGAATTAGTCATAGAGAGCCTTGGTTATAAACTGGTGGCCACGATGAAAAAATCGAATGTGCAACCCTTGCCGCATTAAAAATGGATGTCATGGAATATACTTCGGTCAGGTTCGGTTCTTATGTGGGCAGACTGTTCCATTTTTTATTCAGTCTCGTCATAACCTATGCATTGACATCCTGTGCCGCTTCAAAACCAATGCCCTATTTCAATGGTGCGATCGACACGAATAAACTACAGAATATTCAAGTTCCTGATCAAGTCATTCAGCGAGGTGATATTCTTGGTATTACCATTTTTAGCGATAATCCGGAAGCAACGGCAATATTCAATCAGGCCAGTGTGAGCACTGGAACTCCTGCTTCACTTCAGCCGGTCAAAGGTGTAGGGGCATCTTCATCACAAACTTCTTCTGGAGGATATCTGGTGGACAATAACGGCAATATCCGCTTGCATGCGATAGGCCTGATGCATGCAGAAGGAATGACCAAGGATGATCTATCCGACCTCATCACGGGAACTCTTGTTAAACTGGGCGTCCTCACTAATCCGTATTGCGTCGTGAGATTCAATAATTTCAAGATTACTGTATTGGGTGAGGTCAGGAGCCCCGGCGTATTTACGGTCCCTGGCGAGAAAGCTAGTGTTTTGGAGGCATTAGGACTGGCTGGTGACATAACCGATTATGGTAAGAAGGACAGGGTAATGCTTATTCGGGAGAATCAGGGCAGACGAAGTTATGCCACATTGAATCTGCTCGACCCTTCGATCTTCGCCTCACCGAATTTCTATCTGCGACAGAACGATGTGCTGGTGGTGGAACCGGACAGCAGGAAACCTACGGCTACGGATATCCAGACATTACAATACATTACAGTGGGTGCCACAGTGGTTTCGTCTCTGGCCATCCTCATTTCTTTGTTCAGGAAATAACAACCATATTCCATGGGTTTATACAACAGCAATCCGGCTGGTATTTTTGAACAGAAAAAATCAACGACCTCCCCAAGGGAGATCGTCATGAAATACCTTCCTTATCTCCCTTGGATCATCGCCATCTGCATACTCTTTTTGGCGGGCGCTTTCATTAAATTGAGGTATTCCCCTGATATCTATGATGTAACGGGAACGATTCTTGTAAAGGATCCCAATCCATACGCGTCTAAAAGTGAGAAATTCGATGAAGTACTTTTCACTCAGCCCAATCGGAATATCAACGATGAGATTCAGGTGATCAGGTCGCGAAATTTGGCCAAAAGAGTGGTGAAATCACTTGGGCTCGAGGTGCAATATGCGAACGAAGGAAAGATCAGATCCACAAAGATCACTTCCTCAGAAAGTCCGGTGAAACTGAACGTCATCAAAATGCTCGACACGATGAAGCCCTTCGTGTTGAAACTCACAGTGGTGAACGACAAGCAATATCAGATCGATGGGAAAGATTCGAACATCGACTTCGACCAGCCATTCCAGATCAGCAAGGGTTCTTTCTCCATTTCAAGAACAGCGGCAAGTTTAGAAGGGTTCATCAGCAGGACATTCATCATCGATTATCAACCTGAAGAATTTCGTGCCCGGCAGCTGGTGACGAATCTTTCAGCCGCACAGTCAGGCGAGTCTAACAACATCATTAAACTGACCTATAAAACGGAGAATGTCAATTTCGGTATGGAAGTGGTCAACAAGTGGATGCTTGAATATCAGCAATCTGGGCTTGAGGATAAACGACAGACAGCGGTGAAAGCTTTGAATTTCATCGATGATCAGATGGATACGGTAAAATATGACCTCGGTGGTGTAGAGAAGCACCTGTTGGGATACCGGGAGAAGAACCGGATGATCAATCCTCAGCAACAGTCTGAACAGTTTTTTGAATCCGTCTCTGAACTCGAAAAGGAACTGACCAAGCAGCGGATCCAACTTCAGATTGTGGATAATATCATCAATTACATTGCCGATAACCGCAACCCATATCGGCAGGTCGGTTCTGTACTGGGGATCGAAGAGCCAACATTGGTCTTGCAGATAAATGAATTCAATAAACTACAAGTACAGCGGGAGACCCTGCTCAAGTCCACAACTCGAGCCAACCCGATGATGATTGACCTCGAGACTTCCATCGAAAAACTTCGGACCGATATACTGCAGAACATGCGGAATGTTCGTAATGCATATGAACTTTCCCTCCGGGATATTTCTGGAAGAAACACTAGGGCTGGCCAGGAGATCTCCAAGATACCCTCAAAGGAAAAAGCCCTGCTCGACATAACCAGAAGGCAAAAAATACTTGAAGAACTGTATTCCTATCTGCTGCAGAAAAAATTGGAGACTTCCATCAGTTCAGCTTCCACCATTTCAAATGTGAGGGTGATCGAGCCGGCTCAGAGCACGAACCTTCCCGTCAGTCCGAATCGAAAAGGGATATATACCATCGCCTTTTTCCTGGGGATGCTGATTCCGTCTGTGGTAGTTTTCCTGATCGACTTCTTGAATGATAAGGTGAAAAGTCGCGAGGATATCGGCAGAGTGACCAACGCGCCGATAGTGGGTGAGGTCGGTCATTCCGATGAAAAAGGGACACTCGTCGTTGACCGTTCCAGCCGAAAGTTCATCGCCGAACAGTTCAGGATAATTCGGACGAACTTACAGTATATACTTCCAAAATCGGAAAAATCGGTAATCATGATCACCTCTTCCTTCAGCGGAGAGGGCAAGTCTTTCATCAGTACCAACATGGGGGCAGTTATGGCACTTGCGGGTAAGAAGACAGCGATCATGGAGTTCGACATACGAAAGCCCAAGATCCTGAAAGGGCTCGCTATGCCCAAGCAAAGTGGCATCACCAATTTCATCATTGGGGATATCAGCTTCGAGGAATTGATCATGCCTGTAAGCGGATTTGAAAATCTGTACATCATTCCTTGCGGTCCCGTGCCCCCCAATCCATCCGAATTGCTCCTTAACCCCAGGATGGATCTGCTGATGAAAAAGGTCAAAGAGGAATTCGACGTGGTGGTGATCGATACCGCACCTTTGGGACTGGTTAGCGATGCCGTTACACTTTCCAATTATGTGGATAGCACGTTGTTCGTGGTTCGTAATGATTTCACGCAGAAAAATCAGTTGAAAATGATCGAGGAAGTTTATCGGGAAAACCGGTTGCCTCGACTTTGTCTCGTGATCAATGACATCAAGATCCACGGAGGTTACGGTAAATATTATGGTTACGGCGGTTATGGTTATTCCTCTTATGGATATGGTTCAGAATATTTTGACAATAAAAATGCGCCGAAGAACATCTGGCAACGCTTTCTGGCATTGTTCAGGCAATGATGAACTTGGTACGATACATATCAGTAGAAAATAAGCTCTTTCATGGTTAGAATGATCGATCTTCCCAAGGTCATCGATGAAAGGGGTAATCTCACGTTCATTCAAAACCCCAAACAGGTTCCATTCATAGTGGAAAGGGTATTCTGGACTTATGGAATTCCCGGAGGCGAGATAAGAGGTGGCCATGCATACAGGGAGCAGCAGGAACTCATCATCGCTTTGTCGGGGAGTTTCGATCTGGTGGTCACCGATCCTGATGGCGGCATCCGAAAGTATTCACTCAATAGAAGTTACTACGGGCTATATGTGCCCCCTCTGACCTGGAGGCATATGGAGAATTTTTCGACCAATGCGCTAAGTCTGCATCTGTCCAGTTCCCCATACCGCAAGGAAGATTACTTGTACGACTTTCAGACCTATGCTCAACTTGCACATGGGAGGTAAGATCGATATTGAGGGATGCTGTTTGATTCGCCTGCCCAAAATAGGCGATCGTAATGGCCAGATCACTGCCGTAAATAATGGCTTGGATATCCCATTCCCCGTCCGACGTGTGTTTTATCTCTATGATATTCCTGCCGGTGAATCCAGAGGCGCACATGCCCACAAAGAATGCCACCAATTCCTGATCGCGGCATCAGGATCTTTTGAAGTGATGGTGTCTGATGGGAGATCCGAGAAGATCTTTTCACTCAATCAACCTCATATTGGGTTACATATACCTCCTGGTATCTGGGCAGCAGAGCGGAATTTTTCCTCTGGTGCCATTTGCCTGGTTCTGGCTTCACAAGATTATGACGAAGCGGATTATATCCGCTCGCATGCTGAATACTTAATTTATAGTAAAAATGACTAAAGAGAAAAAATTGGTGGTGTACGGATCAGGCGAAACTGCCGAGATCATAGCTGATTATTTCCAACGGGACTCATCATTTGAAGTGGTTGCCTTCACGGTCGATCGGGAGTTCTTGCAGGAGGAAACATTACTTGGACTTCCCGTGGTTGCTTTTGATGAAGTGGTCACCCGATTCCCACCGTCAACTCATCAGATGTTCGCTGCTGCTTCTTTCGGCAGGTTGAACAGGAACAGAACCGCCATGTACGCGAAAGCAAAGGCTTCTGGATATACTTGCGCCAGTTATGTCAACTCACATGCATTCATCTGGCACAACGTTGAGTTGGGGGAGAATGTGTTCGTGTTCGAGGAGAATGTTCTGCAATACAAAGTCAGGATAGGGAATAATGTGATACTCTGGAGCGGCAATCATATCGGTCATCAGACCGTAATAGAGGATAATTGTTTCATCTCCTCCCATGTGGTCATCTCTGGATTTTGTACCATCGGATCCAATTCCTTCCTCGGGGTGAACACTTCTTTTAATGACGGAGTCAAATTCGGCAAGGATAGTGTAACAGGAAACGGGACCATCATTGTCAGGGATACAGAGCCTGGGTCTATTTTTGTAGGCAACCCTGCCAAGAGAATAAAATCCAGTTACGAGGCATTCAAAGTCGAGCCTTCATGAGATGGGAAAAATTGGGATTGGTCTGGGAGCCGACATCTACAGAGTGGTGGAATCATCGTTATGCGATGCTCCCTGTGCCTCTTTTTCTGGGAGATAGGATCAGAGTCTTCTTTGGAACGGCAGACAGCAAGATATTCAGCAGGGTTTGTTGGGTGGACCTAGACCCGGATGACCCCACTATTATCATAGACACCAGTAACGGCCCAGTCCTAGACATTGGCGAGTTGGGCACTTTTGATGATTCCGGGGTCGTACCCAGTTGTATAATAACTGTGGGGAATGAGAGGTTCTTGTACACAGTCGGTTTTCAAAGATGTGAGCGTGTTCCCTACATGCTATTTGCCGGTTTGGCCCGTACAAAGGATGACGGTCGAACCTTTGAGCGGGTGTCCCCGTCTCCCATATTGCCACGTAATGAATTCCGACCCACTTCACAGGGAGCTCCTTCAGTGCTTTTTCATGATGGCAGATACAAGATGTGGCACTGGTTTTCCACGAAGTGGATCACGATTGATGGCAAACTATTCCTTGATTACAAAATCGGTTACGCAGAATCCATGGACGCTGTGAACTGGGAAATGAAAGATATGACTTGCATTGCACCCGATCCGGAAAAGAGTGAATTCGCCGTGGCCAGGCCATGGGTGATTCAAGAAGATGGAAAATTCAAGATGTGGTATTCCATTCGTATACAAGGCAAGATGTATCGTATCGGCTATGCTGAATCACTTGATGGATTGAGTTGGGAGCGCCTCGACCATCTGGCGGGTATCGATGTTTCTGCCGAGGGTTGGGATTCGGAGATGGTATGCTATCCGGCGGTGATCGATGTGAAGGGTCAACGATATATGTTTTATAATGGGAATAACAACGGAGCTCATGGTTTCGGTGTAGCTCGTTTATCCGTTCCCTAATCAATAAGATCATTTTCCTTACATGATCGAAGTCAAAAAATTTCGGGATGAAGACAGGGTGCTCTGGAATGAGTTCCTTTCCAAATCAAGGTCACCCATCTTCCTTTTTTCGCGGAATTTCATGGAATATCATAAGGATAGGTTCACGGACCATTCGCTACTGGTATTCGATGATGGACGATTGTCCGCAATCATGCCCGCATCCGAGCGGTCCGATCAATTGACGTCCCATGGAGGGCTCACCTTCGGAGGATTCCTGGTGGCGAAAGATGAGTCCGCCCGGAATACGCTACGTTACATGAGTGCACTCTTCGGGTATTGCCATGCGAACGGGATGACCACCGTCCTGTTCAAACAGAGTCCTTCTTTCTACAGCTCGGTAAGTCAGGATGACACTGATTACGGTCTTTTCCTCATGGGTGCGCAACTGTTGAGAATGGATACGGCATTTGCCATAGACCAGCGCTTATCTGTTCCAGTACCTTATCAGGAAAGAAGACGCCGGTCAGTGAAAAAGGCACAAAAAAATGGGATCGGCATCCGCGAAGCATCGGAATTTTCGTCGTTTTGGAATCGGATCCTCATCCCTAATCTCTTGGAACGTTTTGGAGTCCGACCTGTCCATACCTTGGAAGAGATCGAAAGATTGCGTGATGACAATCCGGGCAGTATACGCCTTTTAGAAGCTTGGCAACATGAGGAATTGATGGCAGGCTGTGTCATCTTTGAGACTCCAATAGTGGCACATGCACAGTATATCTCTGCCAGTGACGAGGGTCGCCGGAATGGTGCCATAGACTTGCTCTTTCATACCCTTATCACTGAGACTTTCAAACACAAGCAGGTTTTCGACTTCGGTATCGCCAATGAGGAGGAGGGGCGACGGTTCAATACCGGTCTTCTGGATTGGAAAGAGGGATTTGGTGCCCGGGCATACGCACATCGGTTCTATCTCGTGGACACTTCCAGACATGCACTCATTGACCATGCACTCCGAAATGACTGAATCATTCATCACATCCGATCTTTGAATGAAGATACCTTTCTTATCCTTCGCTTTTATGCACGGCCCGATAAAGGGCGAGATGTCCGCAGCTTTTGAAAAGGTTTATGACAGCTATTGGTACATCCTCGGGAAATCAGTGACAGATTTCGAAGCTGAATATGCCACCTTCAGTCAGACCCGGTTTTGTGTGGGTGTCAGCAATGGGTTGGACGCACTCTATCTTTCTCTACGGGCTTTGGGTGTCGGCGAAGGCGACGAGGTCATCGTTCCTTCGAATGGATACATCGCAACCTGGCTTGCTGTAACATTCGCTGGGGCAACACCAGTACCAGTAGAACCGGATGTTGAGACGTACAACATAAATCCTGCACTCATTGCAGGGGTGGTCACTTCGCGTACAAAAGCCATTATTCCAATACACCTCTACGGTCAGGCCGGAGACATGACCTCCATACTTTCTATTGCTGAAGCTCATGGTTTACATGTGATAGAGGATAATGCACAGTCACATGGGGCTTCTTTCAAGGGACGCATCACTGGAAGTTGGGGTATCGTGAATGCAACCAGCTTCTATCCGGGTAAAAATCTCGGGGCACTTGGCGATGCCGGTGCCATCACTACAAATGATGAACAGATTGCGCATAAAATAGGAGTACTCAGGAATTACGGTTCAGCAAAGAAATATTACAATGATGTTTTGGGGCATAACATGCGCCTGGATGAACTACAAGGGGCTCTTCTTTCCGTAAAGCTGAAGCATCTATCGAATTGGACGGCGCAACGAAAGGAATTGGCAGGCTGGTACAGAGATGCCCTACAGGGAGTTCCAGGACTTGTACTGCCCCATGTTCATCCGGATGCTGAACATGTCTATCATCTCTTCGTAGTTCGCCATCTTAGAAGGGATGAACTGCAATCCCATCTGACGGAGAAGGGCATCGGCACCATGATCCACTACCCGGTGACTCCGCACCTTCAGGAGGCTTACCGTGAACTTGGATATGCAAAGGGTGATTTCCCGATCGCCGAACAGTTGGCCGCGACATCATTGAGCATTCCACTTTGGCCTGGCATGACCAGGGAAATGGTGGAATGGATCTCTTCCGAAATACGTGAATTCTGTGAAAGATGAGTGACAAGGAACGGTCATATCGGAATACTGCATTACTTGGAGTCAGTTCGGTCATCAACATCTTGTTGTCGATTGTCCGGAATAAGGTCTTTTCTATTTTTCTGGCACCTGCAGGGATTGGTCAGTTCGGAATCCTGAATGATTTCATCAATTCAGTCCATTCCATTGGCTCTTTGGGAGTGGCCAATAGTGGTGTGCAAGCCATTTCCAAGGCGTCGACGCAGAATAATGGCGAGGTGAAGAGGGTTTTCAATTCCCTGGTCACTTTCTTCACTTTCCTTTCGCTCGTATTGGTGGTGGCCGTGATCGTATTCTCGACGCCTATTTCAAAGGCGATGGCCGGGGATGATTCTTATGTATGGTATCTCCGAATAGGTGCTTTCGCCCTGTTGTTCAAGTTCCGATCCACCATGCAGAGTCTGCTGATCACCGGAATGAAACAGCTGGGCATGGTGGCAAAGAGCAATGTGTACCAGGGGGTGATCACGACGGGGGTAGGCATCGTGCTCGTGATCGTACTGCGGGATAAAGCCATTCCGTTCCTGATCCTTTCATTGGGTGTCGGAGCTTGGGGCGTCACTTACTGGCAGAGCAGGAAAGTAGTTGTACAACTACCCGATACACAGGAACGTGTACCGTACAGTGAAATGGCCCCGGTTTTTCTACTGGGCGTCTCCAGCTTATGGGCCAGTCTCCTTGAGAGCGTGGTGACGTTGGTGAACAAGAGCTGGATCAATCATTACTTCAGCAAGGACCATCTGGGTTATTATCAGGTGGCCGTGGGGTTCACGGCATCATACATAGGGTTCATAACATCCTCCATTATCACCAACTACTATCCGAATCTGGTGACCAAGGTTCAGGAAGGGATCAGCGAGACAAATGAATATGTCAACCAGCAGATTGGTATTTCCATGGCGCTCATCATGCCATTGCTCTTTATCATGCTGACATTTTCCAAACTTTTCCTGCTCATACTTTTCTCGGCGAAATTCCTTGCGGCCAACCCCCTGCTGAACTACACCGTAGCAGGCACGTTCATTCAGGTCATAGCATGGCCTATTGCCTTCGTATTTCTCGCTCATCGGGCAACCAAGACCTATATAATCTCGGAATCCATAGGTAACGGATCTATGCTGCTTCTCAGCTTCTTGGCTATGCAGACAGGCAGGTTCGAAATGATCGGCCTTGCTTATCTCTTGCATTATGTCATCTATTTGGCACTAATCACCTGGCTGTTCATGAATTATTTTTCCGGCAGCATATCCAGGGAAAATGTCATTCTTTTTGCTATGAATGCCATCATCATAGCAGGCATCATACTGGCAAAGGTATTTCTTGATGAGTGGGCCTCTTATTCGATAGGGGGATTTTTCATCCTTTTCTACCTCTATCGCTCTCGGGAGGAGTATAGGTTCATGTTCAATACCATTTTCAAGAAAAGATGAATAGGCCGCTGGTCTCCATGACGGTGATATGCTACAAGGCGGAAAAATATATCCGTGAGGCCATTGCCGGGGCACTTGCGCAAACCTACAGCCCACTTGAGATCATTTTTTCAGATGACGCATCGCCGGATGAGACATATTCCATAATTGAGGAAGCGGTCCGTGATTATAAAGGTCCGCATCGAATAGTGCTTAATCGAAATCCTACTAACATGGGTATCGGTGCACACGTGAGCAAGGTTTGGTTTGAGATCGCGAAAGGGGACTGGATCATCGTATCGGCTGGAGATGATGTCTCCCTTCCTCATCGGGTGGAGAGGATCATGCAAGAGGCGGATATCAGACTGGGGGCTCTGCATCATTCCGTGACGGGCATAGACGAGCAGTCAAGAGTATTACCCAATGTAGAAAATCGAGACAGTCAACATGAGATAGCCCCGGGTGAAACATTCGAGGATCTGATCCGGAGAGGTTATTGGCTCAAAGGCGCAACTATGTGCCTCAACATGGATATGCTCAGGCGTTATGGACCTTTGGACAAAACTGTCGTAAATGAGGATAACATTCTCGGCTATAGGGCTTTCCATTATGGAGGGGTCAAGTTCATACACGAACCATTGATGTTGTACAGGGTGCATGCAGAGTCGATATCTAATAAATATTATTTGAAAGGTTCATATTTGGAATTCAAAAATCGAATCATTCAATATGCAAAATCAAAACTTTCGATCGCAGGACAAGTGAAAAAGGATTATTCGACGATGAACATGTCTACAAACATGCTTTTGTGGATCAGAAGTCAAATACAAAACTCATTGATCGATCTGTGTTTATTCGGAGACGGAAAATTTCAAATGGATTTTCTGTTACTACCAGGTTATTATAAAAAATTCCTGAAGAAAATATTCATGTTTCCATATTGGTATTTTATCCATAAGAAAGCTGATTAAAATATTTAGCCCAAGTTATTTCTACTTGATGAGTCAATTAAAATAAAGTAGACCTTAATTTTTTTATTTGAGTACATGAGTCGATTAAAAGAAATCATTAAATTTTATCTACAAAACCCCATAAGATTATTTGTTGTGCCAATTACTTGGCTTCCTTATTTCAAATTTATTCGTGATACCCGCGACTATCAGTCTGGTATAAATTTCGATATATGGTTCAAACAGAAAATATTGAATCTAGGCGGGAATAGAGACGCATATTGGCCAGTACATTGGACGAGTAAGGTATATAACTCGAATAAGGTATTGGTCGGGATTGATGCATACCCTGGCATAATGAATGGATGTTATATACAGGGAATTGGCGGGATAAAAATCGGCGATTATACTCAAATCGCTCCAAATGTGGTTATCGTTAGCGCCAACCACGATGTGTATGATACCAGAATTCATATAGAAAAACCTGTAATTATTGGTAAATATTGCTGGTTAGGAGCTGGGTCAAAAATTATGCCCGGCGTTGTTTTAGGAGACTTTACCATTGTGGGTGCGGGCGCTGTTGTAACCAAATCTTTTCCTGATGGTTATTGTATTTTAGGGGGCGTTCCTGCTGATGTGATTAGGAATTTAGATAGGGAGAAGTGTATTCTATATAGCCATGAAAAACTATACAACGGCTACATCCCTCATTCCAAATTTGAGGAATTCAGAGCTAAACGCCTCCATGTTTGATCTTCCTTTTTTTCAATGAAAGAATCGATGGATCTGGTTATTGTTGACTATGGTGTGGGGAATCTTGCCTCGATC